>NZ_JBHWMI010000015.1:0-6117 GCF_043423005.1 Qipengyuania sp. | reverse complement strand
GGGGCAAGGGCTTCGGTGCCACCGGCAGCGCGGTGGGCGAGGTCTGCTTCAACACCGCGATGACGGGTTATCAGGAGGTGATGACCGATCCCTCCTACGACAGCCAGATCGTCACCTTCACCTTTCCCCATATCGGCAACGTCGGCGCGAACGAGGAAGACCACGAGAGCCGCGGGCTGGGCGCGGTCGGCCTCATCGTGCGGCAGGAGATTACCCTGCATTCCAGCTTCCGCGCGCAGGAGGAGTTTGCCGCCTGGTGCGCCGCGCACGGCAAGATCGGCCTCTCGGGAGTCGATACCCGCGCGCTCACCCGCCGCATTCGCCGCGACGGCGCGCCCAACGCGGTGATCGCCCACAGCCCGCGCGGCGAGTTCGACCTGAAGGCGCTGGCCCGGCAGGCGGCGGAGTGGAGCGGGCTGGAGGGGCTCGACCTTGTCCCGCGCGTCACCCGCGGCGTCCTGGAAGACTGGCGCGGCGGGCACTGGCAGCTTGGCCACGGGTATGGCGAGGCGGGCAATGCGCGCCCGCACGTGGTCGCGATCGACTATGGTTCCAAGGACAACATCTTTCGCAATCTGGTGAAGGCGGGCGCGCGGGTGACGGTGGTGCCGGCGCGCAGCTCGCTGGAAGAGATCATGCGGCTGGAGCCCGATGGCGTGTTCCTCTCCAACGGCCCCGGCGACCCGGCGGCGACGGGCGAGTATGCGGTGCCGGTGATCAGGGGCCTGCTGGAACGCGACGTGCCGATCTTCGGCATATGCCTTGGCCACCAGCTTCTGGGGCTCGCGGCAGGAGCAAAAACCGCCAAAATGTTCCAGGGCCACCGCGGCGCCAACCACCCGGTCCAGCGCGTCGGCGGCGGCTGGGGCGAGAGCGAGGGGCTGGTCGAGATCACCTCGATGAACCACGGCTTCGCGGTGGACGGGGCGACCTTGCCTGAGGGGGTGGTGGAAACCCACGTCTCGCTGTTCGACGGGACCAATTGTGGAATTTCGATCAGGGGCAAGCGGGCGTTCGGGGTGCAGTATCACCCGGAGGCGAGCCCGGGGCCTCAGGATAGCTTTTACCTGTTTGAGAAGTTCGTGGGGATGATAGGGTGACCATCGAGTCCGTCGAAACGCTCGACAAGATTATGGAGGTCATGCGGTTTTCCATTGAGGCCAATAAAACTCTGGGGCCCTTTGGGCCCGACGTTGACCGAATTTGCTATCACCTGCACGAAGATCTGGACGATGACGAAAGCCATCAAGATCAAGACGAGGTTTTTCGCGCGCTGAAAGGCGCAGGGGTTCCGATCGAACGAAGCGCACTCGACGATTATCCTTATGAAATTTGGGAGCGCCGTTGGCCGACAATCGAATGGCTCGAGCGAGATGTTCCGCGCATCTTTGAGGTGTTGAATAGCTTCAACCACGGCTTGTATAGCATTTCATACGAGCCAAAAGGTTCGGCATGGCATCTTTATGCAGCCGCGTTCCAGCACGCTTGGCACCACGCCGATCCAGCATCACGCCCGCCAGGTTGCGAAGAAGAGGACAGATCTCAAAAGGCGGCTCTGCCTGTGTTCATCTCCGACCTTGGTAAGGCTGTTTACGCCGCTGTTCGCGAGGGAAAGCTGTCAGTTTCGGATGCCGTTGAACGCATGGACGCGATCTGGCCTGAAACGGCACATCGGTGGCCCAACAAGGCCGCAGAGGCGGCATCAATGTTGTGGTTCGAGAACCCACTCATGTCTCCGGCGCTCGTTCATTTCGGCCCAGAACACCAAGAGCTTCTTCAGTGGGCTCTTTGGCACATTGTCACAAACCCGCTTGGCAAGGCTAACTGATGCCCAAACGCACTGACATCTCCTCCATCCTCGTCATCGGCGCCGGTCCGATCATCATCGGGCAGGCGTGCGAGTTCGACTATTCCGGCACGCAGGCGATCAAGGCGCTGCGGGAGGAGGGGTACCGGGTGATCCTGGTCAACTCCAACCCGGCCACGATCATGACCGATCCGGACATGGCCGATGCAACCTATATCGAGCCGATCACGCCCGAGATCGTCGCCAAGATCATTGCGAAGGAGCGGCCCGACGCGCTGCTGCCCACGATGGGCGGGCAGACGGCGCTGAACTGTGCGCTGGCGCTGGAGGAGATGGGCGTGCTGGCCGAATACGGCGTCGAGATGATCGGCGCCAAGGCCGAAGCGATCGAAAAGGCCGAGAACCGCCAGCGTTTCCGCGAGGCGATGGACAGCATCGGCCTCGAAAGCGCGCGCAGCGGGGTCGCGACCACGGTCGAGCAGGCGTTCGATGTGCTGGAGCGGACCGGCCTTCCGGCGATCATCCGCCCGAGCTTCACGCTGGGCGGGACGGGCGGGGGCATCGCCTACAACCGGATCGAGTTCGAGGCGATCGTGCGATCGGGCCTGGATGCGTCACCCACCACCGAGGTGCTGATCGAGGAATCCCTGCTCGGCTGGAAAGAGTTCGAGATGGAGGTGGTGCGCGATCGCAAGGACAATGCGATCATCATCTGCTCGATCGAGAATGTCGATCCGATGGGCGTCCACACCGGCGATTCCATTACCGTCGCCCCCGCGCTGACGCTGACCGACAAGGAATACCAGATCATGCGCAGCGCCAGCATCGCGGTGCTGCGCGAAATCGGTGTAGAAACAGGCGGTTCCAACGTCCAGTTCGCAGTCAATCCGAAGGACGGGCGACTGATCGTGATCGAGATGAACCCGCGGGTCAGCCGGTCGAGCGCGCTTGCCTCCAAGGCCACCGGCTTCCCCATCGCCCGCGTGGCGGCGAAGCTGGCGGTGGGCTACACGCTCGACGAGCTGACCAATGAGATCACCGGCGCGACGCCTGCGAGTTTCGAGCCTACCATCGATTACGTCGTCACCAAGATCCCCCGCTTCGCCTTCGAAAAGTTCAAGGGCGCGACGCCCGAACTTTCCACGGCGATGAAGTCTGTGGGCGAGGTCATGGCAATTGGCCGGTGCTTTGCGGAATCGATGCAGAAGGCGCTGCGCGGTCTTGAAACCGGGCTCGACGGCTTCAACCGCGTGCCCGAACTCGAAGAGGCGTCGCGCGACAAGATCACTGCCGCGCTCAGCCAGCGCACGCCCGACCGCATCCTCAAGGTTGCGCAAGCCTTTCGCGAGGGGCTGAGCGTTGCCGAAATCCAGCCGATCACCGGCTACGATCCGTGGTTCCTGCGCCAGATCGAGGCGATCATCGTCGAGGAAGCGGCTATCGGCGAGAATGGCCTGCCCAACACCGCGGCGGAAATGCGCCGGCTGAAGGCAATGGGCTTTTCCGACAAGCGCCTCGCCACGCTTGCGGTTCGCTCGGTCGGCGTGGCCGGGGGGCTTGCCGAAACCCAGGCTCGCCGCAGCGGCCTGTTGCACGATGCCCTGCGCGCCATGGCCGGAGCCACCAGCGAACAGGAGGTGCGCGACCTGCGTCGCAAGCTCGGCGTGCTACCCGTGTTCAAGCGGATCGACAGCTGCGCCGCCGAGTTCGAGGCAATCACGCCCTATATGTACTCGACCTACGAGACCCCGACTTTCGGCGAGCCGGAAGACGAGGCGCTGCCCAGCGATGCGAAGAAGATCGTCATCCTCGGGGGCGGCCCGAACCGTATTGGGCAGGGGATTGAGTTCGACTATTGCTGCGTCCACGCGTGCCTTGCGCTTTCCGAGGCAGGGTTCGAGACGATCATGGTCAACTGCAACCCGGAAACGGTAAGCACCGATTACGACACCTCCGACCGGCTGTATTTCGAGCCGCTGACCGAGGAGGATGTGCTCGAGATCCTGCGGGTCGAGATGAGCCGCGGCGAGGTCGTCGGCGTGATCGTGCAGTTCGGCGGGCAGACCCCGCTGAAGCTGGCCGCCGCGCTGGAGCGGGAGGGCATTCCAATCCTCGGCACCAGTCCCGACGCGATCGACCTTGCCGAGGATCGCGAGCGCTTTGCCCGCCTGGTCAACAAGCTCAGGTTGCAGCAGCCGCTCAACGGCATCGCCAAGAGCCGCGACGAGGCGGCGGCAGTGGCCGCGCGGATCGGCTACCCGGTGCTGCTGCGCCCCAGCTACGTCCTCGGTGGGCGGGCGATGGAGATCATCGACAGCGAAGCGCAGCTCGACGACTACATCGCCACGGCCGTCAATGTCAGCGGCGACAGCCCGGTGCTGGTGGACCAGTATTTGCGCGACGCGGTCGAATGCGACGTCGACGTCATCAGCGACGGGTTCGAGGTCCGCATCGCCGGGGTGATGCAGCATATCGAGGAAGCCGGGGTCCATTCGGGCGACAGCGCCTGCACCTTGCCGCCCTACAGCCTGCCGGCCGGCATCGTTGCCGAGATGAAGCGGCAGGCCGAAGCCCTGGCCAAGGCGCTCGAGGTGCGCGGCCTGATGAACGTCCAGTTCGCGGTGAAGGACGGCGAGGTCTTCCTGATCGAGGTCAACCCGCGCGCCAGCCGTACGGTTCCTTTCGTGGCAAAGGCGATTGGTCAGCCGATCGCCAAGATCGCTGCCAAGGTGATGGCGGGCGAGGGGCTGCACACCTTCGAACCCTTCGACCTACGGCCCGCGCATATGTCGATCAAAGAAGCGGTGTTCCCCTTCGCGCGCTTTCCCGGATCCGATCCGGTGCTTTCACCTGAGATGAAGAGTACGGGCGAAGTCATGGGAATCGATGCAAATTTTCCCGCCGCCTTCCTCAAGTCGCAGCTGGGGGCCGGCATGACCTTGCCCCGCTCGGGGACGGTCTTCGTATCGGTCAAGGATAGCGACAAGGACGTTATCCTCCCCGCGGTTGGCACGCTGATCGAGCACGGTTTCCGCATCGTCGCGACGGGTGGCACGCAGGCATTCCTCGCCGGGCGGGGGCTCGACGTCACGCGGGTCAACAAGGTCGCCGAAGGTCGCCCGCATATCGTCGACGCCATCATCGACGGGGATATCGCTCTGATCTTCAACACCACCGAGGGGTGGCAGTCGCTGCTCGATTCCCAATCGATCCGCGCGAGCGCCCTGGCTCAGAAGGTGCCCTATTACACCACCGCCGCTGCATCCCTGGCTGCGGCGCGGGCGATTGCCGAGGTCGACCCGGAGCGACTTGAAGTACGCTCGCTACAGTACTATTATAGCGCCTGAGATATTACTCGAAGTCCTTCCCCGACAATCGGTTCGATCCACCGCTTCTGCGGGCTCGAACCAGTTGTCGGCCAAGGCGCGTGGAAAGGAATGCTGGCCCATGGAAAAGGTGCCGATGCTGGCCGAAGGCTACGAGAAGCTGACGGCCGATCTGAAGGTTCTGAGGGCTGAACGGCCCAAGATCGTCGACGCGATCGAAGAGGCGCGGGCGCATGGCGACCTGTCGGAAAACGCCGAGTACCATGCGGCCAAGGAACGCCAGGGCCAGGTCGAAGCGCAGATCGCCGACCTTGAAGACAAGGTGAGCCGGGCGCAGATCATCGATCCGGCGACGCTTTCGGGTGACAAGGTGATCTTCGGCGCGACCGTTACCTTGCTGGACGAGGACGACAAGCCGGTGAAATATCAGATCGTCGGGCAGACCGAAGCCGACGCCTCGCAAGGGCGGATCAGTTATACCTCGCCGATCGCGCGGGCATTGATCGGCAAGCAGAAGGACGACGAGATCGAGGTCACTGTCCCCTCGGGCGAAAAGTTCTATCTGGTCGACAAGATCGAGTTCGTCTGAGACGTCCCCGATTTGAGATTTGCATGAGTTTGAAGACGCCCCGCGATGTTATCCGGGGCGTTTTTCTTTGCGCGGACCAAGGGCTAAGCGTTCAACCGGCAGGGTCGAGCAGCTTGTGCAAGTGCACGATGACGTATTTCATTTCCGCATCGTCAACCGTTCGCTGCGCATTGCCGCGCCAGGCCTGTTCAGCATCGTCGTAGCTGCTGTAGACGCCAGCGACATGGATGCTTTCGGGGTCGGCAAAATGGACGCTCCGCGGATCGGTGACCCGACCTCCCATGACGAGGTAAAGGGTCTGATGGGTCTCTTTTTCTTCCACTGGGGCTGCGCTTTCACCGTAGTTTTGCCAAGGGCAGGCCCATAACGAAAGCGGCGCGCCAGGCAACCCCGGC
>NZ_JBHWMI010000014.1:0-14142 GCF_043423005.1 Qipengyuania sp. | reverse complement strand
GCCTCATCGATGCCCTGCGAGGACTGCGCCGACGGCTGGTACCTGATGGTGATCGGGTCGATGTCCTCGAAGACCGCCTGGATCTCCTCCGGGGTCGCCCCGTACTCGTATCCTTCGCCTGAACCGCCGTCGCCTCCGGCGGAGGAGCCGCCGCCGGCACCGCCCGCGCCCTCGAAGGCTCGCGGCGTCAAGCCCAAGGGTAATCTGGGCGCCGCCATGCAGCGCGACTATCCCCGCGCCGCCGAGCGTCAGCAGATCGAAGGCACGGTTGGCCTGCGGCTCACCATCGGGGCGGACGGACGCGTATCGGAATGCTCGATCTCCAAATCGAGCGGGTCTTCGGTTCTCGATGACGGCGCATGCCAATCGATCCGCCGGGTGGGCCGCTTCGATCCGGCGCTCGACCGTGACGGCAATCCGATCAGTGCGACCTGGACCACTTCGATCGCCTATCAACTCGACTAACGTTCTCGCCTTGCGCGATATCGAAATATCAAAGGGAAAATCTCGCTATGACTCTTGAACTTCTTGCAGCGGCGGGCGGTGCGGCCCCGCAGAACCAATTCGGTTTCATGGAAGCCATGGAACAGGGCGGCATCATCGCCTGGTCGATCTTCGGCATTCTGGTGATCATGTCGGTGGGCTCGTTCTACATCCTCTTCACCAAGCTGCTCGAGCAGCAGAAGATCATGAACCAGTACAAGAACGTGCGCAGCTCGTTCTGGCGCGCCAACAGCCTGCAGGAAGGCTCGAGCAAGCTCGACAAGAACAGCGCCTGGCGCCAGCTGGTGGACGATGCCGTCAATGCCGAGCAGCAGCACTCGCGCATGAACGACAGCCTCGAGGCGCATGACTGGCTGCACGGAACCCTTGCCCGCTCGGAAGCCTCGATCAACTCGAAGCTCGCCGGCGGCCTGCCGTTCCTCGCCACCGTCGGTGCGACCGCGCCGTTCGTCGGCCTGCTCGGTACCGTCATCGGCATCTACCGCGCGCTGATCAACATCGGTCTTGCCGGTTCGGCCTCGATCGACAAGGTCGCCGGCCCCGTCGGTGAGGCGCTCATCATGACCGCCATCGGCCTGCTCGTCGCCGTGCCGGCCGTGCTCGCCTACAACTGGCTGCAGCAGCGCAACAAGCGCATCGCTGAAATGCTGTCGGGCTTCTCGACCGATCTGCTGGCCAACATCAACTCGAAGGGCGCGATCAAGCCGGCGGTGATGACCGCCACGTCGACCCAGCAGGCCGGCGCCGCCGCGCGCACCGCTCCGGCGACTGCCGCCGCGACGACGGGTGCCAAGACGACGACCACGTCGACCAGCCCTGTCACCGGCACCACGACCTCGACGACGACGACCAAGCGCTGAGCCTTGCGGGGGCGGCAATCCGCGGCCGCCCCCGGTTCCCCGCCTACTGCCCAGTATTGAAAGACAGGACTTAAACCATGGCAATTTCGACGGGAGGAAGTGGCGGCGAGACGCCCATGTCCGACATCAACACCACGCCCCTCGTGGACGTGATGCTGGTGTTGCTGATCATCTTCCTCATTGCGGTTCCGGTCGCCATCCAGACTATCGACCAGCTGCGGATTCCGATCATCGAATCCACCGAATCCAAGGATAAGGTCGAAAATCTGTTGCTCACCGTCAGCACCACCGACGAGGCCGGGCGCAGTGCCGGCGATCCGGGCTTCACCGGCGCATCGCGGAACGGCGAATGCCGCGTCTATTTCAACAATATTACCCCGGTCACCTCGGAAGAGCTTTACGATGACGCGTTCGAACGGCTCGACAGCATCGTGAAGCGGGCCGGCGGCGCGGAGCAGATCCTCGAAGATCCGGAAAAGATCCCGCAGGTGCACATTCGCGGTGACGTGCAGGCCCCGTGGCAATGCGTGGCCGGCGCCATCTACAATGTTCAGGCGGCCGGATATCCCACGGTCGGCTTCATTTCCAACCCGGTCGATCCCAACGGCTGACCGGACTGCGGGCCCGCCCCCGGGCCTCCGCGTTATCAAGGAGTAGATCCTCATGGCAATGTCAGGCGGCAAAGACGATGGCAGCCCGATGATGGAAATGAACACGACGCCGCTCATCGACGTCATGCTCGTTCTCCTCATCATGTTCATCATCACCATCCCGGTCGCGACCCACTCGATCGACATCGATCTGCCGCAGCCGAACCCGAACCCGCCTCCGACTGATGTCGAACCGGACAAGAACAAGCTGATTATCACGCCCGATGATCAATTGCTCTGGAACGGCGATCCGATCGAGGATGGCGATCTGGTCAACCTGCTCCAGCAATCGACCCAGATCAATCCGGAGCCGGAACTGCAGTTCCAGCCCGATGCGCTGGCCAGCTACGAACGTTCGGCGCGGGTGCTCGAAATCATCAAGGGTTCGGGCGTGACCAAGTTCGGCTTCGTCGGCAACGAACAGTATCGCACATTCGGCAAGTAAGCCGGCTGCGAGACATACAAGAATCGGGAGAGGGGCGGCCACGGCTGCCCCTTTTCTTGTCAGGCGACGGTTGCCCTACGGGTCAAGCACCAGGCCTTCGACGCGCATCGCCTCGCTCGCGAGGCTTTCCGCCTCGAGCAGCAAGGCATCATCGACCTGGCCCTGCGGCGTCGCCTCGCGCCCGATCATCACCATCACCGGCACCGCCAGCGGGCTGACGCGATCCAGCTCGACATGGACAAGCTGCTCGGCCGCACGGTCGAGAAGGTCGCCCAGCCGCCCCACGTCGGTCATCAGCGTGCGGGCGTCGGCCCACGCCGCCTCCAGCAGCACATGATCAGGTTCGTACTTGCGCAGCACGTCATAGATCAGATCAGTCGAGAACGTGACCTGCTTGCCGGTCTTGCGCTTGCCGGGATGCTGGCGTTCGACCAGCCCGCCGATTACCGCGACTTCGCGAAAGGCCCGGCGCAAAAGGTGCGAATTCTGGACCCAGGCGACAAATTCGTCCCGCAGAATGTCGGGCGACAGCATCGCCGCCGGATCGCCCACCGGCTTCAGTCCCCAGATGGCCAGCGAATAGTCATTGGCGACGAACCCGCCCGGCATCAGCCCCCGGTCTTCCATCCGCTTGGTGATCAACATGCCGAGCGACTGGTTCGCGTTCCAGCCAATGAACGTGTAATAGACCGTGTAGTGCCGCTTGGCGTGGGGGAAGCTTTCCACCAGCAACTGGTTGGGGCCCGGCATCCGGCTGCGCCAGTCCTGCACCTCCAGCCATTCGCGCACGTCGTCCGGAAACCGCGCCCACCCGGCCCGGTCGACCAGCATTTCGCGTACGCGGTCGGCGAGATGGGTGGTCAGCGGCATCCGCTGCCCGCCGTAACTCGGGATGGTCGCGCTCTTGGTGGCCGCGCGAACGAGGACTTCCATATCCTGCACCTTCACGACTTCGAGGCTGATGCCAGCAAAGGCGAAGGTATCCCCCGGCGTCAGCGTGGCGGCGAAGCGTTCCTCGATCTTGCCGAGACTGCGCCCGCCCCGCCCGCGGCCCGCGGTGATCCGCACCTCGAGCATCTCCGTATCGACGATGATGCCGGCATTCATCCGGTGGCGCTGCGCCTGTTCGGGGTGGGCCAGCCGCCATACGCCGTCCTTGTCACGCACGATGCGCTTGAACTTGTCGTAGGCGCGCAAGGCATAGCCCCCAGTGGCAACGAAGGTCAGCACGCGGTCCCAGATCGCTTCGTCCACCCAGGCATAGGCCAGCGACGAGCGGATCTCCCCTAGCAACGCAGCCTCGTGGAACGGCGCGGCGCAGGCGCAGGCCATGACATGCTGGGCCAGCACGTCGAGGGCGCCGGGACGAAACTCTTCGCCATCGCGCTGCCCCTCGTCGACCGCTTCCTTGGCCGCAGTCGCCTCGAGAAATTCGAAGCGATTGCCCGGCACCAGCAGCGCGCGGCTGGGCTGATCGAGCCGGTGGTTGGCGCGTCCGATGCGCTGGAGCAGGCGGCTCGATCCCTTGGGCGCGCCCATCTGCACCACCAGGTCGATATCGCCCCAGTCGACACCGAGATCGAGACTCGCGGTCGCCACGAGCGCTCGCAATTCGCCGCGGGCCATCGCCCCTTCGACCTTGCGCCGCGCCTCGCGGCTGAGCGATCCGTGGTGGATGCCGATGGGCAGATTGTCCTCGTTCACCGTCCACAGGTTCTGGAAGATGTATTCGGCAAGGAAGCGGGTGTTGGTGAAGACCAGGGTCGTGCGGTTCTGCCTGATCTGCTCGTAAATCTGCGGGATCGCCCAGGTCGCCGCATGGCCGCCCCAGGGCACCCGCTCGTCGACGGGGAGGACGATCTCGACTTCGGGCGGTGCCCCTGCCTCGCCTTCGACAAGGGTGACAGCATCGATTTCGCCCCAGGGGGCAAGCCATTCGCGAAACCCCTGCGGATTGGCCACGGTGGCGGACAGGGCCGCACGCTGCACATCAGGGGCAAGCGCCTGCAATCGGGTCATCGCCAGCGCCAGCAGATCGCCGCGCTTGCCGGTGGCAAAGGCGTGGACCTCGTCGATCACGATGCGCTTCAGTCCGGCGAACAGTTCGGCACTGTCTGGAAAGGACAGCAGCAGCGAAAGACTTTCCGGGGTGGTGAGCAGGACATTGGGCGGACGTGTGCGTTGCCGTTTCTTGCGATCGGCAGGTGTGTCGCCGCTGCGCGTTTCCACCGTGATCGGCAGCCCCATCTCCTCGATCGGGGTGACGAGATTTCTCTGCACGTCATGCGCCAGCGCCTTGAGGGGTGACACGTAAAGCGTGTGCAGCCCCTCGGGCGCGGCCGACTGGGCGAGGCGCGAGGGGCAGAAAGCAGCGATGGTGGGCAGGAAGCCGGCCAGCGTCTTTCCCGCTCCGGTATCGGCCACCAGCATCGCATGAAGCCCGGCGTCTGCCGCCTCCAGCATTTCCGCCTGATGCCGCCGCACCCGCCATCCGCGAGCCGCGAACCACGCACTGATTTCTTCCGGGATCGGCGTCTGGCTCATCGGTGCTGGCGAAGATGGGCGGCACAATTGGTTTTGAAAAGCGCCTTTCCACCGATGCCTCGTCGCTGCTCAAGGCCGCGATTTGCGGCGAGATGCATCATTCGAGGGCCGACAGGTGCAACCCTTAACCATGATTATCGGTTGATTTCATGACTATGCGCCACCGACAGGCGCGGTTGCCGTCGTCCCGCCGATGATTGCCGGAGCGGGGCGCGGCACAGCCAACCGGCAGATGAAGGAAGACGATATGGGTCACCGAAACCGCAGTTCGCAATATGGCGACGACAACCGTTACGGGAACGACCGCTGGGGCAGCGATCGCGAGCAGTATCGCAGCTCGGGCCGGCAGTCCGAACAGTTCAGCCGTCAAGGCGGCAACGACGACGATTACGGCTATCGCTCGCAGGAAGGGTCAAGCTATCGCGGCCAGGATCGTTACGGCAGCGGCGGTTCGTATCAATCGCAGTCGCGGGATGATCGCTCCTACGGCCAGTCGGGCAGCTACGGCAGCAATTACTCCGATGATGACGATTACGGCTCGTATGGCGGCTCCAGCCGTTACTCGGGACAGTCGCGAGGCTATGGGCGCTATGCCAATTACGGACGCGACACGGATCACCGCTCGTTCCGGGGTGACGATTACGGCGGGCAGGACTATTCGCGCGGCGGGTATGGCGGCTCGACCGGCGGGTCGTATGGCTCGGGCTACAATCCCTACAGCTCGGGGTCGTTCAACCGCCAGGGATATGGCGATGAGGACCGCGATGGATACGGCAATGATTCGGATCGCGGCTTTCTTGCCCGCGCCGGCGAACAGATCGCCAACTTTTTCAGCGGCGACGACGATGACGACCGGCAGGGTAGCCGCGGCCATAGCGGGAAGGGCCCGTCGAACTATACCCGCTCGAACGAACGTCTGCTTGAGGATGCCTGCGAGCGTCTGACGCGCGACCGGTATGTGAATGCCAGCAACATCACCGTCACCGCCGACAACAATGAGATTACGCTCGACGGGACCGTCGACAGTCGCGAGGCCAAGCGCCGGGCCGAAGACGTGGTCCACAATATTTCGGGCGTGAAGCACGTGCAGAACAACCTGCGGGTAGATGACAGCCGTTCGAGCTATTCCAGCTCGTCGCAGGCAAACTACTCGAGTGGGTCTTCGACCGGATCGAGCACCAGCGACACGACAACGTCCTGATTGATCGACCATCACAAGGAAAGCCCCGGGGTCATCCCCCCGGGGCTTTCTTGTGCGCGTCACGAGTATAAACAGCCAGCCGGCAAATCAGCCCGTGGGTAGGGTGATCGCGTCAGCTCAATGCCCGACGCTTTCGCCCCGTTCCAGCCCAGACAAGGCAAGCTGCCGGTCGATCTGCCCCATCAACCGCCCCAGACCCTCCTCGCTGTCGCTTTCGGCGCGAGCGACGAGGACATCCTGCGTGTTCGAAGCGCGCAGCAACCACCAGCCGTCCGCTGTGTTGACCCGGACGCCATCGGTGCCGTTCACATCGGCATCGGTGCCCGAAAGCCGTGCCTTGACCTCCTCGATCGCGGCAAACTTGCGGCTCTCGTCGACCTGAAAGCGCATTTCCGGCGTGTTGATCATCTTGGGCATCGCGCCGCGCAGTTCGGTGACCGAACGGCCCAGCCGCGCTGCGGCGGCGATCAGGCGAACGCCTGCGTAAAGGGCATCGTCATAGCCGTAGTAATCGTCGGCGAAGAACACATGGCCGCTCATCTCCCCTGCCAGGGGCGATCCGGTTTCCTTCATCTTCGACTTGATCAGCGAATGACCGGTTTTCCACATCAGCGGTTCGCCGCCACACTGGCGAACCCGGTCGAACAGCGCGCGGCTTGCCTTCACGTCGGCGATCACCGTCGCGCCCGGGCGCGTCTTCAGCAAATCCTCGGCATAGATCATCAGCAGCTGATCGCCCCAGATCACCCGCCCCTCGCCGTCGATCGCGCCGATGCGATCCCCGTCGCCGTCGAAGGCCACGCCGAAATCAAGGGATTCTACGGAGACGAGGCTTTTGAGGTCCGCAAGGTTGGATTCGACAGTGGGATCAGGATGATGATTGGGAAAATTGCCATCGACCTCGGTGTACAAGGTGTGATGCTCGCCCGGCAGGCGTGCGACCAGCTTTTCAAGCGCAGGGCCGGCCGCGCCATTGCCGGCGTCCCAGCCGATCCGCATCCCCGCCACGGCGGCCGGATCGACGCCGTCGAGCGCGGTCAGCAGCCGGTCGATATATGCTTCCATGATGTCGCGCTGCTCGACCTTGCCGGTACCGTCGCCCCACTCGCCGGCCGCCGCACGGCGCCCGAGTTCCTGGATGTCCGCGCCGAAAAACGGGCGTCCCTGAAACACCATCTTGAAGCCGTTGTAATTGGCGGGGTTGTGGCTGCCGGTTATCTGGATGCCGCCGTCCACCTCGTCATCTGACGCCTCGGCGTAATAGAGCATCGGGGTCGGACCCATGCCAACATCGACGACGTCGCAGCCGGCGCCCGTCAGGCCCTCGATAAGGGCGTGGCACAGGATTGGCGAGCTGACCCGCCCATCATAGCCGACGGCCACCCGCTTGCCCCCGGCCTCGCGCAACATCGAACCGAAGGTCCGCCCGATCGCCCGCGCATCGTCGGGGCCCAGGGTTTCGCCGATGATCCCGCGAATATCGTATTCGCGCAGGACGGTGGGATCGAATACGTGGCTCATCGAGGGGACTCCGGCTTGGTGGGGGGCGCGTGTGCAAGGAGAAGGTCGCGCGCGGCGTTGAGTTCCTGCAAATCCTCGGTCCGGCCGCCCCGGTCTGGATGGGCGAGCGCAGCCTTGCGCCGGTGCGCCTCGCGGATGTCCGCCGCCGAAGCGACTACGGGAACGCCCAGCAGGAGACGCGCCTCTTTCAGGGCATCGTGCCGCGGCGTGGCGGGGGTAATGTAAGCCCAGGGCCAGCGTCCGGTGACCCAGCGCACACCAATCGCCAGAACGGCCAGCAGTGCGAGATACTTGATCACGCCGCCTCACCTGCGGTCCCCGCCCCGGCCGGTGGAGGCAGCTTGAGCCCGGCGACCAGGCTGCGCAATTCCTGGCGGGCGACGAGATGGCTGGTCCCAAGGTCACCCAGATGCCCCTTGTCGAGCAGGGTCAGCCCGGAGGGGAACAGTTCGCGATAGATCACGCGTTCCGACAGGCCCTTGGCCACCCGGAATCCGACCCGCTTGGACATTTCGCTCAGCGCTTTCTCGATCCGCGCCATGTTGCGGGCCTCGGTATAGCCGGTCCGGTTACGGACCACGACCCAGTCCATCTCTCGGCGCTGCTGTTCGATCTGCGCCCGCCCGCGGCGGATGCGAGCCTCCCAGATAAGTTCGGCATAGAATGACAGCTTGCGCACCTTGAAGCTTTCGCCCTCGACCTGTCCGATAAGATCGAAGTCGACGAAGCTGTCGTTCATCGGGGTAACCAGCGTATCGGCGGTGGTGGCCGAGTGGCGTGCGAGGGGATCGTCGCGGCCGGGCGTATCGATGACGATGAAGTCCGCCCCTTGCGCCTGGCGCGCGATGAGTGCTTCGAAGGCGTCGGGCTCGATCCCCTCCACCGTATGGCCGGCGGCGGTCGGCAAGGTGATCTTGCGACGCGCGGCGGTTTCGGCGCGGTTCTCCAGATAGCGGCACATGGTTCGCTGACGGTGATCCAGATCGAACGCCACCACCTTGGCCCCGCCATAGGCGAGGGCAACCGCCACATGGACCGCCGTGGTCGATTTGCCGGTGCCGCCCTTCTCGTTGGCGAAGACGATACGGTGGGGGGTGGGCGCCATGCGGGGATCTGCCAGGAAGGACTGCGGGAACGGGTTATCGCCCTAGCCAAAGGGTCCGCGAGGAGCAACGCATGGCGGCTGGACAATTCGCCGTCTTCGCGCCTAGCCCGACGCGAAACAGCGCCCATGCGCGGACAATCGGAACGAAAGGGCACGACTTGCGCATCATTACCCGGCTGGCGGACCTGCGTGAGGAAACGGTCCGCCTTCGACACCACGGCACCCTTGCACTGGTGCCAACCATGGGCGCGCTGCACGAGGGCCATCTGACTCTGGTACGCGAGGCGCGGGCGGCGGCGGCAAGTGTGGTGGTTTCGATTTTCGTCAACCCGCGGCAATTCGGCCCCAATGAGGATCTCGACGCCTATCCGCGCCAGCTCGAACGCGACGCACAGGCCTTGCAAGGCGAAGGTGTGACCGTGCTGTGGGCGCCCGAGCCAGGAGAGGTCTATCCTCCGGGCTATGCGACGAACATCAGCGTCGCCGGCGTCAGCAGCGGGTTATGCGGGGGTGATCGGCCCGGCCATTTCGACGGAGTGGCGACGGTGGTGTGCAAGCTGTTCAATCAGGTCCGGCCGGACATGGCCTTTTTCGGCGAAAAGGATTGGCAGCAACTGGCCGTGATCCGGCGCATGGCCCGCGATCTCGATCTGACCTTCCCACCGGTCGAGGCGATCCATGGTGTTGCCATCGTGCGCGAGGCGGATGGTCTCGCCATGAGCAGCCGCAACGCTTACCTTTCTCCCGTACAGCGCACCGCTGCCGCGGCGCTCCCCCGGGCCATGCGCGAGGCGATATCGGCGTTGCAATCAGGCTCCCCCGCGGCGGAGGCGCTGGCCGGGATGCGCAGCAGGCTGGCGGCAGCGGGCTTCGATCCGGTCGACTACGCGGAACTGCGCGATGGCGAGAGCCTGCAAGAGGTGGAGCGCCCCGGACCTGCGACGCGTCTGTTCGTCGCCGCCCGCATCGGGACGACGCGCCTCATCGACAACATGGCCGTTGGGGCGCGGCAATGATGGGAAAGGGGCTGGAGCGGGTAGCGGGAATCGAACCCGCATAGCCAGCTTGGAAGGCTGGAGCTTTACCACTAAGCTATACCCGCCCGGGTCGCCCGAGGCTGCGCAGATGCCACTGTGGGGGGTAAGACGTCAACCGCCTTTTCCGCGCCGCCCGTCCCCCTGACGGCTGAAACGCTGGCTCAGTCCCCTTCGAACGCCATCAGCGTGTGGACGTCAACGCCGGCCTCGCCGAGACGCTTGCGTCCGCCAAGGTCGGGCAGTTCGATCACGAAGAGCGCGCCGTGTACCGTGGCGCCGCCCTGGCGCAGGAGTTCGGCTGCGGCGAGAGCGGTGCCGCCGGTCGCCAGCAGATCGTCGATGATTACGACAGGACTGCCCTGAGGGATGGCTTCGGGATCGAGTTCGAGGCGGTCGTGGCCGTATTCGAGGTGATAGTCGATCCCGATCGTGACGCAGGGCAGCTTGCCGCCCTTGCGGATGGTGATGAACGGCAGGCCGTGGCGGGCCGCGACGGCGGCGCCGAAGATGAAACCCCGAGCCTCCAGCCCGGCAACCGCAGTGGCCGGGCCAACGCGATCGGCCAGCCATCCGACGGTGGAGGCGAAACCCGCGCCATGGGCGATCAGCGGAGTGATGTCGCGAAACTGGATTCCGGGTACCGGAAAGTCGGGGATCGTGCGGACCAGCGCCTGCAGCTGCGTGGCAGTCAGCTGTGCCATGGCGCCGCCCCCGCAACGGCAAGCGCCCCCGCATCATCGCTGACGAGGGGGCGCAGGATCATGCGATAATCGCTGCCGTCAGTCGCGCGATCTGGGCTTCACGGCTGCCCAGATCTGCTTCTTCGACATATAGGCAAGAACCGTCGCGAACAGCAGGAAGATCAGCACCGGCCAACCGGTCTGCTTGCGTTTCACCAGGGTCGGTTCGGCCGTCCAGGCAAGGAACGCGGCGACATCCTGCGACATCTGCGGGATCGTCGCCCTCGTGCCGTCGTCATAGGTGACCTGATCGTTGGCGGTAAGCGGCGGCGCCATGGCAAGGTTGAGGGTCGCGAAATAGGGATTGTAATGCAGCCCCGGCGGCACGGTGAATTCCGGGAACTCCTGCGTCAGTTCGGCAGGCGGCGCCTGATAGCCGGCCAGCAGCGACGCGACATAATTGACGCCGTCGTGCCGCGCCTTGGTGATCAGCGAGAGATCCGGCGGAATGGCGTTGTTGTTCGCCGCAGCGGCCGCCACCGCATTGGGGTAGGGCGAAGGGAAATAGTCGGTCGGCAGACCCGGCCGCAGCGTGGTCTCGCCGGTCCGGGGGTCGATGCCCGGAACCTGCTTGCTGGCCGCAAAAGCCTTGATCTGCGCTTCGTCATAGCCGAGCCCGGCAAGATCGCGGAAGGCGACGAACTTGAGGCTGTGGCATGCTGCGCAGACCTGTTCGTAGACGGTCAGACCGCGCTGAAGCTGCGCCACGTCCCACCGTCCGAACGGCCCGTCGAAGGCGAAGTCGTAGTCTTCGGGATATTTGTGAAACGCGTGCTCTGCGGTTTCCTCGCCCAGCCCTTCGGTGGCGGCGGTGAACGCACCCGTGGCGAAGGCCCATAGCGCGGCGACGGCGAAGAACAGCCCCGCCAGAATCCCGACCAGTCGGACGCTCAGCAATTGCTTCATCGGATCGTATCTCTCTTTCGCGCTCAGACCGCGGGCGACGTATTTTCGCCGAGCACCGGCTTCTTGTCGGAGTGCAGCACCGCATCGGTGATGGAATAGGGCAGAGGCTCGGGCCGCTCGATCTGGGACACGATCGGCAGGATCACGAGGAAATGCAGGAAGTAGTACACCGTCGCGATCTGGCTGAGCATCACGTAAGGCTCTTCAGCCGGCGCACCACCACACCAGAACAGCACGAGCATCGCCGGGATCAGGCCGAACCAGAAGAACTTGCGGAACAGCGGGCGATAATGGCCGCTGCGCACCGGGCTGCGATCGAGCCACGGCAGGAAGAACCAGCACAGGATCGCGCTGAACATCGCGAGGACGCCCATCAGCTTTGCCGGAATGAAGAAGAAGTCCGCAGTGAAGGCACGCAGGATCGCGTAGAACGGCCAGAAATACCATTCGGGAACGATGTGCGCCGGCGTCGAGAGCGGGTTCGCTTCGATGTAATTGTCCGGATGGCCGAGGAAGTTGGGCAGGAAGAAGACCAGCGCGAAATAGAGGATTAGCGCGATGCCCAGCCCGAAGCCGTCCTTCGCCGTGTAATAGGGATGAAAGGGAACGGTATCGCTCTCGCTCTTCACCTCGACCCCGGTGGGGTTCGACGAGCCCGGAATGTGCAGCGCCCAGATGTGCAGGATGACGACGCCGAGGATCACGAACGGCAGCAGGAAGTGGAGCGAGAAGAAGCGGTTGAGCGCAGCGTTATCTGGCGCGAAACCGCCCAGCAGCCAGACCTGAATCGGCTCGCCGACCAGCGGGATCGCGCCGAACAGGCCGGTGATGACCTTGGCGCCCCAGAAGCTCATCTGGCCCCAAGGAAGCACGTAGCCCATGAAGGCGGTCGCCATCATCAGCAGGAAGATGACGACGCCGAGCAGCCAGATCATCTCGCGCGGGGCCTTGTACGAACTGTAATAGAGGCCGCGGAAGATGTGGACGTAGACGACGATGAAGAAGAAGCTGGCGCCGTTGGCATGGGCATAACGCATCAGCCAGCCCCAGTTGACGTCGCGCATGATATGCTCGGTCGTCGCGAAGGCGACCTGCGCGTTCGCGGCATAGTGCATCGCCAGCACGACGCCGGTGATGATCTGCAGGACGAGGAAGAAGCCGGCCAGAACGCCGAAATTCCAGAAGTACGACAGGTTGCGCGGCACCGGATAGCCGGCCCCGATCGCATTGTAGACGAGACGCGGCAGGGGCAGCTTCTCGTCAAGGAACTTGGTGAAGCCGGTCTTCGGCTCGTACTGGCGGGCCCAGGGAAAGCTCATGGTCTTGTCTCTCGTCTCGTCGCTCAGCCGACCCTGATCACGGTATCGGAGGTGAATTCGTACTCTGGCACGACCAGGTTCGTCGGCGCCGGGCCTTTGCGGATGCGTCCGGCGGTGTCGTAGTGCGAGCCGTGGCAGGGGCAGAAATAACCGCCGAATTCGCCCTTCACCTCACCTTCGGCCGCTCCCAGCGGGACGCAGCCGAGATGGGTGCAGACGCCCATCGTCACCAGGATGTCGCCGTGGCCTTCCTTGGTCCGCTCGGCCAGCGTCTGGGGATCGCGCAGGCTGGCATTGTCGTCCCGCTGCGCCGCCGCGATCTCCTGCGGGGTCAGGCGCTTGACGAACAGCGGCTGCTTGCGAAACACCGCCTTGATCGATTGCCCCGCCTCGATGGCCGAAACATCGACTTCGGTGGTGCTGGCGGCAAGCACGTCGCGCGAAGGGGCCATCTGGCTCACCAGCGGATAGACCACTGCGAGCCCGCCGATGCCCGCGGCGCTGAGGGCGGCGATGTCGAGAAAATCGCGGCGGCGGACCCCGTCGGGCGCCACGTCGGCGGCGGTCTGTTCGGGAGTTACGGTTGCAGTTGTATCTGCCATCGGTGCGATGCCTTGCCTGCCTTCATGTGCGCCGCCCGCGAGGCCGCGGGGCCGCGTATTGACTTGCGCTCCGCCCTTCGGCGAACACCGAGAGCGGCCCGGAACCCCGGACGAACCTTGCGTGAAAACCCGCCGGGAATACCGGTTTGAAGGCGGCCTCTAGCTTGATTGCCCCCCCTTGCCAACCGCCATTTTGTGCCCGCGGGGCGGGGCCTGTGGCGCGCCGCCATGCCCTAGGCGAGCGGCAGACCGATGGCGCTTGTCTGGCGGCCGGCAGTCGGCTCGCCGCGGTGGGTGGCGCGGCGGAAGGAATGGAAGCGGCGCGGCTGGGCATAGGTGTCCTGCGCCAGGTCATCGATCATGCCGACACCGGCCCGGGCAAGCCGATCGCGGCAGAATGCCGGCAGGTCGAACTGCCAGTGCCCCGCCCGCCCGGCTGAGAAGAAAGGCTCGTCCGCCGCGCCGAATTGCGCGCGAAAGCCGGCGTCGACTTCGTAGCTCTCGCGAGCAATCGTCGGGCCGATGGCGGCGCGGATATCCGCGCGGTTCGCGCCCAGGTCTTCCATCGCGGCGACCGCGTTGCCGATGATGCCGCCCTGCGCTCCGCGCCAGCCGGCGTGGACTGCGCCGATGATGCCGGCGCGGATGTCGGCAAGGAGGATCGGCGCGCAATCGGCGGTGACGATGTGCAGCACCAGCCCGGCCCGC
>NZ_JBHWMI010000007.1:0-25230 GCF_043423005.1 Qipengyuania sp. | reverse complement strand
TTTGTCAGCCGGTCCTTGGTCTGGCTCTGGAATTGCGGCTCGCGGATGAAGACGGACAGCATCAGTTCGCTGCCGACCATCAGATCGTCGGCGGTGATATCCTTCGCCTTCTTCTGGTTCACCAGTTCGCCGAAATGGCGCAGGCCCCGGACCAGTGCCTGCCGCAGGCCCTGTTCGTGGGTGCCGCCATCCGGCGTGGGCACGGTGTTGCAATACCAGCTCGTCGCCCCGTCGGAGAACAGCGGCCAGGCGATCGCCCATTCGACGCGGCCCTGCTCGTCGGGGAAATCCTGGCGACCGGTGAAGGGCTGCGCGGTGACGCACTCGCGCCCGCCCAGCTGTTCGGCCAGATAATCGGCCAGCCCGCCGGGAAACCTGAACACCGCCTCTGCCGGCACATCGGTTGCGGCAAGGCCGTCGGCGCATTTCCAGCGTATTTCCACCCCGGCGAACAGATAGGCCTTGGAACGCACCAGCTTGAACAGCCGTTTGGGGCTGAATTGCCGGTCGCCGAAGATTTCGGCGTCGGGGGTGAAGGTGACGGTGGTGCCGCGGCGATTGGGCGTGGCCCCCTGATGTTCGAGCGGACCGAGGGGCAGGCCTTGCGAAAACTCCTGCGCATACAGCTGCCGGTCGCGCGCCACCTCGACCCGGGTGCGCGACGACAGCGCATTGACCACGCTGACGCCGACCCCGTGAAGCCCGCCGCTGGTGGCATAGGCCTTGCCCGAAAACTTGCCGCCCGAATGCAGCGTGGTGAGGATGACCTCGAGCGAGGACTTGCCGGGATATTTAGGATGTTCGTCGACCGGGATGCCGCGGCCGTTGTCCGCGATGGTGACGGTGTTGCCTTCGTCCACCCGCACCTCGATCCGGGTGGCATGGCCGGCGACCGCCTCGTCCATGGCATTGTCGAGCACTTCGGCGACGAGGTGGTGAAGGGCCCGCTCGTCGGTCCCGCCGATGTACATTCCGGGGCGCCGGCGGACCGGTTCCAGCCCTTCGAGCACCTCGATGGCGGAGGCATCGTAATCGCCGCTGGGGCCGGGCGCGGCGTCGAACAGGTCATCGGACATGGCCAAGGCTATATCGCGAGCGCCTTCGCCCACACAAGCGCGGCCCTGCGGTTATCCGAAGGTCAGAACCCCGCTGGCGCTTCCGAGACGATCTGCACGGTGCCCTTGTTGATCTGCCGCACTTCCATCGCCCGTTCGACGACCCCGCTGCGCTGAAACCGGAATGCGCCGTCCACGCCGGTAAACCCCCCGCTGCTGCGCAATTGGTCGACCGGGAAAGGCCGGCCCACCCGCCAGTCGCGCGCGATGCGCAAGGTCAGGAGAACCGCGTCATAGCCCAGCGTCGCGATCCGATAGGGTTTGCTGCCGAACCGGCTTTCGTAGCTGTTGACGAAGCCGGCGTAGAGTTTGTCCGAAACCGAGGCGAACAACGCCCCGTCCAGCGCCGAACTGCGCAGGATCGCCGGATCCCCGCTCCACAATTCCGTGCCGATGATCTGCATCGTCCCGCGCCCGCCCGGCTTCAGGATGCTGCCACCCTGCGCGGCGAGGCGCGCGCCGTCGGCGATGACCACCCCGTCCACCCCGCCAACCGCGCGCACCCGTTCCGCCGCGCTCACGACCGAAGTGTTGCTGCGGGCATAGCGCTCGGTCGTGGCGACGTCCGCACCTACCGCCCGTGCAATGTCCAGGGCGGCTTTCTGCACCCGGTCGCCATAGTCGCCCTCGGGTGCCAGAATGGCAAAGTCGCGCGCGCCGGCGTTGGCGACGTGGCGCATCGTTCGCGCAACCGACTGTTCCGGCAGAATGCCCATCACGAACACATCGGGTCCGGCGACCGCCTGATCGTTCGTAAAGCTGACCAGCGGCACCCGCGCCCGCCGCGCCTCGGCCTGAACCTCGCCGACATTGCTGCCCAGCAGCGGACCCAGGATCAGCGCATTGCCGTCAGCGATCGCCTGCCCCGCCGCCTCGCGCGCGCCCTTTGCCGTATCATAGGTGGTGATGCGCAGGTTCTGCGCCCCGGTATCGAGGATCGCCATCGTAGTCGCATTGGCGATCGACTGGCCGACGGCCCCGTTGTCGCCCGTCAGCGGCACCAGCAGCGCGACACGGTGGCGTCCCTCGTCCTGCGGCAGTACCGTGGCGCTAGGCTCCGCGGTGGGGGCGGGGGCGGGGGCACGAGTGGGCGCCGGCGTCTTGGGAATGATCGAACAGCCGGCGAGCAGCATCGCCGCCGCCGCCGTCAGCACACCGCGCCGGTCGATTCTCGAAGCCACCATCTTGCCGCGTCCCTCGCTTGTGGTTCATTGGGGGCGGGTGAACGAATGCCAGCCATCCCCTGACCAGCCCCTCTTACCCGGTCTTTACATCGTCGCCACCCCTATCGGGAACCTTGGCGACATCACGCTGCGGGCGGTCGAGACGCTGCGCCGCTGTGACGGTGTCGCGTGCGAGGATACACGGGTCACCGGCAAGCTGATGCGCCACCTCGGTCTTTCCAAGCCGCTCTGGCGATACGACGATCACACCGAGGATCGCGACCGTGCCCGGCTGGTCGCCTCGATGCAGGACCGCGCCGTCGCGCTGGTGAGCGATGCCGGGACGCCGCTGGTATCCGATCCCGGCTACCGCCTCATCAACGCCTGCCTCGAGGCGGGGGTCATGGTGACCACGCTGCCGGGCCCCTGTGCGGCGATCGCCGCCCTCACTCTGGCCGGCCTGCCGAGCGACCGGTTCCTGTTCGCCGGTTTCCTGCCGGCGAAGGACAAGGCACGGCGCGACCTGCTGGACGAGCTGGCGGCAAGCCGCTCGACGATCATCCTTTACGATACCGCGCCGCGCCTCGTCCGGTCGCTGGCGGCGATTGCCGAGGCGATGCCGGGCCGCGAGGTCGCGGTCGCGCGCGAGCTGACCAAGTTGCACGAGGAATGCCGCCGCGGTTCGCCCGAGGCGCTCATCGCCCACTACGAAGCGCGTCCGCCCAAGGGCGAGATCGTCCTCCTGATCGGGCCGGGCGGGGCGGACGTTGGCGCGGCGCAGGACGTCGACGCCTTGCTGGACGAGGCGATGCTGGAGATGAAGCCCTCTCAGGCCGCTGCCGCGGTTGCGAGGGCGACCGGGCAGGATCGCAAGCTGCTCTATGCCCGCGCGCTGGCCCGCAAGCCATGAAGCGTCAGGTCGCCGAACGCAGCGGGCGCGACGCCGAAGCACGGGCCGCGCGCTGGCTGGAGGATCGCGGCTGGACCATCCTCGACCGAAGGGTCAAGACACCTGGGGGGGAAATCGATCTGGTTGCGCGGGGCGAAGGGCTGCTTGCCTTTGTCGAGGTCAAGTGGCGGCTGCGAGCCGGCGATTTGGACGAAGCGATCGACGAGCGCCGGTTGAGCCGCGTCGCCGCTGCGGCCGAGATCGCGGCCGATCGCTATCTTCTTCCCGGCGAAGACATGCGGGTGGACGTGCTTTTGCTTGCCCCCGGCGCGCCGCCCCGCCACATCGCCAATGCCTGGCAGCCATGAGGATACGTCAATGAGCCTGCGCGTCGCTGTCCAGATGGACCCCCTCGACAGCATCAATATCGCGGGCGACGGCTCGTTCGCGCTGATGCTCGGCGCTCAGGCACGCGGCCACTCGCTGTGGCACTACGATGTCGAAAGCCTTGCCTATGAGTCGGACGGCACGCCGCAGGGCAGGATTACCGCCCATGCCGCCCCGGTGACCGTCCGGCAGGTGCAGGGAGATCATTACGAGGTGGGCGAACTGCGCCGGATCGATCTGGCGCAGGACATAGACGTAGTGCTGATGCGGCAGGATCCGCCGTTCCACCTCGGCTACATCAGTGCCGCCTTCCTGCTCGACCGGCTTCAGGGCACCACGCTGGTCGTTAACGATCCGCGCGAGGTGGTGAACGCGCCGGAAAAGATGTTCGTCCTCGATTATGCGCAGTTCATGCCGCCGACCCTGGTGGCGCGCAGCCTCGAGGACATTCGCGAATTCCAGCGGCGTCACGGGGCCGTGGTGGTGAAGCCGCTGCACGGCAATGGCGGCAAGGCGATCTTCCGCATCGATGCCGACGGCACCAACCTGTCGGCGCTGAGCGAGGTCTTCAACCAGACCTGGCCCGAGCCGCACATGGTGCAGCCCTATCTCCCCGAGGTGGCCGAGGGCGACAAGCGCATCGTGCTGGTCGACGGTGAATTTGCAGGGGCGATCAACCGCTTCCCGGGCGAAGGTGAGTTCCGCTCGAACCTTGCCCAGGGGGGGCATGCCGAAGCGGCCACCTTGACCCCGCGCGAGGAAGAGATCTGTGCGGCGCTCGGCCCCGAACTCAGGCGGCGGGGGCTGGTGTTCGTCGGGATAGACGTTATTGGCGGCAAGTGGCTGACCGAAATCAACGTCACCAGCCCGACCGGTATCGTCGCCATCGATCGTTACAACGGGACCGACACGCCGGCCCGGATCTGGGATGCGATCGAACGCCGGCACCACTCGTAATAGATCATCGGAGCATACGGCACACATGAACGCCCTGATCCTCAGCGCCATCGCCGCGGGTGGTTATTTCGGCATCTTCCTGCTCATGGCACTGGAGAATATCTTTCCTCCGATCCCGTCCGAAATCATCATGGGCTATGGCGGCGTTCTCGTCGCGCGGGGGGAAATGTCGTTCTGGCCGCTGCTGCTGATCGGGACCGCGGGGACGGTTGCCGGGAACATGGTGTGGTACTGGCTCGGCGCGCGGTGGAGCGAGGATCAGATCCACGCCTTCGTCGACCGGCACGGTCGCTGGCTGACGATGGAGTGGGAAGAGTTCGACAAGGCCCGGACCCTGTTCCGCCGCCATGGCGACTGGGTGGTGTTCTTCCTCCGGTTTTCCCCCTTGCTGCGGACCATCGTGTCGCTGCCCGCCGGTCTGGCGAAGATGCAGCTGTGGCGGTTTCTGCTGTTCACTTTCCTCGGCTCGATCATCTGGAACGGCGCCTTGATCTGGGGCGGCAAGAAGCTGTCCGGCCTGATCGAGGAATACGAGACGATCGCGGGCTATGTGGTCGTCGGCATCATCCTCGCCGGAGTGGCGTTCTATGTCTACCGGGTGATTACCTGGAAGCCCGGCGGCGGTCGGGCCTGACGATTCAGGCCTGCTCGCGCGGGTGGGCGCCGCGGTAGGTTTCCAGCAGGCTCGCCGCATCGACCTTGGTGTAGATCTGCGTCGAACCGAGGCTGGCATGGCCCAGCAGTTCCTGCAGGCTTCTGAGGTCCGCCCCGGCGCCGAGCAAATGCGTTGCAAAGCTGTGCCGCAAGGCGTGTGGTGTGGCGCTCGCGGGCAGGCCCAGCATCGCCCGTGCGCGGGCCACGGCCTTCTGGACCATGCCTTGCGCCAGCGGCCCGCCCTTGGCCCCGCGAAACAGCGCCTCGCCTCGTTCCAGCGGCCAGGGGCAGAGCGCGGCATAGTGCGCCGTGGCCTCGCGCACGATGGGCAGGAGCGGGACGATGCGCTGTTTGCTGCCCTTGCCCGTCACCCGCAATGTTTCGCCCAGCGGCAAGTCCGCCCCGGTCAATGACAGGGCTTCGGCAATGCGTAGCCCGGCACCGTACAGGAGGAGCAGAACCGCCCGGTCGCGCGCCCCGATCCAGTCCTCGGCGGCCAGTTCGTCCACCGCATCGGCCAGCCCTATCGCATCGTCAGGGGTGACGGGGCGGGGCAGCCCTTTTTTCAGCCGGGGTCCCCGCATCCGTGGGGCCCCACATCCGGTAAGCCCAGCCTGCTCGCGGGCAAAGGCGAGAAACGCCTTCATCGCCGACAGCTCGCGCGCGGCCGATGGGTTGGACAGCCCCCCGGCACGCCGCGCTGCAAGATAGGCCCGTAGATCCGCCGTGCCGAGCGAGGCTATCGCCTGCCAGTTCGCCGGCTGATCAACGGGGAGCAGCCGCGCGGCGGCGGCGACGTAGGCGCGCACGGTATGGGGGGAACGGCGCCGCGCATGGGCGAGATGATCGTGCCAGGCGGCAAGCACCTCTTCCCGGGTCATGCGGCGACCAGTTCGCGGCCGACGATCTCGCCAAGGATCGCATCGAGCAACGGCATCCCCCTGTCGGTCAGGGCAAGGCGGCTGCCCCGCTGGGTCAGCAGGCCGAGATCGCGGTACAGGGTGACCTTGCCCTGATCGAGCAGCGCGGCGACCGGCACGGCGAACCGCCGGGCAAGGGCTTCGGTATCGATACCCTCGCTGAGCCGCAGACCGACGAGAAGTGCCTCGCTCGCCTGTTCGGCAGACCCGAGGGTTCGCTGTTCGTTGATCCCGTGGCCATGCTTGCTCACCGCTTCGAGATAGTTCTCGGGCTTGCGGTGCCGGGTGGTGGCGGTGCCTGAGGGCCGGCCATGGGCGCCCGGTCCGATCCCGCAATAGTCCCGATATCTCCAATAGGTCAGGTTGTGGCGGCTTTCCTCGCCGGGGCGGGCATGGTTGCTGATCTCGTAGGCGGGCAGCCCCGCCGCCGCCGTCAAGTCGCGGGTGAGGGCAAAGAGGTCCGCCGCCCGGTCATCCTCGAGCGGAACGAACGCGCCGCGGCGAACGTCTGTGGCGAAGCGGGTGGCCGGCTCGATAGTGAGCTGGTAAAGCGATAGATGCCCGGTCCCGATGGCGAGCGCGTCTCGCAGTTCGGCTTCCCAGGCATGCTCGTCTTGGCCGGGGCGGGCGTAGATGAGGTCGAAGCTGACCCGCGAAAAATGCGCTTGTGCGGTGGCGATGGCTCGGCGTGCCTCAGCCGCCCCGTGCAGCCGCCCGAGGAAGCGCAAGGCTGCATCGTCGAACGACTGCACCCCCAGCGAGACGCGGTTGACCCCGGCTGCGGCAAGCTCGGCAAACCGCGCTGCCTCGACCGAAGATGGGTTCGCCTCGAGCGTTATTTCGATCCCCGGCGCAAAGCCCCACAACCGCTCCGCCTCGCGCAGCAGCGCCGCGACCAGTGCAGGCGGCATCAACGAGGGAGTGCCACCACCGAAGAAGATGCTGGCAAGCGGTTCGCCCGCCGCGCCCACCTCGGCCTCGTGGCGCATGTCGGTCAGGAGCGCCGCCTCCCACGCCCCCATGTCCGCTTCTGCCCGGACATGCGAGTTGAAGTCGCAATAGGGGCATTTGGACAGGCAGAACGGCCAGTGAATGTATAGAGCTTGTGCCACGCCTGCGCCCTAGCACACCTGTGACCGAACCGGCGAGTGTCAGCCGAACTGATCGGCGACGAGCCGCGCGAAAGCAGCCGCGCGGTGGCTGTTGGCGTGCTTGGTCTCGGGCTCGATCTCGGCGAAGGTCAGTTCGCTGCCCAGCGGGACGAACACCGGATCGTAACCGAAGCCGAGATTGCCGCGCGGCGGCCAGGTCAGCGTCCCGTCGACGGTGCCTTCATAGACTGCGCTTTCGCCATCGGGCCAGGCGATCGCCAGCGTGCAGTGGAAGGCGCAGGCGCGCGAAATGTCCGGTCCCTTTTCGGCAAGCATTCCTTCGACCTTGCCCATCGCCATGTACCAGTCGCGCCCGGGATCGCCTTCGAACCACTGCCGCTCGGCCCAGTCGGCGGTGTACACGCCCGGCCTGCCGCCCAGCGCCTCGACACTCAGCCCGCTGTCGTCCGCGAGGGCCGGAAGGCCCGAAGCGGTCGCCGCCGACACCGCCTTGAGCAGCGCGTTCTGGGCAAAGGTCGTCCCCGTTTCGGCCGGTTCGGGCAGGCCCAGCGACCCGGCGGAAAGGCATTTCATCCCGTAAGGCGCCAGCAGCGCGGAGATTTCCTTCAGCTTGCCGGGGTTGTGGGTGGCGATGACCAGCGAGCCGCCGCCGAGCCGCCGGGTCATCCCCGCACCGCCTCGTCCTGCGCCCTGAAGATCTGCGCGCAACCGATCTGGGCGAGGCGGAGGAGGCGCAGGAAACCCTCTTCGTCATACGGCGCGCCTTCCGCAGTGGCCTGCGCCTCGGCGATCTTGCCGCCTTCGATGAGGACGAAGTTGGCATCGGCATCGGCGCCGCTGTCCTCGGGGTAGTCGAGGTCGAGGACAGGGGTGCCCTGATAGATGCCGCACGACACCGCCGCGACCTTGGCGATGATCGGATCCTCGGCCACCGCACCCGCCTTCATCAGGCCGTTGACGGCTAGCCGCAGCGCCACCCAGGCGCCGGAGATCGCCGCCGTGCGGGTGCCGCCATCGGCCTGGATGACGTCGCAATCGAGCGTGATCTGGTGCTCGCCGAGCTTCTTGAGATCGACTACGGCGCGCAAGCTTCGTCCGATAAGGCGCTGAATCTCCTGCGTTCTGCCGCTCTGCTTGCCCTTCGCCGCCTCCCGCTGGCCACGGGTATGGGTGGCCCGGGGGAGCATCGAATATTCGGCCGTGACCCAGCCTTCGCCCTTGTTGCGCATCCATGGCGGCAAGCGGTCCTCGACGCTGGCGGTGCATAACACCCTCGTATCGCCAAAACTGACGAGGCAGCTTCCCTCGGCATGGCGGGTGAAGCCCGTCTCGAAGGTAAGCGGGCGCATCTCGTCGGGTGCGCGGCCGGAAGGTCGCATGGTCGGTCCTTTGTGTTGGTCTGCCGCCGCGCTAGGCCATGAGGGGGGCTTTCGACAAGCGACCGGCGGAAGAAATTGAGAATCGCGTCGCCGCGCCCTAGCTTGCCCGGCGATGGCTTCGCCCCCGCTCACCGACCTGACCGAACGCGCGCGCGAAATCTTCCGCCTGGTGGTGGAAGGCTATCTTGCAACCGGGGTGCCGGTCGGGTCGAAGGCGCTGGCAGGTGGCGGCGGGGTGAATTTGTCGCCCGCCTCGATCCGTTCGGTCCTTGCCGATCTCGAACATCGCGGCCTGCTTGCCGCGCCGCATACCAGCGCCGGACGGATGCCGACCGAAAGCGGTCTGCGCCTGTTCGTCGATGCCATGATGCAGGTGGCCGAGCCGACGCGCGAGGAACGCGATGCGATCGAACAGCGCCTCGGCGCGAACGGACCGATCGAGCGCGCGCTGGAGGAGGCGAGCGCCCTCCTGTCGGACCTTTCGGGCGCGGCGGGCATGGTGATGGTGCCGGGGCGCGAGCCGATCCTGGCGCAAATCTCGCTCACCAACCTCGGCGCGGGCCGCATTCTGGCGATCCTCGTTGCGCAGGACGGGCATATCGAGAACCGCATCTTCGAACTGCCCCCCGGGCTCGCCGGCTTCTCTCTCGAGCAGGCCGGCAACTATCTGACCGAGCGCGCGGCGGGGCGGACCATGGCCGAAGCGGCAAGGATCATCACCGAAGAGATATCGAGCGATCGCAGTGCCCTCGATCAGGCAAGCCGCGATCTGGTGGCGCGCGGGCTTGCGGTCTGGTCGCACGATGCCGCCCAGCGCCCCGTGCTCATCGTGCGCGGGCAGGCGAACCTGCTCGACGAGATCGCGCTCGAGGATATCGACCGGGTGCGATCGCTGCTCGACGATCTGGAGAGCAAGCAATCGGTCGCCGCACTGCTCGATCATGCGCGCGAGGCGCAGGCGATGCGCATCTTCATCGGCAGCGAGAACCGGCTGTTCTCGCTCAGCGGATCCTCGGTCATCGCCGCGCCCTATCGGGACCGCGAGGGAAGGGTGGTCGGCGTCCTCGGCGTCATCGGGCCGACGCGGTTGAATTACGCCCGCGTTGTCCCCATGGTGGACCTCACGGCCCGATCCTTGGGCAAGCTGATGAGTTGACAGGATACGATGATCGATCAGGATACCGACGTGCCGAAGGCCGGCGCGCTCGACGAGGAAGCCGAACGCGAACTGGAAGGCGTGCCCGAGCACTTGCGCGAAGGCGGCGCGAATGGCGCCGATGCCGAACCGCAGGACGATGCGCTCGCCAGCTTGCGCGGCGATCTGGATGCCGCGCGTCAGGAGGTGCTGTACGCCCGCGCCGAAACGCAGAACGTGCGCCGCCGAATGGAAAAGGACGTTCAGGACGCGCGCAATTATGCCGCCACCGGCTTTGCGCGCGACGTGCTCAGCGTGTCGGACAATCTGGCCCGCGCGCTGGACTCGCTGCCAGCGGACCTGCGCGAGGACGAACGGCTGAAGGGTTTCGTCGCGGGGATCGAAGCGACCCAGCGCGAGCTTGAAAAGGTGTTCGCGCAGAACGGCATCACCCGCATCGCGGCGAAGGGACTGCCGCTCGATCCCAATCAGCATCAGGCAATGCTTGAAATCCCGACCGGGGACGCGGAACCGGGCACGATCGTGCAGGAAATGCAGGCCGGTTACATGATCAAGGATCGTCTGCTACGTCCGGCAATGGTTGGCGTCGCCAAGAAGCCCGAATGAGGGTGCGCCGGGCGCTGCGACTCGGCGTATTGGCGGCGGCGGCGGGCACCCCGTTGGCCGCCCAGACCGCTGACGAGCGTCTGGCCGCCCTCGGCGATGCCTATCATGATTATCGCCTCGAACAGGCGGGCGAGGTCGAGACGCCTTCGGGCGATACCCGGCCCGGCGATCGCTTGTGGTCCGTCACCCCGGCGGCCCATCAGGCCCGCGCCCGGCGTTATGCCGAATTCCTGACCCGGCTCGAGGCGCTGCCCCAATCCCAGCTGACCGCCGAAGGCCGCATCGATGCCGCGGTGCTGCGCACCCTGCTCGAACAGGAGATCGGCGATGCGCGCTTCTCCGAATGGGAGATGCCATTCGATAGCGATTCCAATTTCTGGTCCTATCTCGCCCCGGCCCGGGGGCTGGCATCGGCCGAGGAGTACGATGCCTATCTTGGCCGGATGCGCGACATCCCGCGCTATTTTGCCGAGCATCGCCAGAATGCCGAAGCCGGGCTGGCGCGCGGTTTCAGCGTGCCCCGGGTGGCGCTTGAAGGGCGGGATATGTCGATCAGCGCCTATCTGGTCGCCGATCCGCAGGACAGCGTGTTTTACGCCCCGTTCAAGGACATGCCCCCTGCGATCCCGCCAGCCGAACAGGAACGGTTGCGGGCAGAGGCGCTGAAGGTCATCTCGCAGGACGTCATCTCCGCCTACCGCGAATGGCTGACGTTCTTTCGCACGCAATACCTGCCGCGCACCCGGACCACCCTTGCCGCGGAAGCTATGCCGGACGGCAAGGCCTATTACGCGCAGCAAATCCGCCAATACACCACGCTCGATCTGGATGCGGAGGAGATCCACCGGATCGGGCTGGCCGAAGTGGCGCGGATCACTGCGGAAATGGAACGGGTGAAGGCGGAGGCCGGGTTCAGTGGCACGCTGCCGGAATTCGTCACCTTCCTGCGCAGCGATCCGCAATTCACCGCCAAGACCGCGGACGAGCTGATGGGCGTCTCGGCCTATGTCGCCAAGCGCGTCGATGGCCGGCTGGGTGACTATTTCGGATTTCTTCCCCGGCATCGCTTCACTATTTGGCCCGTCGCGCCGGACCTTGCACCGTTCTACACTGCGGGGCGCGGCGGGCTCGATGCGTGCCAGATGAATACCCATGATCTGCCCTCGCGGCCGATCTACAACATCCCCGCACTGACGCTGCACGAATGCGCGCCCGGCCATAGTTTCCAGATGGCGATCGCGCTTGAACAGAAGGAGGCGCCGCGGTTCCGGCGGCAAACCTATTTCTCGGGTTTCGGAGAGGGATGGGGCCTCTACACCGAATACCTCGGCGAAGAGATGGGCATTTACCGCACCCCGTATGAGCGGTTCGGGCGATTGTCCTACGAAATGTGGCGCGCCGCGCGCCTCGTGATCGATACTGGTCTTCACTCGAAGGGCTGGAGCCGGGAGCAGGCGGTCGATTATCTCGCCTCGCATACCGCGCTGTCGCAGCACGAGGTCGAGACCGAGATCGACCGCTACATCAGCTGGCCCGGGCAGGCGCTGGCCTACAAGCTGGGTGAGATGACCATCCGGCGCCTGCGGGGCGAGGCCGAGGCCGCGCTCGGCTCCAGCTTCGATATCCGCAAGTTCCACGATGTCGTTCTGTCGCTCGGATCGGTGCCGTTGCCGGCGCTGGAAGAACGGATCGCCGCCTTCATTGCCGACGGCGGCGAGGGCTTGGCCGGCGTTGTCTACGATTAAGCCCGGAACTGTAGAATGCTCTCGTCGGTATTCCGTGTCGACAGGATCACGATGGAGACGATGATGAAAACCAAGCTTCTGCTCGTCCCGGCCCTTGCGATGAGCACGCTGACCCTTGGCGCGTGCGCCGAAAACTATGCCGCCGAAGGCGCGGGCCTCGGCGCTGTCGCCGGTGCCGGCCTGGCCGCGGTGACCGGCGAGGACATCACGACCTATGCTCTGGCCGGCGCGGCAATCGGCGGCGTCGTCGGCTATTTCAAGGACAAGAACGACGATTGCGACGGCTATTACGACAACGGCCGCTATGTCGATGACGACTGCCGCTACGACGACCGCTACGCCCGCTACTTCTGATCGCTGGCAACATTAGAAGTATGCAAAAGGGGCTGCCGTCAAGGCGGCCCCTTTTCACGTCTGCGGCAGGCTATGCCCACGCGGTCGGGCGCCCGGAAAGTCCACCAGCAAATCATACGCGGCGACATCGCCGATCCCCGCCAGCCGGACCCCGTTGCGCAGGAAAAAGGCGTGCTTCACGATTTCGGCCTGTTGTTCGATGCCATAGCGACCAAGCCTCCACCCGGGCTTCAGACTGTAATCGTACCGCGCCCAGGGCATCCGGTGAGTGACGAGGTACCATTCGCCCAGGGTCTGCGTCTGCCACACATGGGTCAGTTCATGGATCAGCAGACCCTGCCGCAGGATATCCACGCGCGAGAAATCGTCGCAATAATTCTCCGCCTGCGGGTGAAAATGCAGGTGCCCGCGCGGGGCCATGGTCACCCGGCGCGGCTGGAAGGGAAACCATTTGCGGCGGCGGATCGTCACCCGCGAATAATCGATCGCCGTGCCGAAGATCGAACGGGCAAGATCGATCTCGCCCCGCGTTAGCGAACGCTCGCCCCCGATGATGCAGCCGGGGGGACGGGCCTGCGTCCCGCTATCGACGTCCAGCGTGTCGAGCGGCGCGGTCAGCGTTCGTCACCGGCCGAACGGATCGGGACCATGAAGCTCGTCTTGTCGCCGCCCTCGACCGTCAGCGTCACCTCGGTCTGTCCGCCCGCGGCGAGTTCCGGTGCGAGGTCGAAGACCATCACGTGATAGCCGCCCGGCGCGAAGGCAAAGGTCTGGCCTGCCGCCACAGTCTGCGGGCCGGCCGGTGCCATCGACATCTCGCCGTTGGCCGTCGTCATGGATGAGTGCATCTCGCTACGGCCGGCGCCTTCGACATCGGCCCGCAGTACGGCATGGTCCTGGAGCGAGGTGTTGACGATGTCGAAATACACCACCCCGGGATTGCCGGCGACCGCCGGAAGGATCAGCCGCGCGTTTTCTATCCGCAGGTCGGCGATATCCTCGGCATTCCGGGCGTCCGTCGCCGCTGGTTCAGGGGCGCTGCCATCGTTGCAGGCGCCCAGCACAAGGGCGCCAAGGGTAACGGCGGCAGCGGCGAGTATGGTCTGGCGCATGGCGGAATTTCCCTCTCGATGTTGCAGCCGCTGCTAGCCAAAGGCGTCTCTTGTGCCAAGAAAAACGGCTCTTATATCGCGCCGGTAAGTCACACTCGCACAGAGCCGCCGAGTGGTTTCGCCGTTCCGGGAGACCGAGCGTGCGGCGTCCAATTATTGAAAGAAGATGGGGAAACCATGAGCAAAGTTATCGGTATCGACCTCGGCACCACCAACAGCTGCGTGGCGGTCATGGACGGGGGCAAGCCCAAGGTTATCGAAAATTCCGAAGGTGCGCGCACCACGCCGTCGATCGTTGCCTTCACCAAGGACAGCGAGCGCCTGATCGGCCAGCCGGCCAAGCGCCAGGCGGTGACCAATCCCGACAATACGCTGTTCGCGATCAAGCGCCTGATCGGCCGCCGGTTCGACGATCCGATGACCAAGAAGGACATGGAGCTCGTCCCCTACGACATCGTCAAGGGCAAGAACGGCGACGCATGGGTCGAAGCCGGCGGCGAGGAATATTCGCCCAGCCAAGTTTCCGCCTTCATCCTGCAGAAGATGAAGGAAACCGCCGAAAGCTATCTCGGCGAAACCGTTTCACAGGCCGTGATCACGGTCCCCGCCTACTTCAACGACGCGCAGCGCCAGGCGACCAAGGACGCTGGCCAGATCGCCGGGCTCGAAGTGCTGCGCATCATCAACGAACCGACTGCCGCCGCGCTCGCCTACGGGCTCGACAAGAACGACGGCAAGACCATCGCGGTCTATGACCTTGGCGGCGGTACCTTCGACATCTCGATCCTCGAGATCGGGGATGGCGTGTTCGAGGTGAAGTCGACCAATGGCGACACCTTCCTCGGCGGCGAGGATTTCGACCAAGCGATCGTCGAATATCTGGCCGATCAGTTCAAGAAGAAGGAGAACATGGATCTGCGCAGCGACAAGCTGGCCTTGCAGCGGCTGAAGGAAGCCGCCGAGAAGGCCAAGATCGAGCTGTCCAGCGCGCAGACCACCGAAGTCAACCTGCCTTTCATCACCGCCCGCATGGAAGGCGGCAGCTCGACCCCGCTCCACCTCGTCGAGACGATCACGCGTGCCGACCTCGAACGGATGGTCGATGGGCTGATCAAACGCACGCTCGAGCCGTGCAAGAAGGCGCTCGAGGATGCCGGCATCACCAAGGATCAGGTCGATGAGGTGATCCTTGTCGGCGGCATGACCCGGATGCCCAAGGTGCGCGAAGTGGTGGAGCAGTTCTTCGGTTCCAAGCCGCACACCGGCGTCAACCCCGACGAGGTGGTGGCGATGGGTGCGGCAATCCAGGCCGGCGTCCTCCAGGGCGACGTCAAGGACGTGCTGCTTCTCGACGTGACTCCGCTGTCGCTCGGCATCGAGACGCTGGGCGGCGTGTTCACCCGCATGATCGACCGCAATACGACGATCCCGACCAAGAAGACCCAGACCTACTCCACCGCCGAGGACAACCAGAACGCGGTGACGATCCGGGTTTTCCAAGGCGAGCGCGAGATGGCAGCGGACAACAAGCTGCTGGGCCAGTTCGACCTTATCGGCATCCCCGCAGCCCCGCGCGGCGTGCCACAGATCGAGGTGACCTTCGACATCGACGCCAACGGCATCGTCAATGTCAGCGCCAAGGACAAGGGCACTGGCAAGGAGCAGCAGATCCGCATCCAGGCCTCGGGCGGCTTGTCCGATGCCGATATCGAGCAGATGGTGCAGGACGCGGAAAAGTTTGCCGAAGAGGACAAGAAGCGCCGCGAAAGCGCCGAAGCCCGCAACCAGGCGGACAGCCTCGTCCATGCGACCGAGAAGCAGCTCGAAGAGCATGGCGACAAGCTCGACGCTTCGCTCAAGAGCGAAGTACAGGACAAGGTCGCCGCGCTCAAGACGGCGCTCGAGGGTGACGATGCGGCGGAGATCAACGCCAAGTCGCAGGACCTGTCGCAGTCGGCGATGAAGATGGGGCAGTCGATCTACGAGGCCGAGCAGAGCAAGGCCGGGGCCGATGCCGGTAGCGATTCTGCCGGCGGTGCCGGGAACGCGGACGACGACGTGGTCGACGCCGAGTTCTCCGAAGTCGACGAAGACGCGAAGAACTGATCGCTACGATGAAAACGCCAGCCGCCACCGGTGCCAGCCGCGCCGGTGGCGGCAAGGCTTTCAGTTCACGAGATCGCCATGCCAGCCACTGAAATCGACTTTTACGAGATCCTCGGGGTCAGCCGCGATGCCGACGGGGCGACCATCAAGAGCGCCTACCGTAAGCTCGCCATGCAGCATCACCCGGACCGAAATCCCGGGTGCGGCGAAAGCGAGGCCAAGTTCAAGGCGATCAGCGTCGCCTATGACTGCCTCAAGGATCCGCAGAAGCGCGCCGCCTATGACCGGTTCGGCCATGCCGCCTTCCAGCAGGGCATGGGCGGCGGGCATCCGGGCCAGGATTTCGGCGACATCGGCGACATCTTCGAGACGATCTTCGGCAGCGCTTTCGGTGGCGGGCGGGCCCAGCCACGGCGCGGGGCCGACCTTCGCTATGATCTGCAGATCGATCTGGAGGACGCCTTTCACGGCAAGTCCGAGGATATCGAGATCGAGGTCAGCCAGACCTGCGATACGTGCCACGGTTCGGGCGCCACGCCGGGAACCCGTGCGCGCACCTGCAACCTGTGTCAGGGGCAGGGCAAGGTCCGGGCCAAGCAAGGCTTCTTCGTCGTCGAACGGCCATGCCCCAATTGCCATGGCCGGGGCGAGGTCATCACCAGCCCCTGCCGCGATTGCCGGGGCGAGGGGCGGGTCGACACTCCGCAGACGATCCGCGTCGATATTCCGCCGGGCGTCGATACCGGTACCCGCATCCGCCTGTCGGGCAAGGGCGAAGCCGGCCCTCATGGCGCCCCCCCGGGCGACCTCTATATTTTCGTGCACGTCCGCGCCCACGCCCTGTTCCAGCGCGAATCGACGACGCTCATCACCCGTGTGCCGATAAGCTTCACCACGGCGGCGCTGGGCGGATCGATCGAGATCCCCTCGCTCGACGGTGAGAGCCTGTCGCTGGAAATCCCGGCTGGTATCCAATCGGGCAAGCAGCTGCGGCAGCGCGGCGCCGGGATGCCGGTGCTGCAAGGTCGCGGGCGGGGCGACATGGTCATCGAGATCGCGGTCGAAACACCGACCCGGCTGACCAAGGAGCAGCGCGGCCTGCTGGAACAGTTTCGCGAACTCGAAACCGGCGAGGAGTGCCCGGAAAGTCGCGGCTTCTTCGACAAGATCAAGACCGCGCTAGGCGGCTGATCCGCCGGCACCCATGCGGGCGGCAATTTCCTGCCGTATTCCGTCCAGCAGCGCCGGGGTGCAGCGACCGGTGGATTGTTCCTCGTCCACCACGGCGAGGAACGCGCGCCGCTTGAAGGCAAGGGCGGTCTGCGCAATATCGGCATCGCCGAGGGTCGAAAGGACGAGGTCGATCATCCGTTCCGCCCCGTGCAGCCGCCCCCACAAATAGTCGTTTTCGCGGTAGGCGCGGCTGAAGAAGGCGCCGAAATTGTAGAACTCGATCCCGCGCAAGGTCGCCGCCGTACCGCCTTCGCGGATGGATGTGGCGTCTTCCGGACTGATGCGATCGACCTTGATCGGGTCGAACTCGGTCAACCCCTCATTCTGGACCAGCGGCAAGGTCGCCGCATCGTAGAACGGAAAGCCGAGATAGGCGAACAGCATCCGCCGCCGCAGGTTTACCGGCATCGCGTCCAGCGTTTCGGCCAGCATCGCCTCGGCCTGTTCGTCCACCGCCGGAAGCCGGCGGCGTTCGCGCAGGAGGTCGAGCACCCGGCCGGGGCCGGCATAGACTTCGCCAGCCGCTTGCGCGAAATCCGCCCCCATCGCGGCGGCATCTTCGCACGGAAAATAAAGCGCAAGGATCGCGAATACCGCGTCGCGCGCGGTTTCGATGGCTTCGCCGTCGATCGTCTCGTCCGCGTCCCAGTCCCGCGCGAGACGCCGGGCCAGCAGCCGCAGCCGCCGGATGCGAAACGCAACGTCGTGTTCGCGGAAGAAGGCAATCACGTTTGGCGTCGCGCCGCCGGCCGGCTCGATCAGATGTTCCACCCCGCGGCGGGCCAGTTCGGCGCGCAACGCCGCCTCGACCGGGGCCAGATCCTTACCTGCGCCCGTGCCCCCGGCCTCGATCGTCATCTCCGCCAGGCGGGTGATGATGCCGGCAAGTTTCGCCTGATCGTAAGAGAGGAAGGCGTATCCCGCCTGCTCGGCCGCGGCCTGCTGAGCCTTTTGCCGCCATGCGGCGAGACGGCGGGGGGTCGGGCGATCGAGGAACAGGGTGCGCCCGAACAACCGCTCGACCGTGCGCTCCACCTGCGGGCGCAAGGCGGCAAGAATGCGGGCGAGGCGTTCGGCATCGCGGCTTTGCTGTGCCAGCTGTTCGAGATTGTCGCGAATCGGCTGTTCGCGGGGGAGGGCCGACAGCGAGCCGAAGATGGCATTGAAGAAGCCCACTTCGCGCTGGGCCGTGTCGGTCCGTTCGCGCAGACGGTCGGGGCGCGGGTCGACATAGACGAAGCGCCGGTCGACTTCGCGCTGTGCCGGGCGTCCGCGCAGGGACGCCATCGCCCCGCCGAACGGCTTGTTGACCAGCACCGACCCGTCGATCAGCGAGACGCCTTCGGCGTTTCCGGCGCGGGCGTGAGCGGGCATGATCCGCTCGACGAATGCGCCGCGTTCGGACCACTCGCGGCGGCTGCGCTCTGCCAGCGCGTCGATCTCGGCCAGCCGCAACGGCGGAAAGGCGCCGGGGAAGCTGGCCGTAGCGCGCGCGGCGAACACCAGTTCGAGCGGATTGGCAAGATCGACTCCGCCTTGCGCCGGGGTCTTGCTCTGGAATGCGATCGGCAGGCGGTGCTCGCTATCTTCGACCACCGGTGGGCTGTGCAGCCGCAGCAGTTCCAGGTGGCCATGGAAATCGGTCGCAGTGACGAACAGATCGAGCGGATGCTGCGGCGGCAACAGCGGGGGTTCTACCGGGCTTGCCGCCATGGCGCCGAGGGCCTGCTCCAGCAGATGCGAAAAGCCCAGCCCCGAGAACGGCGGTTCGAACCACCGTCCGCGGATCAGGTGCGAAACCTTGCGCCGCACCTCTTCACGGGTTTCGGGGGCGACGGTTTCGGCAATGGCATTGGCGGGCCTGGTCAGCAGCCAGCTGGCGAAGGGTTGCGCCCATGCCTTGTCGAAGCGCCATTTCAGCCGCGCTTCGGGCGCCACCAGCTTGTCGGTATCGGCGTTTTCCAGCCACAGATCGGTCAACGGCTCGAGGCTTTGCCCCGAATGGATCGCCTGGGCGAGGAAGATGGCGTTGATGCCGCCCGCGCTGGCGCCGGAAAGAATGTCGGGCAAGACGCGCAGGCGCAGGCGGTGGACATTCTCGATCTCGTGCAGCAGCTCGCGATAGACGCTGTGGATGCCCCCACGTCCGCCATGCCCGGCGATATGATCGCGGCTCGCGCGGGCCAGCTGCCACAACTCGCGCGTGACCCCGTGCATGTACACGGCGAGGCTGACCCCCCCATAGCAAATCAGGGCAATTCGCAGTTCTTTCTGCCGCATCGCCGGAAGCTGTGCCGTGCTTGCGCCCGCTTGGCAATTGCGTTCGACAAATGTTCCCGCTAGCGGACGGGTCATGGCCAAGCCCAAGAAACGCTATGTCTGCCAGGCTTGCGGCAGCATTTCCCATCGCTGGCAGGGGCAATGCGCGGACTGCGCGGAATGGAACACGCTGGTCGAGGATGTTCCCGCCACGGTCTTTTCCCAGAAGCACGATTTGTCGAGCGGAGGGCGCGCGGTCGAATTCGTCGATCTCGACAAGCCGGGCGCCATGCCTGTCCGCCAGCCAACCGGGCTGGCCGAGTTCGACCGTGCCCTTGGGGGGGGCCTCGTTCCCGGCAGCGCGATCCTGATGGGCGGCGATCCGGGCATCGGCAAGTCCACCTTGCTGTTGCAAGCGGCGGCCAAAATTGCGCGCGAGGGTCGCGGAGTCGTTTACGTCAGCGGCGAAGAGGCCGCGGGGCAGGTGCGGATGCGCGCCGCGCGGCTCGGCCTGTCGGATGCGCCGGTCAAGCTCGCTGCGGCAACAGGTGTGCGCGACATCCTGACGACCCTCCATACCATGCCGCCGCCAAGCCTGCTGGTGATCGATTCGATCCAGACCATGCATTCCGACACCATCGAGGGCGCGCCGGGTACCGTCAGCCAGGTGCGCGGCTGCGCGTTCGAGCTGATCCGCTATGCCAAGGAAAGCGGCGCTGCGCTGGTGCTGGTCGGCCATGTGACCAAGGACGGCAGCATCGCCGGACCGCGCGTGCTCGAACACATGGTCGACGTGGTGATGAGCTTCGAGGGCGAGCGCAGCCACCAGTACCGCATCCTGCGCGCACTGAAGAACCGTTTTGGCGCGGTGGATGAGATCGGCGTCTTCGCGATGGCCGGAGAAGGGCTGGAGGAGGTCGAGAATCCTTCCATGCTGTTTCTGTCGGGTCGCGAACAGCCACTGGCGGGTAGCGCGGTGTTCCCCGCGGTCGAGGGGACGCGCCCGGTACTGGTCGAAATCCAGGCTCTGATTGTGCGCTTGCAATCGGGGGCGACGCCCCGCCGCGCGGTGGTCGGCTGGGACAACGGCCGGCTCGCCATGCTTCTCGCCGTGCTCGAATCGCGCTGCGGGCTCAATTTCTCGTCGGCCGAGGTCTATCTCAACGTCGCCGGTGGATACCGGTTGTCCGACCCCGCGGCCGATTTGGCCGTGGCGGCGGCGCTGGTCAGCGCGCTGGCCGACAAGCCCCTCCCTGATCGCAGCGTCTGGCTCGGCGAAGTGTCGCTCGCAGGAGAAATCCGCCCGGTCGCTCATGCCGCTCTGCGCCTGCGCGAGGCGGCGAAGCTGGGCTTCGATCGCAGCTTCGGCCCGGCCGATGTCCCCGGGCGCGGCGATGGCTTCGCCTACAGTGGCCTTGTGCAACTGGCCAACCTCGTTGACCGGGTGATTTGTTAATCATAATCGGCTAGCGCGGGCGCTATGACGGGTTTCGATCTTATCGTTCTGCTGATTGTCGGGCTGACCGCGGTCGGTGGTTTCCTGCGCGGCTTCGTGCAGGAAATCCTCTCGCTGGCGGCGTGGATCCTGGCGGCCTGCGCGATCCGCTTCCTCCATACCGACCTCACCCTCGCAATGCAGGGCTACCTGGGGCAGGGCGTCGCCACCTCCGTGCTGGCCTTCGCCCTGCTGCTGCTGATCCCCTATGCGGCGATGAAACTGATCGCCACCAACGTGGGGCGGGTCTCGCGCGATTCCATGCTCGGTCCGATCGATCGGGTGCTGGGCTTCGGGTTCGGCGCGCTCAAGGGCTTTGTCATCGTGGTGATCGGCTTTTCGCTGCTGGTCCTGGGATACGATCCGGTGTGGGACTACCGCGGGCGGCCGAACTGGATGACGACCGCGCGCAGCTACGAACTGATCGACGGTGCCTCGCGCGCGCTGGTCGAGGTGCTGGCCGAACGCCGCGACCGGATCCTGGGAGAAAGCCCGCCCACGGGCGACGGGGCGGCGTGAACGCGGCGGCAAGGCCAGTGCTTTATACGCGAGAGATGCTCGCGCTCGCGGTCGAACTTGCAGACTATCCCTTCGATGTCGAAGCCCCGCTCGTCGCAGAGGCGCGGTCGCGGTCCTGTGGCGGGGTTCTGAAGCTGTCGGCGCGGCCGGATACGCAGGGCAGGTTGCGAAACATCGGCCTCGCTGCGGCCACCTGTGCGGTCGGCCAGGCGGCGGCGGCCATCTTCGCCCGCCATGCCGACGGGACGGGGGCGGCCGATCTCTCGCAGGCTGCGCGCGATATTGCGGCATGGCTCGAGGGGTCCGGCCCGCAGCCGGAATGGCCCGGTCTCGGCGTACTCGCACCGGCCCGCGATTATCCCGCCCGCCACGGGGCCATCCTGCTGCCGTGGAAGGCAGCGCTCGACGCGCTTTCACGCCTGCCCGCGCACGGCTAAGGGGAGGCACGAGCGGGCGAGGGAGGGGAATCGCTGCATGGACGGACCGGTTGACAACACCTTGCGCGAACCGAGTGAACGCGAGATCCGTCTCGTCATCGCCGCAAGCAGTGCGGGCACCGTGTTCGAATGGTACGATTTCTTCATCTACGGCACGCTCGCCGCGGTAATCGGAGCGGCCTTCTTCCCCAGCGGCAACGAGACGCTGCAAATCCTCCTGGTGTGGGCGGGTTTCGCGGTCGGCTTCGGCTTCCGCCCGCTCGGCGCAATCCTGTTCGGTTATCTGGGCGATCGGTTGGGGCGCAAGTACACCTTTCTCGTCACTGTCACCCTGATGGGCGTCGCCACTGCCGGCGTCGGCCTGATCCCCAGTGCGGCGAGCATCGGGATCGCCGCCCCCATCATCGTGATCGGCCTGCGCATCCTCCAGGGCCTTGCGCTGGGCGGGGAATACGGCGGCGCAGCGATCTACGTGGCCGAGCACGCCCCGCCGGAAAAGCGCGGCTTCTACACCAGCTTCATCCAGGCCAGCGTCGTCGGCGGGTTCGTCCTGTCGATCCTCGTGGTGCTGGCCTGCCGCGCCCTGATCCCGGCAGACGCCTTTGCCGCGTGGGGCTGGCGGGTGCCGTTCCTGCTGTCGCTGATCCTGCTCGGCATTTCGCTGTGGATGCGGCTCAAGCTGTCGGAAAGCCCGGTGTTCCAGGCGATGAAGGCGGCGGGGGAAACCTCGGCCAACCCGTTCCGTGAAAGCCTGACCTATCCGGGCAATCCCAAGCGGATCTTCGTCGCGCTGTTCGGCATCACCGGGGTGCTGACCACCATCTGGTACACCGCGTTCTTTTCCGGCCTCAGTTTCCTGCGCGGTCCGATGCGGATGAACGAGACGCTGGTGGAGTGGATCCTGCTGATCGCGGGAACGCTGGCGATGGGGTTCTACATCATGGTCGGGAAATGGAGCGACCGGGTGGGTCGCAGCAAGCCAATCATCATCGGTGCGATTGCCACACTGGCGCTGCTGTTCCCGGTGTTCTGGGGCATGGGGGCGCTCGCCAATCCCGGCCTGGCCCGGGCTGCGGCAGAGCGTCCGGTGCTGGTGTTCGGTCAGGATTGTTCGACCGATCCCTTCGCCGAGCTGTTCGGTCGCGAGCAATCGCCCTGCGGCAAGCTGCTCGAAACGCTGACTGCCAGCGGCGTCGCCTACGAGGTCCGCACGGCCGAGGCGCTGGCGCTCAGTGTGGGCTTCAAGGCGGTCAGGCTGCTGCCCGAATGGCAAGACGATGCCGCGGCACGGCGCGATGGGGTGCAGGCGGCACTGGCGCAGGAAGGGTTCGATTTCAGCCGGCAGACCCCGCCGTTTGCCAATGTGGTCGGCATCATTGCGCTGCTGCTGGTGCTGGGCCTGCTGTCGGCGCTGACCTATGGTTCGGTCGCGGCGCTGCTGGCCGAGATGTTTCCGCCCCGCATCCGCTACAGCTCGATGTCGATCCCCTACCACATCGGGGCCGGCTACCTCGGCGGGTTCCTGCCGCTGATCGCCGGGATCATCGTCGCGCGGACCGGCGATGTCTACGCCGGCCTGTGGTACACCTGGGCGGTGGTCGCGTTCGGAGTGATCGTTGCCTGGTGGGGCCTTCCGGGCGGACCGCCGCGGGATTTCGAGGACGCGTGATCATTCCGCCGCCGCCCCCGACCCTGGACCTCGCCCTCGACACCGCGGCGCTGGCCGACAACTGGCGCGCGCTGGACCGGTTGAGCGGGAAGGCGCGGGCAGGGGCCGCGGTCAAGGCCGATAGCTATGGCCTTGGCGCGGCGCGCTGCGTCCCGGTCCTGCGCGATGCCGGGTGCCGCGATTTCTTCGTCGCCCACTGGAGCGAGGTTGCCCCCCTGCTGCCTTTCGTACCCGCTGCCAGCATCGCGGTGCTTCATGGTGCGCAGTCCCCGGCAGAGGTCGCCTATGCCCGCGCCACCGGGGCGATGCCAGTGATCGGATCGCTGCGAGAGGCGCAGCTATGGCTCGATGGCGGGGGTGGGCCGTGCCATGTGATGATCGACACCGGGATCAACCGCCTCGGCCTTTCTCAGCACGAGGTGGGCGATCCCGTCCTTCGCCGGCTTCAGATCGAGGTGCTGATGAGCCACCTTGCCGATGCCGATGCCGATAGCCCGATGAACGAACGCCAGCGGGCCGCATTTCAAGAGGCGACCGGCCAGCTCCCGCATCGCCAGACAAGCCTGGCGAATAGCGCCGGGATCGCGCTGGGAGACGGGTTTCACGGCGATCTCACGCGGCCGGGCCTGGCCCTCTATGGCGGCGTCCCGCGGGCCGAGCTGGCGAGCGCAATCCGGCAGGTCACCTACCCGCGCGCGCAACTGCTGCGCACCCGCACCATCGCGGCGGGCGAGACGGTGGGTTACAACGCCACTTTCCGCGCGGCGGCCGAGATGCGTATCGGGGTCGTCTCGCTTGGCTATGCCGATGGAATCCTGCGCGCCTGGGGCGGCGCTGCGTTCGTGCACGAGGGGCGGCGGCTGCCCATTCTGGGCAAGGTCTCGATGGACATGATCGTCGTCGATCTCGGCGCGGCGCCCGGCCTTTGCGAGGGCGATTGGGTGGATCTGCCTTACGATCTTCCCATGGCGGCGCAGCAGACCGGTCTGTCGCAATACGAGCTTCTTACGGTACTCGGCCGCCGGTTCGCCCGGACATAGCGCGGTTGCGCCTGCTCTTGTGCAGGTGCTAAGCCAGAAGCCGAACCTGCATTACGGGACAGCAAGCGATGGCGAGGAAGACAGCCGAAGGCGAACCCATCACGATCAAGAAATACGCCAATCGCCGGCTCTACAACACCGATACCAGCAGCTATATCACGCTCGACGATCTTGCCGCGATGGTCCGCGCCAATGTCGATTTCAAGGTGGTCGATGCCAAGAGCGGCGAGGACATCACCCATTCGATCCTCACCCAGATCATCGTCGAAGCCGAAGCCAGCGGCAGCTCGCAGATGCTCCCGGTCAGCTTCCTGCGCGACCTTATCGGGATGTACGGCAATTCGATGCAGGCGATGATGCCGACCTATCTCGAGGCCAGCATGAATGCCTTCCGCAGCAATCGCGAGCAGTTGCAGCAGGCCTTCCACAAGGGGATGGGGGCCAATCCCTTTGCGACGATCGCGGAAACCAACCTGCGGATGATGCGCAGCGCCGCCGAAGCCTTCATGCCCGGCGGCGCGTCCAGGCCGCCCGCAAGCGATCCTGCGGCGGGCGAGAGCGCGTCACCTGATGCGCTCGATGAAATGCGCGCGCAACTGGCGGCCATGCAGAAGAAGCTCGACGAGCTTGGCAAATAGCGTCATCGGCGCGCGCATCCCGGCCGCCCGGCCGTCACAGCATACAGGAACGACAAACGTGGCCCAGATCCGCCATGCGCTGAACGTCAAGCGCGCCGACGATTTCGCTGCCTGGTATCAGGAGGTCATCTCGGCTGCTGAAATGGCCGAGGAAAGCGGCGTGCGCGGCTGCATGGTCATCCGTCCCTGGGGCTTCGGCATCTGGGAGCGGATGCAGCGCCTGCTCGACGACCGGATCAAGGCGACCGGCCACGAAAACGCCTATTTCCCGATCTTCATCAGTAG
>NZ_JBHWMI010000001.1:0-11824 GCF_043423005.1 Qipengyuania sp. | reverse complement strand
GAACTGACCGCTTCGGCTTCACGGAGCGTCGACGTCGCCGTCGCGGCCGGCCGTGCCGGCGACGATGGTTCAGCCTCGCAGGCAGCCAGCCCGGCGACAGCGAGCGCGAGCAGCGCGGCGCGGCGCATCCTCAGGTGTCCGGCGTCCAGGCTTCGTAATCGCCGACGGCGGGCGCCCGCCGGCCGCCCCGCTCCAGCGCCCCTTGCGGGCGATAGGCGCGATCGGTCCCGGTGGCGTTGGGCGAATAGTCCGCCTGCCAGATCCGCGGCGGCGGCAGGAAGCTTTCGGGGACGTCTTCCCCGGCACCGTGAAGCCAGCCGTGCCATTCGGCCGGCACGCGGCTCGCATCGTTGATGCCGTCATAGATCACCCAGCGCCGTTCGCGGCCATCCCCGCGCCGCTTGCGCGATCGGAAATACTTGTTCCCGGCGGCATCGGTGCCGACATGCTCGCCGTTACGCCAGCTCCACAGCGTGGTGCCGATGGTGGCACCGTTCCACCAGGTGAAGATCTTGCCCAGAACACTCATGCGCGGGCGACTAGCCGATTACGCGCGCGCGGCCAAGCAGGCTTGACAGGCCGCCTACCATTCCACCCGGTCGCCCGGTTTCAGCCCCAGTTCCGCCGCCCGCCCGCCGCGCAGTTCCAGCACCCCGCTGGTCACGCCATCCGAGACGACCGATTCCATCGTATAGGGCTGGGTATCGGCGGCGATGTTGAGGATGCGGCGATCGGGTCCGACGAAGATGATGTCGAGCGCCAGCGGCGTGTTCTTCATCCAGAAGCTGCGCGGCGCGGGCGGATCGCTGGGAAAGAACATGCCTTCGTTCTGGCCGAGTTCGGTCCGGAACATCAGGCCCTTCTGCTGGGCGGCGGGCGTATCCGCCATCTCGACCGCGAAGCGATGGACCGTGCTCCCGCTGGTCACCGTCAGCGGGACGATCTGCAGGCCGCTGACGGGGTGGCGCGACGGCGCCTGCGGCCCGGACCGGCTCTGCGTCTGCTGGCTTCGGGTATCGGCAAGACCGGCTTCGGCACCCGGGGAGCAGGCGGCCAGCACCAATGCCGCCGCGGCTGTCAGCGGGGCGAACGTCAGCTTTCCCCAGCGCCTTGCGTAACCCATTCTTCCAGCTCCTCGATCGTGGCGGCATCGAGTACCCGCCGGGCGGCATCGAAATTATGGCCGGCACGCATCAGTGCGGCAAGCTGCTTTTGCCGCAGCTTGGCGGCGGCTTCACGGTCGCGGGCATCCCGCGCGCCGGCGAAGGGTCCGAACCGCCGCCGCTGGGCCAGCGATACGATCGCCGCCCGGGCCTCGTATTCGGCGGGGCGCAGGCTTTCGCGGATCGGTTCGTCGATACCGGCTGCGCGCAAGGCCTGATCTACCCGGCGCGCGCCATAGCCGCGGGCCATCAGCCCCGATGCCTTGGCGCGGCCATAGACCGCATCGTCGACATAGCCCCGCTCGACGAAGCGGGCGACCAGCCCATCGAGATCGGGCTCCGTCTCGCCCTCCCACCCGCGTTCGCGCAGCTTGCGCACGAGATAGGCCCTGAGCTTGGCTGCGCTGGTGGCAAAGCGGGCAACGTAATGCAGCGCAAGGTCGTTGAGCCGCACCGCATCGAGCGGCTTGGGCGGCGCTTTTTCGCGCCGTCTGGACGATCGGGGTTCGCGCATCGGCCTTAATCCTGCCATACTGATTGGGAAATGGGAAAGCCGGTTGACGGGCCACCGGGACAGGGCGGCGGCAAACAGGTCAACCGCCAGGCAGAACAGACCAATCTTATCAGGGATTTGCAGGTATTCCGATGACCGACGCCGCATTGCTGCCGACGCCGAACGATTGCGACCTGCCGCGTCGGCGCGCGGATTTCGCCACCCTTGCCGAAGCGATCGACTATGCTGCGCGTAGCCGCAAGGGATTAAATTTTCACGACATGCGGGGCGACCTGGTGCGGCCCTACCCGTTCGGCGAACTGCGCGAGGATGCGCTGGTGCGGGCACGCCAGCTCGCCGCTTCGGGCATCGCCAAAGGCGACCGCGTGGCGCTAATCGCGGAAACCTCGCCCGAATTCGCCGCCCTGTTCTGCGCCTGCATCTACCTCGGCGCATGGCCCGTGCCCCTGCCCCTGCCGACCACGTTCGGCGGGCGCGAAAGCTATATCGACCAGCTGGCCGTCCAGCTGGCGAGCAGCGATCCGAAGATCCTCATCTATCCCGGCGACATCGCCGAGATCGCCGGGGCCGCCGCCGATCGCCAGGGTTGCGAGGGCATCAGCTGGGAGGCCTTTGCCGACCGTCCGGCGCCCGATTGCACCTTCCCCGAAGCCCGGCCGGACGACATCTGCTATCTGCAATATTCCAGCGGCTCGACCCGCTTCCCCACCGGGGTCGCGGTCACCCACCGCGCGCTGCTTCACAATCTGCACGGCCATGCCTGCGGCGTCGATCTGGGCACGAACGACCGGGTGGTCAGCTGGCTGCCGTGGTATCACGACATGGGACTGGTCGGCTGCTTCCTGTCCCCGATCGCCAACCAGGCCTCGGTCGATTATCTCAAGACCGAGCATTTCGCCCGCCGCCCCCTCGCATGGCTCGATCTCATCAGCCGCAACCAGGGCAACACCCTCTCCTATTCGCCCACCTTCGGCTATGACATCTGCGCCCGCCGCATCTCCAGCCAGAGCCATGTCGGCGAACGCTTCGACCTGTTGCGCTGGCGCACCGCCGGTAACGGGGCCGACATGATCCGGCCGGATGTCATGCAAAGTTTCGTCAACGCATTTGCCAGCGCCGGTTTCCGCGCTTCGGCCTTCACGCCGAGCTACGGGCTGGCCGAGGCGACGCTGGCGGTGACGGTGATGCCGCCCGGCGAAGGCATCAGGGTCGAACTGGTCGAGGAAGAGCGGCTTTCGGGCCGCCCGCGCGATCTCAGCCGTCCGGCGCGCTACCGGGCCATCGTCAATTGCGGCAAGGCCCTGCCCGGGATGGAAATCCAGATCCGCGACCAGCAGGGCCAGCCGGTCGGCGATCGCCAGATCGGCACGGTGTGGTGCCGCGGTCAGAGCGTCATGCATTCCTACTTCCGCAACGAGGAGGCGACCGACGCCTGCCTCGTCGATGGCTGGCTCGACACTGGCGACATGGGTTACATGGCGAACGAATACCTGTTCATCGTCGGGCGGGCGAAGGACATGATCATCATCAACGGCAAGAACCTCTGGCCGCAGGACATCGAATGGGCGGTGGAGCAGCTTCCCGGTTTCAACCACGGCGATATCGCCGCCTTCGCGATCGAGGCCCCCGACGGGGAAGAGGCGCCCGCCGTGCTGGTCCATTGCCGCGTGTCGGACCCCGAGGAACGTCTGCGCCTGCGCGAACAGATCGCCGACAAGGTGCGCGGCGTGACGGGTATGAACTGCGTCATCGAACTGGTCCCCCCGCGCAGCCTGCCCCGCACCAGCTCGGGCAAGCTCAGCCGGGCCAAGGCCAAGAAGCTGTATCTCTCCGGCGAACTCCAGCCGCTCGACCTCGCTGCGTGATGCTAGACCTTTAGCTCGTACTGCATCAAAAACTCCCGCTGCTTTTTGGAGGGCGTTCGCACGCTCCACTTTCCTGCGGCAAACCCATCCGCATGGCCGTGGCATCCCTTCATGAAAATAAAAAGATCATCATGCGGGACAAGAAACCAAGTACGCCTGTCTGTGGTGCTCCAAGGCGAACAAGGGAACAACATCCAGATGTCTTTCCCGTAGTATTTCTGCTGTTCAACATGGAGTCGGCCCTTTAGTTGAACAGGGACGAGCTCACCGGTCGGAAACCTTAATACCAAGTCTTCGCCATTATCGTCAGCTTCGGGGCGATAGACCTTATAATTCGCTCTGATGAGCAGGGCAGTAGCCTCGGCTCGATTGGCTGCCTCGATCAAGTTCGATGTCAGGTTTGCGGTGTTCATTCAGGAGTGCATTCCATCATAGCCGGCATAACGCTACCCTTGAAAGCACTGTTCTATGGCCTTAATACAGGCCGACATGCCTTGGAGGGTCCTGCGAGCCTATGAGTGACGAATTGAACCGCGCCGCCCCGTCGCCGGCAGCCGCTCCCGCAACGGCCCGCCCGGCGCCGACCATGACGGCCGAGGCCCCGGCGTTCGATCTCACCCCGCCCGACCCCGTTCCGCAGGTCGCGCCGGAGAAGGCGGCGGGGCTGGTTCCGGTCAGCGCCGAGATCAAGAGCAAGCTCGAGGCCAAGGTCGACGGCTTCATCGACGATCTCGTGGCCTCGGATGCCAATTCGCCCGAATTCGGCAAGAAGGTCGATCAGCTGACCAACATGGGCCGCAAGGAAATCGCGGCGGCGGCGGGCATGTCGAACCGCTTTCTCGATCGCCCGGTCCGCGCGATGGACAAGGACGAGGGCGTCGGCGCCGATCTTGCCGAACTGCGCCGGGTGGTGGAGGATCTCGACCCTGGCAAGCGCGGCAAGCTGTCGGGCACGCGCAAGATCCTCGGCATCATTCCCTTCGGCAACAAGCTGACCAATTACTTCCGCAGCTACCAGAGCGCGCAGACCCACATCCAGTCGATCCTCGGCAACCTTGCGAGCGGCCGTGACGAGCTGCTGATGGATAATGCCGCGATCGACGTCGAACGGCAGAAGCTGTGGGAGGCGATGGGCAATCTGGAACAGATGATCCACATCTCCAAGACGCTCGATGCGCGCCTGGAGGAAAAGGCCGCCGAGCTCGACATGACCGATCCCGCCAAGGCCAAGGCCCTGCGCGAGACCGCCCTGTTCTACATCCGCCAGCGCACGCAGGACCTGCTGACCCAGATGGCGGTGAGCGTGCAGGGCTACCTCGCGCTCGATCTGGTCAAGAAGAACAATGTCGAACTGGTGAAGGGGGTCGACCGGGCGAGCACAACCACGGTCAGCGCGCTGCGCACCGCGGTGACGGTGGCCGAGGCGATGACCAACCAGCGCCTCGTGCTGGGCCAGATCACCGCCCTCAACGAAACGACGGCCGGCATCATCGACAGCACCGGAACGCTGCTGCGCGACCAGACGGCCAAGATCCACGAGCAAGCCGCATCCAGCACGATCCCGATGGAGACGCTGCAACGCGCCTTCCAGAACATCTACGACACGATGGACGAGGTCGACAATTTCAAGCTGCGCGCGCTCGACAGCATGAAGCAGACGGTCAACTTGCTGTCGGACGAGGTCGAGAAGTCCAAAGGCTATATCGCCCGCGCCGAAGGACAGGCGCAGGCGAACCGGCAGATCGTCGAATCGAACCTCCTGTCGATCGAGAGCTAGACGGTGGGCGACCTTACCCGCGACAGTGATCGCCTGATCGAAACCGGTCGCATCCTGCGCGATGACAATCGTGCCGGCGGCCGGCACCGGCGGGGCGGGAAGTCGATCGGCTCGCACTCGGCCAGGGCCAGGCGCAAGAACCTGATGGCCCGGCTGCGCAACGTCCTGATCGCGCTGTTCACCATCTGGGTCGGGGCCGGCATTGCCGGCGCTTTCGTCAGCGGGATCGGCTTTTTCGGGGTCATGGCGGTGCTGCTCGCCAGCGTGATCGCGATCGCCGTTTTCGCGAGCTTCCCCAAGGTGAAGCAGCCCAAGCGCGCCGATCTCAACAAGGGCGACGTCGGCCAGATGGTCACTCGCACCGAGTTGTGGCTCGAGGCGCAGCGCCCGGCCCTGCCCCCGCCCGCGGTCACGCTGGTCGACCAGATCGGCGTCCAGCTCGACGGGCTTTCGGCGCAGCTCCAGCATGTCGATCAGAACCACCCCAAGGCGCGCGAGGTGCGCAGTCTGGTGGGCGAACAGCTGCCCGAGATGATCGACGCCTATCGCCGCATCCCGCCGCATCTCCAGCGCGAGGAGCGGGGCGGCTCGACGCCGGCACAGCAGCTGGAAAAAAGCCTCGGCACGATCAGCGGCGAGATCGATTCGATCACCCGCCAGCTGGCTGAAGGTTCGCTCGACGATCTGGCGATCCGGCACCGCTTTCTCGATTACAAGTTCGGCGCCGCGCAGGATGGCGCGCCCGCCTTGAAAGGGCCCGAGTGATGCGCGTACCCATTCCCCACAACCTGCCCAAGGATGAGGTGCGACAGCGCCTCAAGACGCGCAGTCCGGAAATCAAGGACGCAATCCCCGGCGGGATGGCCGACGTGACCACCGCATGGCCCACCGAGGACTGCATGACCCTTGGCGTGCGCGCGATGGGCCAGTCGATCGATGGACGGGTGCTCATCGAGGACCGGCAGGTCGTGTTCGAGGTCGACCTGCCGCTGGCGCTGTCCTTCGTCGAACCGCTCATCCGCGGGGCGATCGAAAGCAAGGGACAAAAGCTGCTGGCACCCGCCAAGGGTTGAATTCCGCCGCCCTGCAGGTCACTATGGGTATCGTTCGCACATGGCCGGGTCGCTCTTCCCACACAGGATTGCGGTTTCCGTTTCCCTTCCGGACGTTGGACGGCGGCCAATCGCCTTCGGTTTGGAAAGGCGGGTTGCACGATGCGAACAGATTCCCCTGGTTTGAGAGCGATCCTGCGGGACGAGACGCGCGACCCGCATGATCGCATTGACGGACTGATGGGCGATCTCGCCCTTGGTCCCGCGCAGGACTATGCCCGCTTTCTCGAAATCCAGTACCGGGCGCGCGTGCCGCTCGAACGCTGGCTTGCCGCCAACCTTCCGGCCGATCTGGTGCCGCCCGCGTCCAGCGGCCTGGTCGCGGACGACCTCCTCGCATTGAACCGGCCCCTGCCCCGCACGAACGGCGAATTTGCCGCCCCGCCGGCCGGCGGCCTCGGTGTCGCCTGGGTCGTTGCGGGGTCGTCGCTCGGCAATCGCACGATCCTGGCGCAGCGGCAGCGGCGCGGGCTTGGCGGACCGGACGGGTTTCTGTCCTCCACGCAGATGCCGGCGTTCTTCAAGCGCCTGCTTGGCGTCATGGACCGCTCGCCAGCCGCACGCGATGCCGGTGGGCCGATCGGCGGAGCCATGGTCGCCTTCGCGTGGTTCGAGGCAACCGCACGGCAAGAATTGGGAGCGCTCGCGCAATGACGACGACGCAGGAACCGGTCGACCTGACCAATTGCGACCGCGAGCCGATCCACAAGCTTGGCCGGATCCAGCCGTTCGGCGCGCTGATTGCGGTCGATGGCGATTGGCGGGTGGCGCAACTCTCGACCAATTTTTCTTCGCTTACCGGCGCGCCCGCCATGCCGGCCGTCGGCGATCCGCTGGCGAACGTCTTCGTCTCCGAGGCGATGACCGCCCTGCGCAGCGCGGCGACATCGCTGATCTTCGCCGACCATACCGAGCGGCTGTTCGGCATCGATCTTCTGGGCGACGGTCACCGTTTCGATTGCGCCGTGCACCGGTGCGGGCCTTGCTCGGTGATCGAGATCGAACCGCACCGCGATGGCGACGTCAATCGCCAGATCGCCATCCTGCGGCCGATCATGACCCGGCTCGAGAAGCTTGATGACCTCGTGCCCCTCGCCCAGGAGGCGGCGCGCCAGTTGCGCATGACGCTGGGGATGGACCGGGTGATGGTCTATCGCTTCCACCGCGATCTTTCGGGCGAGGTCATCGCCGAGGCGAGAGCCGATCGGCTGGATGCGTTTCACGGCCTGCGCTATCCCAAGAGCGACATTCCTGCCCAGGCGCGCGAACTCTACGTCCGCAATCGCTTCCGCATCATCAGCGACGTCAATTGCGAACCGGTGGACATCGTCCCCGGCACCGATGCCGCCGGCGAACCGATCGATCTGTCGATGAGCACCCTGCGCGCCGTGTCGCCGATCCATATCGAGTATCTGCGCAACATGGGGGTCGACGCGTCGCTGTCGATCTCGATCGTCATCGGCGGCAATCTGTGGGGCCTGTTCGCCTGCCACCATTATTCGCCCAAGGTCCTGCCCTATTCGCAGCGCACCGCGGCGGAATTGTTCTCCGAGCTTTTCTCGCTGATGGTCGAGCGGGTCATGGCTGCCAGCCACGAAGCCCTGCGCGAACGCGGGCGCGAAATTCACAACCGCTTGATGAAGGACATCGCCGGCGGCACGCCGCTGACCGAGATGCTGCCCACGCTCGGCCCGCTGATCCAGCAGATCATCCCGCATGACGGGGCCAGCGTGTTCATCGAGGAGCGCTACGAAGCCCGCGGGGCGGCCCCCAACGAGGAAGAGTTCCGCGCCATCCAGGCCGCGCTGAATGCCGCGCCCACCAGCAAGGTGACCGTGCTCGATGCGCTGGCCGACCGGATTCCGCGCGCCGCCGCCTTTGCCGACCGCGCGGCGGGGGCGATGATCATTCCGGTATCGCGGACCCCGCGCGATTTCTTCATCCTGTGGCGGCGGCCGCTGACCCAGACGGTGACCTGGGCCGGCAACCCGGAAAAGCCGGTCGAGTTCGGCCCTAATGGCGCCCGGCTGACGCCGCGCAAGAGTTTCGAGGCGTGGCAGCAATCGGTCGAAGGGCATTCCGCCCCGTGGAACGATGCGGAAATCGGGATCGCGGAGGGCCTGCGGGCGACCCTGATCGAGATCATCCTGCGCCTGACCGACGAGGCCGTGGAAGAGCGTGCGAAGGCGCACCAGAAGCAGGAACTGCTGATCGCGGAACTTAATCACCGGGTCCGCAACATCCTCAACCTCATCCGCGGCCTCATCAACCAGTCACGCGGCGAAGCGGACAGCATCGAAACCTTCGCCGCGATCGTCGGCGGTCGCATCTCGTCGCTCGCCGCGGCGCATGACAACATCACCAGAAGCCACTGGGCACCCGCTCCGCTGAGCCAGCTGATCGACACCGAGGCGCACGCCTATCTCGGCGGGAAACACGACCGCGTGGTGCTGGACGGGCCCGAGGCCATGGTCACGCCCGAGGCCTATACGGTCCTGGCACTGGTCATCCACGAGATGATGACCAATTCGGCGAAGTACGGCGCGCTGGCGGATTCGACCGGCAGCCTGAGGATCGGCCTTTCGCGCAATGCCGATGATGCGCTGGTCATCGACTGGCGTGAACGCGGCGGCCCGCCTGTCAGGCCGCCGACCCGGCGCGGCTTCGGCAGCACCATCATCGAACGCTCGATCCCGTACGAACTGGGCGGGGATGCGCGGATCGATTACAAGTTGAGTGGAGTTGAGGCGCATTTCCTGATACCTGCACGGCACGTGACGTGGAAGGGACGTGCAGTGTACAAGCCGGATCGCTCGGGCGATGACGAGGGCAGCAAGGCTGCGTCGACGACGGGTGCGTCGGTGCCCGGCAATGTTCTGGTCGTGGAAGACAGCATGATCATCGCGCTCGATACCGAGGATTCGCTGCGCGAACTGGGCGTGCGGACGATCGAGGTGCGCAGCTCCGTCGCCTCTGCCCTCGAGGCGATCGAGCAGGACCAGCCCGAACTCGCCATTCTCGACTACAATCTGGGCAAGGAAAACAGCGAGCGGGTGGCGCAAGCCCTCGCCGAACGCAAAGTGCCGTTCTGGCTGGCGACCGGTTATGGCGAAATGAGCGAACGGCTGGACGAGCTGGGTGCCCGCGGCCTGCTGGTCAAACCCTATGGCAAGGACGAATTGCGCAAGATGCTCGGCGAGTTCACGCAGGCGGCGTAACGCTGGCTGCGACGAGGCAGCGCGCGCCTGCGGACAGCATGATGTCCGCCAACCCGCGGCATTCCGCGGCCGCCCCCGTCGGCACGTCCTCGCCGCATACCGCAACCCCCGGCTCCAGCGGGAGCACGAGCAGCGGTCCGGTCAACTGCGCCGCGTCGTCCAAGGGGTTCCCGGCCGAAAGATGGGCGACCACGAACTTCGGACCGGCGAGCAGAATGGCGCTGCAGGCCGGATCGAGCCTGCTCCAGCAGTCCCGGGGATGCGGCGTCAGCCGGGCAACTGCCAGCCCCTGTTCGAGATGCAGTTCACGCGGGCGACCGTAATCGTAGAGGCGATAGGTGATGTCGGTGTGCTGCTGGATCTCGGCCAGCGTCAGGCCGGCGCCGATGGCATGCACTGTGCCCGATGGAAGCGAGACGAAATCGCCCTGCTCGACCGGATACCAGCGCAGCAAATCGACGATCGAGCCGTCGGCCGCGGCCTGTGCCACCTGCTCGGGGCTCACCGGTTCGGCAAAGCCGATGCCGAGCATGGCCCCCGGCTCCGCGTCGAGCACCAGCCAGCATTCGTCCTTGCCGCGCCCGGTCGGGCTGGTCTCGTCCGCGGGGTGGACCTGAACCGAAAGCCTCTCGGAGGTGAACAGGATCTTGGCCAGCAGGCGATCGGTCAATTCGGTAGGCTCGAACCAGATTTCACCGATCCGCCGCGTATCCCCGGCCTCGTCGAACGGCGCGGGCAAGCGCTCGCGGCCCCACGGTTTCCCGACCCGCCGGACAGGCAGTCGCACGCTCATTTGCCCTTCGCCCCGGGCAGCGCGCCGACCTGCTGGGCCGCATCGCGGTGGACCACCAGCACCTCGCCCTTGTCGACGATGACGACCACGTCGCTCAGCCCCACTACCGAGACGCGCGGGCCGTCGCTGTCGATCATCACGTTGGTGCCGCCGATCACGTCGCCGCGGGCATTGTACCAGCTGCGCCGGTCCCATGCGGCACGCGCCTGTGCCAGCGCTGCCCAGTCGCCGATGTCGGACCAGCCCATGTCCGCCGAGACCATGGCGGCGCGCGCGGTGTGCTCCATCACCGCGTAATCGACCGATTCCGCTTCGATCGCGGTGAAAAGGGCGGCATCGGGGCGGAAGGTCGCGCCGTCCTCATGCCCCGCTGCGACGGCGCTGCGGACCGCCTGGGCCATGGCCGGGCGATGCTCTTCGAGCTCGGCAAGAACATCGCCCGCGCGAAAGACGAAGATGCCGCTGTTCCAGACGAAGCCCCCGTGCGCGAGGAAACTTTCGGCCCGCGCCGCATCGGGCTTTTCGACGAAACGCGCGATGCGGAAGCCCCCGCCCAGCGGATCGCCCTGTTGAATGTAGCCATAGCCGGTCTCGGCCCGGTCGGGTTCGATTCCGAAGGCGACAAGATAACCCTGCCGCGCCAGCGCCGCCGCCCGCCCGACCCCTTCGCGAAAAGCCGCCACATCGCCGATGTGATGATCGCTCGGGCAGACCAGCATCACCGCATCTGCCGGCAGACGGGCCGCGGCGAGGGCGATCGCGGGGGCGGTATTGCGCGCCGCCGGTTCGATGATCAGGCGATGCGTCCCGGCCTGTTCGCGCACGTGGGGGGCGTGCCCCTCCCCGGCAACGACGATCGGCGGGGCGAACATCGACGGGTCGGCCGCCCGGTCGAGCGCCATCTGGAACAGCGTTCGATCGCCCAGCAGGCGCAGGAACGGTTTGGGCATCTCCGGGCGGCTGCGCGGCCACAGCCGGGTGCCGCTGCCGCCGCACAGGATCACGGGATGGATATGCTGGTCGGCGATTGCTTCGGCCCCTGTCGTCATGCGCCCCTCGATCATCGACTGTGACACATCAGGCGGCTCAATTGAAGAAACGCTGCTGATAGTAGAAATCCGCTGCGACCGGCTGCCCCTCTGCATCGCGGGCTGGTTCGAAACGGATTTGCTCCAGCGCCAGCCTGCACACGATGGCATCGGTTTCGGGAAAGGGACTCGGGCGATAGACCGAACAGGCGGTCGCCCGGCCTTCGGGCGAGACCCGCAGGCGCACGATCACCGATTTGCCGATGCGCGCCTCGCGGCCCCCGGGCGGGACGGGGAAGGCGCTGGCATCCCGGATATCGCGCAGCAGCACCGGCTTGCTCGGCGCAACAGTAT
>NZ_JBHWMI010000092.1:0-4747 GCF_043423005.1 Qipengyuania sp. | reverse complement strand
CCCGGTGCAGGTACGCTGGTGCTCAATCCCGGCAGCCTTGCCGGGCCGTTCATTGCCCGGTGCGCGGGCCTGTCGTCCCCTGCGCCTGTTCTGCCAGCAGGTCCGGCGTAAGCACCTGCGGCAATTGCCGCGGCCCCGCATCGGGATCGAACCAGAGGTAGAACGGTACCCCGGCCGCGCCATTCCGGGCGAGGAAATCGGCGATGGCGGGATCGGGCCGCGTCCAGTCGCCGCGCAAGGTTATCACGCCGGCCTTGTCGAACGCGGCGCGGGTCGTCTCGCGTTCGATCGCGACGCTCTCGTTGACCTTGCAGGTGATGCACCAGTCGGCGGTGAACCACACGAAGACCGGGCGACCGCTGGCCCGCGCGTCGGCCAGAGCCTTGGCAGAGAAACGCTTCGCATCAAGCACCCCGCGCTCACCGAACGCCGCGGCCGAAGGGGCCGGCGCAGGCAGCGCGATAACGATGGCAAGCGCGCTGGCCGCGATCACGCCCAGAAACCCCAGCGACGGACTTTTCGCTGCGGGCTGCTGGCGTCCGAGCCAGGCGAGCGCCGCCAGCATGGCCAGAGCAACAAGCGCCAGCGCCGCAAGCCACATCGGTCCGCCGGTTCGCCAGCACAACCAGCCGAGGGCGGCCGCGGTCAGCCCCATCGGCAGCGCCATCCACCGGCGGAACCTTGCCATCCATGGCCCGGGTCGCGGCAACCTGCGGCGCAACGCGGGGACGAAACCGATCAGCAGGAACGGCAGGGCAAGGCCCAGCCCCAGGGCAATGAAGATGGCCAGCCCCTCGATCGGGGACAGCACCAGCGCCGCGCCCAGCGCAACCGCCATGAACGGGCCGGTGCAGGGCGTGGCAACGAAGGCGGCCAGCAACCCGGTGGCGAACGAGCCGCCCCGGCTTCCCCCTCCCCCGGCGATCGCCATGCCGGGTATCTCGAACAGCCCGAGGAAATTGGCGGTGAGCGCAACGGCCAGCAGCAGAAGGCCGGCGATGATGGCCGGGTTCTGCAACTGGAATGCCCAGCCCACCTGCTCCCCGCCCGCACGCAAGGCGATGATTGCCAGCCCCAGCCCGGCACAGGCAAGAACGACCCCTGACGTATAGGCCAGCGCATCGCCGCGCGCGGCACGCTCGTCACCCCCGGCGCGGGCGAGCGCCAATGCCTTGAGGCTGAGGATGGGGAAGACGCATGGCAGCACATTGAGGAGAAGCCCGCCGGCCAGTGCTGCAAGGATCAGCCCGGCGAGAGGCAAGCCATCACCCCCGCCCGGCAGCGGCTCCGCCCCCTCCAGCCCGACATTCCCGGGTCGGGCGGTGAAACGCACCCCTGCCCCGTCACCGATCGCCAGAATACCGGACAGGGCACCGCGGTATGCGCCCGGCGGCGCATCCAGCAAGGGCAATTCGGCAACCAGCTGGTTGCCCGAACGGCGAAATACCTGTTCCCCTGCATAGGCCGGTCGCAGTCCGGCCGCCTCGTCAGGGGTGGCGAGGAAAAGATGCGCCTCGCCGATTGCCAGACCAGCCGGCAGGGAGATGCCGATGCGCAAGCTCCGCGCGTTCGTCTCCCAGATCCCCGCCCGGTCGAGCGGAGGGGCCACCGCGCCGCGCCAGCGGGAGAAATCCCCGCCCTGCCGCGCCCTCAGCGCCGCATCCTGCGGCACGCACAGCGTATCGGTGCAGGCGAGGTACTCGACCCTCCCCGTCACGGCACCAAGAGGCGCAGCCCCGCCCGTCCGTCGCAGCGGCACCAGCACCGCATAGGGGCCCTTGTAGACATGGTTCATCAGCCCGGCGATCTCGAGTGTCGTCGGCACCGGATACAGCGGTTCCCCTGCGGACCAGCCGGGCGGCAGATCGAGATCGAGCCGCATCCCCTGCCCGGCATCGCCCGGATTGGACCAGTAGCCGTGCCATTCGCCGTCCTTCGGCGTGAAGGCGAGCGCCAGCGTGGCCTTATCCGGCGCGGCGGCATCCTGTTCGAGGTAAGCGGCGACGGCGATATTGTCATCGCCATAGCGCAGCTCGCGCGCCGCGGGCGCACCCATGGCGGCCGGGGCCGACACCAAGGCGAACAACAGGGCGAAAAACACCGCGATGGCGTGCCGCATGGTTGTTGCCTCGATCACGCCCTGCCATCTAGGACGGGCGCGTCCATCCCGCAACGAGAGAGCGATGATCGAACAATCCGTCCCCAGCAAGCGTGATCTCCTCATTCTCGGGGGCGGCCTCGTCGGCATGACGCTGGCGCTCGCCGCCGCGCGCAAGGGCCTGTCGAGCCATCTGGTCGACCGGGCCGACCCCGCCGACGTGCTGGACGAAGGGTTCGACGGGCGGGCATCGGCCATTTCCACCGCCAGTTGGCGCCTGTTCCGCCATATCGGCCTTGCCGACCGGCTCGAACCCTATGGCTGCCCGATCGAGGCGATTGCGGTGGTTGACCAGATGAAGCCGGGCCGGATCGACTTCCGCCCCCAGCCGCACGAGGGGTCGCTTGGCCGGATGTTCGCCAATCGCCAGCTGCGCCTCGCGCTGCACGAGGCGGTTCGCGCCGAGCCGCTGATCGAGCTGCACGCGCCCGTCACCGTCTCAGAACGCGATGCGGGCGAATTCGTCGCCCGCGCGACCCTGGGTGACGGAACGATCCTCGAAGGCGACCTGCTGATCGGCGCGGAAGGACGCGCCTCCCCCACCCGCGGCGAGGCCGGGCTGGCCGTGGCGCAATGGGATTATCGCCACCGCGCGATCATCGCCGGGCTCGATCACGGCAAGCCCCATCAGGGGGTGGCATACGAGATCTTCTACCCTGACGGACCCTTCGCGCTGCTCCCGCTGCTCGACGGCGAGGATGGCACCCACCGCAGCGCGCTGGTCTGGACGGTGAGCGAGGCGGATGCCCCCGGCGTCCTCAAGATGGGCGAACGGGCGTTCGTGGCCGAGGTGCATGCACGCATGGGCGATATGCTCGGCACGATCGCGCTGAACTCGGGCCGCTCGTCCTATCCGCTCGCGTTCCAGCACACCGCCCGGATGGTGGGCCAGCGGATGGCCCTGGTGGGCGATAGCGCCCATGGAATGCACCCCATTGCGGGGCAGGGGCTCAACCTTGGCTTGCGCGATGTGGGGGCACTGGTCGAAGTGCTGGTGGAGGCGCGGCGGCTGGGGCTGGATCTCGGCGATGCGCAGGTCCTGTCTCGCTATGAGACCTGGCGCGCGCTCGATGCGCTGATGGTGATGGGGGCGACCGATACCCTCACCCGCCTGTTCGGGGTTCCCGGCAAGGCGGCCAGCGCGGTCCGGCGGCTGGGCATGGCGGGAGTCCAGCGTTCGGGCCTGCTTAAACGCTGGTTCATGGACGAGGCGCGCGGGATAACCGGCGATACTCCGGAACTGCTCAAGGCCTGAGCGAAGACTTCGCCGGCTGGCAGGGGGCGTCTACTCGCCTTCCGCGGGGATTGGCTGCGCCACCCGGTTGCCCGCCGCATCGCGCAGCCGGTTGGGTTCGAGAATGGCCGCGGTCTCGATCAGGTCAAGCGCCCGCCGGGCCGCGACATAGCGTTCGGCATTGCGCAGCCAGGCTTGCGCATTGCCTTCTCCGGGCATGTTGCGAACCTCGGCTATCGCATCCTCCACCCGCCCGCTCTCCAGATAGGCCCGCGCCCGTTCGAGCCGCATTTCCGGCTGCGGCGAGGGCGTGGTCTCGCGGCGGATGGTAAACAGGCGGGCAAGCTCGCTCGACAGGCGCGAGAAGCGCGATCCGCGGTCGTCATATTCGAGTTCCGGCGCCAGTTCGCCCAGCTGCGCCGAAAGATCGACCACGGTCACCGGATTGCGCGAAAAGGCGATCACCGTATCAACCGCATTCGGCAGCGCATCGCCGAACCGCAGGCGCAACTGATCGGCGAGATAGCCGAGTTCGGCCTTCTTCTCGATCGCGCGCCGGGTGGCGAAGGCGATCAGCAGCCCTTCTGCCCGCGCAGCGTTGCCGGCCGCCGCCTGCGCCTGCAGATCGAGCCGGGCGAGCCGCTGCTCCGCCGCTGCGAGCCGTTGGTCGATGCCGCCCTGCTGCTGCGTGATCTGGGCCACGGCCGCCGCTTCGCTGCGCGTCGCGCTGGGCGACGGAGTCGGCGCGATCAGGGAAGGCGCGGCCTGCCGGTCCGCTAAGGTTCCTGTCGTCGTCTCGCTGAACGGTTGGGCCGCCGGGGGATCGCCGCGATCGCGCAGGGCGAAGGCACCGACGATGCCACCGCCGAGGAGAAAGGATGCAAGCGCTGTCAGCAGGATCGGACGCATGGCGCTCCGCCGCTGACGGACTGGTAAGGTATCGTCCATCAATATCCCGTCTTCACCGCGCCATCCGGCAGCGGCAGTACGTCCCCTGTCAGGGCTTCTGGCACATCTCTTTCGCCAGTTCCAGCAATTCGCCGTCGCTCATTCCTTCAGCGATGCCGACTTCGCCCCAGCCGCTGCCGGCAAGCGCAGCGATCCGGGGCGCGAGAACCGCCAGCGCGAGGCGCGCGCGCGGGATGCCGAGGCGGTCGCACTCGCTCGCAAAGCGCCGGGCCGCCTCGCCCGAATGCAGCAGCGCCACCCCGCCGCCGCGCAGCCTGTCCGCCGTTGCGGCATCGATCGGAAGGGGCGCGGCGCGGTAGACGATAGCTTCGGTCATCGCCATCCCCGCCGGCAGGGCCAGTGGGACATGAGCCTCGCCCGCCAACCGCAACAGCCGCATGGACAAC
>NZ_JBHWMI010000084.1:0-17757 GCF_043423005.1 Qipengyuania sp. | reverse complement strand
AGGGGCTCGACGAACGGCCCGAGGCGCGCCAGCTGGTTTCCGCCACCATCGCCGCCGAATTGTGCCGCCGGCTCTATGCGGGCGGGGTCCGGCAATTCCCTTTCTACCCCCTCAACCGCGCCGAGCTGAGCTATGCGAGCTGCCACATGCTCGGCCTGCGCCCCAAGGTCGCCGCATGAGCAAGAGAGACGCGTTCGAAGCCGCCGCCGCGCATGCCATCCTGATCAAGGACGGCCCCTACGGCACCGAGATCCAGCGCGCCGGGCTGTCGCCTGCCGACTATGCCGGCAATACCGGGCTGGCGGCTGACCAGAAGGGCAATAACGATCTCGTCAATCTGACTCAGCCGCAGGTGATCCGCGCCATCTGCGGCAGTTACATCGCCGCCGGGGCGCACATCTTGGCGACCAATACCTTCAACGCCAACCGCATCAGCCAGGCGGATTACGGGGCGGAAGGCCTTGTGCGCGAAATCAACCTCGCCGCCGCCCGGATCATCCGCGAGGCGGTGGACGAGGCAAGCGCGCGGGACGGGGTGCCACGTTTCGTGGTCGGCGCGGTCGGGCCGACCAACAAGACCCTCTCGCTGTCCCCCGATGTCGAGGATCCGGGCTTCCGCGAGGTCGATTTCGACACGATCGTCTCGGTCTACCGCGAACAATGCGCCGCCCTGATCGAGGGCGGGGTGGACTTCATCCTCGTCGAGACAGTGTTCGATACGCTCAACTGCAAGGCCGCGTGCCTTGCGGTGCGCCAGCTCGAGAGAGAGCTGGGGCGGGACATCCCGTTGATGCTGTCGCTCACCCTGACCGATCTTTCCGGGCGCAACCTCTCGGGCCATACGATCGAGGCGTTCTGGTACACCGTGCGCCACGCCCGCCCGCTGACCATCGGGCTCAATTGCAGCTTCGGGGCGGAACAGCTGCGCCCCTATGTGCAGGTGCTGTCCGACATCGCCGATACCTATCTGATGGCCTATCCCAATGCGGGCCTGCCCAACGATCTTGGCGAGTATGACGAGCTGCCCGAGACGACGGCCTCGCTCACCCGCCTGTGGGCAGCCGATGGGCGGATCAACGCGCTGGGCGGATGTTGCGGTTCGACGCCGGCGCATATCGCCGCGATGGCGCGCGCCGTTGCCGGGCTGACGCCGCGCAAGGTGCCCACAGCGGCGCCCGGGATGCGGCTTGCCGGGCTGGAGCCGTTCACCCTTGCGGCGTAACCGGTCACGTTATTCCAGCGAAAGCCGGGATCGCCTTCAACTCCGTCCGGTGATTTCGGACAAGACCCCGCAATTTGCCGGGATGACGGACAAACAATGACCCAGCTTTCTACCGCCCGCTTCGTCAACATCGGCGAGCGGACCAATGTCACCGGCAGCGCCCGGTTCAAGAAGCTGATCATGGCGGACGATTATGCCGCCGCGGTCGAGGTGGCGCGCGATCAGGTGGAAAACGGCGCGCAGATCATCGACGTCAACATGGACGAAGGCCTGCTCGACGCAAAGCACGCGATGACGACCTTCCTCAAGCTGATCGCCGCCGAGCCCGATATCGCCCGCGTGCCGGTGATGATCGACAGCTCGAAGTGGGAGGTGATCGAGGCCGGGCTGAAATGCGTCTCGGGCAAGCCGATCGTCAATTCGATCAGCATGAAGGAAGGCGAGGCGGCGTTCCTCGATCAGGCCCGCACCTGCATGGATTACGGCGCCGCCGCGGTGGTGATGGCGTTCGACGAGACCGGGCAGGCCGATACCCGGGATCGCAAGGTCGAGATCTGCGCCCGCGCCTACGATCTCCTGACCGGGATCGGCTTTCCGGCCGAGGACATCATCTTCGATCCCAACATCTTCGCCGTCGCCACCGGGATCGAGGAACATGACCGCTACGCCCTCGACTTCATCGAGGCGGTGGCCGAGATCAAGCGCCGCTGCCCTCACGCGCATACCAGCGGGGGGCTCTCCAACCTCTCGTTCAGCTTCCGCGGCAACGAGACGGTGCGCCGCGCGATGCATTCGGTGTTCCTCTATCACGCGATCCCCGCCGGGCTCGACATGGCGATCGTCAACGCCGGCCAGCTCGACGTTTACGACCAGATCGACCCGGCGCTGCGCGAGGCGGCCGAAGACGTCATCCTCATGCGCCGACCGGACGCGACCGAGCGGTTGATCGCGCTTGCCGAAAGCTACAAGGGCGTGTCCGCCGCTGACGAGAAGGCCGAGGAGGAATGGCGCGGCTGGCCGGTCGCGCGGCGGCTGGAGCATGCGCTGGTCAAGGGGATCGACGCTCATGTCGTCGCCGACACCGAGGAAGCGCGGCAGAGCTTTGCCCGCCCGATCGAGGTCATCGAAGGCCCGCTGATGGACGGGATGAACGTCGTCGGCGACCTGTTCGGTTCGGGCAAGATGTTCCTGCCGCAGGTGGTCAAGTCGGCCCGCGTGATGAAGAAGGCGGTCGCCCACCTCATCCCCTTCATCGAGGAGGAGAAGGAGGCAAGCGGCCTCGCCGACCAGTCCAAGGGCCGCATCGTCATGGCGACGGTCAAGGGCGACGTTCACGACATCGGCAAGAACATCGTCGCCGTCGTGCTTCAGTGCAACGGCTACGAGGTCATCGACCTTGGCGTCATGGTGCCGTGGCAGCGCATTCTCGAAGCCGCGCGCGAGAGCGGAGCCGATATGATCGGGCTTTCCGGCCTCATCACCCCCTCCCTCGACGAGATGGTGACGGTGGCCGAAGAAATGACCCGCGCCGGCCTGACCATCCCCCTGCTGATCGGCGGGGCGACCACCAGCAAGGTCCACACCGCGCTCAAGATCGATCCTGCCTATGAGGGGCCGGTAATCCATGTCCTCGACGCGAGCCGCGCGGTCGGAGTGGCGAGCCGCCTGCTTAGCGATACCCAGCGCGACGAGTTCGTCATCACCACGGCGGCGGAATACGGCAAGGTGCGCGATGCGCGCGCGGGCAAGGGGCAGAGCGTGCTGCTGACGCTCGAGGAGGCGCGAGCAAACTTCTACGACGCCTTCCTGTCCGACAAGGCCGCCCCGCCGCTCAAGCCCGGGGTGCACGAATTCGCCGACTGGGATCTTGCCGACCTGCGCCGGTATATCGATTGGACCCCGTTCTTCCGCGCCTGGGAACTGCACGGGGTCTATCCCGCCATCCTGACCGACGAGGTGGTGGGCGAAACTGCGACCCAGCTGTTCGCCGACGCCAATGCCATGCTCGACCGGATCGTGGGCGAAAAGTGGGTGACCGCGCGCGGGGTCGCCGGGTTCTGGCCCTGCGCCCGCGATGGCGACGATGTGACGATCTACGACGCGGAAGGGGAAACGCGCACCGTCCTGCCGTTTTTGCGCCAGCAGGTGAAGAAATCGCGCGACCGGGCCAATATGTGCCTAGCCGATTTCATCGACCCGGCGGGCGACTGGATCGGCGGCTTCGCGGTCGGCATCCACGGGATCGAGCCATATTCCGCCGCCTTCCGCGAGGACCGCGACGATTATTCCGACATCCTGCTGAAAGCGTTGGCCGACCGGCTGGCCGAAGCCTTTGCCGAAGCGCTGCACCGGTACGTCCGCACCGACCTGTGGGGATACGCACCGGGCGAGCAGCTGACCAACGAGGCGCTGATCAAGGAGCAGTATCGCGGTATTCGCCCCGCGCCCGGCTACCCCGCCTGCCCCGATCACAGCCTCAAACCGATCCTGTTCGATCTGCTGAACGCGGGCGAGACCGCCGGCCTCACCCTCACCGAAAGCTTCGCCATGCTGCCCACCGCGGCGGTCAGCGGGTTCTATTTCGCCCACCCGGAAGCGGCGTATTTCGGTGTCGCGCGGATCGGGCGCGACCAGCTGGAGGATTACGCCCGGCGGCGCGGGATCGGCATCGATCAGGCGGAACGCTGGCTGCGGCCCAACCTCGACTAGGCGTAGGCGGGCCGCCGTTCCCGCCGCCGCAGGAAACCGCCGATCGCTCCGAAGCCGAGGATGAGCAGCGCCCAGGTGGAAAGCTCGGGCACTGCGCTCGAAACCGCATCGACGCGAATGTTATCGAGGCCGAATGCTTCGTCGCTGCCGCCCTGCCAGCCGCTGCCGCCGACCTGGAAGGTGAAGACGGCAGTGGCGGCGGTATGCGTCAGCCCGCCAAGGGTCACCCGGTAGACCGTGTCGCGGTCGAAAAACGGGGAGGAATCGCCAAACCCGTACGGTGCGGGGTCGAAGATGAGAGTCGCCGAGCCGGGCACAAACAAGGTGCCGCTGGCATTGTTGGGCGAAATGCTCGCGATCAGCGTTCCGTCCAGCAGGACTTCGAAGAAATCGCCCTGCGGGAAGCCCTGGGACGAGCCGTCCCAACTGTTCCAGGCGAGGAAATCGAACTCGATCGACAGCGCGTCATGCGGCGTGAGACCGCTCAGCGTCAGAACGCTGGCGCCCGCCGGACCTGTCACCGTGGTGTCGTTGTAGAGATGCCCCTGGCCGAAGTCGGCGGTCGGCAGCGTGCCCGGCGATTCGATCGTTCCCTGACCAGAAAACTCCGCCGGCATCCCGCTTTCGAAGTCGGTCGTAAAGACGGTTTGAGCGGAGGCCGGAACGGCGAAGGCCGCCGCTGCCGCGACGAGGGTGTACCCGACGAGTTTCATGCGCTTTCCCCACTATAGAACTGGTTAAGCGCGACCCGCTGCGGCTGGTTTCGCGCCGATCAGGTACGACTCGCCGCGGCGATCTTTATACTATGTTAAGCATCGGCACAAACTACCAATGCCGATCAAGCCTCGCGGTCCCGTACCGCGGCCAACCGGCGCAGCAAGGGGGCGGCGAACGGGATGGTGAGCATCGTGCTTGCCACCGCCATCAGCAGCAGCGCGGTGAAGGCGGTGCCGGTGATGATCTGCTTGTCGAGCAGGATGTTGGCGAAGATGATCATGATCAGCGCCTTGGTCTGCAAAAGCCAGCCGATCAGCCGCGCCTCGCCCTTGGCCCAGCCGAGCAAGCGCCCGGCCAGCGCCACCCCGGCAAGCTTGCCGGCGACCGAGGCGGCCAGCAGCAGCGCCGCCGCGCCGAACACCAAGGCCCCGCCGACTTCCCACCGGGTCCGCAATCCGGTCGACAGGAAGAACACCGGCATGATGGTGAGGAGCACGATGGTACGGAACCGGTCCATCGCCCGGTGCCCGTACCAGTCCGCATCGAGCACTGCGCCGGCAAGGAACGCGCCGACCATGAAGTGCAAGCCCGACCAGTCGCCGGCAAGACCGCACAGCGCCAGCCAGATCAGCCCCACTGCCCAGCGCTCCGTTTCCGCCAGCCGCGGAACCAGCCGCCTCATCCCCCAGGCGGCAAGCGCGAAGGCGAGGAAGAACAGCGCCTGCCGCCCGATCCTCTCCCAATCCAGCAGGATCAGCGCGAGGACGGCCCAGATGGCGATGTCGTCGAGGCTGGCATAGCGCAGGATCCGCTGGCCAAGCGGGGCGCGCAGGATGTCGAGCTTCTCCATCAGCAGCACCAGAATGGGCAGGGCGGTGACGGCGCAGGCCATGCCAAGGCCGAGCACCACCTGCCACTCCTCGCCCAGCGGTCCGCGCCAGCCCTCGAACCGCACCAGCACCAGCGCCGCCAGCGCCCCCAGCAGCAGCGGCGCGCCTAGCGCGAGACCGGCGGTGATGCCGGTTTCGCGACGGTGGCGCCAGGCGGCCGACAGGTCGAGTTCGACCCCGGCGATCCAGACGAACAGCATCACCGCCCACAGCGCGACGCCGTTGAGCATGGCGGTCACCTCGGGCCGGAAGACGAAGGCGTGGTACTCGGGAAAGGCGGCACCCAGCACGCCCGGACCGAGCACGATGCCGCCGATGATCTGCACCACCACCAGCGGGGCCCAGTAATCGGTCCGCAGCAGCCGCCAGACCAGCCACGGCCCGGCGAAGATGATGACAAGCGCGATGAGATAGACCTCGTTCACCGTCATCGCGTGGCCTGTCATGCGCGGGCTGTGCCCCGGCCGGAGGGGCCGGGCAAGTCCCCCGGGCCGCTTTTCCCGCGCGCCGCATCGCTCCGGCGTTGACCGCGCGGGTCCGATGGCGCAGGGCATCGCGGGTCGGCATGGCGGAAGCGATTCTTCCCTGCAGGCACGCGCGGGAGAGCCCGCGGGGGTTTGCCGCCCCCCGGCGCCGAAGGAGCAACCGCCCCGGAAACTCTCAGGCAAACGGACCGCGCGCGGCCAGCGACACTCTGGAAAGCGCGCCTCCTTTGCGGGGGCGCCACCGAAGGGGTAAGCCTGCGCCGCCCGGTGGCCGCGTCGGCCAGTCTCTCAGGTTCACCCGACAGAGGGGGCAACACGTGGACCGCGCCTCGCCACCGGGGTGTTGCCGCGCTGTCGGGAAGGACTTGGATGAGCGAGGATACCGAAGCCGCGCCGGAGACGCAGACCCTGCCGCTCGATGCGTGGCATCGCGAACGCGCCGCCCGCATGGTCGAGTTCGCGGGCTACTGGATGCCGATCCAGTACACCGGCGAAGGGGGCGGAATCATTCCCGAACACGAATGGACCCGCAATCATGCCGGGCTCTTCGATGTCAGCCACATGGGCCAGCTGATGGTGACGGGCGAGGGGGTTGAAGCCGCGCTCGAGGCGGTGCTGCCGATCGATCTGTCGACGCTCAAGCCGGGGCGCATCCGCTATTCGCTGCTGCTCGACGACAATGGCGGCGTGCTCGACGACCTGATGGTCACCAACGTGACCCCGCCGGGCGGGGCAGCGGAATATTACCTGGTGGTCAACGGGGCGACCAAGTGGGACGACATCGCCCACCTGCGCGAGCACCTGCCCGACGAGGTGACCCTGACCCATGAAGAGGATCGCATCCTCCTCGCGCTGCAGGGCCCCGAAGCGGCGGCGGTACTGGAGCGGCTTGTGCCGGGCGTCACGCAGGAGCTTGTCTTCATGCAGGGAACCGCGCGCGAATGGAACGGCGCGATGCTCGGCATCGGGCGGTCAGGCTATACCGGCGAGGACGGGTTCGAGCTCAGCTACCCTGCCGAGCGCGCCGCAGAACTTGCCGATGCGCTGGTGGCGGACGAGCGGGTGCGCCCGGTCGGGCTGGGCGCGCGCGACAGCCTGCGGCTGGAGGCGGGTCTGCCGCTCTACGGCCATGACATGACGCCCGATACCTCGCCGATCGAGGCCGGGCTTACGTTCGGGATCAACAAGCGCCGCCGCAGCGAAGGGGGTTTCCCCGGCGCGGAGCGGGTCCAGCGGGAGCTGGCGCAAGGCCCGTCGCGCAGCTGGATCGGCCTGGCGGTCGACGGGCGGCTTCCCGCGCGTGAAGGCGCGGCGGTGTTCGCCGGCGATACGCAGGTCGGCACCGTCACCAGCGGCGGCTTTTCGCCGACTCTCGGCCGTCCGATTGCGATGGCCTATGTCGATGCCGGGTACACCGCGCCCGATACCGCGCTTGAGATCGAGGTGCGCGGCAAACGTCTGTTGGCGAAGGTCGCCCCGACGCCCTTCGTCCCCCACCGCTATCACAGAGGGAAGTGACACGATGGCACGCTATTTCACCGACGAACACGAATGGCTCGACATCGATGGCGATACCGCCACCGTCGGCATCACCGATTATGCGCAAGGCCAGTTGGGCGACATCGTCTTCGTCGAATTGCCGGCGGCCGGCACCGCGCTGATTAAGGGCGGCGATGCGGCGGTGGTCGAAAGCGTCAAGGCGGCGAGCGACGTCTACGCCCCGATCGACGGCGAGGTGACCGAAGCCAATGCCGCGCTCGAGGACGATCCGGCGCTGGTCAACACCGATCCGCAGGGCGGGGGCTGGTTCTTCAGAATGTCCGTGGGCGACAAGAGCCAGCTCGACGGTCTGATGGACGAGGCTGCCTACACGAGTTTCTGCGACGGGCTGTGACCATGACCCCCCTCCCTTTCAGGGGAGGGGCGATGGAGAAATCGATGCGCTACCTACCCCTGACCGATGCCGATCGTACGGCGATGCTGGAAACGATCGGCGCCGCCGATATCGACGCGCTGTTTGCCGATGTGCCCGAGGAAGCCCGCCTGTCGGGCCCGATCGAGGGCCTGCCGCTGCACGCCAGCGAAATGGCGGTGGAACGGCACATGCGCGCGCTCTCGAAGAAGAACCTTGCCGCGGCCGATGCGCCGTTCTTCCTCGGCGCGGGGGCATATCGCCATCACGTGCCCGCCTCGGTCGATCACATCATCCAGCGCGGCGAGTTCCTCACAGCCTACACCCCCTATCAGCCGGAAATCGCGCAGGGCACCCTGCAGATGCTGTTCGAGTTCCAAAGCCAGGTCGCCCGGCTCTATGGCTGCGCGGTTGCCAACGCCTCGATGTACGACGGCTCGACCGCCTGCTGGGAAGCGGTGGCGATGGCGGGGCGGATCACCCGCAGGAAGCGGGCGGTGCTGTCGGGCGCGCTGCATCCGCATTACGCCGAAGTCGTCAAGACGATGGCCAAGTTCACCGAAGACGAGATTGCCCATGCGGCACCCTCGCTGACTCCGCAGCCCGACAATGACGGCCTGATCGCCCGGATCGACGATCAGACCAGCTGCGTCGTGGTACAATATCCCGATATTCTCGGTCGTCTGCCCGATGTGCGCGCGATCGCGGAAGCGGCGCACGCCAAGGGCGCGCTGCTGATCGTGGTCAATACCGAGCCGGTGGCGCTTGGCGCGATCGAGGCGCCCGGAAACCTTGGTGCGGACATCGTGGTGGGCGAAGGACAGTCGATCGGCGTCGGCCTGCAATTCGGCGGGCCCTATCTGGGCCTGTTCGCGGTCACCAACGAAAAGCACACCCGCCAGATGCCCGGGCGCCTGTGCGGCGAAACGGTGGACGCGGCGGGCAAGCGTGGCTTCGTCCTCACCCTCTCCACCCGCGAGCAGCACATCCGGCGCGAAAAGGCGACCAGCAATATCTGCACAAACAGCGGTCTGTGCGCGCTCGCCTTCAGCGTTCACATGACGTTGCTGGGCGAGGAAGGGTTGCGGCGGCTGGCGGCGGAGAACCACCGCCTCGCCTGTCTTGCCGCGGACCGGTTGGCCAAGGTGCCGGGGGTGACGGTGCTGAATGAAAGCTTCTTCAACGAGTTCACCGTGCGGCTGGGCCAGGATGCCCGCGCCGTGGTGCGCCGGCTTGCCGATGACGGGGTGCTGGCAGGGGTCTCGCTCGGCCGGTTGTATCCGGGCGAGGCAGGTCTTGCCGACGGCCTCGTCGTCGCCGTCACCGAAACCACCAGCGAGGAGGATATCGAAGCCCTCGCCGCCGCGCTTGAAGGAGCCCTGGCATGAACGCCCCCAACGCCTCGGGCTGGCGCCCCGGCACCCCGCTTGCCGATCACGAGGCGCCTGCCGTCCCCGATACCGTCACCGGTAACCGCGCCCTGATGCTGGAAGAGCCGCTGATCTTCGAGATCGGCAGCAATACGACCACCGGGGTCGATTTGCCGAAGGTTCCGGGCGGGGCCAACCGGCTTGGCGGGCTTGAACGCAAGGACGCGATCGGCCTTCCGGGGCTGAGCGAGCCGGAGACCGTTCGTCACTACACCCGCCTCAGCCGGCAGAACTATGCCATCGACCTGGGGCTGTTTCCGCTCGGCAGCTGCACGATGAAGCACAATCCGCGCCTGAACGAGAAAGTTGCGCGGATGCCCGGCTTTGCCGATGTCCACCCGCTGCAACCGGTCGATACGGTGCGCGGCGCGCTGGAGGTTATCAACGAGCTGGCGCACTGGCTGATCGACCTCACCGGAATGCACGGCGTCGCAATGAGCCCCAAGGCGGGCGCGCATGGCGAGCTGTGCGGCATCCTCTGCATCCGCGCCGCGCTGGAGGCGCGCGGCGATGCGCGCAAGGTGGTGCTGGTGCCGGAGAGCGCGCACGGCACCAATCCTGCGACTGCGGCCTTCGCCGGCTACAAGGTCGAGGACATTCCCGCGACTGCCGAAGGGCGGGTCGATCTGGAGGCGCTCAAGGCCCGGCTCGGACCCGATGTCGCCGCGGTGATGATCACTAATCCCAACACCTGCGGGCTGTTCGAGCGTGACATGAAGGCGATTTCCGATGCGGTCCACGCGGCGGGCGGGTTCGTCTATTGCGACGGGGCCAACTTCAACGCCATCGTCGGCAAGGTGCGTCCCGGCGACCTCGGCGTCGATGCGATGCACATCAACCTCCACAAGACCTTCTCCACCCCCCACGGTGGCGGCGGGCCGGGTTCGGGGCCCGTGGTGCTGAGCGAAGCATTGGCTCCCTTCGGGCCGCTGCCGTTCACGGCCAAGGGCAAGGACGGCGTCGTCCACCTTGTCGAGGAAGAGAACGCGGCCGAGTTCGACCATACACGGGCGTTCGGCCGGATGACCGCCTTTCACGGGCAGATGGGCATGTTCACCCGCGCGCTGACCTACATCCTCAGTCACGGGGCCGACGGGCTGAAGCAGGTGGCCGAGGATGCGGTTCTCAACGCCAACTACCTTCTGCGCAGCCTCGACGACGTGCTCGATGCGCCGTTCGGGTCCAGCGGGCCGTGCATGCACGAGGCGCTGTTCAGCGACCAGGGCTTTGCCGAGGGGTTCTCGACCCTCGATCTGGCCAAGGCCCTGATCGACGAGGGTTATCATCCGATGACCATGTATTTCCCGCTGGTGGTGCATGGCGCGATGCTGGTCGAACCGACCGAGACGGAAAGCAAGGCCGCGCTCGACCAGTTCATTCTGGCGCTGCGCAGCGTGGCCGAGCGGGCCAAGGCCGGCGACGAGAGCTTGAAGAGCGCGCCGCATTACGCGCCCCGCCGCCGGCTGGACGAGACGCTGGCGGCCAGAAAGCCGATGCTTGCGTGGCAGGAACCGTCGCCCCCGGGCGGCGAGCCGGCGCGCAGCGAGATCGGCGGGCAGTAAACCCACGGTGTCCCCGCCTGCGCGGGGGCACCTGGCTCGTCAATAGGTCGTGATGATCGCCGAGAAATCGCGCCCGCCATTGCCGGCGCCGGCGAAATCTTCGTAGAGCGCCGCCGCGCGGCTGGAGAGCGGCACCGCGGCACCGGCCTCGTCCGCGGCCTCCATCGCCAGCCGCAGGTCCTTCAGCATCAGCGCAGTTGCGAACCCGCCCTGATAGTCGTTGTCCGCCGGGCTGGCCGCGCCCACGCCGGGCATCGGGGTATAGGTGTTGAGCGACCAGTTCTGCCCGCTCGATACGCTTGAAATCTCGTAGAACTTCTGCGGATCGAGGCCCAGTTTCTCAGCCATCTTCATCGCCTCGGCGGTGCCGATCATGTGGACCGCCAGCAGCATGTTGTTGCAGATCTTGGCCGTCTGGCCGGCTCCCGCGGCCCCGGCGTGGATGACCGCCTTGCCCATCGCCCCGAGCACCTGTTCGGCACGCGCGAAGGCCTCGTCGCTGCCGCCGACCATGAAGGTGAGGGTACCGCCGCTCGCCGCCGCGATCCCGCCGCTGACGGGCGCATCCACCATGGCATAGCCCTTCGCTTCCGCGTCTGCGATCACCGCCTTCGCGGTGGCGACGTCGATGGTCGAACAGTCGAGCAGCACCGCGCCTGCCGGGGCGTGGCCGAACACGCTGCCTTCGTAGACCGATTTCACGATCTCGCCGTTCGGCAGCATGGTCACAACCGCTTCAGCATCCTCGACAGCCCAATCAGGCTCGCTGAAGGTTGTGCAGCCAGCATCGTCAGCCTTTTGTCGCGCTTCCTCGTTGAGATCGAAGGCACATACGTTGTGACCCGCCTTGACGAGATTCGCGGCCATCCCGCCGCCCATGTTGCCGAGGCCGATGAAGGCGATTTTCATGTCACTCTCCCAAAAGTGAAAGGACCGCCACGCCGCCAAGGATCATGAGCGGTCCGAATATCAACATGAGCACCGGCTGGACATAGGCCATCATCCGGTCCCATCGATTGAATGGCAGGGGCTTGTCTTCATTCCCTGCCTTGAGGATGGCCGCTTCGATCAAATTGATCCGTTCTTCGCGGCGGTGACGCCATCCATCGATGCCGAACCAGACAAACAGCGCGCCGAAAGTCAATAGGCCGAGACCTTTGAGAATTACCGCCCCTTCCACTTGCCCTCACGCTTCTCGACGAACGCGGCCATGCCTTCGGTCTTGTCCTCGCTCGCGGCGAGAATCTGGAAGATGCGGCGTTCGACGATCAGCCCCTGGTCGAGCGTCGTCTCGAAGGCGGCGTTGACCATTTCCTTGTTGGCGATGGCGGCCATCGGCGGCATCGCGGCGATAGTCTGGGCGGTCTTCATCGCCTCGTCGAGCAACTCGCCATGCGGCACCACGCGCGCGACGAGGTTGCTGCGTTCGGCTTCCTCGGCCCCCATCATCCGCCCGGTGAGGCACATCTCCATGGCTTTCGACTTACCGATCGCCCTGGTCAGCCGCTGGCTGCCGCCCATGCCGGGCGCGACGCCCAGCTTGATCTCCGGCTGGCCGAACTTCGCGTTCTCGCTCGCGATGATGAAGTCCGCCATCATGGCAAGTTCGCACCCGCCGCCCAGCGCGAAGCCGTTGACCGCGGCGATCCACGGCTTGCGGGTCTTGCGCACGATCTCGCTGGTCCACGGCGAGAAGAAATCCTCGAGGTAGAAATCCGCCGCGGCCTTTTCACTCATTTCCTTGATGTCGGCCCCGGCGGCGAAGGCCTTGTCACCGCTACCGGTGAGGACGGCGCACAGCTGGCTGCCATCGGCCTGATAGGCGGCGAAGGCCTCTGTCAGCTCGGCCAGCACCTGGCTGTTGAGGGCGTTGAGCGCCTGCGGGCGGTTGAGGGTGATCAGCGTGACGGCACCGCGCGCTTCGACGGTGATGGCTTCGTAAGTCATAGGGGTTTCCACTCCTCGTCGGCGGGCAGGGGGGCGAAAATCTCGTCGAGCAAGTCCTCGCTCACTTCTTCAGGCGTCGCCGGGTTCCATCGGGGGTCGCCTGTCTTGTCGACGATCACCGCGCGCACGCCTTCGGCAAAGTCCGGGCGGGTGATGACGCGGCTGGCGATGCGATATTCCATCGCCATGTTCCGGGCAAATGTGTCGAGGCCGGCGCTTTCATCCAGCTGCCGCAACGCGACCTTGCAGGTCTGCGGGCTTTTCGTGCGGAGCGTCGCCAGCTCCTTGGCCGCCCATTCGCTGTCGTCTTCTTCGAGGCTGGCGAGAATGTCCTCGAAGCGGTCCGAGGCGAAGTGGCGGGCGATCCGTTCGCCGTTCTTCTCGATCCGCGCCTCAGGCGGGGTGACCGAGAGTTCGGACAGGATGCCGCCGATTCGCGCCGGACTGTCGGCAATGCGGGCCTTGGCCTCGGCCAGCTTGTCGGCGGGGAGATAATGCGTCGCGATCCCCGCCCACAGGCATTCCGACCCGTCGAGCCGGGCGCCGGTCAGGGCGAGGAACTGGCCAAGCCGCCCCGGCAGGCGCGACAGGTGCCAGCCACCGCCGACGTCGGGAAACAGGCCGATGCCGGTCTCGGGCATGGCGAAACGGGTGTTCTCCGTCGCGACCCGGTATTTCGCGGGCAGCGCCAGCCCGACCCCGCCGCCCATCGTGATGCCGTCCATGAACGCCACCACCGGCTTGTCATATTCGAACAGCTGATGATTGAGCTGGTATTCGTCGTGAAAGAACCGCCGCCCCGATGCGCCGCCATCGTTGAGCGCGGAATGGCGCAGGAAGGCAATATCGCCGCCGGCGCAGAACCCGCGGCCCTCGGCGTGATCCAGCATGACTGCCTCGATGCCGTCGTCCCCGGCCCATTCGCGCAAGGCCGCGCTGATTGCGTGGCACATGTCGAGGGTCAGCGCATGAAGCGCCTTGGGCCGGTTGAGCGAGACATGGCCGGCGGCGCCGTGGCGGTGGAGGAGAACGTCGTCAGTCATACACAATCCGTTCGGTTCAAGCCTGATCGGGTAGGGTTCGCAAAGGTCGTTCCGGCCATGCCCGCGCCAGCCAGCGCCTGCCAGTGTTACTGTCGCAGCAGGTCACGGCCCACGATCATCCGCATGACCTGATTGGTGCCTTCAAGGATCGAGTGGACCCGAAGATCGCGCCAGAACCGCTCGATCGGGTATTCCTTCAGATAGCCGTAGCCGCCGAACAATTGCAGCGCGTCGTTGACGATGCGGCTGCCATTGTCGGTCGCCAGACGCTTGGCCATGGCGGAAAAGCGGCTCTTGTCGGGCGCGCCATCGGTCACCTTGGCAGCGGCGAGATAGAGCAGCGCGCGCGCCGCTTCGAGATCGGTGGCCATGTCGGCCAGCATGAACTGGGTGTTCTGGAAGTCGGCCAGCGGGGTGTCGAACTGCTTGCGGTCCTTGGTATAGGCGACCGCTTCGTCGAGACAGCGCTGCGCCCCGCCCAAGGAGCAGGCCCCGATGTTGAGCCGCCCGCCATCCAGTCCCATCATCGCGAACCGGAAGCCTTCGCCTTCGTCGCCCACGCGATTGACGGCCGGCACCCGGGCATCTTCGAAAATCACCTGCGCGGTGGGCGAGGCGTTCCAGCCGAGCTTCTTCTCCGGCTTTCCGAACGAGACGCCGGGCGTGTCCTTGTCGACCACCAGGCAGGTGATGCCCTTGGTCTTGTGGTCCCCGGTGCGAACCATGGTGACGTAGACATCGTTGACCCCGCCGCCGGAAATGAACTGCTTGGTGCCGTTGACGATGTAGTCATCGCCGTCGCGCACGGCCTGGGTCTTGAGCCCTGCGGCATCCGAGCCGCTGCCGGGTTCGGTCAGGCAATAGCTGGCAAGCTTCTCCATGCTGACGAGATCGGGCAGATAGCGCGCCTTGACCTCGGCGCCGCCGAACTGGTCGATCATCCAGCTGGCCATGTTGTGGATCGAGATGAAGGCGCTGGTGGTGGGGCAGCCATAGGCCATCGCCTCCATGATCAGCGCCGCCTCCAGCCGGCCGAGCCCGATGCCGCCGCTTTCCTCGCTGACATAGATCGCGCCGAAACCGAGGTCGGCCGTGCTCTGGATGACCTCGCGCGGGAAGATGCTGTGCTCGTCCCATTCCGCGGCGTGGGGAGTGATGTTGTCGGCGGTGAAGCGCTGCGCCATCTCCTGGATCGCAAGCTGCTCTTCGGTGAGCTGGAACTGTCCTGTCATGGCCGGCGCATTAGCGCCGCCGGCAGGGCGAGGGAAGGGGATAGGCGGCAAGGATCTGCACGGCGTCTATCCGCAATAGATCCGTTCGATCGTCCCTTTCGCATCATAGACGATGTTCAGCCGATCCTCGCGGTAATCCATGGTGAAGGCCGTATCCGGCCCGCCCCAGCGCAGGTTGCGGGCCTTGCTCATGGCCAGCGCGCTGCGGCCGATCGCCTCGCCCGCCTTGCGGCCGATGAACTGCTGCGCCTCGGCCGCGTCGCAGATGGTGCCGGCGGGCGGCTGGGGACTTGCCTGAAGCTCGCCCGAGGGCGCGGATGCCAGCGTGGCACAGCCGCCGAGCGGCAGAGCCGCCAGCGCGGCGAATACAGGGAGGGGCATACGCATCACGTGGGGCACCTTTCGTAGAGGAGCAGTTCCGCCGCGGCCTCCGGCCCGTATTCGGTCCGCTCGAGCCGGTCTTTCCCGCCGATCAGCCGCAATTGCATCTCGCGGGTCCACTCCATGCCTTCGCCGGTAAAGGCGAAGGTCGCACGTACGAGATCGGGCTGCGAAGCGGTCACCTCGCCCAGCGTGCCGCGCGATTCGTAGAAGCGCAGGGTTTCAGGTCCGACTTCGAGCAGGCCCTTGTTGTCGCCCCGGGTCGATGTGCAGTCCGCCGATACCAGGCCCCAGCGCCCCTGCAGCGCCGCGGGAATTTCGGCTGCTGCGGGAACGGCGCGATCGCCGGAAGCCGCGTCAGCCGGTCTGCTGACGGCTGGGGTGGAGGGGGCATCGCTTTGCTCTGCCGCCGGTTCCGGCTGCGGAGCGGTATCGTTGCAGGCTGCAAGCAGCGCGAGCGATGCAAGGGCGATCGAAATACGCATGACCGGCTTGCTCCTCAACCCATGGTGGGGATGACGAAGGCGTTGGACCCGTCTCCCCCGCCATCGGGCCAGCGCTGGGTGACCTTCTTGTTCTTGGTCCAGAACTTGAGACCTTCCTGCCCGTACTGGTCGATGTCGCCAAAGCCCGAGCGCTTCCACCCGCCGAAGCTGTGATAGCTGACCGGCACCGGGATCGGTACGTTGATGCCGACCATGCCGACATTCACCCGCGCGGCAAATTCGCGCGCGGCGTGGCCGTTGCGGGTGAAGATGGCGACACCGTTGCCGTATTGGTGCTCGCTCGGCAGGCGCACCGCGTCCTCGAAATCCCTGGCGCGCACCATCTGGAGGACGGGGCCGAAGATTTCTTCCTGATAGCTGGTCATCTGCGGCGTCACGCGGTCGAGCAGGGTGGGGCCGACGAAGAAGCCCTTCTCGTGCCCTTGCAGGCTGAAGCCGCGTCCGTCGATCACCACCTCGGCCCCTTCCTTCTCGGCCGTGTCGATCCACTGTTCTATCCGGGCCTTGTGTTCGGGCGTGACGACCGGGCCGTAATGCGCGTCCTTGTCGTTGGAAACGCCGACCCGCAGCGCATGGATCGCAGGGATCAGCTTTTCGCGCAGCTTGTCGGCCGTGTCCTCGCCCACCGGCACCACCACGGGCAGCGCCATGCAGCGTTCGCCCGCCGAGCCGAAGGCTGCGCCGGTCAGGTCGTTCACCACCTGGTCGAGGTCGGCATCTGGCATGACGATGCCGTGGTTCTTCGCCCCGCCGAATGCCTGCACCCGCTTGGCGTTGGCGGTGCCGCGCGAGTAGATGTACTGCGCGATATCGGACGAGCCGACGAAGCTGATCGCGGCAATGTCGGGATGATCGAGGATCGCGTCGACCAGTTCCTTGTCGCCGTGGACCACCTGCAACAGGCCTTCGGGCGCACCGGCTTCGATGAAGAGTTCGGCCAGTCGCACCGGCACGCTCGGATCGCGCTCGCTGGGCTTGAGGATGAAGGCATTGCCCGCCGCCGTCGCCATGCCGAACATCCACATCGGGATCATCGCCGGGAAGTTGAACGGGGTGATCCCCGCCCCGATGCCGAGCGGCTGGCGCACCGAATAGACGTCGATCCCCGGCCCCGCACCTTGCGTGTACTCGCCCTTCAGCGCCTGCGGAATGCCGCAGGCATATTCGATCACCTCAAGCCCGCGCTGGATATCGCCGTGGGCATCGTCGACCACCTTGCCGTGTTCGCTGGCGAGCAGTTCGGCGAGCGCCTGCTTGTTCGCCTCGACCAACCGCTTGAACTCGAACATCACCCGCGCGCGGCGCTGCGGATTGGTCGCCGCCCATTCGGGCTGTACCTTGCGCGCCTCGGCCACCGCGTGATCGAGCAGCGCCGCATCGCCCAGCGCCACTTCGGCCTGCACCTCCCCGGTCGAGGGATTCCAGACCTTGTGCGTGCGCGGCGGCGTGCCGCCGCCCGAATGGTTGGCAATGACGTGATCGATCGTTCGCATGGGTACTGGCCTCTCTTTTTCGGAAAACGGCCTAGGCGGGCGGGGGGTCCGAGCGCAATCGTTTCGTCGGTCCTTCGTCGAGCGGTCGCGGCCGGTCGCCGGAAAATGCGGTTGACCGCGAACCGCGCCGGTTGCAAGGGCGCTGGACAGGCGCGGGTGTAGCTCAATGGTAGAGCAGCAGCTTCCCAAGCTGACGACGAGGGTTCGATTCCCTTCACCCGCTCCAGC
>NZ_JBHWMI010000082.1:0-9886 GCF_043423005.1 Qipengyuania sp. | reverse complement strand
TACTGGTGCCGCGGCTCGTCGGGGTCTGCGAGGACCCCGCGGTCGCCGACGTCCCGGTGGTCGTGATGGAGCACGTCGACGGCATCGTGCTCGACCGGATGGAGGTGGCCGAGTCCCTCGACCCCGCCGTCCGCCGTGAGCTCGGGCTGAACCTCGCGCGCACGCTCGCGCACATCCACGCCGTCGACGTCGACGCGGTCGGCCTGGGCGACCTGGCCTCGCGCTCGCCGTACGCCGAGCGCCAGCTCAAGCGCTGGTCCCGCCAGTTCGAGGCGAGCCGCACGCAGGAGCGGCCGGACCTCGACGAGCTCACCGAGCTGCTGCGGGCCAACGTGCCGCCGCCGGGCGACCTGTCGCTCGTGCACGGCGACTTCCACATCCGCAACGTGATCGTCGACGGCGAGGACGACACGGTGCGCACCGTCCTAGACTGGGAGCTGTCGACCCTGGGCGACCCGATCGCGGATTTCAGCTACCTTATGCTCAACTGGCACAACCCGACCGATGGCCGTGCCGGGCTGCTCGGGCTCGATCTCGAGACGCTCGGCATTCCTTCGCAGGAGGAAGCGGTCGAACGCTATGTCGCGCGGACCGGTTTCCCGGTGCCGCCGATGGACTGGTACTTTGCCTACAATCTCTTCCGCCTCGCCGGCATCATGCAGGGGATCAAGAAGCGCGTGATCGACGGCACCGCATCGAGCGCCCATGCCATGGCGATGAGCGAGCGGGTCGGCCCGCTGGTCGACCGCGCCTACGAATTCGCGCAATCCGCAGGGATGGACTAGGGCGCCGGCGCTGGTAACGGGGCGGCACACACAGCCGTCAGGAGAACAGCATGAGCGCCGACCTCGAAACCCGCATCGAAGCCGCATGGGATGACCGCGCGAACGTCACCCCGCAATCGGCCGAGGTGCGCGAAGCGGTGGAAGCGGCGCTGAGCCTGCTCGACAGCGGCAAGGGCCGCGTGGCCGAGCCTGACGGCCGCGGCGGGTGGCAGGTCAACCAGTGGCTCAAGAAGGCGGTGCTGCTGTCCTTCCGCCTCAACGACAACCGGGTGATGGAAGGCGGCAGCGCCGGCCACCCCGCCTACGACAAGGTGCCGAGCAAGTTCGCCGGGTGGGACGAGGCCCGCTTCGCCTCTGCCGGCTTCCGCGTCGTCCCCGGCGCGATCGCCCGCGAAGGCGCCTATATCGCCCCTGGCTGCGTCCTGATGCCCAGTTTCGTCAACATCGGTGCCTATGTCGGCAGAGGCACGATGGTCGACACCTGGGCCAGCATCGGCAGCTGTGCCCAGATCGGCGAGAATTGTCATATCTCGGCCGGCGCGGGGATCGGCGGGGTGCTCGAGCCGATGCAGGCCAACCCCACGATCATCGGCGACAACTGCTTCATCGGCGCCCGCAGCGAGATCGTCGAGGGCGTGATCGTCGGCGAAGGTAGCGTCGTGGCGATGGGGGTCTTCATCACCCAGTCGACCAAGATCGTTCACCGCGACAGCGGGGAGGTGATCCGCGGCCATATTCCGCCCTATTCGGTCGTCGTTCCCGGAACGATGCCCGGCGAGAACGGCCGCCCCGGCCTCGCCTGCGCAGTCATCGTCAAGACGGTCGACGCGCAGACGCGCGAGAAGACTGCCATCAACGACCTGCTGCGTGATTGATCGCGCGCGGAACATTCGGCCTCACGCTTCGTAACCTGCCTGATGCGATAGCAGGGGTTCACGATGCAGAATGACAACAAGCCGCAGGTCAACGTAGACGAAGTCGAAGCGAGCGCCGGCTCCAAAGAGGGCGTGGTCCGCTGGGTTCTAATCGGTGGGCTGCTGCTGGCGGTCCTCTTCATGTCCCTCGTCTGGATCATTCCCGCCCTGATGCAGGATGGCGAAGGATCGGGCGATGTCTCGGGCCAGATCCAGTCGGGCGAATCGCGCACCGATACCGATTCGATCGTCGGCGTCGAACCAATGGACGCTGAAACCGACAGCGAGACTGCCGGCGCGGACGGCGAAGTCCGGACCGAAGACGGATTGAGCGTGGTCGAGAACTGATCGTCGGCGAAGGAGAACGGGCGATGAGCGGACAAGGCTTTCGCGTCGGTCAGAACGTGGCCTGGCACTGGGGGAACGGTGAAGGCGAAGGAAAGATCGCCGAGCGGTTCGAACGCGAGGTTTCGCGCACGATCAAGGGCAGCAAGATCACCCGCAAGGGCAGCAAGGAGGATCCGGCCTTCCTGATCGAGCAGGACGATGGCGGCAAGGTTCTGAAGCTGGCCTCGGAGCTGTCGCACAAGGGCTGAGACAGCTGAGGCGATCGCAAGGGGAACAGGGCATGCGCGGCGCTGAAGACCGGTTCGAGCATTTTCTGACCGCCCAGGCAGGCGGGGTCTATGAACAGGCGCTCGGCGAACTGCGCGCCGGTTCGAAGCGGAGCCATTGGATGTGGTTCATCTTTCCGCAGCTGGCCGGACTTGGGTCCAGTTCCATGGCGCGGCGCTACGCCCTGTCCGGCGTGGCCGAGGCATCGGCCTATGCATCGCACGACGAGCTTGGCGAACGCCTGTACGAGGCCAGCGAGGCCATGCTCGACTGGGCCGGCACGATGCGCGCGGAGGATATCCTCGGCCAGATTGATGCCCTGAAATTTCGAAGCTCGATGACCCTGTTCGAAGCTGCGTGCGACGACAACCAGGTCTTCGCCGACGCACTCGAAAGCTTTTACGATGGCGAACGCTGCGCCTTCACGCTCGACCGGGTTGCAGGCGCCAAGGCGGGCCATGGCGAATGAGGATGGCAATGTGGCCGACGGTGCGACCGAGGCGATCCTGACCCTGCTCGCGCAGCGCGGCACCGGCGCCACAATCTGCCCCAGCGAAGCGGCGCGTCGGCTTGCTCCTGATGCGTGGCGCGATCGCATGTCCGAGGTTCACGCAGCGACCGATGTCCTCCTTGCTGATGGCCGCGTCCGGCTGTCCTGGAAGGGCGAGCCGCTGGCGGCCCGCGATGGCCCTTACCGCATCGCCTTGGCGAGATGAATCGCGCGCGCCGGGGACTGCAAATTTTGCTGGGCGTGGTCTATGCCGCCGCCGGCATTCTCCACCTGGTCTTTCCCGAACCGTTCCTCGGCATCATGCCACACTGGGTAAAGGCACCGGAAGCGGCAGTGGCAATTACCGGGATTGCCGAGCTCGCCGGGGCTGCAGGGCTGCTACAAGAGAGGAGCCGCGCCTTGCGTCAGGCGGCAGGTGCGGGACTTGCGCTGTATGCGGTGGGGGTCTTCCCGGCCAACATTCAGCATTTTGCGAACGATCTGGCGCGGGCGGATCAGGGACTAGGTCTTGGCTACCACATTCCTCGGCTGCTGGCGCAACCGGTCATCGCATGGGCAGCCTTGTGGGCCGGCGGCGTCACGGACTGGCCGTTTCGCCGCCGGTAGCCAGCAAATCAGTTGGACGTCATGTGCTTGGAAACGGCGCCCGTCATCTTGAACATCGAGATCTGGTCCTTGCCGATCACCGAACCGAGCTTGTCGTCGGGATTGATCATGCGCTTGTCCTTGCTGTCCTGCAGGTCGTTGCTCTTGATGTAGTCCCACACCTTCGAGGTCACCTGCGCCCGCGTCATGGGGCCCTTGCCGACAACGTTCTCAAGTTCCGGCGAGAGGTTCACCGGTTTCTGCAGCGCATTGTTCTTACCAGCCATTTCTCGAAATCCTTTCTTTCAGGTCTGTTATTCAAAACCATCGAAGTCGGCGGCATCGAGTTCCTCGATCTCGTGACCTTCGAAGCGCGAAGCGAGCAGCGCGACGGCCGTGACATGGCCCTTCATCGCCGCCAGCAAATCAGCATGCGTCGCCCCCGGCAGCAAGGCCAGCGGCAGGTCCAGCGCGAACAGCTGGAAGACGTAGATGTGTTCTTCGCCCAGCGGGGGATCGGGCAGCAACCATTCCGAATTGCCCAGTGCGTTCTTGCCCGCGCGGGGCGGCGTTTCTCCTTCGAGAAGCTTGCCCCGTTGCGGCGCCAGACCCCAGACCAGCCAGTGAACCCGGCCGCTGGCCGCATCTTCCACCACCAGGGCAAGTTCGTGGGTGCCGGGCGGCGGCGCGGTCCATTCCAGCGGCGGGGCCACCGCGTCTTCCTCTGCCGCGGTGAAGCTGGGATCAAGTTCCTGGCCATGGCGGAAGGCCGGGCTCGACAGCGAGAACCCGCCGCGCCCCAGATCGCCTTCCTGTGCCACCTTCGCCGCGGTCAGCTTGGCCGCGATCTTCTCGCCTTCGACGGCGCGTTCGATCCAGGCGGGAACAACAGACGGCATCACAACTCCTGCATGGCACAAGGGCACCCTGCCCCGCGGTTACGGCGTGCGTTCTAGCCTTACCTTGAGGCAGAGCGCCACGCATTTCCCTACGGTTTGCACTGATTTTCGCACGAAACGGCCGCATTGACCGTCGCAATTGCGTTCCGGCAGGGCGGCAGCACTTGCGCAGGCAACGCGATCGGGGACATATCCCGCACCCGGACCGCCGGATTTTCGGTGCGGGGAGCGCAGGATGCCAGTTTTCAGAACCATCGTCTCGGCGGCGCTGGCCGTCGCCCTTGCCGCATGCGGGGGTGGAGGTGGCGGCAGCAGAAACGCCCCGACCCCCGGGGGCACGGGCACCGGCGGGACTGATGGTGCCGGGGGAACCGGCGGGACCGGCGGGACAGGCGGGACGGCCGGAGACTGTTCGGTTTCAGGCCGGCAGGATTGGGTCCGGGCGCAGATCAATGAATGGTATCTCTTCCCCGAACTTGTCGACACCTCGGTCGCGAAGGGCGATCACGCCACGGTCCAAAGCTATATCGATGCGCTGGTCGCACCTGCGCGCGCGCAGGAGAAGGACCGCTTTTTCACCTATGTCACCTCGATCCGGGAAGAAAACGACCTGATCCGGAACGGCGCGAACGCAGGGTTCGGCTTCCGCCTGGCTTATGACGAGCGCGAACGGCGATTGTTCGTCCTCGAAGTGTTCGAGACCGGTCCGGCCTATGCCCGGGGTGTTCGCCGGGGCGACGAGATCCTGACGATCGGCGATCGGCAGGTCGAGGACCTGTTCGCCGCGGGCGGCTCGCGTGCTGTGAGCGATGCCCTCGGCCCGGCGAACCCGGGGGTTACCCGCTCGATCAGATTCCTGAACACCACCGGGACGGCGATCAATTCCAATATCACCAAGGAGGAATTCGCGCTCGATCCGATGTCCGACGTCTACGGACAGGAGGTTTTCGAGATCGACGGCGAGAAGATCGGCTATATCAACCTTCGCACCTTCATCATCCAGTCGGCCGAGGCGGAGCTTCGCGCCGCCTTTCAGAGGTTCCAGAACGAAGGCGTAAGCAAGGTCATCCTCGATTTGCGGTATAACGGCGGCGGGCTGATCTCGGTGGCCGAGGTGCTGGGCGACCTCCTCGGCGCAGACAAGGTGGGGCAGGTCTTCAGTCGCACCGTCTTCCGCCCGTCGAAGGCCGAGAACAACGAAACCCGATCCTTCCAGCGGCAGCCGCAGGCCATCACCGCATCGCGTATCGCGGTGATCGGGCGCGGCGGCACGGCCTCTGCGAGCGAACTCGTGACCAATTCCATGCTGGCTTACCTTGGCCCTGATATCGCGCTTGTCGGAACGAATACCTACGGCAAGCCGGTGGGCCAGATCGGGCTTGACCGTTCGGCATGCGACGACAGGTTGCGGGTCGTAGCGTTCAAAACCGCCAATGCCCGGGGCGAAGGGGAATATTATCGCGGCCTTGCCGGCGTGATGCAGGCGACCTGCGCGGCGAGCGACGATATCGAAACGCCGCTCGGCGATCCTTCCGAGGCCTCGATCATGGCCGCCCGCGCCTATCTTGGCGGCATGCAATGCCAGCCGATTGCCGGCGCGGGACTAGCAACTCGCACCTCCCAGCAAGCCGCCCGGCGCGATCTGCTGGTGCCGCGCCAGCCATCGGCGGCGCAGTTCCAGAACCCCGGGCTGTTCTGATCCTTTAAATCAGCGCGCTGGCGATGGTGACGGTGCCGAGGCCGAGCGACAATGGGATACGCAGCCCCTGCCACCAGCGCGGGGCGAGCGCGCCAAGGCGTGCATCCGCCACCAGCGTCAGCACGATGGCCGCGCCGGTCATGACCAGTGCCGTCTCGACAAACGGCCACCACACGATCCCGGCAAGGACGATGCCAGCAGCAACCAAGGGCGGGACCATCGAAGCGATCCAGACCGCCGCCAGGGCCTGCCGCCGTTCTGCCGCCGGCGCGCTGGCTGCAATGCCCCACCAGGTTCCGCCGAGAAAACTGAGGATCGTCAACGCATAGCCCAATGCAATCATGCGCGCGGCATCGTGCCAATCCTGCGGCCCGAACAGGAGTACGGCGAGGCACCCCAGCGAAGGCAGCAGCCCGGCAAAGCCCAGCAGGCGCGGCCAGAAGGGAATGCCGGACATTACGGTGCCAGTCAGGGAGCGGCCGGTCCGGTAAACGCCTGACGGTCCGTCCAGGCGCACCCCTCGAACTGCCGGTCGCCCAGCTTGACCGTCGCGATGTAGGGATAGCTGCGGTCGGACATGCCGTCCGAACATCGGCCGGCGGTGACCATGACGTCGAACGTCTCGGCCCCCATGCGTCCCGTGAAAGCCAATCCGTTGTTGCCGGCGAACCGATCGACGCGGAAGCGGGTGCCCGCCATGACTTCGGGCGTCGTCCATACGGCTTCGCCTCCGGCGATCTCGCCGCTCCAGAACGGTTCGGTGCCGACCAGATACACCGTCTCTGCCGGCGCGATCGCGGAAAAGGTATCGGCCCTCTGCGGACCTGCGGCCTGGCAGGCGGCGGCCAGCAACGGGAGCGCCATCGCGAACCGCGTTTTCGTGCCAATTCCGAACACTTGCCGGCTTTTCATGCAGATCTCCAGCCCGTCCGCCTTCCCGCCCGGAACAGCGCGGCGGATTGTGCGGTTTGAATAGCCAGATCGAGGATGGAAGACCAATGCGTATTTCGCCATGGCTTGTGGGTGGGGCGGTGGTTGCCGCCAGTGCTGGCGCAATCGTAGGAAGCCGCATCGAAACCGCACCGCTGGTGGAGCGCGGCCCTGCCGATATCACAGCGCGAGACCGTCCGGCGTCGCTTTCCGGCGAGGAGCCAGTGCCGATGGCCATGCCTGACCACTATCCTCTCGAAACCGCCCAGGGGCGCTTTGCGATCGGCGAACTGCCGTTACGCGGCAGGCTGCGCGACACTGCCGTCGCCATGAGTTGGGAACGCGAGCGCAGGCCGAGCCCAGACTTCGCCGCAACGCTGGCTAGGGAGGAGCAGGCCGCCCGGCTTGCACGTGAAGCTGCGTTGATAGCCTATACGGCACGCCTTCCCGCCGGAACGCCTCCGCCGGCGCCCGCCGCTCCCCAGCCCACAGCCAGCAGGGTCGAGCAGCAGACAGCCCCGGTGGATTCCGCTTCGCTCGAGAACGCGGGAAATGCATCCTCGCGGATGATCGATGTCGATGCCGTCCTCGCCGCCCGCGAATGATACGAGCCTTTCGGAACAAGCAGGCCGCAGCAGGCTTGACCCTGGGTAACCAAGGAGAGTGATGCATGAACGAGCGGTCCACCAAGCAGCATCTCGATCACATCGCCAAGGCGATGCGGGACATCGATTTCGTCATGCTGAACACCCACACCGCGGGCGGGCAGATCGGCGCCCGGCCGATGAGCAACAATCGTCAGGTCGATTACGATGGCGACAGCTACTACTTCACCTGGGACGATTGCCGGATGGTCGACGACATCGAACAGGACCCCCGCGTCGGGCTCTCCTTGCAGGGCCAGCAGGAAAAGGACGGCGCGCCCGGCATCTTCATCGCCATCGAGGGACAGGCCGAAATCCGCCGCGACAAGGCAGAGTTCGCGGAACACTGGGTCGACGATCTCGAACGCTGGTTCGAGGATGGCATCGACACGCCCGGCCTTGTGATGATCGCCGTGCGGGCGACCCGTGCGGCCTATTGGCACGGCGAGGATGACGGCGATTTCGTGATCGACTGATCCATTACTCCCGAACATCGAACTATGTCGGGCGCTTAGCCGGGAAAGATAACGCGGCGCGGGTGTTAACCCTGTGTCCGGCACGACGCATGGCGTGTGTTCAGGGTCCGGGCGGAGGATCAAGGAGAGATATCATGGTGGATAACAGGAACGACCGGGACGTGCATGGGCATTCGTCCCTCAGTTCGGCACCGGAAGAGAAGAAGACCAATTGGCTGCCGCTGCTGCTCGGGGCGCTGCTGCTCCTCGGCCTGCTGTTCCTGCTGCTGCGGGGCTGCGACGACGAGGAAGCCGTGGTCACCCCGACCGAGACGGTCACCCCGGTCGAGACGGCCACCACCGATCCTGTCGCGACCACGGCGGCAGTGGCCCCGGTCGCCTACTCGCGCGACACCTTCGATCGCACGCTGACCGGCACCGATCCGCTTCCCGTCACCTACGGCCTCGATCGCGTGACCTTTGCCAGCGGTTCGAGCGATCTCAGCGCCGAGGCGCAGGAAGAGATTGCCGGTCTCGCCGAAGCGTTGAGCGGCCGTCAGACGGCCCGCGTCTCGCTGCGCGGGTTTGCCGATCCGTCGGGCGATGCGGCGGCCAACCAGCGCCTCTCGGAAGAGCGGGTCGCCGCCGTGCGTCAGGCGTTGATCGACGGCGGTGTCGCCGCCACCCAGATCGAGACCGCTGCCGCGGGCGAGACGGGCATGGCCGCCACCCAGGAAAACCGCCGCGTCGAGATCACGCTGCTCTCGCGTTGATGCAACCCATCGCCGGGGCACCGCGCCCCGGCGACCTACCCAAGGAGTAACACGATGGGACAGAAGATCACGGCGATGTTCGAAAGCCGGACCGAAGCCGAAGCGGTGCAGAACGAACTGCGCTCGCTCGGCATCCTCAAGGACGACGACGACACCGCGGCCAATCGCGGCCATGTCTACGACAAGACCCACTCGAGCTATCGCGCCGGGACCTATTCCGATCACAACGATCGCGGCTTCTGGAGCGATGCCGGCTGGGACGATGACGACGACTACCGTATGCCCGACGAGGACCGCCACGTTTACGAAGAGGGCGTTCACCGCGGCAACACCCTGCTGACCGTCACCGTCGACGACGAGATGGCCGACCGTGCCCGCGAGGTCATCGAACGTTCGAACGCCTTCGACGTCGATGCCGAATCCTCCTCGTGGCGCAGCCAGGGCTGGTCCGCCCCGGCGACGGCGGCGGCTACGGCGGGTGCCGCAGGCGCGGCCACCGGCGGCTATTACACCCGCGACACCCAGGCGAGCTCGACCCGTTACCGCAGCTATCGCCGCGACACCGGCAACGGCCCGGGCGAGACCAGCTACCGTGCATCGGGCGTCGCCAACGAGACGATCGGCAACGTCAAGCAGGGCATCGGCAACCTCACCGGCAACGAGAGCCTGCGCCAGTCGGGCCTCGAGCAGGAGCGCAAGGGCGAAGCCCAGCACCGCGAGGGGGACCGCAGGGGCGAGAGGGGCAACGAGTTCTGATCGCCTGACCTTGCTGCGATAACGAAGGGGCCCGCCGCCATCAGGCGTGGGCCCCTTTTTCGTGCCCGGCCCCGCCCTTGCCCACATATCGCCGGGCGGGCGGTGTCACACCTGTCACACAGTCCAGGGCCATCTCCGTCCCCTTGGCAAGGCAAGCGTCGCCTTGGCGCCGCGAGGTGTCGCCAATGGCGCCCGCGGTGTCGCCTTGCGCCGCCGGCGCGTCGCCCTGGGCCGCAGGATCGCGCGAGGCATCGCGCAGATAGTCGCCCAGCGTCTGCCCCTCCCACGGCGAGGCCGCCCGCTCCCGGCTCGCCGCAGAT
>NZ_JBHWMI010000071.1:0-17197 GCF_043423005.1 Qipengyuania sp. | reverse complement strand
GGCCGTTAGCTGCCAGTCTGAAATGGAGCGACTCCAGGCGATAGCCGACGGTCCGCTTCGCGTCCCGCTAACATCGCGCTCGCCTCATCATTAGCGAGGACGTTGTCAGTTTCCGGCATTCCAGCCCGCGTTTTGCCTCCTCTACCTCAAGCGGCACATGCTAGGCTGCCCTCGCTGTCTGCGCTGCCCGCCAATTCAGCCAGAACCCGGCTGCAAGGGCGGCGGCCGTGAGTATTTGCGCAATCACCGTTTCCCTCGTCGGGATCAGGCCAAGCATGTCGACGTGTGGAACGGCGAGGAACGGGGTGACATCGATGATCCCGCCTTCCTGCAGTCCCCCGATGCCCTTCCCGGCGAGCACCACGGCGAGGATCGCAATGAGGATCGAGCTGTAGGTGAAGAACGTCGAGATCGGCAGCTGCCGGCTGTAGCGCAGCATGGCGACCGCAATGATGGCCAGAAGAACGGTCGCCGCCACCGCGCCGCCGGCAACGGCGCCGCCGTTTCCGTCTGTCCAGAGCGCGGTGTAGAAGAGGATGGTCTCAAACACCTCGCGATAGACCACGACGAACGTCAGGCCGAACAGGAACCACAATGACCGCTGGGATAGGGCGGCGCTCATGCGTTCGGCAATGTAGCGCTGCCATGCACCCGCCTGTGCCTTGCCGTGCATCCAGATGCCCACCGAGAGGAGGACAATGGCCGCGAACAGGGAGCCGAACCCTTCCGTGAGCTCCCGGCTCGCCCCGCTGATGCTGATCAGGTAGGTCGCTGCGAGCCAGGTGGCGGCGCCCGCCAAGAGAGCAGCGATCCACCCGCCATGAACGTAGCGCATGGCGTCCTGCCGCTCGGCCTTCCTGAGGAAGGCCATCATGGCGATGACGATGAGCAAGGCCTCGAGACCTTCGCGAAGCAAAACCGTGAAGGCCCCGATGAAGGACGACGCCGAACTGGCGTTTTCCGGCGCCATTTCCGTCTCGGCGTCGTCTAGCAGCCGCAGTACTTCGTCCACCTGCTGACGCACATTGCTCACCGGCTGCTGATCGTCGATCCTCGAGCGCAGCTCGGCCATTGCGGCTTCGATCGAGCGCATCAGTGCCCCGTTGCGCGCGGTCAGGATCGGCTCCACCGGCTCGAAGCCGTCGAGATACGCGGCGAGGGCGAGATCCTCGGCGCTGGAGAAATGACCCACTTCGTATGCAGCCAAGGCCTCTTGCAGCCGGTCCCGCGCAATACCGAGTGAGCGTTCCGCGCCGCTGCCAAGGACTTGCGGCTTTCCGCGAAGGAATGCCGTGAGGGCAGTGCCCTCAGCCGAACCGAGGCTTTGCTCGAGTTGCGCTGTTGTGAGGCTGACGAGCGCTCGCATGTCAGGCACGGCCGCTTGCGCCCGAGGGTTGGCCCAGACCTGCTGGCCACGGGCGGCGAGTTGCTCGGGGTAGGCATACCGCCCCACGTGGAAGGCCAAAGCCCAGCGGTCCTCCACCGGAAGATGGGCAAAGGACTCCATGGCGGTGCCCTCAAGCCCCTGTTCGATCACCTGGTAGAGCGCGAACACGCTCCGCTCTCGCGCCCGCGCCCGATCTGTAAAGTCGATCGGCGGCGGGTCCATGCCTGCCGACTCCAGCCCGCGGCCGTTCCCGCTTGCACCATGGCAACTCGAGCAGTGCTCCGCATAAAGGGCCGCGCCCCGGGCGAGATCTGGCGTCCCGGGAGGGGCAAGGGGCACCGGATAAGCTGCGAGGAGATCGCGCCCGAGCGCGCGTGCCGAGATGGCCACCTGAAGTGGAGGCGCTTTGGCGGCGATGATGTCCTGTAGTGTCTCGGCCTCGCTGACGAGCGACGCACGTGCTGTCGTGGGCGGGAGTTGCGCCAGCCGCTGCCGCACACTGGCCGAGAACTCGACCATCTCGACATACTCGGCCTCGTTGATGACACGGCCCTGCGCAACGGCTCCGGAGTAATCGACCGCGATGTAGTCGAGCAGCCGCCAGATGGTTTGCGCAGGGCGGTCTGTGCATGGGCCGGCGAGACTGCGGCAAACGCAAGCAGAACCATCAGGAACGCCTGGCGCAGGAAGCTCGCCGGCTTCATCGCGGCTCGCTCAGCTCCTTGCGAGCATCGCCGATGATCTCCCAGGCCGAATGGAGGAACACGACCGCGATCGCGGCCGCAACGAGGAGGTCCGGCCAGGCGCTTTCGAGCCAGAACACCAGCCCGGCCGCGATGATCACGGCCACGTTGTTGATCGCGTCATTGCGCGAGAACAGCCAGATCGCCCGCGCCTGTGCGTCGCCGCCTTCACGGAACTTCGCGAGGACCAGCGCCGCTGTGACGTTCACGGCCAGAGCCGCGATGCCGATGCCCCCCATCAGTTCGGCTTCCGGCGGCACCGCGTTCATCGCCCGCCACACGGCCATGCCAAGCACCCACACGCCGAGTAGCGCCAGGAAGATGCCCTGGGTGAGCGCGACCTTGGCCCGGGTCCTTTCAGCCCACGAGAGCGCGAGCAGACCGACGAAGGTGATCGAGCCGTCGCCGAGGAAGTCGAGGGAATCTGCCTTCAGCGCCTGACTGTCGGCGAGGAAGCCGCCGACCAGCTCGATCAGGCCGAAGCCCACATTGAGGATGACGACGATCCATAGCGCCCGGCGATAGGCCGGATCTCTCGCTGCTTTCTGCGTGTCGCCATGACAGCCGCAGCCGGATTCCTGGTTCGAATCACTCATGCGGGAGCCTATAGAACCTCCAGTCACTGGAGGATCAAGGGCGAGGCGATGGCGAGGCTGATGATTGGGGACCTGGCACGGCGGACGGGGACCAAGATCAACACGATCCGTTTCTACGAAGAGATTGCGCTGATGCCTCGGGCAACCCGGACCGATTCTGGCCGCCGCACCTATGATGAAGACGATGTCCGGCGGCTCGGCTTCATTCGCAATGGGCGGGAGCTCGGCTTCTCGACCGACGAGCTGCGGTCCCTGATCTCACTATCCGAGCAACCGGAGAGGGACTGCGGCGCCGCTGCTGCGATCGCTCGAAACCACCTCGCCGACGTCGACGCGCGGATTGCAAGGCTCCTCCGACTGCGGGAGGAGCTGCAGCAAGTCGCGACCACCTGCGAGGGGGGCCGAATGGCCGATTGCCGTGTTATCGATGGGATCGCTGATGGTGGCGTCTCTTGAGCTCGCCGCGGGTTCAGGAGAACGGGCGAGTATGATCGTTCTGCTGCGACTGGGTGCAGACCTGCCTCAACGGGACGACCACTTACCCACAGCAGACACTCACAGCTTTCGTTGTCGGCTGCTTCTGAACCGCGCGATTTAGCGACCGAATGTCGCACTTGGGGGCGCAAAGCAGTCATCCTCGCACCGCCCACCAATGCGGCCATTCAACCTTGTGCGGTGTGCGCGTCGCGTACCACACCTCCCGCTGCTCGACCTCGTCGAGACGACGATCACCCAACCTCGCCAGAGCTGCTTCGACGATCCAGGGATTGAGCTCCCAGTGAACGCGATGCTCGTCCGTAGGGTACTTATTGATCCCGAGCCCCAAGGGCTCGAGTATGGAATCCATGCCGAGAGACACAAGGTGGATTGCGATGACCTTGATAACATCATCGCCCCCTCCCCTACTTGTCCGCGCCTTCTCGATGGCTTCGAGCGAAGCACGCGCTGCCGCACTGTCGCCTGCGAGGCCTTTCTAGGTAAGCTGCAGGAGGAACGCTTCGGCTGCCGTAACACGGCGCTCGCGCCTATGGCCAGCGATGAGATTGCCGTGCTCGTCGGCGAGAATGGGGTTGGTAAAGCCGAACGCCTCTAATGAGGCGACGATCTGCGCGACCTGGCGCTTCGAGTGCGTGCGCGCATTTCTTGGGTCGGGGCTAAGGCTGGAAGGCGATCGATAGACCACTTCCAGCAGGCGGGTGGCAGACGCTTCTGCCTCTTGAACAGATGTGATCATTTGAAGAACATATCATGTCCGCTTCTTGGTCTGAAGGCAGGAGGCCGCTTATCCCCTGTGGATAACGGGGAGGGCCTGATTGGACTGGACTGTGCGCGGTATTCGAGCATTGCTGTGAGCCACGCCCGGCGAGCCGGGCTCGCTCCGGTAGCGGCGGCCGTTCCGGCCCTGCGAAACCGGAGTGAGCATCATGACCAAGACAACAACACCCACCAAGCTCGACCAGCTGGCCAAGCTGCTTGCGCGCAAGAACGGCGCATCGATCGCCGAGATGATGAAGGCCACCGGATGGCAACAGCACTCGGTGCGCGGCGCGCTGGCCGGTGCGCTCAAGAAGCGCGGGCTCGTCATAACGTCGGAGAAGATCGACGGCACCCGCCGCTACCGCGCCCAGACGCCATCATGAACAGCGAGGATGTCGAAGTAGCAGTCCTCGCGCTGACGGAGATGGACCTGGAAGCGCTGCGCGAGGCATGGAGGCGGTGCTTCGGCGCCCCTCCCCGCCTGCGCTCCGCGCCGATCCTGCGCCAGCTTATTGCATGGCGCTTGCAGGCCAACGCTCATGGCGGTCTCGATCCAGAAACCAAGAGGCTGCTCGCACGCTCAGGTCCAGTAGAGGCGGAAGGCAGGCACCTCGGCATCGGCGCGGTTCTCACCCGCAACTGGAAGGGGCGCGAAGTCAGAGTGACGGTCGAGGCAGATGGGTTCCGCTGGGGAGACGAAGTGTTCCCCAGTCTGTCGGCTGCCGCCACCGCCATCGCGGGCTCGCGCTGGAACGGGCCACGCTTCTTTGGCCTGCGAGACAGCTGATGGCGAGCAAGATCCAGCGTTGCGCCATCTACACCCGCAAGAGCTCCGAGGAAGGCCTCGAACAGTCGTTCAACAGTCTCGACGCCCAGCGCGAAGCATGCGCCGCCTATGTGCTGAGCCAGGCAAGCGAAGGCTGGGAAGCGTTTGGAGAGCATTACGACGATGGTGGTTGCTCGGGCGGCAATATGGAGCGCTCAGGCCTGAAGCGCCTTCTTGCCGATATCGAACAGGGGCATATCGACATCGTAGTGGTCTACAAGATCGACCGGCTCACCCGCTCGCTTGCCGACTTTTCCCGCATCGTCGAGGTGTTTGAGCGATACGCGGTAAGCTTCGTATCGGTCACTCAGTCGTTCAACACGACGAGCTCGATGGGTCGGTTGATGCTCAACGTGCTGCTGTCGTTCGCCCAGTTCGAGCGCGAGGTCACCGGCGAACGTATCCGCGACAAGATTGCCGCGTCCAAGGCCAAGGGGTTGTGGATGGGCGGCAACTTGCCGCTGGGCTATGACCTGCCCAGGGCCGGCACGCGCGTGCTGGAGGTCAATGATGCCGAGGCAGCGACCGTACGCCAGATCTTTTCACGCTATCTCGAGCTAGGCTCGGTCCATGCGCTGCAGCGCGAACTCGCCAAAGACGATATCAAGTCCAAGCAATGGACCACCGCCAAGGGCAAACACGTAGGCGGCGCGCCCTTCAGTCGCGGGGCACTGTTTCATCTGCTGCGCAACCCTGTCTATCTCGGAAAGATCCGCCACAAGGGCAAAGTCCACGAAGGCGAGCAAGACGCCATCGTCGGTGTCGAACTGTTCGACCGAGTCCAGCAACATCTCGACGCCAATGCCAGGCGCGATCGCAGCAAGGACGACCAGCGCGGGCTGAAGGCTCCGCTTACCGGCAAGCTGTTCGATGCCTCCGATGAGCCCATGAGCCCCACGACCTCGCGCGGCAAGTCGGGCCGCAAGTATCGCTACTATGTCTCGTCTTCGCTGCAGCAGGGACGAAGGTTCGACGACGACCAGCTTCGCCGACTCTCTGCCCCCGGGATCGAGCGCATAGTGTTCGGAGCACTCGAGCGATGGCTGCCACAAGTCGGCGATCCGCAAGCGTACCTTGCGCGGGTGCGGCTACGCCAGGATGGCCTGCTCATCGAGTTGCAGGAGGTGCGCGAAGCTGATATCGCGCTGCAGCTGTCGGGCGAGGAGCAGCTGCTCCAAAATACGCGCGATGGCGCGACGATTTTCGTGCCGCTCGCATTGCCGCTTCGCGGTGGTAGCCAACTTGTGGTGCGCGGCGCCCCGCAATCCCGAAGGCCCGACCCAACCCTGATCGCGGCATCGCGAAGGGCACATGCCATGCTTGGATCTGAACGCGGTCTGCCGACAATGCAGGTAGCCCCAACGTCACCTTATGATCGCATGATTCTGCGGCTCGCATTCCTTGCTCCCGATATCCAGCGCGACATCTTGCGCGGGGCACAGCCACGCGGATTCAATCTCGAGGCATTCAAGGCTATCGACGTCCCGCTCGCCTGGTCGAAGCAGCGCCAGGCGCTTGGATGGGACCAGGACATGGCTCCCTGTTCTGCTGAGAAAACTCCCTGATATTGGCGATGTCGCCCCCTGTTATGGCGATTAAATTCCCTGTTCCGTCGAAGAACAGGGAAACGCCATTTTCCAGCTTCTAAGCGACGGAAATCGCGGGGTAATTCTGGAGCGGTTTCGACCAGAAGGGCTCGAACTCGCCTGATTTGGGCCTGAAATTTGCAGTTTTCCCTGTTAATCCCTGTTAAACAGGGAAACCGAACCGATGCTGGGCTTGGCAGAGACCGGGCCGCGAATGGGGCCCTGATATCGCTCGAGAGACGCGCTCAACGATGCCGGCGATACGGAAGTGAGTGCGCAACGCCGCCTGTTCCGCGGGCTTGCGGCTAGTCCCTGTAACTAGAGACGAGTGCTGGGGGTGGGTGGCGGAGACGGAGTCCGCCGTACTATCTGCCGGATGCATCCAGATTGATCCATTAAAACCACGGGAGACCGTAGTTTTTCCTCAATTAGGCCTTTCGACCGTCCGCATGTGTTCCGTTGCGTTCCCATAAAACCGCGCTATTATCAGGGAACGGTTATGGGAACGGCTGCTATTTCCGCCAATGTGGCAGGACGCTGGCAAGTTCGATTCCCTGACAGGGAGCCGAAATGCCAAGGAAGCTGCACAACGCGCTAACCCCTCTCGCGGTGAAGAACGCCAAGCCAGGACGCCACGCCGATGGTGGCGGGCTGCATTTGCTGGTGAAGCCGACCGGTGCGCGGTCATGGGTTTATCGCTTCATGCTGGGCGGCAAGTCGCGGGACGTTGGCCTTGGCGCGGCTGGGCAAGGCGGCATGTCGCTTGCCGATGCGCGCGACGAAGCGGCGGCGCTGCGCCTCAAGGTCAAGGCGGGCATTGATCCGTTGGAGGAAAGGGACAGGGAGGCCGCTCAGGCGCTTGCAGCGGCTCAGGCTGCCAAGGTGGCTGGAACCACGTTCAGGGATGTTGCAACCGCCTATATCGCAGCGAATGAGGAAAGTTGGCGCAACCCCAAGCATCGCCAACAGTGGCGCAACACGCTCGAGACGTACGTCTATCCGGTGATCGGGGATTTGCCGGTTGCCGAGGTTGAAACCGCGCATGTGCTCAAGATCATCGAACCGATCTGGCGCGCCAAAGCTGAGACGGCGGCGCGCATTCGCGGGCGGATTGAAACCGTGCTCGATAGCGCCAAGGCGCGCGGTTATCGGCAAGGGGAGAACCCGGCGCGCTGGCGCGGGCACCTTGCGCAAATCCTGCCCGCCCGCACCCGGCTGTCGCGCGGCCACCACAAGGCCCTTCCCTATGAGCAAATCGCGGCTTTCGTCTGCGCGCTGCACAAGCGGGAAGCCGTGGCGGCGCTGGCGCTCGAGTTTACGATCCTCACCGTTGCCCGCTCTGGCGAGGTGATCGGTGCAACTTGGGCAGAGGTTGACTTGGACAAGGCAATCTGGTCGATCCCAGCCGACCGCATGAAGGCCGCGAAAGAGCATCGCGTCCCGCTTTCGCCGCGCGCTGTTGCAATCCTCGAAAGCCTCCAGCCGCTTGGCAGCGATTATCTGTTCCCCGGAGCGAAGGGCGGCAAGTTGTCCGGTATGGCGATGGCCATGCTCATGCGCCGCATGAAGGTTGACGCGACCGTGCACGGTTTTCGTTCGGGCTTCCGCGATTGGGCAGCCGAATGCACCGGCTATGGTCATGAGGTTGCCGAAATGGCCCTTGCTCATACGATCGAGAACAAGGTTGAGCGGGCCTATCGGCGCGGCGATCTCTTCGATAAGCGGCGGCGACTCATGAACGATTGGGCAAAGTATTGTGCCATTCACGCTGCGGCTGGCGGCAATTTAGTGCCGCTTAGAAACAGGTGTGAAGCTTAAGCGCTTTTCAGCTGTAGGAAATGCGAATTGCCTTACCGTGTTTAGCTCGACGCATAGCCCCGCCCACGGTTCCAAAACCAAGTATCAAAAGTGCCCATGTCATTGGCTCGGGGACTGCTGTCGCGTAAAAATATCCTGAAATATTCGGGCGGGAGAAGGTCGTAGTAGTCCCATCTATAGTTGCGGAAGCGTTTTCTACTCCCATACGGTCCCACCCCCTTCTGGGGTAAGACACGGTGGACAAACCAAATGAGGTCGCACCGTCGCTGATGCGGAAAACAAATTGATCAGTAATCCACTGATAAAAGCCATCGCGACTGTTAAATGAACTTGTCGTGATTACGTTCTCAGGAGTTATAGTCGTATCGCCCACACGAACGAAACCGTGCACCCATTCAAGATACACAACTACGTCGTCGGGAATATCTTCCTCCGATTGTTCCCGAAATAGAAATGATCCTCGACCTTCAATCTCTAATCCCGTCACGGGATCAACACCTCGAAAGCTCCCTTTGACATAGGTCGCAGCATCTGCCGATGCTGAGACCAGGGCTAAAGACGCAGCCAACGGGAAGAAAGCGAGACGCATTTGATTCTCCTTCTGGTAACCATGATTTACAGGATACAATCAGGAAAGTCGATCGAATATATTCGGAGACGTTCAGGCAGGGCCAATACGGTTCCCTTTTATCCCCCGGACCCACGTTAGGCTTTTGGGCAAAGAGGACTGACCCCTTTCGGCGTGCCGGCGAATATGAGGATGGTTCCGCGGCGCGGCTGGAAAGCTGCCATGTGAGGCCATAGAAGCTGTGGCGGGGATAGGCCGGCCAGCCGACAAGCGCGCTTCCCACGCGCTTCCCCGTTTTGCCATGGGATCCGCTGGGGAGGCGGTATGGATCGATCTGACGAGAAGTTTATCCTATTGAACCATGCCCGTGATGAATTGCGGCAGCATTTGGCGGTTGATGCTGGCCTTGAGCCAATGGACGCGCGTGTCCTGGAAAGCGATATTCGCGAGATCGATGAAGCGAACCGCGCTAACTGCCGAGAGACTATGAATCGCTGTCGCGACCTCGCGCACGAAAAGCTGGCCGGTCAAATCTCAGGATCGAAAGTCGCTGTCTGGCGTGAGGGTGAGAACGGCCAGATGCTTGTGGCTGCACCCGGTTGGGCTTGCGATTGTTTTGACGGAGAGAACGGGCTGTGTGCCGATCGCCTTTACCTCAAGAGCGACGACTGGCGCACGTTGTTGAACGAGCTTTCAAGCGCGCAATCGCGAGATTACCTCGACGCGAGGCGAACATTCGCCGAAGCGAACCGTCGCATTCCCGCGCATCGACTGGTGGATGTAACACGTTATCGTGCAGTAAGCGCTTTCACCCGCGACGACCCAGCCAATATCGCCCCATGGTGGAGTGTCGTTCAGGCGCTGGCTTGGATCGCTACCCGCATTCCCGCCTATGTCGAATACATCGGCAAGTTGGAGGCTGACGAGCCGGAAGAACATGGACGCTACATTGTCCATTTGATTTGCGAATCTCAGGTTGCCGAGAGCGACGAGGGTAAGGCGTTCATGGAGACCCGCCGCGCAGGGTGGCCCGATGGCGCTTTTCTTGCCCACGCCGGTCGCGACCTGCTGGATAAAATTCTCGCTGGTGAGGTTCGCCCCATGGCTCGCCAGAATGACCAGGGCCGGGAAATGCGGACTGAGGAATTTGTAGGGATCGGCGCACGAGCAACGGGAGGCGATTGGCTCGATCTCGATCCCCAGCCGCTCTTCTCGTCCGCTGAGGTTATCGCCGCTTTCCCGTCGGATGGTGGTGCCATCGAGGCCGCCCCTGAGGCCAAGCGAGAGGTGCAAAAAAAGTCCCCAGGCAGAACCAAGGGGACGGGTTATCAGCGTGCCGACGAACCCCTACTCGCCAAGATGAAAGAGGCGATAATCAGTGACCCGTCCCTCAATGCAACGTCAGCCGCGAAGCTCTTTGCCGACGAAGCTAAGGGCGCAAGCTGGGAAGCGAAATGGGATCGGCTCGCACGGGAGTTTCGCCGACGGGCGGGGAAAAAAGGGATTAAATCTCAGTCCCGCTAAATCTCCATTATCCGCGATTCAACGCCGGACGGACCCGGCCTAATTGGTTGCCCCATGAACGCTGGCACCCCGCCAGCGCGACAAGTGGAGCAATCAAATGCACACCGAAACCGCCGATCCCCCCAAGATCGCCTATTCGATCAAAGAAGCCTGCAAGGCGTCCAGCTTGGGGCGCACCACCATTTATTCGCACATTGCGGCGGGGCGCTTGCTCGCACGGCGCATCGGCGGGCGCACTGTCATTCCGGCGGACAGTCTGCACGCGCTTATCGCGGGGGAGGCATGAGCTATGCCCCAGAAAAGCAAAACCCCGGCTGGCACCGGGGCTTCGCGCGATAGCTTTGCGGGCCTGTCGCTTCCCCTCTCTAGCCTTGGCACGATCCAATCGCAATTCCTGATCGCAGCGCATCACGTCCGGCCGGAAATGGCCGCGATGATCGCCGCGCTCGCTTTCGGGGGAGGCGAACATGGCTGATCGCTATCCCGACATTCCCGGGGGGAAAGGCCCGGACGGAACAAGCCAAGACGCTGCCGAGGCAATCGCCCCGACCGTCTCGCACCTTCGCCGTCTTGCTATGCGCTTGCTGGCACGGCTGGGGGAGGCAACCCCGTTGGAGGCCGTGGCAATATCCGGCGTCGCGCGGGAATCACTGCAGCCGCGCTTTTCGGAACTGCGGGCCATGGGGCTGATCGAACCGACTGGCGCGCGGCGGCGCAATCCCAGCGGCAAGAGCGCATCCGTGCTCAGGCTCACCGATAAAGGGAGGGCCGCGCTGTGATCGTCGATATTGAAGCGATAGCGCGCCACTATGGCGGCAAGGTCTGCAAGGGCAATGCGCTGATCCCGACGCCGGGCCATTCTGTCCGCGACCGGGGCACCGCGATCAAGGCGAGCGCGGGCGCGCCCGATGGATGCCTTGTCGCTTGCTACAATGGCACTCAGGCCGACGCGCTGGCGGTCAAGGAAATGCTGCGCGCGGACGGGTTTCTGTCGCAGTCCGCGTCCGCGCGCGCGTTATCTGCGGCAGAGAGGCGATCAATCCGGCGGGCCGAGCGCGAGCGCGAAAGCGCCCGGCTGAAGGCGGAGCGCGCGGCGGTGGACGAAGCGGCGGCGGTTTGGGCCGATGCCGGACTTGCCGATCCCGCGCACCCCTACCTCACCGCAAAGCGATTGGAGCCGTTCGGCATTCGGCAGGCGGGGCGCGATTTGCTGGTGCCGATGGTCGATCCCGACTTTCGCCTGTGGAACGTCCAGCGCATTCGCCCCGATGGCCGCAAGCTGTTCGGCAAGGGCGCGCGCACGGCGGGTCTGTTCTGGTCGCACGGCGCGTTCTGGCAGGATGGCAGTCCGTCCGATGGCCCGCTGGCGATCGGGGAAGGCTTTGCGACCATGGCGGCGATCCATGCGGCAACCGGGTTAGGGGTTGTCGCGGCGCTGTCCGCCCGCAATCTCGAGCCGGTCGCCGTAGCGATGCGGCAGGCATTCCCGAGGCGTGAACTGATCGTGGCGGCGGACGATGATCGTCACTTGCCTCGCAACCTTGGCCTAGAAGCCGCTTTGAGGGCCGCGAGCGCGATCGGCGGGCTTGTAGCGACCCCAAGGCCTGAAACGACTCCAGAGGCCTCTAGCGCCGATTTTGCGGACATTCCGCGCGACGAGGTCGCTGGTCGCATCGAATCGGCGCGGGAGGCGGTGCGATGAATGCCCGGGCCATTCTCGACTTTGCCACGGTTCCGCCGGACGAAGCGGCGGCGCGTATCGCTCGCAACGCACCGGCACCGCTGGTCCAGCCGGGCAGTTTCAGCCCGGAACGCGGCCCGACCGAGGAATCGCTTGCCCGCGAATGGGTCGCGATTCATGGCGCAAACTGGCGATTCGATCATACCGCGCACAAATGGTTTCACTGGGACGGCCAGCGATGGGCGCGGGATGACTGCCGTTTGGTGAGATACCTGATTGCCGAGCACCTGCGCGCGGCTGGTGCAGCGACCAAATCTCCGGCCATCGCCAGCTCGAAAACCGCGCGCGGGGTGGAGGCATTCACGATCGCGCACCCGGCGATCGCCCTCACCAACGAGCAATGGGATGCGGACCCTTGGCTACTAGGCACCCCGGCGGGCACGGTCGATCTGCGCACCGGGGCGCTAAGTGCGGCGATGCCAGAATCCCATATAACCAAGCTGGTCGCTGTTGCACCCGGCGAGGGCACACCGGCGCTCTGGCTCCGGTTTCTTGACGAGGCCGTGGCGGGCGATGCGGCGATGATCGCATTCCTCCAGAAATGGTGCGGATATTGCCTCACTGGCTCGACAGAGGAGCACGCCTTCGCTTTCATCCATGGGCCGGGCGGCAACGGAAAATCGGTTTTCCTGAATGCCGTGGCGGGTATCCTGAGCGAGTATGCCGCGACGGCGGCGATGGAGACATTTTCGGAATCGCGGGGCGATCGGCACTCGACCGAGCTGGCGATGCTGAAAGGCGCACGGCTGGTGACGGCGAGCGAAACCGAACAAGGGCGCGGATGGGCAGAGGCCAAGGTGAAGGCCATAACCGGCGGCGATCCGATAACCGCGCGGTTCATGCGGCAGGACAATTTCACGTTCCGCCCGGCGTTCAAGCTAATGATCGCGGGCAACCATGCACCTTCGCTGCGCAATGTTGACGAGGCGATGCGGCGGCGGCTCAATATCCTGCCCTTCGTCGTCAAACCGGCGCGGCCCGATCCCCAGCTTGAAGGCAAGCTGCGCGAGGAATGGCCGCAAATCCTCGCCTGGATGATCGCCGGTTGCATCGCGTGGCAGGCTGGCGGGTTGGATCGCCCCGAGGCCGTCAACGGCGCGACCGAACGATATTTCAGCGATCAGGACATGTTCGGCCAATGGCTCGACGAGCAATGCGAATGCGCCGCCGATAAGTGGGAACTGCCCACCCCGCTTTTTCGCGCATGGTGCGACTTCGCGCGTGAAGCTGGCGAGGTCGCCGGGTCACAAAAGGACTTCAAGGCATCGCTGGAACGACGCGGCATCATCGCCGGAAAGACGAACGGGATGCGAATTTATCGCGGCGTATCGCTGCGCGCCGGGTCGATCAGGGACAGCAGGGACACGTAGGGACGCCAGATACCGATGACACTTAGGCGCGCGCGTGATGTCGATAATGGCGTTTTGGCGTCCCTTGGCGTCCCTGTTTGCGAAAAACGGCGGAAAACCGCCATTCCTGAGGGACACGAAAGGGACGCCTGCCGTCCTTCTCTCACGACCCTCGCCACAGAATTGACCGGGAAAGGATGAACCGATGGCGAAACGAGCGGCAAAATCGACCAATGCAGGGGCGAACAAGGAGCCGACTTTGAACGTGACGGTTGACGAGGGAAAGACAACCGAGCGCGCTCTAGCGGAGACCGCACTGGAGCCAGCGGCGCACGCCATGGCGACGGCCAGGCTTTTCAATTCGGGCAGCTTCGGGCGAAATATCGAGATAGGCGAAACCTATCAGGTAATCCGCGACGATATGAAAGCGGTGGCGACTGGCGATCTGTCGCACCAACGGCAGATGCTGGCCGCTCAGGCAACCGCGCTCAATTCGATTTTTACGGAAATGTCGCGCCGGGCGGCGGCCAACATGGGCGAATATCTCGCCGCGACTGAAACCTACTTGCGGCTAGCGTTCAAGGCCCAGGCACAAAGCCGCGCGACGATCGAAGCACTCGACAAGCTGGCAAATGGCCGGGTGCAGACAGTTAAACACCTGCACCTCGATAACCGGGGCGGGCAGGCTGTCATTGCAGAGAACGTCCACACCGGGGGGAAGGGAAATGGAAAAGTTGACGATCAATCCCATGCAACTGCAACCGGAGCGGCTGGCAATGGCCCCGCGTTGCTTGGCGCGGACGCGGGCGGGAACGGAGTGCCAATCGCCAGTCGTAAAGGGCAAGCGACGGTGCCGGATGCACGGCGGGACAAATCCGGGCGCGCCTAAGGGCAATCGGAACGCATGGAAGCACGGGGGCCGATCGGCTGACGCTATGGCAGCGGCTCGATACCTTAGAGAGTTGGCGCGGCTGGTTTCCGAATAATCCGCCTGAAACCTGCCAGTCCGCAAACGACCCCATCGCGGACATTGCAGAGCGGCTAACGCTGCCTTGCGCCCAGACAGCTGCCGAGTGGCCTATATGCCTGGCGGAACTTGCCTGTTACCAGAAGTGAATGGGCCTGCGAATCACCATTCCGAACAACCCCACCGCTGCCGATCGCGAGGCCGTGGGTGCACCGCTTTTAGCGTATAACAGCGCTCATGGTAGGGACCCGCGTCTTCGCACGGTGGCGATCCTTCTTACCGACGAGGATGGTCAGCATGTGGGCGGCCTTTGGGGCAAGATTGTCTACGACTGGCTCTTCGTGGAATGGCTAGCGGTGCCGGAACGGTATCGCGGTCTGGAGCTTGGAACCCAGTTAATGCACGAGGCCGAGAAGATCGCTCAAGCGGACGATTGTGTGGGACTCTGGTTAGATACCTTCGAGTTCCAGGCGCGGGGATTTTATGAGAAGCTCGGTTTCGAGGTGTTCGGAACGCTCGAAGATCACCCTATAGGGCAGTCTCGATACTTCTTTCGTAAGCGCATCCGGTAACGTCGGCTAGCCACCTCATGTCTGACGTTGCGCGGGCGCTGATCATCCGCCGATAGCTGCCCTTCGCCTTCATCGATGGTTTCTCTCGCGCCGCTTAGGAGGTAGCAAAGCTCGCATGAGCAAGCTCCCAAGCCGCAAAAAATCTTTTGATGTAGTCGGAGAATCCCGGTCCAGTCGCGATGGGACCCCTCGCCAGCTTCTACTCCTGCGGTGCGAGCCGGGTGATCCGATTGTACTAGAACGGCAGCCTGATAACGAACATGATCCCAACGCCATCCTTGTTGTTTGGCAAGGCCACGATCTCGGCTACTTAGCCAGAGAGGATGCAGCGGCGGTCGCGTCCGCTCTAGATGAAGGTCGGGCTTACCAAGCGAACATTCACAAGCTGACGGGCGGGTCAGCAGATTATCCATCTTACGGCCTGAAAGTAGCTGTCGCTTGGGACGGCGCTCCCCTTCCCGAGGCTCGATCTCTTACCATTGCCCAGCTCGCCTCCCGAAGAGGGAGGATTGCGGTGCAAGGACGGGAACGCGACGCTAAGGGCGCATTCACCGCTCGCGCTGAGGATCGAAACCGTGGTTGCTTCGGATTGGTCTTGATGGCCATCGCGATCCCCGCTGCCGCTCTGTGGCAGGGTTTCTAATGATGTAATTGGGGGCCGCCGTGCGGGTGCAAGGAGAATTAGTGCGTCCGCGTGCGATCCGCGAACCAAGGGCGCGCCTTATTGGGGAACGGTTTTGGGAACGGACGGGCGTTCTCATAGAAAACCTAAGCAAAGCAAAGGAAGGTGGCGGAGACGGAGGGATTCGAACCCTCGATACCCGTTACCAGGTATGGCTCCTTAGCAGGGAGCTGGTTTCAGCCACTCACCCACGTCTCCGCATTCGCGTCTTGGCTGCGAGGGCCGCGCTATAGACAGGCGGCTGGCGCCCTTCAAGCGCGAATGATGCGCGCCCAAGCGAACAGCGGCAGGCTGCCGTCCGCCCCCCGCCACCTGCTGCCCCGCTCGCCGTCTGCCGCCGCGGCCTGGCGCAGGGCCGAATCGGTTCATCGTCGCGTCATTGCGGTTGTGCTGCTATGTGCCATTCATATCGATGCCATCGCGGACGCAGGGGACGGCGCCGGGATCGCACAGGGAAGGGACGGATATGCTTTTCGCCAGACATTTCGCCATTGCAGCGGCCGGGCTCGCCGCGGCCCTTGCGGCCCCGCTCGCCGCCCAGATCGAGACGGTCGATCCCGACCAGACCTATGAGGCCCCGATCGACGGCGATCTCGAACTGTCGCCGCAGGATCCGGACGGGTCCGATCCGGTCACGGTACCCGCCCCCGGCGCCCCTGTCTCCGCGCCCTCGCCCGCCGAGCAGCCGCAATGGTCGGAGCAGACGGCGGAGGCCGCCGCCAGCCGCGCGGCCAGCGGGCCGATCGTCGAGGATCCCTCGACCACCTTCCGCGAGGACGATCTCATCGGGGCTGCCGAAGGCCTGTTCGGCAAGGGCGCCGAAGGGGTCGCCGGCATGATCCGCAAGCTGCTGGCCGATCAGGGCGAGCCCAACGGCTACATCGTCGGCCGCGAGGCGGGCGGAGCATTCATCGTGGGCGCGCGCTATGGCTCGGGAACGCTGTTCCACAAGGTCCAGGGGCAGATGCCGGTCTACTGGACCGGGCCGTCGATCGGCTTCGATGCCGGTGCCAACGCCGGCAGCACCTTCGTGCTCGTCTACAATCTCTACGATACCGAGGAACTCTACGAGCGCTATCCGGCCGCCGAAGGGCAGGCCTATGTCGTCGGCGGGCTGACGGCGAGCTACCTGCGCAAGGGCGATGTGGTGCTGATCCCGATCCGCGTGGGCGCCGGGCTGCGGCTTGGCGTGAATGCCGGCTACATGCGCTTTTCCAGGGAGCAGCGCTGGCTGCCGTTCTGACCCGCGGGCGGCCCGCAGGGCGGGCGGAACGGGCTTGCGGCAGGCACCGGATGGCGACAAAGGATCGCCATGCTCGATACGCTCATGCCGCAGCCGGCCGATGCCCTCCTCGCCCTTATCAAGAGCCACGCCGCCGATCCGCGGCCGGGCAAGATCGATCTCGGCGTCGGGGTCTACCGCACCGATAGCGGGGCGACCCCGGTGTTCGCCGCGGTCAAGGCGGCCGAACGGCTGCTGCTCGAGCAGCAGGACAGCAAGAGCTATCTCGGCCCGGAAGGCGATCTGGCCTTCGTCGAGGCGCTGAAGCCGCATGTCTTCGGCACCGCCCTCGGCGATCC
>NZ_JBHWMI010000072.1:0-4669 GCF_043423005.1 Qipengyuania sp. | reverse complement strand
ATACTTGGACTTCGTGTCGCACAATCTCGGCCTTGCGATCATGATCGACGAGGAGGGCGCGGACGAGGCGCTCGCCCGGCGGCGCGACAAGAGCCTCGAGGCGGTCGGCCTCAAGATCGAGCGGGTGGCGGCGGCAGACATCCTGGCCGACATCGACCCCGTGCTCCAGCGGCTCACCGTGACGATGCGCGCCTGCCTCGCCGAGCGCAAGGCCCGCGCCCGCGCCCACGCGGCGGCCAATCCCAGACAGCACTATTCACGGCCCGGACGCGACTCCGGCCCGCGCAGGAACGATTGATGCTCCAGATCACCGACCTTCACGCCACCATTGCCGACAAGCCGATCCTGAAGGGCCTCTCGCTCACCGTGGCGGCGGGCGAGATCCATGCGATCATGGGTCCGAACGGAGCCGGCAAGTCGACCCTGTCCTACGTTCTCGGCGGCCGGCCGGGATACGAGGTGACCTCCGGCTCAGTGCTGTTCGAGGGGCAGGATCTGCTGGCGCTCGAACCGCATGAGCGTGCGGCCTCGGGGCTGTTCCTCGGCTTCCAGTATCCAGTCGAGATCCCCGGCGTCTCGAACCTCCAATTCCTCCGCGAGGCGCTTAATTCCCAGCGCACCGCTCGTGGGCAGGAGCCGCTCAGCGGCGGCGAGTTCCTCAAGCTCGCGCGCGAAAAGGCGGCGCTGCTGAAGCTCGACCCCGAAATGCTCAAGCGGCATGTCAATGTCGGTTTTTCGGGCGGCGAGAAGAAGCGTGCCGAGATGGTCCAGATGGGCATCCTCGACCCGACCTTCGCCGTGCTTGACGAGACCGACAGCGGGCTCGACATCGATGCGCTGCGCATCGTCGGCGAAGGCATCAATGCGATCATGCGTGCGTCCGGGAAGGGCGTGCTGCTGATCACCCACTACCAGCGCCTGCTCGATGTGGTCAGGCCTGACCGGGTGTCGATCCTGGCGGATGGGCGCATCGTCAGGACCGGCGGGCCGGAGCTTGCCCAAAGGCTCGAGAACGAAGGCTATGACGCCGTAATGGAGGCTGCATGATGCTTGCGCTCGCATTCGTCCTGATGGCGCAGGCCGCCACCGCCGACCTTCCCGTGCCCGAGGGGCCGCCGAGCGAAGCGGTGTCCGAGCAGATCACCGTAATCGGCGAGCGGCTCAAGACCTTCAAGGGCGGGGTGTACAAGAAGGACGGCAAACTTACCTGCCGGATCGAGGCGTCGACCGGCGACGAGGCGATCGACATGGTTCGCTGCGGCGCGATGCTGCGCTGCTTTGCCCCGCGGGCGGCCGAGCTCGACACGATCGCCGCCTCCGATGCGCCGCGGGCCGAACGCAACCGCAGGATGCAGGCGATTGCCGAGGCGGCACAGCCCTGCTTCGAGGAAGCCAGTGCGGCGGGCGTGCGGATGCTGGCGGAACAGCGCGACGCGTCATGACCGAAGCTGCCATCCTGCCCACGCGGCGCGATGAGGCGTGGCGCTATTCGGATACCGACGCGCTGGCGGCGGTCGGCCCCGCCGAGCTGTCCGACTGGCGCGAAATCGTCGTGCCGGCGGGCGGCCATTACCGCGAATGTCTCATACTCGAGGATCACGCCGGTCCCAATGACGAAACCTTCCTGCGCCGCCTGCGGGTGAACTTGGGCGAAGGGGCGCGGTGCGAACTGTTCGCCGTCATCGCCAGCGGTCAGCTGGGCCGGATCGAGATCGAGGCTACGCTCGCCACGTCCAGCCATTTCGAGCTCGGCGGCATCACGGTCGGCGGGCGCGACACCACGCGCGAGATCGTCAGCCGGGTGATCCATGCGCAGCCGGGGGCGACCAGCAACCAGATCGTGCGCAGCGTGCACTGGGGCCGCGGGACGGGCAATTTCCTCGGCCGGATCGACGTCGATCGCGGGGCGCAGAAAACCGCCGCCGCGCAAAGCTTCAAGGGCCTGCTGCTGGAAAAGGGGGCAAGCGTCAATGCAGTCCCCCAGCTCGAGATCTTCGCCGATGACGTGAAGTGTGAACATGGCGCCAGCGTGGGCCAGCTCGACGAGGCGGCGCGCTTCTACATGGGGGCGCGCGGCCTTTCGCCGGCCGCCGCACGGCGGCTGCTGGTACAGGCGTTCATCGGCGATGCACTGGTCGGACTGGGCGACGATGCCGCGACGCAGGAGCGTCTGCTGCGCGTCGCGCTCGACAAGCTGGACCGGCATCTGTGAACGCGGTCGATCAGCTTTCGCGCAAGGCCGATTTCCCCGGGTTGGTGACGGCGCAGGGGGCGCCGTGGCACTATCTCGATACCGCGGCGAGCGCGCAGAAACCGCGCGCCGTGATCGATGCGATGGCCCGCGCGCTCGGCACGGATTACGCCACGGTCCACCGCGGGGTTTATGGCCGCAGTGCGCAGATGACGCTCGGCTACGAGGCGGCCCGACGGCGGGTCGCGGACTTCATCGGCGGGTCTGAAAACGAGGTCGTGTTCGTGCGCGGCGCGACCGAGGCGATCAACCTCGTTGCCTTCAGTTGGGGCGGGGCGAACCTTGGCCCGGGCGACCGGATCGTCCTTTCCACCCTCGAACACCATTCCAACATCGTGCCGTGGCAAATGATCGCTGCCCGCACGGGGGTCGAGATCGACGTCTGCCCGCTGACCGACGACCACCGGATCGACCTCGACGCCCTCGAACGGCTGCTGACCAAGCGCACCCGGATGGTCGCGCTGGCGCATGTCTCGAACGTGCTCGGCAGCGTGCTCGATGCACGGCGTGCGGCTGACCTTGCCCATTCCGTCGGGGCGAAGCTGCTGCTCGACGGGTGTCAGGCGGCGCCGCGCATGGCGCTCGACATGGCGGCGCTCGATTGCGATTTCTATGCCTTCTCGGCGCACAAGCTCTACGGGCCGACCGGGATCGGCGTGCTGTGGGCGCGCGAAACCCTGCTCGACGAAATGCCCCCGTGGCAGGGCGGCGGTGCGATGATCGAACAGGTCAGCTTCGCACGCACCACCTATGCCCCGCCGCCGCAGCGCTTCGAGGCGGGTACGCCGATGATCACCGAGGCGATCGCCCTTCATGCGGCGATCGACTATGTCGCCGGTATGGGGCCAGATCGCCTGTTCGCGCACGAATGCGCGCTGGCCCGGCAGCTGCGCAGCGAACTGCAACGGATCAACGCGGTGCGCCTGTTCGGCCCCGAGGATAGTGCCGGCATCGTCTCCTTTGCGATCGAGGGGGTTCATCCCCACGATCTCGGCACCATATTGGACGAGGAAGATGTCGCCATCCGTGCCGGACATCACTGCGCCCAGCCGCTGATGTCGGCGCTCGGCGTACCGGCCACCGCACGGGCAAGCTTCGGGCTCTATTCCGACGAAGGCGACATCGCCGCCCTGCTGCGCGGCATCGAACGGACACAAAGGATTTTCGGATGAGCGAGGAAAACCCCGACCGCGCCTTCATCGCCGCGCCCTTCGCTGACGACATGCCGCCGGCCAAACCGCCGCGCGCGCGGGTCGAGGATGCGGCGCTGCCGGACGAGGAAAGCGCCGGTGCAAAGCTCGAACGCAAGCGCGACTATCTGGAAGGCTTTCTCCAGCATCGTCCGGCCGAAGTGGCGCCGGGTGAACCGGGCGGTGCGCTCTATGATGCGGTGGTCGATGCGCTGAAGGAAATCTACGACCCTGAAATTCCCGTCAACATCTACGATCTGGGGCTGATTTACGGAGTCGAGGTATCGGGCGACGCCGATGTCGTCATCACCATGACCCTTACCACGCCGCACTGCCCGGTTGCCGAGACCATGCCCGGCGAGGTCGAACTGCGCGCCGCGAGCGTCCCGGGCGTACGCGATGCCGAGGTCAATCTGGTGTGGGATCCGCCCTGGGGCCCGGACCGGATGAGCGACGAGGCGCGGCTCGAACTGGGGATGCTGTGATGACGGTTCCGGAAACCCGCACCCGCCCCGCCCCCAAAGCCGCCGTCATCCTGACCGCGGGCGCCGAACGGCGCATCGCGGCGCTGATGGCGCAGGCGCCGGCAGACGCGATAGGCGTCAAGCTATCCACCCCGCGGCGGGGTTGCTCGGGCCTGGCCTATTCGGTCGATTACGTGACCGAGGAAGCCCGCTTCGACGAGAAGATCGAGACCCCCGGGGGTGTCCTCTACATCGACGGGGCGAGCGTCCTCTACCTCGTCGGCAGCACGATGGACTGGGTGGAGGACGATTTCACGGCCGGGTTCGTCTTCACCAACCCCAATGCCAAGGGCGCCTGCGGCTGCGGCGAAAGCTTCATGGTCTGACCCGCCCGCACTAGCGGCGCAGCGAGGCGATACAGGACGCACGGTCGACATCCTTGCCATCGCTTGCCCGGCGGGCTTCGACATGCGTGGCGCTCGGCTCGGCCGCGGGGCTCAGCGGGTAAAGATAGATATCCAGCACGCAGGACTGACCTGAAAATTGCAGCTTGCGCGCGTCCCCCTCGCTCACGTCGAGACGCGGCGTGCCGAACAGGTTGGCCAGCGCGGTCGCATTGCGGCCGATCACCCCCTCGAGGCCCGGACCGGACATGACCTGGGGGGCGATGAACCCGCCCTGCGACGGGGCGCGCGGCGCCGGTGACTGGCGCTGCGGCGGGATCGGGGTTGCCGCCGGTCCGCGCGCCGGCGCCGGATCACTGG
>NZ_JBHWMI010000068.1:0-5832 GCF_043423005.1 Qipengyuania sp. | reverse complement strand
GCCGCGCATACTGTCCTCGTCTCCGCCCAGCTTTCCGCCAGGTCGCGGGCCCATCGCCGGAAGTCCGCCGCTGCCTCCTTTCTCGGCTGCAACGCCTTGCTCAGCATCGGATGAAATCGCAGCCGCGATTGCGGGAGGATAGTTCTCAGAAATCCCGGACCGGCAAGGACGTTCAACGTATCGTCGACATGCACGATCTTGCTGGTCTTGTGACGGACAAGGACCGATGCGGCATGAACCCTGTCGTCCGCAGTCACCAGATCAAGGCCGGTGGGAACCGAAAATTCCAAATCGCTGGCGAACTGCGCCTGCGTTTCGGCATCCTCGATGAACGCCTTCTCCCATGGAAGGTCAGGCGCCTGCTCGGTGTGGCGACGCGTTCCGATGAGGCGCGCCGAGGGGGCGAGGGCGTGCGCCGCACGGCAATGGATCGTGTGAAACGGATGGACGTTGAGGATCGCCTCGATGGCAGACCCGCCATCGGTTAGACGCAACAATTCGCGCCGGTCCTCGTCCTCGAACCCGTAGCTGTCGAGCATCAGGAACCGGCCGTCGCTACGCCTCACGAGGGACGCGTGGGTTCCGATATCGATTACCTTCGCGATTTTGAAAGTGCCGCGAAAGTTCCAGAAGTGTTCGGCCAATTGCTGCATGCAGCGAGTCCTACCATACCCTTCGCGCCAAACTCTTGCACAATTTGAGGGGGCGGGGTCAGCCAGCAGGCCTTGGCCTGCCGCTCTCGGCCAGTCCGATGGCCAGGCCGAAGCCAAGAATGGACGACGCCCCGTACCCTATCAGCGGATAGGGATAGTGTGAGACAAGCGCCATGACGAAGAAACCGAACAGCGCCCCTGCCAGGCCGTAACGTTCGGCGGGGTCGGCGCCGATGCCCCGAATGATCGCTGTAAAAGCGACGATCAGACCGGCCGTAAGCATCAGGGCCAGCATGAAATGATCGCTCAGCGCCTGTTGCAGGACGCGCTCGACGAAAGGCTGGGGCGGCAATTCCCCCCGGAACGCCATCGATAGCGTGAGGAAGAAGCCAAGGATCGCGATCATGCCGAAACGCCATTCCCGCGTGCGGTCGTGTATCCCTGCCGCCGCGAAGGTCAATGCGAGGCCGGTGCCGGCGTCGGGTTGGATGACCAGCGGCAGCAGGGCGGCGGCGAGCATGGTTGCTCCCCAACGCCGGTCCCGCGCCGAGGCGACCACGAGGGCGGGGAGGGCCAGAAACCCGCTGTGAAGCGCTAACCCGCCAATCTCGATCCACCGGTTGACGCCGCTGACCGAAGGTCCTGCAACAAGAGGAACCGCAAGCACCGCCACCGCCGCCGCGCCGATCACTCGCCACCCCGATATGCCCGACGGGGCGCGAGCAAAGACGATCCAGAGACATGCCAGCGCCAATGCCGCGGCGTTGACGATGCGATAGCTGGCGGGAGCCTCGACCAGAGCCATCCAGCCGATCCCGGCACACACCGGGATTATGAGCGCACAAAGCGCCGGCAGGGGGAGCGCAGCGGTGACCCGCCGGCCAGCCATCAGACGTGGATCGGCTTGCCCTGCACCGCCATGGCGGCTTCCTTGATCGCTTCCGAATGGGTCGGGTGCGCGTGGCAGGTGTAGGCAATATCCTCGCTCGTCGCGCCGAATTCCATCGCCTGAGCCGCCTGCGCGATCATCGTTCCCGCGACCGATGCGATCGCCCAGACGCCCAGCACGCGGTCGCTGTCGGCGTCCGCAATGACCTTCACGAACCCATCGGGCTCGTGATTGGTCTTGGCGCGGCTGTTCGCCAGCATCGGGAACTTGCCCACCTTGATCTTGGCCTTGTCGCCGCCCGCCTGCTCCAGCGCCTCTTCCTGCGTCAGGCCGACGCCGGCGAATTCAGGCCAGGTGTAGACGACGCCCGGAATGATCGCGTGATTGACGATGCCCGTCTGGCCGGCGATGTTTTCGGCGCAGGCGATGCCCTCGTCCTCGGCCTTGTGGGCGAGCATGGGGCCGGGGATCACGTCCCCGATGGCCCAGACGCCGTCGACCGCGGTGCGGAACTCGTGATCGGTTTCGATCTGCCCGCGCTTGTTCACCTCGAGCCCGATCTTGTCGAGCCCGAGCCCTTCGGTATTGGGGCGGCGGCCGATGGACACGAGGACGCAATCCGCCTCGATCGTCTCGGCCTCTCCGCCCACCGCGGGTTCGACGCTGACCTGCGCCTTGCCGTCTCTTACCTCGACACCGGTAACCTTGGTCGACAGCCGGAGCGCCATGCCCTGCTTCTTGAAGATCTTGGCCGCTTCCTTGCGCACATCGCCGTCCATGCCAGGAAGCAGTTGATCGAGATATTCGACCACCACGACCTCTGCACCGAGCCGCCGCCAGACGCTGCCGAGCTCGAGCCCGATCACGCCGCCGCCGATCACCACCATGCGGCCGGGCACCTTTTCAAGTTCGAGGGCGCCGGTTGAATCGACGATCACCTGCGCCTCGTTATCGACCTCGATCCCGGGCAACGGAGTGACAGAGGATCCGGTCGCGATAACGACGTTCTTCGCGGTCACCGTCTCTTCGCCCACGGTGACGGTATGCGCATCGACAAAGGTGGCGCGGCCCTTCTTCCAGTCGACTTTGTTCTTCTTGAACAGGAATTCGATCCCGCCCGTAAGCTGCTTCACCGCATCGCGACGCTGGGCGTGCATCGCTTCGAGGTTGAGGGTAGGCGTCACCTCGACCCCCATCTGCGCCATGGTGCCGTTCGCCGCAGCGTCGAAGAACTCGCTGGCGTGGAGCATCGCCTTCGACGGAATGCAGCCGACATTGAGACAGGTGCCGCCCAGCGTTTCGCGGCTTTCCGCGCAGGCCGTCTTCAGACCAAGCTGCGCCGCCCGGATCGCGGCCACATAACCGCCCGGCCCGGCACCAATGACGAGGACGTCGTAGTCGTAAGTCTGGTCAACCATATACTTTTGTTCCATTCAGTACGCAGAGGTCGACCCTATTCGGGTCGCAATGTAGGATTTTGGCAGGCCGGCGAGGCGCTCGGCGTTCACGACCGCGTCCGGAAAAAGATATTTGATCTGCCCTTTGGTAAGAAGCCTGGCGCTGTCGATCTTGCGATACGCGATTCCGGTATTTTTTGCACGGCCCGTGCTCGACAATGGAAGGGCTCTCATCAGACCCGCACGAACTGGGCGTGGAAACCAATGATTAAACGGGAACTTGGGGAAGTGCGGTTCGATCGGAAACCAGTAATTCGGTGTCTGCACGTAATACGAGACTGCGACCCGTCTCGTTTCGTTAGCAAATTTCTCCATTTCGGACCACAGTCCGACATGTTCGATCACTGAGTTCGAATGACAAAAATCGAAATGGTTGTCGGCATAATTCTGATTACACGCGTTTCCCACCGAATGGCTGAACATACCCTCGGGCGCCTGCTCGTCGTCCCTGAACTCTGAAGCATAAAGATTCTGAATTACGATATGAACATTTGCATCCTGCAAAAATGGATATCCGACGCGTTTCCAGTAGTCTTGCCGGCCTCCAAGATCAAGAATGGTGAGCGTATCCTTCTTCCGCGGAAGCTTTACGATCATGGATCGAAGCAGTTCGTCCCGCCGACCGCGAAAATGCTCCGAAATATTATTTCTCAGTCCCATCCTGGAGTCCTTCCGGTTATCCAACGAACGATAAATGAGTTATATAACATAACCGTTCTGATGGAATGTCTTCGGATGAAAAAGATTAAGGGAAATTCGGTTCATCGCTCATCATCCACAATCGTCGTCATGCTGTGGCTTAGGTTGTCATCGAATTCGTTCCAATCTTCAAAATTTTGTCGGCGCATGGGTGATGATGCCCCGTAGCCCAGCCGCTCCTCCGGCCATCAGGCCGGCGAGGCTAAGATTTTCGCGTGCACGCGATTGCACAATCGCGAATGCAGTCGGCGGCGCCTTCCTCGTCGCCTTCGCCAATACACATATCGCTTTGTCCGCATGTGGCCAGTTCGAGAGTTGCAGCACCAAGAAGCATTGTGAGTCGGTTCGACAAGGTCCTCACAGATCGATCAGCATCCTGGTGGGATCCTCGATCGCTTCCTTGATGATCTTGAGCGCCGTCACTGCCTCGCGCCCGTCGATCAGGCGGTGATCATAGGACAGCGCGATGTACATCATCGGGCGGATCACGATCTCCCCGTCGATCACGACGGCGCGATCCTCGATCCGGTGCAGGCCGAGGACGGCGCTTTGCGGCGGGTTGATGATCGGCGTGCTCATCAGGCTGCCGAAGACGCCGCCGTTGGAAATGGTGAAGGTTCCGCCCTTCATGTCCTCCATCGTCAGCGTACCGTCCTTGGCGCGCTTGCCGAAATCGGCGATGTCCTTCTCGATCTGGGCAAAGCCCTTGGCATGGGCATCACGCACAACCGGGACGACCAGCCCATTGGGAGCACTCACCGCGACCGAGATGTCGACATAGTCGTGATAGACGATCTCGTCGCCTTCGATATAGGCATTGACCGAGGGCACGTCCTTAAGCGCAAGGCAGGCGGCCTTGGCGAAGAAGCCCATGAAGCCGAGGCGGATGTCGTGCTTCTTGGCGAACAGATCCTTGTACTTCTCGCGCGCCTCCATGACCGCGGTCATGTCGCAGTCGTTGAAGGTGGTGAGAAGCGCGGCGGTATCCTGGGCGCTCTTCAGCCGCTTGGCGATGGTCTGGCGCATCCGCGTCATCTTGACGCGCTCTTCACCGCGTTCGCCGGCCGCCGCATTCGATGCCGCCGCCGGAGCAGCGGGCGCGGCGGCAGGGGCGGGTGCGGGTGCGGCGTCCTTGCGCGCGCGGGCAGCGGCTTCGACGTCTTCCTTGGTCAGCCGTCCGTCGCGGCCCGAGCCTTTCACGCTCGCCGGATCGACGCCGTGTTCGAGCACCGCGCGGCGCACTGCGGGGCTCAGCGAAAGGGCCGCATCGCCGGCGGCGTCCTTGGCCTGCGTCGATGCAGGTGCGGCGGGGGCGGCAGTCGGGGCGGCAGGCGCTTCGCCTTCGTCGGGCGCCTGCTCGTCGGCCGGCTGTGCGGTTTCGCGCGGCTTGACCTCGGTGCTTTCGCCAGGGGTCACATCATCCTCGACGATGGCGAGCACCGCGCCGACCTCGACCGTATCGCCGACCGCGACGCGGAACTCCTTGATCCGCCCGGCCACGGGGGAGGGGGCTTCCACGGCCACCTTGTCGGTCTCGAGGCTGACGATCGGCTCGTCGACATCCACGGTATCGCCGGGCTGCTTGAGCAGTTCGCCGATGGTCGCCTCGGTCACGCTTTCGCCCAGTGCCGGAACCTTGATTTCAGTCGCCATGTCGTTGTTATCCTTGAACTCTGGTCATTCTCAGCAGTCGTACCCGACATCGGCATTCGTGCCGGCGTCGAGCCCCAGCGCGGCGTTGACCAGCGCCTCCTGCTGCGCCTTGTGGCGGCTGGCGTAACCTGTTGCGGGTGAGGCCGCCGCCTCGCGCCCGGCATAGCACGGACGCAATCCGGCCTTGCCGGCATCCCGCGCCGCATCCTCGATCAACCGGTCGACGAAGAACCAGGCCCCGTTGTTGCGCGGTTCTTCCTGGCACCAGACGACTTCATCCAGATTGGGCATGCGCGCGAGGCGCGCGGCAAGCGGTTCGCCGGGGAAGGGGTAAAGCTGCTCGATGCGAATGATCTGCGTATCGTCGATCCCGGCGGCATCGCGCGCTTCCATCAGATCGTATGCGACCTTGCCCGAACAAAGGATCACCTTGCGGGTCGCATCGTCCGCCGCACCGTTGCGGTCGGACAGGATCCGAGTC
>NZ_JBHWMI010000065.1:0-27796 GCF_043423005.1 Qipengyuania sp. | reverse complement strand
TCCTCGCTCCGCCTTCCTCCTCCGTCCTCCCTCAACTGGCCGCGCCGGCCGGCCGCGTGGCTGCTGCCATGCCCGGGCTGGCGTCGCTGCGGGCCGCCCTTCGTGCCTGATGCGACACGGCGGGCAGGGCGGCAGGGATCGCCTGCACCATTTCCGATCGCACGAAGCGGGTGCCATCGACGACCGTGAAGGCCGGCCCATCGGCAAGCGCGGCTTCGCCTTCGTCCATCGGCGCGATGCCGACGGACTGTTCGAGGGCGGGAAGCTCGCTTGCCAGCGCGAACGCAGGCGCCGGGGCTTCTTCGGATTTCGCGGCCGCCTCGGCGGCAAGCTGTTCGACACCCGGATTGTTGCCGAGCGCGAGCATCGCCGGCTGGCCCGCATCGGCGCCAATCTCGACACCCAGAAGCTGGGCCACCCGCACCCGCGAATAGCCTTGCTGCGCCAGCGCGCCCCATTCGGCCATACGATTGCCCAGTTCGCCCGCGGCGACATCCTGCGCCGCCATCAACCGGGCCTCGCGCCAGTGCCCCGCCAAAGCGTAGGCGTAGGCAAGGTTCTGACGCATGGTGACGGTGTTCTGGCCCGCGCGAATGGCATCGGAAAGCACGTAGATGCCGCGCTGCGGCTGCCCGGCCAGCGCGACCGCGAGGCCGAAATCGGCCGGGTCGAGCACCTCCTCGAACCGGTCCAGCGTGGCTGCGGCGGCGGTCTGGTCGCCCATGCCGATCTGCGCCAGAGCCAGGCTGATGACGGTGCGCGGCGAAGTATCGCCCAGGGTCACGGCATCGGCAAAGCTTGCCGCGGCGGAGAAGAAGCGGCCGTCTTCGACATAGGCGTGGCCGAGCAGCACGCGGGTGGCCGCATCGCGCGGTGCGGCAAGCACCGCGGCTTCGGCATGGCGGACTGCCTTGCCGCCCTTGCCCGCTTCAAGCGCCATCTGCGCCTTGGCGACCGAAGCTGAAGCGGCGGGGGCGACCTTTCCGGTACAGCCGGCCAGGGCCGCGCTCGCGAGCGCAGTGGTGAGGGCGAGGCGGACGAAGGTCTGCGTGCTGGAATTGGTCATCATCGTTCCCCTTTGGGTTCCCGCATGCGGCAGGCTGCCCGGCCCCGGTTCAGTTCGGCTCGCGGCTTACCTGCGCGGCCAGAGCGGCGATTTCGGGCATTTCGGCCAGCACGCTGTCGAGCGCATCGCTGACCAGTTGCTGCGCGCTGGTGCCCCGTACGGTGCAGGCGAGCTTGAGCATCAGGTGGCGCTGGGCATCCAGACGCAAGGTGAAGGCGGCCCGGCGGCTTTGGCGCATCACCGCGCTCGCTCGCGGAGCGGAAGACGAAGCCGGACCGGTGGCGGCAGGGCGCGACATTGCAGCAGCGCGGGATCCGCCCTCGAGCTTCTGCGCGATCCGGTCGAGCGAATCGCGCACGTCGTTCCGGGCCGGCTGGTCGCCGCGATCCTCGCCGTTGCCGCCGATCGAGATCACCTCGGCGAAGCGATAATCGTTGGCCGGATCGGCCCGCGGCCCGTCCGCCGGTGCAGGGTAGCTCATCGCTTCTTCACCCATGTCGTTCCATCCCAGGTCTTCGAGGTTGGCCGCCGCCGCCGCACCGTCGATCGGGCCGGCAATCGTCGATTGCGGGCGCATCGCCGGTTTCGCGCCGCCCTTGCGGGCCAGCAGCGTGGAGGAAAGCGAAGCGAAACTGGCGTCAGTCATCTGGCAAGCCTCCGCCGTCCAAGGTGCGCTTATTGTGCCACCCGGCGGCCAAAGCCACCGGCGGGGCGATAGGCTCCGGGAACCACGGATTGCGAGTTCGGAGCGGCGAAGACGGTACGCCGGAAATTCTTTTCCAGCCGGTCCGCGATGTATTTCCACAAGGCGGTGACCTCGGCTGCCGAGCGGCTTTCGGGGTCCACCTCCATCACCGTGCGCCCGTCGATCATCGACGCGGCGAAATCGGTACGGTGGTGCAGCGTGATCGGCGCGACAGTGCCATGCTGGCTGAGCGCGACCGCGGCTTCCGAAGTGATCTTGGCCTTGGGGGTGGCCGCGTTGACCACGAAGATCAGCGGCTTGCCGGCCCGTTCGCACAGGTCGACCGTGGCGCCCACGGCGCGCAGATCGTGCGGGCTGGGCCGGGTCGGCACGACGATCAGTTCGGCGACCGAGATGACCGACTGGATCGCCATCGTGATGGCGGGCGGCGTGTCGATCACCGCAAGCTTGAACCCCTGCTGGCGCAGAATCGCCAGATCGTTGGCAAGACGCGCCACCGTGGTCTGTGCGAAGGCAGGCAGTTCCGCCTCGCGTTCGTTCCACCAGTCGGCCAGCGAGCCCTGCGGGTCGATATCGATGAGGACCACCGGCCCGGCGCCCGCGCGCTGGGCCTGGACGGCCAGATGTCCCGAGAGCGTGGTCTTGCCCGATCCGCCCTTCTGCGATGCCAATGCCAGTACCCGCAAGGCTGGTCCCCCTGATTGCGCCTGTTCGTTACGCTGCCGCGTTGATGCGGCTGGTTCGACATCGGGAATCGCAGACTAGAACTAATTTTGCGTTAAACGCCGCCCGGCTTTCGTACTCGTGCAAACGCCAAGGGGGCGATCCTTGCCAACCATCGCGGGCGCGCTATCCTGTGCCACAGGGAGGGACGAGGGTCATGGCGCGAGGGGCAAGGATGCGTGGCAGGGGATGGGCGCTCGGCGCTGCGCTGATCGGCCTCGCCGCCCCGGCCTTGGCCGATACGCAGGCCGGGGTCGCCGCGTGGGAGGCGGGCGATTACGAGCGCGCAGTCCGTGAATGGGAAGGCCCCGCTGCCGCCGGCGATGCCGATGCGCAGTTCAACCTTGCCCAAGCCTATCGCATGGGCCGGGGCGTGCCCGAAGACGCGGCCATCGCCGAGGATCTCTATGCGGCATCGGCGGCCCAGGGCAACCTGCGCGCGGCGGACAATTACGGCATCCTGCTTTATCTGCGCGGCGAACACGAGGCGGCCATCCCGCTGGTGATCGAGGCCGGCGCGCGGGGCGATCCGCGGGCGCAGTATCTGCTGGGCACCGCCTATTTCAACGGCGATCCGCTGCCCCGGGACTGGCCGCGCGCCTATGCCTACATGACGCTGGCGAGCAACGCCGGCCTGCCGCAGGCGAAAGAGGCGCTGGTGGCGATGGAAGGCCACCTTTCCCCGGCCGACCATGAAAAGGCAGCCGGGCTGATCCGCACCTTGGGCGGTTCGGCGCAGGGCAACAGGCTGGCGTCCGGTCCTCGCACCGCGAGTGCGGTTCCTGCCACCGCGCCGGACGCTTCGGTTGCCGCCGCACCGCCGCCCCGGCGGGAGGCAAGGCCCGCCCCTGATGCCTCGACGAGGGCTCCTGTACGGCAGGCTGCATCGGGTCCATGGCGGGTCCAGCTCGGCTCGTTCGCCGTCGCCGGAAACGCGGCGCGAATGTGGACCAAGGTCAAGGGCCGGCCCGAACTTGCCGGCCGGCGCCCGCTGGAACAGCGCCGCGGCAAGCTGACGGTCCTTTATGCCACGGGCTTTGCCACGCAAGCCGAGGCGCAGCGAACCTGCCGCGCGCTCAGCCAGCGCGGGATCGATTGTCTGGTCACCCGGTGAGCAGTCACGCCAGCGCGACGCCGGACGCCCCCCGACCCGTTAGCGACCCGGCAGAGCGCATCGCCGCCCTCGATGTGGTGCGCGGGCTGGCGGTGATGGGGATTCTTGCGGCAAATATCGTCGGTTTCGGACAGCCGTTCCAGGCCTATCTCTATCCCGGAGCCTTCGCCGTACCCCATGGCGAGGCGGCGAGCTGGCTATGGGTCGCCCAGTTCGTCTTTATCGACGGAAAGATGCGCGGCCTGTTCACCTTGTTGTTCGGCGCGGGCCTCTATCTGTTCATGGAAAAGGCGTGGGCTCGCGGCGCAACCATCGGGTTGCAGGTGCGCCGGCTGCTGTGGCTGGGCCTGTTCGGTGCCATCCATTTCTTTCTGATCTGGCGCGGCGATATCCTGTTCCTCTACGCGGTTGCCGGTCTGGCCGCGCTGCTCTTCATCAAAGCGCGCCCTCGCAGCCAGTTTGTCATCGGCCTGATCGGCTATCTGGCCGGCGCCCTGATCTATGCCGCGCTGACGATTCCCATGCAGCTGGTGGCCGATAGTCCGGCAGCAACGGCATCACCGGACATGACCGACATTCGCTCCGGACTGGACCAGGAAAAAGAGGTCGATCTGGCCGACGCGAAGGTCGAGCTCGGTCTGCACGAAACCGGCTCGTACCTCGATATCGTCAGGCATACGATCACGGTCCATTGGTCCGACCTGGCGATCTCGTTGCTCATGTTCGCCTTCGAGACCCTGCCGCTCATGCTGATCGGCATGGCGCTCTATCGCCGCGGCCTGTTCGGCGGCGGCTTCGATGCGCGCAAGTTGCGGCTGTGGGGCTGGGCGGGGCTGGCGCTGGGCGGCGCATTGAGCCTGCTCATCGCTTTGCGCACATTGGACGCCGGTCTCACCTATTACGGCACGCTTGCGGCAAGCTTCGGCTGGGCGGCGATCCCGCGCCTGTTCATGACGCTGGGCCTGTTCGTCCTGCTGGCCCAGTGGGCCGCTGGCGCGCGAGGCTGGCTGGCTGAACGGGTATCTGCGGCGGGGCGGGCCGCGTTTACCAACTACCTCGGGACGTCGATCCTGATGATGCTGGTGTTCCACGGCTGGGCCGGCGGGCTGTTCGGCAAGCTTGGCCGGGGCGAGCTGTATCTGGTGACGATTGCGACCTGGGTGCTCATGCTAGCCTGGTCGAAGCCGTGGCTCGAACGCTATCGCTACGGGCCGCTCGAATGGCTCTGGCGGTGCCTTACCTACGGGCGGCGGTTCACCCTGCGGCGCTAGCGTCCCCGCCGCATTCGCAGCCGTTGCCCGTTGCGCCGCGCCGCCGTGCGGGTCTCCATCACGAACGACCCCAGCCCGCCGACCAGGAACAGCATCGTCAGCATCCACATGCTGGCCACCAGCGTGCCGAGCGGGAAGGTGACGAAGGCGCTGACGAACAGCAGCATGATGACGATGCTGATGGTCAAAGCCGCCGCCGTGCTGAGCATCACGGCGCGCTGGGCGAAGACCCGCCGTTTCTCGAGCGCGGGAAGATCGCCGACGAGTTCGCCGTCCTCGTCCGCTTCGCCGGCTTCGCGGGCGAGCCGGATACGGTCGATCCGTTCGGCTACCCAGATCAGGCGGTTGGTCATGACGTTCATCACCGCACCGATTGCCGCCAGGAGGAAGGCCGGCGCCAGGCTGAGCTGGACGACGTTCTGCACCCGCAGGGTCGAACTGGTGCGTTCGATCAGATCGAAATCGAGCGCCATCGCGACAAGCAATTCAGGCATCGCACTTACCCGCCGGCATAAGGGTTCTTGGGCGATTTCAGCACGACCCGGATAGGCACGTGTTCGAAACCCAGTTTCTCGCGGATGCCGTTCACCAGATATCGCTCGTAGCTTTTCGGCAAGGCGTCGAGGCGGGTACCGAAGACCACGAACCGCGGCGGCCGCGTCCCGGCCTGGGTGATATAGCGCAGCTTGATCCGCCGACCGCCCGGGGCCGGCGGGGGGTTCGCCGCCAGGGCATCGTCGAACCAGCGGTTGAGCGCCGCGGTGGGCACCCGGCGCGACCATTCCTCGCGCAGGGTGAAAGCGGCACCCAGCATCGTGTCCAGCCCCTTGCCGGTCCGCGCCGACACGGCGAACAGCGGCACGCCGCGCAGCTGTGCCAGCCCCTCGCCCAGAGCGGTGCGGATGCCGTTGAACAGCGCGCTGGCGTTCTCGGCCACGTCCCATTTGTTAATCGCGATCATCAGCGCGCGACCTTCTTCGAGGACGAGGTTGGCGATCTTGAGGTCCTGCGATTCGAGCCCGCGGGTCGCATCGAGCAGCAGCACCACGACTTCGGCGAAGTCGATCGCGCGTCGCCCGTCGGCGACCGAGAGCTTCTCGAGCTTGTCGACCACCTGGGCACGCTTGCGCATCCCGGCGGTGTCGACGAGATGGATCGCACGGGTCTCGCCCGAGGAAGGGTCGCGCCAGGTCCAGTCGACCGCGATCGAATCGCGGGTGATGCCGGCTTCGGGTCCGGTCAGCAGGCGATCCTCGCCCAGCAGCCGGTTGATCAGCGTCGACTTGCCGGCATTGGGCCGCCCGACGATCGCCAGCTTGAGAGGGCCGCGGGCTACCTCTTCCTCGTCAGCGTCGTCGAGGTCGGCCGGTTGCGGCGATGCATCGCTTTCGTCCTCGAACCCGCCTTCGGCTTTTTCGCCGATCACCGGCCATAGCCCGGCGAACAGGTCCGCCACACCCTCACCATGCTCGGCCGAGATGCCCAGCGGTTCGCCCAGCCCCAGGCTGTAGCTTTCGAAGATCCCGGCTTCGCCCGCCTTGCCTTCAGCCTTGTTGGCGACCAGCACCACCGGGACCGACTGGCTGCGCAGCCAGCGGGCGATCTCCTCGTCCAGCGGAGTAAGACCCGCGCGCGCATCAATCACGAACAGCGCGGCGTCAGCGCCGGCAAGGCTCGCTTCGGTCTGCTGCCGCATCCGCCCGGGCAGCGAGGCGGCATCCTCGTCCTCCCAGCCGGCGGTATCGACGATGGTGAATTCCAAGCCCGCAATCTCGGCATCGCCCAGACGCCGGTCACGGGTGACCCCGGGCTGATCGTCGACCAGCGCCAGTTTCTTCCCGACAAGGCGATTGAACAGGGTCGATTTGCCCACATTGGGGCGACCGATGATGACGACGGTGGGTTTTTCGCGCGCGGGCATGACCTGCGCCAAGTGGCGGGTTAGCCCGGTAATGGCAAGGCCGCCGCCTCAGTCAGCGCGGGCGACGGGGGCATCCTCGCCCAGATCCTCGAACCACGCCTCGACCGGACCAGTCAGCTTGAGGGTGAGCGGATTGCCCTTGCGATCGACGGTCTTGCCTGCCTGCACCCGGACCCAGCCTTCATCGATCGAGTATTCCTCGATGTCGGTCCGCTGGCGTCCCTTGAAGCGGATGCCGACGCCGCGCTTCAGCACCTCGACATCGAAATGCTCGCTCCGCGGATTGACCGAAAGGCGGGTGGGCGGAAGGTCGGGCTTGTTGCTGTCGCTCATGGGGCGGGGCCGATACTGGCACGTCCCGCGTCGGGCAAGATCAATCGGGCGGCATCGGCGTTTCGGGCGGGGTCTGGGCCGGATTGTCGATGTCCGGCGCGGGCGGGGCGAAGCCGGGCGGATCCTGCACCGGTGCCTCGGACGGCGACGGGCTGCCCGGCATTTCCTGCGGGGCGCCGGGGTCGATGGTGTCGGGACCGGGATCGGGTTGGGTGGCCATGACGCAAATTCTCCTCTGTCCGTGCGAACGAGCAGCACGGGCGAGCCGTTCCCGCGCGACGCTTGCCCTTTTGGTGCCATGCGACTAGAGGCACGCGCCTACACGCGCGGTGCCCGTCACCGATGCGCAGCTTCGTTCGGGCTAGCGGGCGTGGCGGAATTGGTAGACGCGCTGGTTTTAGGTACCAGTATCGAAAGATGTGGGGGTTCAAGTCCCTTCGCCCGCACCAATTTCCGCCCCGGCGCGGGCCTTCATGCCATTTGTGACAATGACCTAGCCACGAGATTTCATCCATGCAGATCAAAGAAACCACCAACGACGGTCTGAAGCGCGCCTTCGCGATCACCATTCCCGCCAGCGAGATCGAAGGACGGGTCGAACAGGAAGTCCGCAAGATCGCGCCGCAGATCAAGATGCCCGGTTTCCGTCCGGGGAAGGTGCCGGCGAACCTCGTGCGCAAGATGCATGGCGAACAGCTGCACGCGCAGGCGGTGAACGACGTGATCCGCGAATCGGTCGACAAGGTAATGACCGACAATGCCCTGCGCCCGGCGATGCAGCCCAAGGTCGAGATGGGCGAAGGTTACGAGGCGGGCAAGGACGCCACGCTGACCATGGAACTCGAAGTACTGCCGCAGGTCGAGGCCCCCGATCTCGAAGGGCTCAAGCTTGAACGGCTGACCGTTCCGGTCGACGAGGCCCAGGTGGACGAGACGCTGCAACGCATCGCGGGCCAGAACAAGAGCTACAGCGATGCCGGTGACGGGCACAGCGCGCAGGACGGCGACCAGCTGATCATCGATTTCGTCGGCCGGGTCGACGGCGAGGAGTTCGAGGGCGGCAAGGCCGAAGGCGCGCCGCTGGTGCTGGGTTCGGGCCAGTTCATTCCCGGGTTCGAAGAGCAGCTCGGCGGCGTGAAGCCGGGCGACACCAGGACCATCTCGGTCACCTTCCCCGAAGATTACCAGGCGAAGCACCTGGCCGGCAAGGCGGCCGAGTTCGATGTGACCGTGCAGGCGGTCAAGATCGAAAGCGAAACCAGCCTGGACGACGATTTCGCCAAGAACCTGGGCCTTGAAAGCCTCGACAAGCTGCGGGAACTGGTGCGGGGCCAGCTCGAGCAGGAGACTGCCGGGCTCACCCGCACGCAGATGAAGCGCGCGCTGCTCGATCAGCTTGCCGCCGGGCATGACTTTGCCGTGCCGCAGGGCATGGTGGATGCCGAGTTCGACCAGATCTGGTCGCAGTTGCAGCAGGAAGCTTCGCGCAGCGACGATCCCGAGGCGATGCACCAGGAAATGGAAGCGGAGAAGGACGATTACCGCCGCATCGCGGAACGCCGGGTGCGGCTCGGCCTGCTGCTCTCGGAAATCGGCCAGAAGAACAATGTCCAGGTGACCTCCAACGAGATGAGCATGCTCATCCAGCAGGCTGCACAGCAGTATCGTCAGGAAGATCGCCAGCGCTTCGTCCAGTACATCCAGCAGGAGCCGATGGCCGCAGCGCAGCTTCGCGCTCCGCTATACGAGGACAAGGTGGTCGACTTCCTGTTTGACAAGGCCGAGATTACCGATCGCGAGGTGACCCGCGAGGAACTCGAAGCCGCGATCGAGGCGGACGAGGACACCGGCGCCGCCGCACAGGGGGCCAAGCCGGCCGACAAGAAAAAGGGTGCCAAAGCCAAGGACGGCGACAAGGCCAAGGAGCCGGCTACCAAGAAGGGCAAGGCCAAGCCGGCCGAAGAAACCTCGGCGGACGACAAGCCGAAGGCCAAGAAGAAGTCGGCCAAGAACGCCGACGCGCCCGCCGCCGAGGGCGAGCCGGCCAAGAAGGCCAAGGCAGCACCCAAGGCCAAGGCTGACAAGGCTGCGAAACCGGCCAAGGCGGCCAAGTCCGAAGGCTGACGGCGGCCACCACCATTCTCAGGTCAGAATAACGGGGCGGGGTCTGGCGATCCTGCCCCGTTTCAGTTGGTTGCGGGGGCTGGCCCGTCGCCGGCCTTGGCATCACCTGTAGCATTGCCTGTCGGTACCGCGGCGTTCCGGTCGCCGCTCTCGCCTTCGGCAGCCTTCTCCTCGACATCCTCGATCACGGCTTCGGCTTCGAGGATTTCCGGACTCTCGCCTTCGAAAACATGGCTCCCCCGCCGCTCGACCGCCTTGATGATCGGCGCCGCGAGAACACCATGGACGATGATCGAGGTCAGGATGATGAAGCTGGCAATCGCCCACAGGTCGCCGATCTGCGTGATCTCGCTGTGGTTCTGTGCATAGGACAGGTAATAGATCGACCCGATCCCCCGCACGCCCAGGAATGCGATGGCGGATTTGCCCAGCCACGGCAGATCGGACCGCGATTCCGCGATCAGGCCGGCGATCGGGCGGATGACGAAGATGAGGGCAAGACCCAGCCACACTTCGGGCCAGGTCAGTTCGTCGAGCACCCCGCTCGCCAGCATCGCGCCAAAGCCGAACAGCACCGCGACCAGCACGATCTGTTCGATCTGGTCGACGAAATGGTGGCTGATCTTGTGATACCGGCTCTTGCCCTCCTGCTGGCGGATCGTCACCGCGGCGATGAACACGGCCAGAAAACCGTACCCCTCGAACAGTTCGGCAAGCCCGTAGGCGAGGAGGATCGTGCCAAGGGTAATGAGCCCTTCATTGGTCGAGGTTTGCGCCTGATCGCCGGTGTCGGGTTTCTCGATCTCCTCAAGCGGGGCATCGGCTTCCTGCTCGAAAACATACCACGAGCCGACCCGGCCCACCACGTAGCCCATCGCAGCACCGGCGAGGATCCTCCAGACAAGGTCGATCGCCGCCCATTCGAGCGTCCACATCCCCAGCGAGGTCATTCCGACAGCGGCAATCGCCAGGTGGGTGAAAGGGAACGCCAGCCCGTCGTTGAAGCCCGCCTCGGCGGTAAGGTTGAAGCGCACATCGTGCCGCTTGTCGGCCCCCGGGGGGCCCACCTGCACGCTGCGCGCCAGGACGGGATCGGTAGGGGCCATCGCCGCGCCCAGCAGGATTGCACCCGCAGGCGCAAGACCGATCGCCCACCACCCCATAAAAGCGACCGCCGCGATAGTCAGCGGCATCGCGATCAGCAACAGTGGCCAGATCTGCCGCCAGTTGGCCCAACTCGCTGGACGATCGATCGCCACACCGGCCGCCATCAGCGAGGCGATGACGATGAATTCGGTCACGTATTCAAGTGTTTTCGCATCGAATTCGTCGCTGGCCGGATTGAAAGGCGGCAAACCGAGCGGGAGCGACCATACGGCATAGCCGATCGCGACATAGACGATCGGCAGCGACAGCGAAATGCGGGTGAGAATCTTTTCGAGCGATACGGCAAGCGTAAGACCCGCTCCGAAAAGGACAAACAGCAGCAAACGGGGATCGAGTTCCATCATGGCTTAGCCCCGACCGGCGCTGTAGGTTCCCATCTTTCGCAACAGTGATGTTGATGTCTCGGGCGGCGGCGGCCGATCCGTCCTGCCTCGCTACGATAATGTTCAGGAAAATCGTGCATGGCGCAGGACCTTTCGTGCGCTAATTACGCTTCCTTCACTCCAAGGCGCGCATTGCCCTTGCATTATCGACGGTATCGGCCGCCCCGCGGTCTCGCCCCTCTTGAACCTTGCGCGCACTATCGCGAAATAGGCGCCGCTTCACTCCACACGAGGATTTTCATGATCGATCTGTTCGCCGGTGCTGCCCATTCCACCCAGGGCCAGTTCACCCATGACCCCGTCACCGGGGCGCTGGTGCCGACCGTGGTCGAGCAGTCGAGCCGCGGCGAACGCGCCTTCGACATCTTCTCGCGCCTGCTGCGCGAACGGATCGTCTTCGTGACGGGCCAGGTCGAGGACACTATGGCGTCGCTGATCGTGGCGCAGCTGCTGTTCCTCGAAAGCGAGAACCCGTCCAAGCCGATCTCGATGTACATCAATTCGCCCGGCGGGGTGGTCACGGCTGGCATGGCGATCCACGACACCATGCAATACATCAAGCCGCGCGTTTCGACCGTGTGCATCGGACAGGCGGCCAGCATGGGCAGCTTCCTGCTTGCCGCGGGTGAGCCGGGAATGCGGATCGCGCTGCCCAATGCCCGGATCATGGTTCACCAGCCATCGGGCGGGGCGCGCGGCATGGCGTCCGATATCGAGATTCAGGCGCGGGAAATCCTGCGCATCCGTCAGCGGATGAACGATCTTTACGTGAAGTATACCGGCAAGAGCCTGACCGAGATCGAAAAGGCGATGGACCGGGATACCTTCCTCGAGGCCGACGAAGCGATGCAGTTCGGCATCGTCGACAAGGTCTTCGAAGCCCGACCCGAAAGCGAGGTCGGCGGCGGCGAAGCCGCGGGCGAGGCCGATAAGGGTTCGGGCGGCGCGCCGGAATAGGCCGCGCCCCACATTATCGGGACGCACATGGGTGCGTCCCATCATGACCGGCCCGACCGCAGGGTTTGGGCAACCTTGCCACTTCATCTTGTGGCAAGGGGGGTGAGCTACCTATGAGGTTGAACCATTCCGTCCGTGCCCTATTCTGGGCGAATCCGTAGTCCCGGTTCACCGGACGGATACCTTGGGCGGCTAGGTTTGGCAGGGCAAAGCAGGATATGACCAAATTGACCGGAACCGATAGCAAGTCCACGCTGTATTGCAGCTTCTGCGGCAAGTCGCAGCACGAGGTGCGCAAGCTCATCGCAGGGCCGACGGTGTTCATCTGTGACGAATGCGTCGAGCTTTGCAATGATATCATCCGAGAGGAAACCAAGGCCGGGATTTCCGGGCGCAAGGAAGGCGATATTCCGCCGCCGTCCGAAATCTTCCAGACGCTCAACGATTACGTGATCGGGCAGGACCGCGCCAAGCGCGTGCTGTCGGTCGCGGTCCACAACCACTACAAGCGGTTGAAGCATGCCGGCAAGTCGGGCGATGTCGAGCTGGCGAAGTCGAACATCCTGCTGATCGGGCCGACCGGTTGCGGCAAGACCTTGCTGGCGCAGACTCTGGCCCGCACCTTCGACGTGCCGTTCACGATGGCCGATGCCACCACGCTGACCGAGGCGGGCTATGTCGGCGAGGATGTCGAGAACATCATCCTCAAGCTGCTTCAGGCGTCCGACTACAACGTCGAAAAGGCGCAGCATGGCATCGTCTACATCGACGAGATCGACAAGATCACCCGCAAGGCGGAAAATCCCTCGATCACCCGCGACGTGAGCGGCGAAGGCGTGCAGCAGGCGCTGCTCAAGCTGATGGAAGGCACCACCGCCAGCGTGCCGCCGCAGGGTGGGCGCAAGCATCCGCAGCAGGAATTCCTGCAAGTCGATACGACCAACATCCTGTTCATCTGTGGCGGGGCTTTCGCCGGCCTTGAAAAGATCATTGCGGACCGCCTGCAGAAGCGCAGCATCGGGTTCGGCGCGCATGTCGCCGATCCTGACAAGCGCCGGGTCGGCGAGCTGCTTGAAAAGGGCGAGCCGGAAGACCTGCTCAAGTTCGGGCTGATCCCCGAATTCGTCGGCCGTCTGCCGGTGATCGCCACCTTGCGCGATCTCGATATCGATGCGCTGGTGACGATCCTGACCGAGCCCAAGAATGCGCTGGTCAAGCAATATGCCAAGCTGTTCGAGCTCGAGGACGTGGCCCTGACCTTCAAGGACGATGCCCTGCGCACGATCGCGGAGAAGGCCATCGAGCGCAAGACCGGCGCCCGCGGCCTGCGTTCCATCGTCGAAGGCATCCTGCTCGACACGATGTTCGACCTCCCCGACATGGACGGGGTGACGGAGATCGTGATCGACAAGGACGTGGTCGAAGGCAAGAAGGAACCGATCCAGGTCCACGGTCCGAAAACGGAGAAAGAGGAAGCCGCCTGACGGGGGCGCTACCTCTTTCTTTCGCGGCACGCGTCACCGGTTGGCGGGGTTAGGCCTGCGGACCCTTTCGACGAGTGGCGACAACCCGCTGATCGTAGAATTGGTAGGCTGGATCCACTGGAGCAAGGCGTTGAAGGCGCGGTGCCGGCTGCGGTCCGCCGATCAGTGCAACGGCAAGGCTGGCGCCAACATCTTTGAGCACTGATGATCCGATGAACCGGGCACCGATCGCCCCGATGCGCTTGTATGTCGCAGCGCCTCCCCTCAGGCCCGGCAGACCGTTTCGCAGTGCGCCGCTGACTGTTCGACCTGCACGGTCGTGTGCCCGATGCGGTGATGGTGCTCCAGTTCTTCGGCGATTTCCCGCAGGAAGGTGTCGCCGGGGTGGCCTTCGGGCATGAGAAGATGCGCGGTAAGTGCGGTCTCGGTGGTGCTCATCGGCCAGATATGCAGATCGTGCACCCCTGCCACGCCCGGCAGGCTGGCAAGATAGGCCCGCACCTCGCTTTCCGAAATGCCCTTGGGCACCGCGAGCATGCTCATCGCGACGCTGTCCTTGAGTAGCCCCCAGGTTCCCCACGCGATCACCGCCACGATCACCAGGCTGACGGCCGGGTCGATCCACGCGGCGCCGGTCGAGATGATCAGCAACCCTGCAATCACGACGCCCAGGCTCACCAGCGCGTCCGCGGCCATGTGCAGGAAGGCGCCGCGAATGTTGATGTCGTCCTGTCCGCGCAGGAAGAGCGCCGCGGTGCCGGCGTTGACGAGGATGCCGATGCCGGCAACGATCGCCATCGTTTCGCCCTGCACGGTGGCCGGCTGCGCCATGCGGTGCAGCGTCTCGTAAAGGATCGCGCTGATCGCGACGAGGAGCAAACCGGCATTGGCCAATGCCGCAAGGATGGTCGAACTCTTCAGCCCGTAGGTGAATCGCCCCGTTGCCGGACGACGGGCCGCCACGCTCGCGCCCCAGGCCAGCAGCAGGGCGAGCACGTCGGACAGGTTGTGCCCGGCATCGGCGATGAGGGCCATCGATCCGGCATACCAGCCATATCCTGCCTCGATGACGACGAAGGCCGAATTGAGCAGGATGCCGATCAGGAACGCGCGACCGAAATCGGCCGGGGCGTGGCTATGCGCGTGACCATGCCCATGCTCGTGCCCATGCCGATGTTCTTCGGCGGTGTCCGCACCGTGATCGTGCGGCTGCCGGGCCGGCAAGGGATCCTGCGCTGCGTCCATCGGACTACTGATAAACGCAGGCGTCGAGCCCGTCACGGGCGACGATGCCGATGCGTCTCGAAATGGAATTGCCGTGCCGGGCGAGCCAGCCCCGTGGGTTCTTGACCGAGCGTTCCTTGGGCAGGGGCAGGGCCGCGGCCATGCGTGCCGCCTGCAACGGCGTGAGATCGCCGGCGCTCTTGCCGAAATAGCGCCGCGCCCCGGCCTCCACGCCATAGGTCCCGATGCCGGTTTCAGCGACGTTGAGATACACCTCCATGATCCGCCGCTTGCCCCAGATCTGTTCTATGAGGACGGTGATCCAGGCTTCCAGTCCTTTACGGAAATAGCCACCCCCCTGCCACAGGAAGACGTTCTTGGCGGTCTGCTGGCTGATGGTCGATCCGCCGCGGATGCGCCCGCCTTCGGCGTTGCGGCGGATGGCGTTCTCGATCGCCTCGCGGTCGAAGCCGTCATGGGTGCAGAACTTCCCGTCCTCCGCCGCGATGACGGCGCGCACCATATCGCGGTCGATATTGGCGAGCGCGGTCCATTCCTTGGCGATGCCGTTGCCGTCAGCCACCATGGTCGCGGTCACCGGGACGGGGACGACCTTGAACAGCAGGACGAGCGCGAGGCTGAGACCGATGAACCCGACGACGAGATAGAAGATCGAGCGGATCAGCCAGCGCATCGCCGGCTCATACGAAAAAGCGGCCGCCCGGCGCAATCCGGACGGCCGCTTTTTTAGCCCTGTGGGCGAGGCCGGGGCGCCGGGTCTTTACGCGACGCCCGGCAGCAGGCGCTCGCCGGCAATCGCCTTCATCGCCTTCTGCACCTTTTCAAACGCGCGAACCTCGATCTGGCGGATACGCTCGCGGCTGACGTCGTATTGCTGGGACAATTCCTCCAGCGTCTGGGGATTGTCGGTCAGCCGTCGCTCGGTGAAAATGTGCTTCTCGCGCTCGTTCAGGCTGTCCATCGCCTCGACCAGCATGTCGTGGCGAACTTCCTGCTCCTGCGCATCGGCCACGGTCTCATCCTGCAGCGGGCGATCGTCGGTCAGCCAGTCCTGCCATTGGCCGCTGCCTTCCTCGCCGCCGCGCATCGGCACGTTGAGCGAGCCGTCGCCGCCCATCATCATCCGGCGGTTCATGTTGACCACCTCCTGCTCGGGCACGCCGAGGTCGGTGGCGATCTTGGTCACGTCGTCGGGGTGAAGATCGGTATCCTCGTAGGCATCGAGGTTGCGCTTCATTCGCCGCAGGTTGAAGAATAGCTTCTTCTGCGCCGCGGTGGTGCCCATCTTGACCAGGCTCCAGCTGCGCAGGATGTATTCCTGGATGCTCGCCTTGATCCACCACATCGCATAGGTTGCCAGGCGGAAGCCGCGATCGGCCTCGAACTTCTTGACGCCCTGCATCAGCCCGACGTTGCCTTCGGAAATCAGGTCCGAGACGGGCAGGCCATAGCCGCGATAGCCCATCGCGATCTTCGCGACGAGCCGCAGGTGCGAGGTGACGAGCTGCGCCGCAGCTTCGGGATCGTCATGTTCCTCGTAACGCTTGGCGAGCATGTATTCCTGCTCGGGCGTGAGGAGAGGGAATTTCTTGATCTCGGAGAGGTAGCGATTGAGGCTCTGCTCTCCGCCCAGTGCGGGGACGCTCAATGACTTGGAACTGCTCACGTTATTCCTGACCTTTCTCGCGTCAGCCCATCTGGCCGGGCCCCTGCCGGGCGCCCATGAACCCCTGGACTACGGATATCGGTATAGCTGGAAACCGCCTGATCGTGCATCGCGTTTCATCGATTTCAACGAGCGATTTGGTCGATTAGTTCCCGCATATCGATCGGCATTTCAGCCTGAAATCGGATGCGTTCACCGCTGATCGGATGGTCGAATCCCAGCGTCTCGGCATGCAGTGCCTGACGCGCAAATCCAAGCTCGGCCAAGGTCGATCGCAGGGCTTTCGGCGTGCTTCCATACACCTGATCCCCCAGTAGCGAATGACCTATTGATGCACAGTGAACACGGACCTGGTGGGTGCGGCCGGTTTCGAGGCGGCATACGATCAGACTGGCATCGCGGAGCCGTTGCAGCGTCGCGTAATGGGTGACGGCACGTTTGCCGCGTGTTGCATGATCCGGCAGCACCGCCATCTTCTTGCGGTCTTTCTCCGAGCGTCCGATGCGCCCCGCGATGGTGCCCGACGGCGGCAGCGGATGCCCGGCGCATACCGCCAGATAGCGCCGGGTAATCGAATGATCGGCGAACTGACGGGCGAGGCCTTCGTGCGCCGCATCCGACTTGGCCACGACCAGGAGACCGGACGTGTCCTTGTCGATCCGGTGGACGATCCCCGGACGCGCGACCCCGTTGATCCCGGACAGGCGCCCCGCGCAATGATGCAGCAGCGCATTGACAAGCGTGCCCGATGCATTGCCTGCCGCAGGGTGGACGACCATGCCCGCAGGCTTGTCGACGACGATCAGGTCCGCGTCCTCGAACACCACATCGATCGGGATTGCCTGCGGCTCGGCGGCGAGCGGTTCGGGCGGGGGGACGGCAAGCACGAAGCTTTGCCCCGCTGCGGCCTTGGCCGAGGCATTCGCCATGACCTGTGCGTCGAGGGTGACTGCCCCTGCCGCGACCAGCGCCTTGACCCGTTCGCGCGACAGGCCGGTTGCCTGCGCCAGCGCCCGGTCCAGCCGGTCGGCGGCGGCAATCACGCCGGTGAGGATTTGCGCGTCTGGCATGCTAGGGCCATGCGCGATGACTGTACGACTCTCAAGCGATGTCTACGACGCCCTGTTCGCCGAGGCGGCAGCGGCGCATCCGCTGGAATGCTGCGGCGTGCTGCTGGGCGATCGGACCGGGGTGCGCGGCATCGCCGCCGCCCGCAACGTCCATGCCCGGCCCGCGACCCGGTTCGAGATCGACCCGCAGGTCCTCATCGATTGCCACCGTGCGGAACGCAGCGGCGGGCCGGAAGTAATCGGATACTACCATTCGCACCCCGGCGGCGATGCCCGCCCTTCCGCCACCGACGAGGCCCTGTCCACCCGCGACGGCGCGGTCTGGGCGATTATCGCCGGATCGTGTCTGACCTTGTGGCGGGCCGGCGCCGGCGGCTTCACTTCTCTTCCCTATGTGGTGCGTGGCCGCTAGAAGCCACGCCTCACTGCCCTTGCACGGAATCCCGATGAACGACCGACAATCCATCGACCTTGCCGCCATGCTCTGCTCGCGCCTGTGCCACGATCTGCTGAGCCCGGTCGGCGCGCTCAGCAACGGGCTCGAACTGCTGGCGCTGGAAACCGACGAGGAGATGCGCGCCAACGTCATGGCGCTGCTGGAACAGAGCGCGCGCACCAGCACCAGCAAGCTCAAGTTCTTCCGCCTCGCCTTCGGGGCGGCCGGCGGGTTCGGTGACCGGGTGGACATGGCCGAACCGCGCTCGCTGATCGAGGCGCTGCTGACCGACAAGGGCAATATCACCGTCAACTGGGCGCTGGACGTCGCCAATCTCGGCAAGCCGGCGGTGAAGGTGTTGCTGAACTTCGCACAGATCGCGATCGATTCGCTGGTCCGCGGCGGCACGCTGGATGTCGGAGCCGAAATCCGCGAAGGCAATTGCGAGATCGTGGTTCGCGCCAGCGGCCCGCGGATCGCGTTCGACGAGACGATCGGCAAGGCGCTCGAGGGCAGCCTCGACACGGCCGATCTTTCCAGCCGCACGGCGGCGGCGCACATGATCGCGCTGCTGGCCGAAGATTGCGGCGGGGGTCTGCAGTATGCCCGTCACGACGATGCCCTGGTGCTGGGCGCGTTCATGCCCGAAAGCGAAGGGCTGATCGGGTGACGGGGGCCGGCGGGGACGGGCCTGGCGCGCCAGGCGGCCCCCCGCGGGGCGGCGATGACGAGCTTGTCCATCGCCAGGTGCCTTCCCCGAACCATGACGAACGCAAGCTGCCGATCTCGATGGTCGTGCTGCACTATACCGAGATGAGCGATGCGTCCGCCGCGCTTCGCCGGTTGTGCGATCCCGACGCCAAGGTCTCGGCCCATTACCTGATCAGCGAGGAGGGCGAGGTGGTGCGCCTGGTCGCGGAGCAGCGCCGCGCCTGGCATGCCGGGGTCTCGTACTGGCGCGGCATCCGGGATGTGAACTCGGCCAGCATCGGCATCGAACTCGACCATCCCGGACACCTCCTGGGCTATCGCGAATTCAGCACTGCGCAGTTCGAGGCGCTACTGCCCCTGCTGGCGCGGATCGTGAAGCGGTACGACATTCCGCGCGCCAATATCGTCGCGCATTCCGATGTCGCGCCGTCGCGCAAGACCGATCCCGGCGAACTGTTTCCGTGGGACCGGCTGGCGGATTACGGGCTGGCGCTGGCCCGCCCCGACAAGCTCGAGCGGGGCGATCCGTTCGATAACGATGCCAGCTTCTATCTGGCGCTCGAACGGTTCGGCTACGATATCGCCGACGGGCGCAAGGCGGTCGAGGCGTTCCAGCGCCGCTGGCGCCCACACCGCATCAACGGCGAGATCGACGGGGAAATCCGCGCGATCCTGTTTCAGCTGCTGCTCGACCGGGATCGGGGTCTGGCCCGCTAGGCGCACGGCCGGCGGCGGGGAGGGACCCACCGATCATGTAGGCAAGGCGGCGCTTGGCGAACCGAGCGATATCGCCTATTTCGATCGCGCCAGGGGGCCGGGCAGCCGCGTGTCTTCGGATGCGAGGAAAGTCCGGGCTCCGCGAAACAAGGGTGGCGGGTAACGCCCGCCGGGGGTGACCCCAGGGAAAGTGCCACAGAGAGCAGACCGCCGATGGCCTCGGACAAGCCGGGGCACAGGCAAGGCTGAAAGGGTGCGGTAAGAGCGCACCGGGGCGGCGGCAACGCGGCTCGCACGGCAAACCCCACCCGGAGCAAGGCCGAATAGGGGCGGCGCGCCGGCTTGCCGGCAGATGCGTTTCGCATCGACCGCCCGGGTTGGCTGCTCGAGCCGCGGGGTGACCCGCGGCCCAGATGAATGGCTGCCGCCGCGCGGCTGATGGGCCAAGGAAACGCGGCCCTATATCGCGCGCGGAACAGAACCCGGCTTACAGGCCCCCTGGCACTTTCCTGTTATCTTGGCCGCGCGGGGGCGAAGGCGTCTTGGCGGGGGCACATCACGATGGCATGGCGCGCGTCATTGCGATCGAGCTATTGGAGAGCCTTCATGTCCCGCTTGCCGTCACGTTTTTCGGTTTCAGCCGCCGCCCTGCTGCTTGCCGCGCTGCACACGTCCCCGGCGCAGGCGGAGGAAGGCATGTGGACCTTCGACGGCTTCCCGGCCGAACGCATGCGCGAAACCTACGGCTGGGCGCCGGATCAGGCCTGGCTCGACAAGGTTCAAGCCGCGGCCGTCCGGCTGACCGGCGGGTGTTCGGCCAGCTTCGTTTCGGGCGACGGGCTGATCCTCACCAACCAGCACTGTGTCGCCAGCTGCCTGTTCGACAATTCGAGCGACTCGGCCGATTATCTCGCCAGGGGCTACATCGCCGACCGCCGCGATGCGGAACTCAAATGCCCCGGCCAGCAGGCCGAAGTGGTGACTGCGATCACCGACGTGACCGATCAGGTCAAAAGCGTCTTCGGGACCCTTTCGGGCGAGGCGCTGACCAAGGCCCGCGACGCACGCATCGCCGAAATCGAATCGCAATCCTGCACCGACGCCGAAAAGACCCGCTGCCAGGTCGTTACCCTGTTCGGCGGGGGGCAGTACAAACTCTATACCTACCGCAAGTATTCGGACGTGCGGCTGGCGTGGGCCCCGGAAGCGCGCGCATCGACATTCGGCGGCGATCCCGACAATTTCAACTTCCCGCGCTATGCGCTGGATGCGAGCTTTCTGCGCGCCTACGAAAACGGCAAGCCGGTCAAGACCCCGCGCCACCTCAAGTGGAACCCCCGCGCCCCCAAGGAAGGCGAAGTGACCTTCGTGGTGGGCAATCCGGGTTCAACCAGCCGCCTGTTCACGCAGAGCCAGCTCGCCTTCGAGCGCGAGGTCCGGTTGCCCGTCACCGTGGCGACGCTGTCGGAACTGCGAGGCCGGCTGATCCGCGCGATGGAGGAAAGCCCGCAGTACGAGCGCGAAGGGCTCGATACGCTCAATGGGATCGAGAACAGCCTCAAGGTGCAGATCGGGCGGGTCAAGGCGCTGAACGACCCGGCGTTCACCGCGACGCTGGCAAGGCAGGAGGCGGACCTGCGGGCGAAGTCGGCCGGCAACACGGCGCTGGGCGATCCGTGGACCGCGGTCGACGAAGCCGTCACCGCCTATCGCGCGATCTATCTTCCGGCTCGCTTCACCCAGCCGTCGAGCGACTTGTACAGCTATGCCCAGACGCTGGTGCTGGCGGCGCAGGAACGGGCCAAGCCTAATACCGAACGGCTGCCGGGCTACACCGACAGCGCGCTCCCACTGGTGCAGAAGCGGTTGCTCGACGAACGCCCGGTCTATCCGTGGCTGGACGAGCTGACCTTGGCCTGGAGCTTGTCGAAGGCACGCGAATATCTCGGGGTCGACGATCCCGACAGCAAGCTGCTGCTGGGCCAGGAAAGTCCCGAGCAGCTGGCGGAACGCCTCGTCGGCGGCAGCCGGCTGGCGGACCCTGCGGTGCGCAAGGCATTGTGGGAAGGCGGGTTGGCCGCGGTCGAGGCGTCGGACGATCCGATGATCCAGTATGCCCTGCGCCTGTCCGAGCGGCAGCGCGAGATCCGCAAGCTGACGGACGAAGGCTATGCCGGTCCGCTGGCGCTCGCCGGGGGCCAGCTCGCCGATGCGCGGTTTGCCGCTTATGGCGATACGGTCTATCCCGATGCCACCTTCACGCTGCGCATCAGCTATGGGCAGGTCAAGGGCTGGACCGAGCGTGGCCAGCAGGTGCCCTACATGACCACGCTGGGCGGCACCTTCGAGCGCGCCACGGGCAATGCGCCGTTCGACCTTGCCCCGGGGTTCGCGGCCAACGAGGCGCGGATCGACAAGACCGCGGCTTACGATTTCGTGACGACGAACGACATCATCGGCGGCAATTCAGGCTCGCCGGTCATCGATCGTGCGGGCACGGTGATCGGCGCCGCGTTCGACGGGAACATTCATTCCCTCGGTGGCAATTACGGATACGATCCGGTGCTGAACCGCACTGTCGCCGTTTCGGCCGACGCGGTGCAGGAAGCGCTCGAGAAGATCTATCCGGCGCCGGCCCTGGTTCGCGAACTCAGGGCTCGCTGAAGCTGGCTGCTCCCGGTACGGCAGATTGCGTGGTCACGCCGTACCGGGGGGCAGGGCGGTACTGGGCCGGTCAGGGCCGCCCGATGCTGAAATAGTCGAACCCCCGCGCCCGCACGTCTTCGGGGCGGTAGATGTTGCGCAGGTCGACCAGCACCGGGGCGTTGAGCAATTGCTTCACCCGGTCGAGGTCGAGCGCGCGGAAGGCATCCCATTCGGTCACGATGACGACCGCATCGGCGCCGTCGATTGCGGAATAGGGATCGCCCGCCATCGTCACCTCGGGCATCAGCGGGCGGGCGCTGTCCATTCCCTCGGGATCGTAGGCGACCACTTCCACCCCGCCGTCGGTCAGCGTCTGCGCGACCGCGATCGAGGGGGAATCGCGCATGTCGTCGGTATCCGGCTTGAAGGTGAGGCCAAGCAGCGCGACCTTCTTGCCGCGAGCATTGTCGAACCCGCCCAGCGCCTCGATCACCTTGCGTCCCATCGCGCGCTTGCGCCCGTCGTTCGCCTTGACCACCGCCTCGATGATGCGGGTCGGACTGTCGAAATCCTCCGCCGTCTTCAGCAGGGCGAGGGTGTCCTTCGGAAAGCACGATCCGCCATAGCCCGGCCCGGCATTCAGGAACTTGGCACCGATGCGGTTGTCCATGCCGATGCCGCGGCTGACGTCCTGCACATTCGCGCCGACCTTTTCGCACAGATCGGCCATCTCGTTGATGAAGGTGATCTTGGTCGCAAGGAAAGCGTTGGCGGCATATTTGATCAATTCGCTGGTCCGACGGTTGACGAAGAGGATCGGCGATTCGTTCAGATAGAGCGGGCGATAGACCTCGCGCATGACCTCGCGCCCGAAATCGTCCTCGGCCCCGATGACGATGCGGTCGGGGCGTTTGAAATCGCCGATCGCGGCACCTTCGCGCAGGAATTCGGGGTTCGAGACGACCGAGAAGCGGTGGCCCGTCCCGCTGGCTGCCAGAATGCGTTCGACCTCGTCGCCGGTGCCCACCGGCACGGTCGACTTGGTGACGACGACCGCATCATTGGCGAGGTGCTGGCCGATTTCCTCGGCCACGGCATAGACGTAGGACAGGTCCGCATGACCATCGCCCCGGCGGCTGGGCGTGCCGACCGCGATGAAGATGGCGTCCGCACCGTCGATGCCCTCGGCAAGGCTGCTAGTGAAATTCAGCCGCCCCGCCTTCACATTGGCCTCGACCAGCTCGGCCAGCCCTGGTTCGAAGATCGGCATCACCCCTTCGTGGAGGCGATCGATCTTGGATTGATCCTTGTCGATGCAGCACACTTCATGACCGAAATCGGCCAGGCACGCGCCCGAAACGAGGCCGACATAGCCCGAACCCACCATTGCGATTTTCATGAATGACCGCCCTTTTCGATCGTTATTGCGCCACCGTCGGATGCGATGGCCTGTATTCGGCGACGCGTCTCGCCCTCGAGAACGAGCGCTGTCAAGCGCCCCGTTTTGAATGCCCCGGTATCGATCCCTATGCGGTGCTGGGTATCGATGACGTCGTCGAAAATCGTGTGTCCATGGACGATCACATGGCTAAGCGGTTCCTCGTGACGCAGAAAACGCTCGCGGATCCACAGCATATCGGATCGGCGTTGCTGGTCGAGCGGTCGGGCAGGATCGATCCCGGCATGAACGAAGGCATAGTCGCCGGCCACGATGTATTCCTCGAAGCTTGCGAGAAATGCGCGATCCGCTGCCGGGACGAGGGCCTGCATCGCTTCCTGGACGTCCTCGATCCGCATCCGCTGATAGTCCTCTGGCGGCAGGCCATAGCTCAGCAGCGTCTCGCGCCCGCCATGGCGCAGGAAATGGCGCAGGGTTTCGCGATCGTCGAAGCTGTCGAGGAACATCTCCTCGTGATTGCCGGCGAGGAACCGCACCGACCGGCGCTCTGCCCAGGCTCGCGCAGCGCGAACCACGCCGGCGCTGTCCGGCCCCCGGTCGACGAGATCGCCCAGCAGGACAACGGTCGTGGTGGCTGGCGCGGCGGCGGCGTCGTCGTCCTCTATCCCCTCGATCAGCGCGGTGAACAGATCGTTGCGGCCATGAACATCGCCTACGACATACCAGCGCTCGCCATCAGGCACCCGGGCGATCCGCCGGACAGGCTTCCTGCGGGCAATCAACTGGCGGACGGAATTGAGCATCGGGGGGGGCGCGATCTTCTCGTGATGATGGTCAGGCAGACAGGCGGGGTTGCGTCATAGCGCCGAGGCGTGACCGGCGAGTGAACGCGCCGCCGCGGGAATGCGTTCCATGCCCGGTCGGCCCCCGCGCTGGCAACGGCGGGCGCGGGGTGGCGACGCTCAGGCTTCGTAAGGCGAGGGGCTCATCGCATTGTTGCGCGAGAAGAAGCGCAGAATGATGAAACCGACGATGCCTGACAGCAGCGAGCCCATGAGGATCCCGATCTTGGCCTCCTCGATCAGCAGGTCGTTGCCGACGAAGGCGAGGCTGCTGATGAACAGAGACATCGTGAAGCCGATCCCGCACAGGATCGATACGCCCCAGATTTCCGGCCACGATGCGCCCTCCGGTTTCTGTGCGAAACCCACCTTCACCGCGGCCCAGACCGCGGCAAGGATGCCGATCTGCTTGCCCAGGAAAAGCCCCGCCGCGATGGCGATGGGCAGGGGCGCGAGGATGCCCGCAAGCCCCAGCGAGCCGATCTCGACCCCGGCATTGGCGAAGCCGAAGATCGGGACGACCAGATAGGCGCTCCACGGGGCAAGGCCATGCTCCATCCGTTCGAGCATCGTGTCATCGTCCTTGCCGCGCATCGGAATGGTCAGCGCCGCGACCACGCCCGCGATCGTGGCGTGGACGCCGGAATTGAGGACGAAGAACCACAGCACCACCGCCAGAAGGATGAAGGGCCAAGGACTGGTGACGCGCATCCGGTTGAAGGCGATCATCACGCCCACTGCGGCAACCGCGGCAGCCAGCCAGATCATCTTGATGCTGGCGGTGTAGAACAGAGCGATCACCAGCACCGCGCCGATATCGTCGACGATGGCGACCGTCAGCAGGAACAGGCGGAGCGAAGCCGGGACGCGATTGCCGAGTAGCCCCATGACACCCATCGCGAAAGCGATGTCGGTCGCCGCGGGAATGGCCCAGCCGCGAGTCAGTTCGCTCGCGCCTTCCCCGTTGATCACGGCGAGAAACACCAGCGCCGGCGCCGCCATGCCGGCAATCGCGGCCAGGACCGGCAGCTTGCGCTGTTCGGTGCTGGCCAGCTGGCCTTCCATCCATTCGCGTTTCACCTCGAGCCCGACGACGAAGAAGAAGATCGCCATCAGTCCGTCGTTGATCCACAGGTGCAGCGTATTGAGCTTGAACGCCTCGCGGTCGAACATCTCGCCATGGAACAGGTAGTGATAATCGTCCGCGAGAGTTGAATTGGCCGCGAGCATAGCCGCGATCGCCACCAGGATGAGGAGGATGCCGGCCGATGCGTCGCCGGTGAAGAGCGCGCGCACCGGGGCGAAGAACTGACGAAGAATGGAATTCTGCTGGGTCATCACGGGGCTCCCTGTCCAGCAATCTTCACGATGTTGCAAGGATGTGATGCCACCAGCTTCGTCAGGATAAGGGGTCGCATCCCGATGATAGGTTCGGTGCTTCTTGAGGCGATGGCGCTCGTCCAGTACGAGTTGCTGCTGTTCGCCGCGGTATTCTTCGCCATCGGCCTGGCCGACGAGCTGGCGGTCGACGCGGTCTATGGCTGGCTGCGGCTGACTGGGCGGGGGAAGACCGCAGTCGCCCCGCCGGAGATGAACGAGGCGGGGGCGCTGGACGGACCGGCGGCGGTGTTCCTGCCCGCGTGGCAGGAAGATGCGGTCATCGCGTTGACGCTGCGCCATGCCTTGCGGGCCTGGCCGCAGGCGGCGGTTACGATCTACGTCGGATGCTATCGCAACGACCCTGCGACCATCGCGGCGGTCGAGCGTGTCGCGCGCGGTGATCGCCGCGTCAGACTGGTGGTAGTGGAAGCCGAGGGGCCGACCTGCAAGGCCCATTGCCTCAACGTCCTCTACCGCGCGCTCGCCGCGGACGAACGCGGCAGCGGCGTCTGCGCGCGAATGGTCGTGCTGCACGATGCCGAGGACATGGTCGATCCGGCCGAACTGGTGCTGCTCGACCGGGCGGTGGCAGAGGCCGCGTTCGTCCAGCTGCCGGTCCTCGCCCTGCCGCGGCCCGGGGCTCGCTGGATCGGCGGGCACTATACCGACGAGTTCGCCGAATCCCACAGTCGGACGATGGTGGTCCGCGATGCGCTGGGCGCCGGGATCCCCGGTGCCGGCGTCGGCTGCGCGGTGTCGCGCCCGATGCTCGAGCGGCTTGCCATCGCCCAGGATGGGCGCCCGTTTGCCGAAGGTTCGCTGACCGAGGATTACAGATTATCTCCACCTAAAGATAAAACATATTATCTTAAGCAGTGCATTATTCACAAGCTCGTGGCGCAAGCATCACAAATGTGGCGCTTTCCTGAGTTTGCGCTCCAGATAACTTGACGGCGAAAGCGCTGATGAGTTTTGAACGGCAGAGTGTGATCTTCACTACAGCTTCGGCTCCGGTCACATTTTCGTCGGAACCTAGCCGTCCCGGTCCGCTCTTCGTTTTTGTCGGAGGCAAGTCGTAAGCGCATTATGCGGCCGCCAGTCGGCCGCCTTCTGCGAAGCTGCTATCAGAACCAGGATGCCAGCGACCGTTGTTGAGGTCAGCATCTCGAACGGGCGGGTAGCCTCGAGTTTAGCGGCAATCCCCACGTGAATCAGGGCCAACAATCCCGCACTCCAGCGCCATCCAAGCGAAAGTCGAGGAAAGTGGCTAGGTTCTTCTATTGGAAACAGCATGCTCGCTAGATCGGAGATCTTCGCCTGCACGGCCTTTTCGGCGTCGTTGTCGCCCATCCGCTTGCGAAAGCGATGAAGAGGGTCCGGTCTATCGTTCACGCGTCGACTTCACAGCCTTGAAGTGCGCTTTAGCGGCTTCGATCGCCACCGCATCGTGCTTCGGGACGCCCTCAAAGACCGCGAGCTACATGACGAGTATGTGCTCGGGGGTCGCGTCTATTCCATACTCGCTCGCCGCCGCGTTCAGCGTCGAGAAGATGCGTCGTATGCGCTCCGCATCGTAAGAAAACGATCCCAAGGTCTCGTCGACCTGGAACAGCCAGGCGGGAGTGATCGCAAACTCGTCGACCAGTCGCGGCACGATGTCGAGCGAGGGTATCGAACTGCCGGCTTCCCATGCGATGTAGGTTCTCTTCGGGACACTCAGACGCTCGGCGAATGCCGATTGCGTCAAACCTTCGCGACCTCGCAGCTCGCGCAATTTGGCGGCGAACGTCCATGAAGCGATACTTGGTTTCGATTTATGTTGCAAGATTCTGCGCCTCAAATATGCTGCTTCTTGCACCTCTAAGGAAAGCGCTTTGACCACTCTGTCTCCTAGCGAACGAGCGATCTACATCAAACTGTCGTTCAAGCTCAGAAACACTAGCTATTCCGCAGTAGCACGCCAGGAAGGCCTGGCGCCGACGACGGTCGCCGCAGTGGCTCGGGGAACGGTACGATCCGAGCGAGTGGAGCGGATCATCTCGAGGATCGTCGAGCGTTCGCCGAACGAGCTGTGGCCGGAACGCTATGACGACAAGGAGAACGCCATGGTCTGACGTTTGACAAACGACGAAGGCTCGACCTTGCGGTCGAGCCTTCAGGGAGATCGAAACCTCCGAACAAACTCGGTCTCCCACACCCATTCGATCCTGTCAAGTTTCACGTCTTTTTGGCGCCGCTTTACTGCGCCCTAAATCCGGGAGATCCACGATGCATGAAGGTTCAGACGATCGCGGCGGATCGATGTCGGTCGAGCCACGACCGACGCGCCAAGCGTCCCCGACCATTCCGCCGACCGGCGCTGACCGCCAAGGCCCCGTCCGCAGCCCCGACGGGCGCCTCGACTACCACACGCGGCTGAAGAACCATCTCGAGAA
>NZ_JBHWMI010000059.1:0-42710 GCF_043423005.1 Qipengyuania sp. | reverse complement strand
TGTCTCGGCCGCTATCGCATCAGCCCGCCGATAAGGTTGCGCAAGAAGCGCCCGGCCAGCGCCCCGCCAAGGCCGGTGGCAATGGTGCCGGCGGCGGCACTGGCCGCGGTCTTGTCCGGACTGGCGCTGCTGCGCCGACCGGTGACCTTGGCGGCAACCACCGCCGCGGCGCTGCCGGCCGCCGCCCCCATCGCGGCTTTCCCGGCCTTCTCCCACAGCGATGGCGACTTGCGCGCGCGGCGGGCGACGTTCGCGCGTCCCGCCTCGGCCACCTCCTCGGCGGTGGCGGCGGCATCCACGGCCTTGGCGGCGAGCACCTCGGCGGCGCTTTCGCGGTCCACCGGCTCATCGTACTTGCCCGTGAGGTCGCCTGCCGAATTGACGATCGCCCGTTCGCGCGCCGTGACCGGGCCGAGGCGCGAGCGGGGCGGCTTGATCAGCGTGCGCTGCACCGGCGTCGGCGCCCCGTCCGCGTCAAGGGTCGAGACCAGTGCCTCGCCGACCTTCAGCTCGGTGATCGCCCGCTCGACATCGAGCTCGGGGTTGATGCGAAAAGTTTCCGCCGCTGCCTTGATCGCCCGCTTGTCGCGCGGGGTGAAGGCACGCAGCGCGTGCTGCACCCGGTTGCCCAGCTGGCCGGCGATCTTTTCGGGAATGTCGATCGGGTTCTGGGTGACGAAATAGACGCCGACGCCCTTCGACCGGATCAGGCGCACGACCTGCTCGACCTTGTCCAGCAAGGCATCAGGCGCGTCGTCGAACAGGAGGTGCGCCTCGTCGAAGAAGAAGACGAGCTTCGGTTTCTCAGGGTCGCCTACTTCGGGCAGGCTCTCGAACAGTTCGGACAGCAGCCACAGGAGGAACGTCGCATACAGCTTGGGGCTGCGCATCAGCTTGTCGGCGGCAAGGATGTTGATCATTCCGCGGCCGTTCTCGTCGGCGCTGAGGAAGTCGTCGATCTCCAGCGCCGGTTCGCCAAAGAACATCGCCCCGCCCTGGCTTTCGAGCGTCAGCAGCTGGCGCTGGATCGCCCCGACGCTGGCCCTGGAGACATTGCCGTACGTGCCGGACAGCTCGGCGGCATTGTCATAGGCCCAGGCAAGCATCGCCTGCAGGTCGGTCAGATCGAGCAGCAGCAGTCCATTGTCGTCCGCATGGCGGAAGACGATGGCCAGCACGCCTTCCTGCGTCTCGTTGAGGTCGAGCAGACGGGCGAGCAGCAGCGGACCCATTTCGCTGATGGTGGTGCGGATGGGCAGGCCCTGTTCGCCGAACAGATCCCAGTAGACGGCCGGATTGTCGCGATAGGCATAATCGGCAATTCCGAGTTCGCGGGCGCGCCCCTCCAGCTTGTCGGCATTGGGCGCCTGCGCGCTGCCCGCCATCGCGATGCCGGCAAGGTCGCCCTTGACGTCGGCCAGGAACACCGGGACGCCCGCGGCCGAGAAATCCTCGGCCAGCGTCTGCAGGGTGACGGTCTTGCCGGTGCCTGTCGCCCCCGCGATCAGCCCGTGCCGATTGGCCTGCGCCAGCAGCAGGCTCTGCGCCGCGCCGCCTTTCGTCTTGCCGATCAGTATCGCCCCCATTTCCGTCCGTCCTCCGTCAGCCCGCGCGGCATGATCCCGCCGCATTGGCCAGCGCCGGGCATGCGGTCAAGCAATGGCTCGACAGCCGGGGGCAAGGCGTTAAAGGCTGTGGCAATGGCCCGCCGGCAACCCTTCGTCCTGCTCGACGACGCCCGCGAAAGCGGCGCGGCGGACGCCTTGCTGTACGAAAATCCCCAGGCGATCTTCATTGCCCGCCACCCGGACGAGGTCGAACAGGCGCTCGCCGCGGCCGATGCGGCGCGGCACGATGGCGGAACGCTGGTCGGCTACATCGCCTATGAGGCGGGGCTGGCGCTCGAACCCCGGCTCGCCCCGCTTGCTCCTGCGCGCAGTGGCGGGGCGGGGCCGCTGGTCTGGCTGGGCCTGTTCGCCAGCGAGGAGCGTATCGCCGCCGCCGACATGCCGGCCTGGCTGGATGCACGCGCCGGCGGCCCCGGCAGCGTCGGCCCGCTCGAGCCGCAGGTGTCGCCAGCCGGCTATGATGCGGCCTTCGCCCGCCTGCAGCAGGCGATCCGCGCCGGCGATATCTATCAGGCGAACCTCACCATCGCGCTCGCCGGGGCGTTCTCCGGCGACCCGCTCGGCCTCTATGCGGCGCTCCGGCCGGCGGGCAGGGCGGGCTATGGCGGGGTGGTGTTCGACGGGTCGCACTGGCTCATAAGCCTCTCGCCCGAACTGTTCGTGGCCGCGCAGGACGGTCGCGCGCGGGCCAAGCCGATGAAAGGCACCCGCCCGCGCAGCGCCGACCCGGTCGAGGACGCCGCACGGGCCGAGGAACTCGCCGCCTCGGTCAAGGATCGGGCAGAGAACCTCATGATCGTCGACCTGATGCGCAACGATCTTGCCCGTGTGGCCACGGCGGGGAGCGTCACCGTCGACCAGCCGTTCGCCGTCGAAAGCTACCCCACCGTCCATCAGATGGTGACCGGCATTCGCGCGCACCTGGCCGAGGGGCGGGGCCCGCTCGATCTGGTGCGCGCGCTGTTTCCCTGCGGGTCGATAACCGGCGCGCCCAAGATCAGGGCGATGGAATTGATCGCCAAGGTCGAGCGCGATCCGCGCGGCCCCTATTGCGGCGCCATCGGCCGCATCGGGCCGGATGGCGATGCGGCGTTCAACGTCGCCATTCGTACCCTCCGCCTGACCGAGATGGAAAATGCCCGCGGCAAGGCCGTGCTTGGCGTCGGCGGCGCGATCGTGGCGGATAGCGATGCGGGTGCCGAACGGCGCGAGGCCCTGCTCAAGGGCGCGTTCGTCACGGCCAGCTCACCGGTTCTGCGGGCGGCGCAATTCGACCTTATCGAAACGATGCGGTTTTCTCCGGCGGGGGGCATCCCGCTGCTCGAGCGACATCTGGCGCGGATCGGACGCAGCGCCCACGACCTCGGCTTTGCCTTCGATCGTCACCAGACCCGCAACCAGTTGCATGCGCTGTGCTTCATGATCGAGCGGCCGAGCCGGGTGAGGCTGCTGCTCGCCCGCTCGGGCGCGATCGCCTTCGATGTGCAGGACCTGGCGGAGGGATGGCCCGAGCCGGTTCCCTGCATCGCCCTGCCGCTGCCGGTTGATCCGGGCGACTGGAGGTTGCGCCACAAGACCACCGATCGCGGCTTTTACGAGGAAGGGCAGCAGGCAGCACGCGCTTGCGGTGCGGTAGAGGCGCTGTTCGTGCGCGAGGATGGACTGGTGACCGAGGGGTGCGTGTCCAATGTGTTCGTGACGCGCGGGGACACGCTCATGACCCCGCCCGCCGCACTGGGTCTGCTCCCCGGTATCCTGCGCCAGTCGCTGATCGACGAGGGCCGGGCGCGCGAAGAGCCGCTGAGGCTGGACGATCTGGCGGGCGGCTTCCTGATCGGCAACGCCGTACGCGGGCTGTGCCCGGCAAGGTTGATGACATGACGGGCGACATTCCCATCGTCTTCGAGGACGGCGAGGCGCTGGTGATCGACAAGCCCGCAGGCCTGCCGGTCGACCGGCCGCGCCGCGGCGGCCATTCGCTCGAGGACCATCTGCCGCGCCTGCGGCTGGGGTTCCAGCGCGATCCGCTGCCGGTCCACCGGCTCGATACCGATACCAGCGGCTGCCTGCTGCTGGCCCGCAATCCCAAGGCGGCGCGGCGGTTCGGGCAGGCGTTCGAGGCGCGGCGGGTCGGCAAGCGGTATCTCGGCATCCTCGCCGGTGTGCCCGCGACGCAGGAAGGGACGATCGAGCTTGCCCTCGCCAAGGTCAGCAGCGCGGCGAAAGGCTGGCGGATGATCGCGGCGCGCAGCGGCAAGCCGTCGGTCACCCACTGGCGGGTCGTCGGGGAAGTCGGCGGACGGGCGCTGATCGAGTTCCGGCCCGAGACCGGACGGACGCACCAGATCCGCATTCACGCGCTGGCCGGGCTGGGCGTCCCCCTGCTGGGCGACCCCGTCTATGGCGAGGGTACGGGGGCGGCGCGCACGATGCTGCATGCCGCCGGCCTGACGGTGGAGCGCGACGGGAAGCCGCCGATCGTCGCCCATGCCCTGCTGCCGGCCGATTTCGCCGCGCTCGGCTTTGTCGATGGGTAGGATCGCCCAGCGCGCGATCGAGCTGGCCGAGGAAAAGTTCGTTACCGCGTCCGGGCCCGGCGGGCAGAATGTCAACAAGGTCGCGACCGCGGTGCAGTTGCGGGTCGATGTCTTCGCCCTCGGCCTGTCGCCCGAAGCCTTTGCGCGGCTGCGCGAACTGGCAGGCAGCCGGCTGACCAAGGCGGGCGAGATCCTGATCCTGGCGAGCGAACACCGCACGCAGGACATGAACCGCCAGGCGGCACGGGCGCGCCTCGCCGCGCTGCTCGACGAGGCGCTGACCCCGCCGGCGCGGCGGGCCAAGAGCCGGCTCAACCGGCTGGGGAAGGTCAAGCGGCTGAAGGCCAAGAAGGAACGCGGCGCGGTGAAGGCCGGGCGGGGCAAGATCGACTGGTAAGCCTGGCGCCGCTTGCTTGACTTTGGCCGGTGAATCGCCCAAAGGCCGCGCCGGAACGGCGGTGGCCTGGCGATGCCGGGCGCGCCGCCTTTGTTTTTTCGGCATCTGCACCCCGTGGCGGGGCAATGCCCGCAGCGATCAGGAATACGTCATGGCGAAGCCCGCAACCGTCAAGATCAAGCTCGTCTCGACCGCCGATACGGGCTTCTATTACGTGACGAAGAAGAACCCGCGCAACATCACGGAAAAGATGACCTTCCGCAAGTATGACCCGGTCGCGCGCAAGCACGTCGAGTTCAAGGAAGCCAAGATCAAGTAATCGCCACCGTCCCGCGTGACGACGTCGCGGGAACGGGTCGGGTTCACCGGCGGTTCAATGCTCCGACCATAATCGGGGGAGCATGAAAAACGTGTCATTCTTGAGCAAGCGTACGGCCGCGGCCGTTTCCGCGATCGCCATCGGGTTCGCCATTCCCGCCAGCTTCGTGGCCGCGCCCGCGCCGGTCGAGGCGGCGGCGGGCGATCTCGACAGGGCGGTTGCCGCCCTGCGCGGCATTTCGACCATGAAGGCCGACTTCACCCAGACCGACCGCAACGGGCAGACCGTATCCGGCGTGATGACCTTGAAGCGCCCCGGCCGCATCCGCTTCGAATATGCCAAGGGCGTGCCGATGCTGGTCGTCTCCAACGGCAAGTCGATGTATCTGGTCGATTACGAGGTCAATCAGGTCCAGCGCTGGCCGATCCAGAACTCCCCGCTCGGCGCGCTGCTCGATCCCAGTCGCGACGTGAAGAAATACGGCCGGCTCGTGAACACCGATCACCCGGATGTCGTCAGCGTGCAGGTGCGAGATACCACCCACCCGGAATATGGCGTCATCACGTTGATCTTCACGCGCAAGACCGGTGCGCCCGGCGGGCTCGAGCTGACCCACTGGGTCGCGCTCGATTCGCAGAATCACCGCACCACCGTACGGCTGCGCAATCATCGCTATGGGGTCGAGGTGGCGGATAGCGCGTTCACCTTCCGTGACCCGCGCCGCGCCGCTCGGCGCTGATCCGCAACGTCGCGGCGACCAAGCGTTGCCCCTGCGCGTTCTACGAAGAAAAGCATTCATTTCCTGGCAAGCACGGCGGGCCTAATACCGGTTGGACGAGACGACGGGAGGCGGGTTTCCCCCCTGTTGACCCCCAACCATCAGGTCGCCTCGTACAGGCGTGACGAACGCTAAGTGGAACCCCCGAGCCAATGCCCCCGGCTCGGGGGTTTTACGTATCCGCGGCCCGCGCAGGGGTGGACCGGGCGCGGGCACGCTTCTATCTGCCGCGCATGGTTTCCATCGCCACCTGGAACATCAATTCCGTGCGCCTGCGCATGCCCCTGGTCGAGCGCTTCGTGCGCGAGCAGGCGCCCGACATCCTGTGCCTGCAGGAGATCAAATGCCAGGAACACCAGTTCCCCTACGAGGCCTTTCGCGCGCTCGGTTACGAGCATTTCGCGATCCACGGCCAGAAGGGCTATCACGGGGTCGCCACGGTGGGACGGATACCGTTTCGCGACTTTTCGCGCCATGACTGGCAGGACAATGGCGAGGCCCGCCACGTCGGCGTCGAACTGATCGATCCGCGGTATCAGGGCATGGTGGTCGAGAACGTCTACGTACCCGCCGGCGGCGATATTCCCGACCGGGAACAGAACGCAAAGTTCGGCCAGAAGCTCGATTTCCTTCAACGGATGACGCGGTGGGCCGAACGGGTCGACAGGCCGAGCCTGATCGTCGGCGATTTCAACATCGCGCCTCTCGAAAGCGACGTCTGGAACCACAGGCAGCTGCTCAAGGTCGTCAGCCACACTCCCGTCGAAGTCGACAGCCTCAAGCGGTTCATGGATGCGCATGGCTGGGCGGATCTCGGCCGCCAGCATGTCGCCGCGCCGGCGCGGTACTACAGCTGGTGGAGTTACCGCGCGAAGGACTGGCGCCAGCACGATCGCGGGCGGCGGCTCGATCATATGTGGGCCAGCCCCGAGCTTGCCCGGCAGACCCGCGCCCACCACGTCATCGAGGATGCTCGCGCATGGGAGCAGCCATCCGATCACGTGCCCCTGATCACGGAGTTCGATCTCTGAGCCGGAGGGCGCCGCCGTCTCCCGCGCGCCGGGCCGCACAGGCGGTCGACGCCTTGCGTCACGGCTGGCCGCTGGCGATCGGCGGGGCACCGCTGTTGCAGCCGGTGGAAACGGGCTTCGGCTCGATCGGCGCGGAGCTGATGCTGATCTCCTCCAGCCGCGCCGTAACCTTGAAGCTTGTTAACCAGCGGGCCGCGGCCGAGCCGGGGCAGCCGGTCGTCATCGCCGGGGCGGAGCCTTTCGACTTGCCGGCCGCATTGGCAGTAACCGATCCCGCGCTCGATCTCTCGCACCCGTTCAAGGGTCCGTTCGAGGCCCGGCCCTGCGACTGGCGCGGCGAGGCGGCGGCCGCGCTGGAGCTGGCCCGGATCGCGGGCATCCTCCCGGCCTTTCTGGTATCGCCGCAAGGGGCGGGCGAGCCCGTCAGCCTCGAGGCGGGCGATCTTGCCGCGTTCCTCGATCCTGCCCGGCTCGCCATCGCCAGCCGCGCGCGGCTGCCGGTATCGGCTGCCGATACCGCGCAGATCGTCGCCTTCCGCAGCCCCGACGATACGCGCGAACATGTGGCGCTGATCATCGGTTCGCAGCAGAGCGGGCGCCCGCCGCTGGTGCGGCTGCATTCCGAATGCCTCACCGGCGACGTTCTCGGCAGCCTCAAATGCGATTGCGGGCCGCAACTGGATGCCGCCCTGGCCGCAATGGCGGACGAGGCGACCGGGGGAGGCTGGGGCGTGCTGCTGTATCTGCGGCAGGAGGGCCGGGGCATCGGCCTCATCAACAAGCTGCGCGCCTATCGCCTGCAGGACCAGGGGTTCGACACCGTCGATGCCAACACCCGGCTCGGTCTGCCGGACGAGGCGCGCGATTTCCCGGTGGCGGCGCGGATGCTGGCACTGCTCGGGGTTCGCGCGGTCCGACTGATGACCAACAATCCCGCCAAGGTCGCGGCGATGGAGGGAAGCGGGGTGACGGTCGCCAAGCGGGTGCCGCACGCCCTGCCCGACAATCCGCACAACGTCCGCTATCTCGCCACCAAGCGTGACCGGGCGGGACATCTGCTGCCGTAGGACGCGCCGTCTAGATCCAGTCGCCGATCGCCTCGCCCATGCGCACACTGTCGCCTGGCGCAAGCCCGCGGCGCCAGCGGGCCCGGCCCGGCTCGAACAGCAACACCACGGTCGAGCCGAGCACGAAGCGACCCATTTCCGCGCCGGCTTCCAGCACGTGCTCTCCGCGTGCGAAGCGGTCGTGCACTCTTTCCGGCGCGTGGGTTTCGACCGGGCCACCGAACACCGTCTCGATCCCGGCGACGATCATCGCGCCGACCATTACGCTGGCGAACTGGCCATGCGATCCGGTGAACAGGCTGACGAGCCGCTCGTTGCGGGCGAACAGCCCTTCGACATTCTCGGCCGTGACGCCGTTTACCGAGAACAGGTCGCCCGGCAGATAGGTGGTGCTGAGGAGCTCGCCGGTCGCCGGCATGTGGACCCGGTGATAATCGCGCGGCGAGAGATAGATGGTTGCAAAGCTGCCGCCGTCGAACCGCCGGGCCGCCGCTTCGTCCCCCCCAAGAAGCTGTGCGGCGGTGAACTCGCGCCCCTTGGCCTGGAGGATGCGGCCGCCCTCGATCCGGCCGATCTGGCTTACCGCGCCGTCGGCCGGGCTGAGGACGTGGCGCTCCGCATCGGCCAGCGGCCGGGTGCCGGGCTTGAGTTCGCGGGTAAAGAAATCGTTGAAGCTGCGGAACTGCCCGGGCGAGCGCGCCGCCTCGGTCATGTCGACGTCGTAGGCGGCGATGAAGCGGCGGATCAGCAGATCGCGCAGCCACGGGGTCTCGCTGGCAGCAAGCTTGCCGACGCTGCGGGACAGCGGATGGTGGGGCAGGGCGTGCTGCAGCCAGATGAAGGGGGAAGCCATGGTGTGCAGGCGATGGACGGCTGCGCGGTTCAGCGCAACTGGCTATCCTTGCTGCCCCTGCGGTTGATCGCCGAATGGCGCACCGCGCGGTCTCTTTCGGCCTGGCATTGCACGCAGGTGCGCACCCCCGGCAGGGCCGCGCGGCGTTTTTCCGGCACCGGTTCGCCGCATTCGTCGCAGAACTCTGCGCTCTCGCCCTGTGGCATCCGCGCGCGGGCGGCGGTGACGGCATCGCTCACCGTATCGTCGATCTGATCCTGCACCGCGCCATCGCGGGTCCAACCGCCTGCCATGTTCCGCTCCTTCCGCCATACAACGGCGCGCAGGGCGCAGGCGTTCCGCTGGCCGTTCTTGCCGGGGCGGCGGTGGCTCAATACTGGCGGATGATCCCCAGAAAGGCATCGCCATAGGCGGCAAGCTTCTTGGCCCCCACGCCTTCGACGCGGCCGAGCTGAGTGAGGGTCGCGGGGCGCGCGGCGGCCATCTGGCGCAAGGTCGAATCGTGGAAGATCACATAGGGCGGGAGGCCGGCCTCCTTCGCCAGATCGCGGCGCAGGGCGCGCAAGGCCTCGAACAGCGGATCGCCAACGGGATTGGCTTCGGACGGGGCGCGCCGGGCAGACCGGCTGCGCGGCGGAGGCACCACGATGCGGACCCCGCGCTCGCCTTTGAGGATTTCGCGCGCGCCGTTGCCCAGCGCCAAGCCGCCATGCGCCGTCGCCACCAGTTCGCCCCGCGCCTGCAGCGCCCGGGCGAGGGGTTGCAGCAAGCGCGCGTCCTCGCCCCCGACGATGCCGAATACCGAGAGCGCTTCGTGCCCCTTGTCGCGGGTGCGCTCGTCGCTCTGCCCGGTCAGCACCTTGGCGAGATGCCCCATGCCGAAGCTCTGCCCGGTGCGATAGACAGCCGAGAGCAGCTTTTGCGCCAGCTCGGTCGCGTCCGTCACCTTGGGCGGGTCGAGGCAGTTGTCGCAATTGCTGCAGGCCGGCGGCGGGTCCTCGCCAAAATGCCGCAGCAGCACCGCTCGGCGGCATTCGGCGGTCTCGATCAGAGCGGCGAGGGCATCGAGCCGCTGGCGCTCGGCCGCGCGGCGGGCTTCGGGCGTTTCGGACAGGCGGGCGCGGGCGGTGGTGAAATCGCCCGCGCTCCAGAACAGTTCGGCGCGGGCCGGATCGCCATCGCGCCCGGCGCGGCCGGTTTCCTGATAATAGCCCTCGACCGATTTCGGCAGTCCGACATGGGCGACGAAGCGGACGTCGGGCTTGTCGATTCCCATGCCGAAGGCGACCGTGGCGACGATCACCATGTCCTCGCTGGCGACGAAGGCGGCCTGGTTGGCGGCGCGTACTTCCGGCGGCAGACCGGCGTGATAGGGGCGGACTTCGCGCGCCGACGCGGCGTCCAGCGCCGCGGCCAGTTCCTCGACCTTGCGGCGGGTGGGGGCGTAGATGATCCCCGCGCCCGGTTCGTCCCCTAGCAGCGCGGCAAGCTGACGCATCCCGCCCTCGCGCTGCTGCACGGCATAGCGGATATTGGGCCGGTCGAATCCGGCAAGGATCAGGCCATCTTCCGGAATGCCAAGCTGCGCCATCACGTCGGCCCGGGTCTGGCTATCGGCGGTGGCGGTCAGCGCCAGGCGGGGTACGTCCGGAAAGGCGTCCATCAACGGGCGCAGCTGGCGATAGTCGGGGCGGAAATCATGCCCCCATTCCGATACGCAATGCGCCTCGTCCACCGCGAAGAGGGCCAGCGGCGCGGCGCCGAGCAGGCTGCGGAAGCCCGGCTGGCTGGCCCGTTCGGGCGCGACATAGAGGAGATCGAGCGCGCGTGCGCGGAAGGCCTCCTGCGTTTCGCGCCAGTCCTCGTCGGCGCTGGTCAGGGCGGCGGCGCGGATGCCGTTGGCCCGGGCGCTGCGCAACTGGTCGTGCATCAGGGCGATGAGCGGGCTGATGACCACGCAGGTGCCGGGCAGCATGACTGCGGGCAGCTGGTAGGTGAGCGACTTGCCCGCGCCCGTCGGCATGACCGCCAGGGTGGATCGCCCCGCCAGCACCCGCGCCACCACCTCGCCCTGCCGCCCGCGAAAGTCGTCGAACCCGAAGGTCTGGCGCAGGGTTTCGCGGGCATGGTCGAGCGTCGGCATGGGCGGCCATGTCGCGGCTCGGCCCGTGCCGCGCAAGCCATCTGCGCGTTTTTCCCCTTGGCCTGTGGCCGCGCGCCATATTAAGACGCCCGGCAGTTTCGGCGCCCCTTCGCGCCGCGTGTTCCCAAGGAGATTTTCGATGAAGTTGCGTCTTGCCACTCTTGTTCTTGGCACCCTTGCCCTTGCCGCGTGCGGTGGCACCGAGGATGCCTCGACCGGGGCCGAGGTCGATACCGTCGAGATGACCGCCGACGAGGCGCTGGCTCCCGTGGACGAAGCACCGGTCGCCGATCCGATGGCGAACACCGCGCCGGCTCCCGCCGCCGGAGCCGACACCGGCCCGGCCGAGCAGACCGAGGAGGAACAGATCCAGCAGGCGGGCGACGATGCCGCCGCCACCGCCGAGGCCGCGCTCGATGCGATGGCCGAGGATGGCGAGCCGCAGAACTGATGACGGGCATGGCACCGGCTGCATGGGCACGCCTGCCCCTGCTCGCCGGTGCCGCCCTGCTGTCCGCCTGCGACGGCGCAGCGGATAACGCCCCGCTTCCTCCCGCCACCGTGGCGGAAGAGCAGGCATTGAAGGATGCCGAGGCCATGCTTGCGCCCCGAGGGCGCGGCGCAGCGCCAGCGCAGACGAGATCGGGAGAGACGCCATGAGCAATCCGCCAGCCACCGCCAACCCGGGCATGGATCCCGAAACCTTCGAACAGTTCCACGAACAGCTCGAACGGTTTGTCCGCGAACGGCTGATCCCGGCGGAAAAGGACGTCATCGCCAACGACCGCATCCCCGACGAGATCGTCGCGGAGATGAAGGAGATGGGTCTGTTTGGCCTGTCGGTCCCCGAAGAGTTCGGCGGGGCGGGGCTCAACCTCACGCAATACGCGCGGGTGGTGAAGGCGATGTCCTATGCTGCGCCGGCTTTCCGCTCGATCTTCTCGATCAATATCGGGATGTTCAATTCCGCGCTCAAGAACGGCGGCACGCCGGCCCAGCAGGCCGAATGGTGGCCCCGGATCGCGGCGGGCGAGATCGCCTGTTTCGGTCTGACCGAGCCGGGTTCGGGCAGCGACAGCGCCGCCATGCAGACCACCGCGCGCCCCGATCCCGATGGCAACGGCTGGGTGCTCAACGGGTCCAAGCGCTACATCACCAACGCCCCCCATGCCGAAGTCGCGCTGATCATGGCGCGGACCGAAAAGGAGGCGCTGCCGCGCAATGCCCATGTCTCGGCCTTCATCGTGCCGATGAACACGCCGGGCGTCACGGTGGGCACGCCGGACAAGAAGATGGGCCAGGCCGGCAGTCACATCGCCGACATCATGCTCGACGATGTCCACGTGCCGGGCGATGCGCTGCTTGGCGGGGAAACCGGGCAGGGCTTCCGCTTCGCCATGATGAGCCTCGACAACGGGCGCATCTCGGTGGGGGCGGCCAGCACCGGATATGCCCGCCGCGCACTCGATTCCGCGCTGCGCTATGCGACCGAGCGCAAGGCGTTCGGCGAACCGATCGCCAATTTCCAGCTGATCCAGCAGATGCTCGCCGAAAGCGAGACCGAGATCTACGCCGCCGAATGCATGATGGCCGATGTGACCGCGCGCGCCGACCGGGGCGAGAACACTATCCGCCAGGCGGCGGCCTTCAAGGTCTTCGCCAGCGAGATGTGCGGCCGGGTGGTCGACCGGGTGGTGCAGATCTACGGCGGGGCGGGCTATCTGGCTGAATACGATGCCGAACGCTTCTTCCGCGATGCGCGCATCTATCGCATCTACGAAGGCACGACGCAGATCCTGCAATTGCAGATCGCCAAGCATATGCTGCGCGAATTCGCCGCGCAGGGTTGAGGTGTACCAACTCCTCCACGGGCTTTCGATCATCGAGGCGTCGAGCTTCGTCGCCTCGCCCACCGCCGGGCTCTACTGCGCGCAGATGGGGGCGGAGGTCATCCGCGTCGATCACAAGACAGGCGGGCTCGATTACGATCGCTCGCTGCTGACTGCCGAAGGGCGCAGCCTTGCGTGGGAGAACCTCAACCGGGCGAAGAAATCCGTTGCGATCGACCTGCGGTCGGACGAGGGGCGCGAGCTGCTGGTCGAGCTGGCCGCACGCGCCGGAAACCTCATCACCAACCTGCCGGAACGCAGTTTCCTCGGCCATGCGGCGGTGGCCGAGCGGCGGCCCGACCTTGTCAGCGTGCGCATCATGGGCTGGCACGACGGGCGCCAGGCGATGGATTTCACCGTCAACGCGGCCAGCGGCTATCCGCTGATGTGCGGGCCGGAGGAATGGGATCCGGCAACCGCCCCGCCGGTCAACCAGGCGCTGCCGGCCTGGGACTTCCTCACCGGCGCCTACTGCGCCTTTGCGCTCCTCGCCGCGATCCGCCACCGCGACCTGACGGGCGAAGGCAGCGAGGTGCGCGTGCCGCTGGGCGATGTTGCGATGGGCACGGTCGCCAACAGCGGCTCGATGGCGGAAATGCTCTATCGCGGGGCGGACCGCGAACGGCTGGGCAATTCGGTCTGGGGCGCGTTCGGACGCGATTTCGTCAGCCGTGACGGCGTGCGCTTCATGGTCGCCGCGCTCACCGAAAAGCAGTGGTCCGGCCTGGTCGCGGCCTTTGCGCTTGCGGACGACATCGCCGCCCTGGAGGCAGAACTGGGCGTGCGTCTCGATGGTGACCTTCCGCGGTTCGATCATCGCCACGGGCTGTTCGCCCTGTTCCAGGGGCGGGCCGGCACCCTCGCGTGGCATGACCTGTCTGCCCGGCTCGCCGCGGAAGGCCGCACGTTCGAGCGGTATCGCACGATGTACGAGGCTGCCCGCGATCCACAGCTGGTCACGAACAATCCCCTGTTCGGCCCCTCGCCCGCCAACCCCAGCGGCTTTGCCTATCCCGCCGCGCGCAGCTTCGCCAATATCCCCGGCCGCACGGCCGGCGATCCCCGACCGGCGCCCTATCTGGGCGAGCATACCGAAGAGGTGCTGGCCGAACGGCTCGGGCTGACGCAGGCGGCGATCGGCGATCTGGTCCAGCGCGGCGTCGCCCGCCTTTCGGACCGCGACTAGCGCTGTCCTACACGGCTCGTGTCATGCAGGTTTTGCGCCATGACGTCATCCCGAAGCCCTCTGTGTTGCGTCGCTAGAAAACCGCTGGCGGCGCAGCCCGCTTTTCTTGATCAGGACTGTGTGACAAGTGTGACACGTCCCTCCGCGAACCACCGAAAGGCCCCCTCATGACCCAACTTCGCCGCGTTGCCATCTGCCAGCCGCTGCGCACCCCTGTGGGCACTTTCCAGGGCAGCCTCGCCCCGCTCGAGGCGGGACGGCTGGCCGCCATCGTCATCCGCGCGGTCATGGAGCGCAGCGGGATCGATCCGCTGCGGGTCGACGATGTCGTCTTCAGCCAGGGCTACGGCAATGGCGAGGCACCTGCCATCGGCCGCTGGAGCTGGCTCGCCGCGGGCTATCCGGTCGAAGTGCCGGGCTACCAGCTCGACCGGCGCTGTGGTTCGGGGCTTCAGGCCATCGTCAACGCCGCGATGATGGTGCAGACCGGCGCCGCCGATTGCGTGCTCGCCGGCGGGGTCGAGAGCATGAGCAATGTCGAGCATTACACCACTGCGGCGCGGGGCGGGGCGCGGCTCGGCGACATGGCGCTGTGGGACCGGCTGACGCGCGGGCGGCTGATGAGCCAGCCGATCGACCGCTTCGGCGTGATCACCGGCATGATCGAGACGGCCGAGAACCTCGCCAAGGATTACGCCATTACGCGCGAGGACGCCGATGCCTTTGCCGTGAAGAGCCATCGCAACGCCGCGCAGGCGTGGGACGAGGGGCGGTTCGACGCGCAGCTCGTCCCCGTCGAGGTGCCGCAGAGGAAGGGCGAGCCGCGGGTGTTCGCCCGGGACGAGGGCTTTCGCCCCGATGCCAGCATGGAAAGCCTCGCCGCGCTGCGCCCGATCGACCTCAAACGCGATCCCGAGGCGATCGTTACCGCCGGCAACGCCAGCCAGCAGAACGATGCCGCCGCCGCCTGTCTGGTGGTGGCCGAGGACAAGGTGAGCGAACTCGGCCTCGAACCGCTGCTGTGGTTCCATTCGTGGAGCGCGGCGGGCTGCGAACCCTCGCGCATGGGCATCGGCCCGGTGCCCGCGGTGGAGCGCCTGTTCGCCCGCAACGGACTTGGCTGGGACGATATCGGCCTCGTCGAGCTCAACGAGGCCTTCGCCCCGCAGGCGCTGGCGGTGCTCAAGGGCTGGGGCTTTGCCGCGGACGACAGCCGCCGCGAGATCGTCAACGTCAATGGCTCGGGCATCAGCCTCGGCCATCCCATCGGCGCGACCGGCGTGCGCATCCTTGCCGACATGGCGCACGAGATGCACCGGCGCGGCGCGCGCTATGGTCTTGAAACCATGTGCATCGGCGGCGGGCAGGGCATGGCCGCGGTGTTCGAGCGCGCGGCATGAGCGAGTGGCAGCCCTGGATCGGGCGAGAGGCGCTGGCGGAGGACGTGCTGGGCGAGAGCCTCGCGCGGCGCTGGTGCGCTGCGTTCGATCTGGCGCTGCCCGAGGACGGCGTCATGCCGCAGGGCATTCACTTCTGCCTCTGCACGCCCGATGCGCCGACAGGCGCGCTGGGGGAAGACGGCCACCCGCTGCGCGATGACAGCCCGCAAAGCTTCCTGCCCCCAGTCCCCCTGCCGCGGCGGATGTGGGCGAGCAGCAGCATCGCGTTCCACGCCCCCCTCGCCATCCGCCAGCGTATCGCGCGCCGCTCGCGCATCCTCAGCGTCGAGGAGAAGTCCGGCCGCAGCGGAGCGATGGTGTTTGTCGAGGTCGAGCACGAGACGCAGGGCGACGGGGCACTGGCGGTGCGTGAGGTGCAGACGCTGGTTTACCGCGAGGCGGCCGCGCCCGATGCCCCGCTCCAGCCGCCGGCCCCGGCGACCGCCGGCACCTTTGCGCCCGATGCCTACGACGTCCACCGCACGATCGTCCCCGATCCGCGGCTGCTGTTCCGTTACTCCGCGCTCACCTTCAACACGCATCGCATCCATTACGATGCGCCCTATGCCACAAAGGTGGAGCGTTATCGCGGGATCGTGGTCCATGGGCCATTGACGGCAAGCCTGCTGCTGCAACTCGCCGCCCGGACGGTGGGGGAGAACCGACTCCGCCACTTCGCCTTTCGCGGGCTGAGCCCGGCGATTGCGGACGAGCCGCTGCACCTGGTTGCCCGGCATGACGACAGCGGGCTGGCGCTCGCCGCCTTCGCCGCCGACGGGCGGCAGGTGACAGAGGCCAGCGCCCGCCTGGCGCCCGGCTGACTAGATACGGTACGGCGCCAAGGGGGTCGCCGCGCCATAGCGTTCCAGCAGCGGACGATGGCTGAGCGGGGGCAGGGCGATATCCTCCAGCGGCACCGCCGTATCGGGTAGCCGGTCGAGCAGGTCGCGGATGAGGGTGAGCCGGCCGAGCTTCTGGTCGTTGAATTCGACGATCCGCCACGGCGCCCAGTCGGTATGGGTCGCGGCCAGCAACTGCTCTCTGGCGGCCGTGTAGTCCTCGTACCGCTCGCGCGCGGCAAGATCGACCGGTGAAAGCTTCCACCGCTTGAGCGGATCGTCGAGCCGCTCCTGAAAGCGGGCTTCCTGTTCGGCCTGGTCGACGGCGAGCCAGTACTTGAACAGCAGGATGCCGTCGTCGGTCAGCAGCTTTTCGAACACCGGGGCCTGCGCGAGGAATGCCTGTACCTCGGCATCGGTGGCAAAGCCCATCACCTGCTCTACCCCGGCGCGGTTGTACCAGCTGCGATCGAACAGCACGATCTCGCCGGCGGTGGGCAGATGGGCGACGTAGCGCTGGAAATACCATTGCCCGCGTTCCGTCTCGGACGGGGTCCCGAGGGCAACGGTCCGGCACTGGCGCGGGCTCAGCGAATCCGCGATTTCGCGGATCACGCCGCCCTTGCCCGCGGCATCGCGGCCCTCGAACAGGATCGCGATCCGGGCACCCGTGGCGCTGCCCCAGCGGGCCATGCCGACAAGTTCGTTCTGAAGGGGCTCCAGCGCCGCCTCGTACTCCTTGCGCTTCATCGCCGCTCTCCCGTTTGTGCTGTCCCGCCTTTGGGTATAGATCGCTAGCATGGCTACTCTTGCAGAACCGCAAACGGATTTTACGCGCCTGCCGACGATGGCGGACGAGGTGTTCACCGCCCCGCTCAGAAAACCGGCGCATGTCGGGGACGACTGGCTCGAACCCGAACAGACCGCCTACAGCACCGAGGACGATGCGATCTGGGACGATCTGTTCGCCCGCCAGATGGACGTCTTGCCGGGCCGCGCGGCGAGCGCATTCCTTGCCGGGCTGGACAAGCTCGATCTGGGACGCGGCGGGGTGCCGGAGTTTCGCCAGATGAGCGAGGAACTGGACCGGCTTACCGGGTGGAGCGTGGTCCCCGTGCCGATGCTGATCCCCGATCACGTGTTCTTCTGGCACCTTGCCAATCGCCGCTTCCCGGCAGGCAATTTCATCCGTACGCGAGAGACGTTCGACTATATCCAGGAGCCTGACGTCTTTCACGACGTGTTCGGCCACGTGCCGATGCTCACCGATCCGGTTTATGCCGATTACATGCAGGAATATGGCAAGGCCGGGTGGAAAGCGATGCGCTACAACCGGTTGAAGGCACTGGGCTCGCTGTATTGGTACACCGTGGAATTCGGCTTGCTGATGGAGGAGGCCGGGTTGCGCGCCTATGGAGCGGGCATCCTCTCCGGGCCGACCGAGGTGGTCTATGCCATCGAGGCGCAGAGCCCCAACCGGATCATGCTCAACGTCGACCGCGTGATGCGCACAGATTACGTCATCAGCGATCTGCAACCGACCTATTTCGTGATCGACAGCTTCGAGGACCTCTATCGCCAGACGGTGGAACGCGATTTTGATCGGCTTTATCGCAGCCTTGGGCCGGGGTTCACTTACGCCAATACGGCGGTGATTGACGTCGATAACGTCCTCAATCGCGGGACACTCGAGTATACCTTGCGCGGCGGGCGGGGGAGCGGGGCGGCGCCTCTCTGACGCCTCGCGCATCCCCCAACACGCAAAACGGCCCCGGATCGCTCCGGGGCCGTTTCGATTCGCAAGCGGATAAGGCTTACTGGGCGGCGGGGGTCGTCGCCGTGACGGGAGCGACGGCGGCATCGCCTTCGTCCATCGCTTCGCCCATTTCTTCCATGTTGTCGGCCTGATCTTCGGCCTGGTCGACCATGGCGTCTTCCTGGTCGCTGGTGATCTGGCCTTCAGCTTCCATCTGGTCAGCCATGTCGTTCACGGCTTCGGCGTTCTGCTCGCCGGCGTCTTCCATGGCGTTTTCGTTCGGGCCGTCACATGCGGCGACACCGAGGCTGAGCGCGGCGGCCGAAATGACGAGCATGGTCTTGTTGAACTTCATAACTCTTCCTTCTCTGTAAGAGGTGGGCGTGATTAGCAGGACGTCGGGCCATATGTAAGCCCTAATTTCGCCTCAATTCAGTCCGCCGTATTCCGGCGAAACGCGAGGTGACCGGCAGCGATGGTGACGATCGCCCCGACAACGCCGGCCAAAAGGGTGAGGGCGGTGACCGATCCGAGGATCAACCCCTCAGCGGTCGCGAACCCAGCGATTACCGCACCGACAAGCCCGAAGACGATATAGCGGCCGATCTCCCGCCCATCCTCGATCTGCAATACGATCGTCGCCAGCCAACCGAGCAGTGCGCCGGTAAGAATTAGAAGAGATAGTCCCACGATTGGCCTTCAAGCTGATGAATGTTGGTTTGAAACTGCACAGAGGGGCGGGGGTTCCGGCTATATCTTCGCGCCATCCCGTGTGTGGCGTCGACGCAACTATGACCCGTTACCCGAAACTCAGCCAAGCCAGCGCGGCGGACCCGATGATGATGCGATACCAGCCGAAAGGCGAAAAACCGGCCTTGCTCACATAGGCGACGAACGCCCGGATCACGATCAGTGCGACGACGAAGCTGACGAGAAACCCGATCGCGATCTCGTCCCAGCCGACCCGCGACGTGCCCGAGGCCATCGTGTCCCAGTTTGTCGTCAGTTCGAGGAAGCTTGCCCCGATCATCGTCGGCACGGCGAGGAAGAACGAAAATTCGGCCGCGGTCTTGCGGTTCACCCCCATCGCCAGGGCGCCCATGATCGTCGCACCCGACCGGCTGACCCCGGGGACCAGCGCCAGGCATTGGGCAAACCCTACGCTGAGCACTTTCTTGAGCGGTAGATCGGCGACGCCGCTTTCATCCGTGGGATGAACGGCGCGTTCGATCAGGATGATGGCGATACCGCCCACTATCAGCGCCCACGGCACCACCGAAGGGCTGCCAAGCAGCATCTCGAATTGTTCATGCAAGGCGAAGCCGAGCGCGGCGCTGGGCAGGAAAGCAAGCAGGATGTTGCGCGCGAACATCAACCCCTCGCGTTCGCGCCGAAGCACACCGAGAAAGGCGCTCCAGAACGTCCCCCAGTATTGATAGACGACCGCCAGTATCGCCCCGAGCTGGATGACGACGTTGAACATCGCCCATTCGGCAGGCTCGGCCCCGATCAGTTCCGTTGCGAGGATGAGATGCCCGGTCGACGATACGGGGATGAACTCGGTCAGGCCCTCGACAATCCCGAGGATGATGGCGGTGATCCAGTCTGGCATGGAGCGGGTCCATGAAGAAAGGGCGGGACAAGTCAAGCGACCTGTCCCGCCCTGTTCGATCATGCGTCCGATCGCGACCGGACGAAACAGAGGTCCCTACCAGATGGTGATGCGCTGTTCCGGCGGCAGGTAGAGGTCATCGCCCGGCTTGACGTCGAACGCCTTGTACCAGGCATCCATATTGCGCACGACGCCGTTGACCCGGAACTCCTCGGGGCTGTGGGGATCGGTGGTCAGCCGTTGCCGGGCCGCCGCCTCGCGCTGCTGCGCGCGCCACACCTGGGCCCAGGCGAGGAAGAACCGCTGATCGCCGGTCAGCCCTTCGATCACCTTGTCCTCCTTGCCATCAAGCGACAGCTTGTAGGCGCGGTAGGCGAGGCTCAGCCCGCCGAGATCGCCGATGTTCTCGCCAAGCGTCAGTCGTCCGTTGACGCAGGTCTTGCCGTCATCGAGCGGGCAATAGGCGTTGTATTGCGCCACCAGCTGATTGCCGAGTTCGTCGAACGCCTTGCGATCGCTGTCCGTCCACCAGTTGCGCAGCATTCCGGTGGCATCCGACTTCGACCCCTGGTCGTCGAAGCCGTGGCCCATTTCGTGGCCGATGACGCCGCCGATCGCGCCGTAATTGACCGCCGGATCGGCACTCGCTCCGAAGAACGGCTGCTGGAGGATGGCGGCGGGGAAGACGATCTCGTTCTTGGTCGGGTTGTAATAGGCGTTGACGGTCTGCGGCAGCATGTACCACTCGGTCCGGTCGATCGGCTGGCCGAGCTTGGCGAGATTGTCGCGCCAGGCCCATTCGTTCGCCGCCATGCGATTGGCCAGCGGCTGGCCGGCAGCGACGACGAGCCCCGGGTAAGTCTCGAGATTGTCGCGGTAGCCGATCTTGGGATCGAAGCTGTCGAGCTTGGCAAGCGCCTGCTGCTTGGTCGCCTCGCCCATCCATTCGTTATCGTCGAGCGATGCGGCAAGCGCCTTGCGCAGATTGCCGACGAGTTCGCTCATCGCGGCCTTGTTGGCGGGCGGGAAGTAACGCTCGACATAGGACTTGCCGAGCAGTTCGCCGAGCAGTCCTTCGGTCTCGTCGGTGGCGCGCTTCCACCGCGGGCGCTGTTCGGGAGTGCCGTTCAGCAGCGTGCCGTAAAGCGCGAAGTTCGCCTCGTCGAAGCGGCGGGGAAGGGCAGCGGCATTGCTGCTCAAGAACCCCTTCGCGGTCCACGCCTGCAGCACCTCGATCGGAGTGTCCTGCACCAAGGCCATCAATGCCGGGAGCCCGCCGCCGATCTTGGACAGGGTTTCGGCATCGAGGCCAAGCTCTGCGGCGCGTTGCGGCGAGGGGGGAAGATCGCCGACGATCACCCGGTCAAGCGCGGGATAACCGGCCGACGACAGCATCGTTGCAAGCGGGAAGCCACCCGCCAGCCGCTGCAATTCCGCCGGGGTCAGCGCGTTATAGGTCAGATCGTCGTTGCGGCGCGTCGCGCGGTCCCATGCGACCTTGCGGGCGATGGTATCCTCGAAGGCATAGACCTTGCCGGCCAGCGCCTGCGGGTCGGCATAGCCTGCCTCGCCCAGGAGGAAGGCGAGATATTCGCGATACTTGGCCTGGATCTCGCGGCCTTTCTCGCTCTCGTCGAGATAATAGTCGCGGTCGGGCAGGCCGAGGCCACCGGAACCGGCATGGGCGGTGTAGCGGGTCGGCTCCTTCGCATCGACCTCGACATAGCTGTAGATCGGCGAGGAATAGCCAGGCTTGCCCCACAGCGCCGCCAGTTCGGCCAGCGTGTCGGCATCGCGGATCGCGGCGAGATAGGGCGTCGCCGGGGCAAGACCCGCCGCCTCGATCCGGTCGGTATCGAGGAAGGCGCCATAGGCATCCACGATCCGGCGTTCGTCATCGGTCAGCGCCGCGCGATCCTTGGCCAGCAGCTCGTCGATCACCGCCTTGACGTCGGCGGTCGATTTCTCGCGCAGGATATTGAACGCGCCGAAGCGGGCGAATTCCGGCGGCAGGGGGTTCGCATCGAGCCAGGTTTTGTTGGCATAGGCGAAGAAATCGTCGCCCGGGTCGATCGTCGTCGAAAGAGAGGAAGGATCGAACCCCCATTCGCCGAATTCCATGGTCGGCGTGGCGGGGGTCGCCTCGGTTGCGGCGGGGGCAGTCGGCGCCGTCTGGGCGGCGGCGGGAACAGCGAAAAGAAGTGCCAGCGTCGAAGCGCCGGCGGCGAGCATCGTCTTGGTCAAGCCCATTCTCCTTGGACGGGGCACCGGCCCGGCAGGGCTGAAGGGTGCCGTAACCGCCTGCCCCTAGCAGAACCGGTGCGAAAGTGTCGCGCTTCGTCGGCGGAACTTGGGGTTGGTCGATTTCCAGGGCAACGTCGAGGGGAGGGCGAGGAGGCCGTCAGGCAGCGCTCTCGCGCCCGAATTGCAGGGCGGCAAGCCGTGCATAAAGGCCGTCGCCGCCGCTCAGGCTGGCATGGGTGCCCTGTTCGACGATGCGGCCGTCGGCCATCACGATGATGCGGTCGGCCGCACGGATGGTCGCCAGCCGATGCGCGATGACCAGCGTGGTGCGATGCTCCATCAGCCGGTCGAGCGCGTCCTGCACCAGCCGCTCGCTTTCGGCATCGAGCGCGCTGGTCGCCTCGTCGAGCAGGAGGATCGGCGCATCGCGCAGCACCGCCCGGGCAATGGCGAGTCGCTGTTGCTGGCCGCCTGACAGCCGCGTTCCGCTTTCGCCGAGATAGGTGTCGAGCCCGTCTGGCAGGCGCTCGAGAAACTCCGCGGCATTGGCGGCACGGGCAGCGGCCCAGATTTCGTCCTCGCTGGCGTCCCAGCGGCCATAGCGCAGATTATCCCGCGCGCTGGCCGAGAACAGCACCCCGTCCTGCGGCACGAAGGCGATGCGTTCGCGGATCGCCGCCGGATCGACGCTGGCGAGGGGCACCCCATCGATGCGGACCGAGCCTGCCTGCGGATCGTAGAATCGTTCGGCCAGCTGGAAGATGGTCGACTTGCCGGCTCCCGAAGGGCCGACGATGGCGACCGTCTCGCCCGGTTCGACCTCGAGGTTGAAATCCTCCAGCGCTGGCTGGTCGAGCCGGTTGGGATAGCGGAAGGTGACATTGCGGAACGCCAGCCCTCCACGCGGCGGGCTTGGCAGGGCCAGCGGCCGGGCCGGGGGCGCGATTGCGGGCTGTTCGTCGAGCAGTTCGGACAGGCGGCTGGCGGCGCCCGCCCCGCGGAGCAGATCGCCCAGCACCTCGGTCAGCGCGCCGAAGGCTCCTGCCGCGATCACTCCGGCAAAGACGAAGGCACCGATCGTGCCGCCGGTGATCTCGCCCTGCTGGACGAGGTTCGCGCCCCGCCACAGCAGTACGACGATCGCCCCGAAGATCAGCGTGATGACGAGCGCGGTCATGATCGCGCGGATGAGGATGCGCTGGCGGGCGGTATCGAAGGTCCGCTCCACCGCGGCAGAGAACCGCTCGCCCTCGCGCCGTTCCTGGTTGAATGCCTGGACGATCTTCATGCCCGAGAGAACTTCGGTCACCATCGCGCCGACATCGGCCACCCGGTCCTGACTGGTCCGGCTGATCGCGCGCAGCCGCGATCCGAACAGGGCGATCGGCAGGATCACCAGCGGAATGCCGATCACCAGATATTGCGCCAGCTGGGGGGCGAGCCAGAAGAGATAGGCCGTGGCGAAGATCGCCATGATGATGTTGCGCAGCGCCACCGACAGGGTGGTGCCGACGACGGTCTCGATGATCGCGGTATCCGCGGTCATCCGGCTGGAGATCTCCCGCGGACTGTTCTCCTCGAAGAACGAGGGCGACAGGCGCAGGAGGTTGGCATGCACCTGGCGGCGGATGTCGGCAACCACCCGCTCGCCCAGCCAGCTGACGAAATAGAACCGCAGCGCGGTGAACCCGCCGAGCAGGGCGACCAGTAGCAGGAGATAGCGGAACCAGCGCCCGATATCGGCCCCGCCGTCCGCGCCGAAGCCGCGATCGATGATCAGCTTGAGTGCGCTGGGCACCGCCAGCGAGGTGATCAGCGCGGTGACCAGCAGCGCGATCCCGGCGAGCGTCAGCTGCACGGGATAGGCGCGGGCCGAACGCCAGATCATGCCGAGCGGCCGGAGCGAACGCGGCTGCGCCTCGCCGCTGGTTCCGCGAATGCGCTCGAACAGCGTTGCACCGCGCCGGCCGGCCGGTTCTGACTCACCTTCGCTCATGCCGCATCGCCTAGCCAGACCGGGGGATGAAATCCACCGGCGCCTTGTGGTTTTGCGGCACATCCTGCCTATTTGTGCATTGCACAAGGTTGAGTTCCGGCAATTTACGCTGCGGCGCGCGCCACCGATCGCGGGCACCGGCGCTGACAGGATATGACGATGCTATATCACGCTTACGAATTGCAGCGCAGCTGGCTTGCCGGGGCCAGTGCCATGGCCTCGATCGGGGCGGAGGTGTTGTCGCGCTCGGCCCTGCCGATGGGGGCACTCGGCTTCGGTTCCGCCGCGGCTTCGGCGCTGGAGGTCTTCGCCCATGCCGCCGCCCCGCGCGGCAAGCCGGCCTGGAACATCGATACCGTGCTGGTCGCAGGCGGACGGCACGCAGTGGAAGAGGCGACCGTCGTCAACCGTCCGTTCGGCGATCTCAAGCGCTTCACCCGCGAGGGTTTGCCTGACGATGCGCCGCGGGTGCTGATCGTCGCCCCGATGAGCGGCCACTATGCCACCTTGCTGCGCGGCACGGTGGAACGCATGGTCCACCATAACGTCGTATTCGTGACCGACTGGGCGGATGCGCGCAACGTGCCCCTGTCCGAGGGGCATTTCGATCTCGACGACTACATCGACTACGTCATCGGCTATTTCGAACATATCGGGCCGGGCGCGCATGGCATCGCGGTATGCCAGCCTTCGGTTCCGGTATTCGCCGCAACCGCGATCATGAACCGCGACGATCATCCCTGCGCCCCGAAAACCCTGACCATGATGGGCGGACCGATCGACACGCGCTGTTCGCCCACCACGGTCAACGATCTGGCGATGGAGCGCCCGATCGAGTGGTTCCGTCACAATGTCATCGCGACCGTGCCGATGCAGTATCGCGGGGCCGGACGGAAGGTGTATCCCGGGTTCATGCAGCTGGCCGGGTTCATGAGCATGAACCTCACCAACCACCTGATGAGCCATTACGAGATGTTCAAGCATCTCACCCTTGGCGACGATGAAAGCGCGCAGGCGACGAAGGATTTCTATGACGAGTATCGCAGCGTCTGCGACATGACGGCGGAGTTCTATCTTCAGACGGTCGAGGAAGTTTTCCAGAACCATGCGATCCCCAACGGCACGTTCCTCCACCGGGGCAAGCGGATCGATCTGGGCGATATCACCCGGACCGCCCTGCTCGCCATCGAGGGCGAACGCGACGATATCTCGGGCATCGGCCAGACGCGCGCGGCGCTGGAGCTGACCCCCAATCTCGCCGCTTCCAAGAAACGCTATTATCTGGCCGAAGGAGCCGGCCATTACGGCATCTTCAACGGCAGCAAGTGGCGTGCGCGGATCGCGCCGGTGGTGGAAGAGTTCATCGCCGCCCACGGCGACCGCGCCTCTGCCTCGGACTGACCCCTGTCACAGGATGCTGGCGGAACTTCTCGCCGTCTCTCGCCTTCCCAAAGTGTGCGGTTGCCGACCGGTCCCTCCGGATCGGGGCACCGCGAGAGGAGACAGACAAATGTCCGCACCCGAAAATCTCGAAGATTGCTACGCCGGCGAGCTGGCCGACCTGTGGTCTGCCAATGACCAGATGGAAAAGGTCGTCAAGGAACTGGCCAGCGTGGCAAGCGACGACAAATTGAAGCAGAAGCTCGAGAAAGCGACCGAGGGCATCGCCAAGCATACCAAGACGATCAAGGCGCTGCTCGATGAAATGGGCGAGAGCGAGAAGGAACATTGCAAAGGCATGGAGGGCCTCGTCAAGGAAGCCCGCAAGCACGCCATCGAAGAAGACATTCAGGACGATGACGTGCGCGATGTCGTGATCGTCGCGCAGTATCAGCGCATGTGCCACTACGGTATCTGCGGCTTCGGCACCTCGAAGGCCTTTGCCGAGGCGCTGGGCAAGAAGGATCACGTCAAGAAACTCGACGAGATCACCGCCTCGATCTACGACGCGGACGAGAACATGTCGGACCTTGCCGAACGCAGCGTCAACCTCGCGGCGAAGTAAGGCGAAGCGCGCGGGGCGGCGGGCCGGCGATGCGCTGCCCGCCGCCCTGCCGTATCCTGTTTAACGCAGCCGCGCCGCGTGCCAAGCGACGTGTTCGCCCATGAAGGTCGAGATGAAGTAATAGGAGTGGTCGTACCCCTCCCACATGCGGATCTCGGGTTGCATCCCCGCCTTGGCGCAGGCCATCGACAGCAGGCCCGGTTTCAGCTGTTCTTCGAGGAACTGGTCGGCTGTGCCCTGGTCGACCAGGAGGTGATCGAGCCGCGCTCCATCCTCGATCAGGGCTACTGCATCATAGGCGCGCCATGCCGTCCGGTCCTCGCCCAGATAACGGCTGAACGCCTTTTCCCCCCACGGCACCTGCGACGGCGCGACGATCGGCGAAAATGCGCTGACCGAGCGGAAACGGCCCGGATTGCGCAGCGCCATCGTCAACGCGCCGTGCCCGCCCATCGAATGCCCCGTTATCGCCTGACGGGTCTGGCTGACCGGAAACTCCGCCGCGATGAGGGCGGGCAGTTCGTCCTCGAGATAGGTACGCATCCGGTAATTGGCCGACCAGGGGTCCTGCGTCGCATCGAGATACATGCCCGCACCCTTGCCGAAATCATATTCGTCCGGCGCATCCGGCACGTCCGCCCCGCGGGGCGAGGTGTCCGGCGCCACGAGGACGATCCCGTGCTCGGCACAGGCCGCGCGATATTCGCCCTTCTCGGTGACATTGGCATGGGTGCAGGTAAGGCCCGAGAGATACCACAGGACGGGGAGCCGTTCCTCCGGACGATGGGGCGGGACATAGACCGACAGCGTCATGTCCGTGCCGGTGCTGGCCGAGGCGTGGGAACAGACATACTGCGTGCCGCCGTACGCCTTGTTCTGCGAAAGATATTCGAACTGCATCCCGGCCCCATGATGCAAAGGGCGCAGCCGGCCAAGGACCGCTGCGCCCGGATCACCCCGGGGCGGGATGGCTCGTGCCGGTTCCGGGATCAGCCCGGGCGGTGCATCGCGCAGATCTTGTTGCCGGCGGGATCGCGCAGGTAGGCCAGATAAAGCTTCATGCCCGCGCCTTCGCGAATGCCTGGCGGATCCTCGATCGCGGTGCCGCCATGCTCGAGCCCGGCCTTGTGCCAGGCGTCGGCCATTTCGGGACTGGAGGCGGCGAAACCGATGGTCGATCCGTTGCCGCAACTCGCCGGACCGCCGTCGATCGGCTTGGTCAGGATGAAGATGCCGCCGTTGTGGAGGTAGATGACCCGGCCCAGCGGATCGATCTGTCCCTCGCGCCCGCCGAGCGCCTTGATGCAGGCATCGTAGAAGGTCTTGGACGCCTCGATATCGTCCGCTCCGAGCATGACATGGCTGAACATGGCTTCCTGTTCTCCTCTCTCGTGTGTTGATGGATCAGTCGTAGACGACGACGCTGCGGATGCTTTCGCCGGAATGCATCAGGTCGAACCCCTTGTTGATCTCGTCCAGCGTCAGGACGTGGGTGATCATCGGGTCGATCTGGATCTTGCCGTCCATGTACCAGTCGACGATTTTGGGCACGTCGGTACGTCCTTTCGCGCCCCCGAACGCGGTGCCGCGCCAGTTGCGCCCGGTAACCAGCTGGAACGGACGGGTGGCGATCTCCTTGCCCGCTTCGGCCACGCCGATGATGATCGAGGTTCCCCAGCCCTTGTGGCAGCATTCGAGCGCCTGGCGCATGACCTCGGTGTTGCCAGTGCAGTCGAAGCTGTAGTCCGCCCCGCCGTCGAGCATGGCGACGAGGGTTGCCACCACGTCGTCGACCTCGCGCGGGTTGACGAAGTCGGTCATGCCGAAATGCTCGCCCCAGCTCTTGCGCTCGGGATTGATGTCGACCCCGACGATGCGGTCCGCGCCCGACATCTTCGCGCCCTGCACCACGTTGAGGCCGATTCCGCCGAGCCCGAAGACCACCACCTTGTCCCCCGGCGCGATCTTCGCGGTGTTGACCGCCGCGCCCACCCCGGTCGTCACTCCGCAGCCGATATAGCAGGCGGTGTGGAACGGCGCGTCCTCGCGGATTTTCGCGACCGCGATTTCCGGCAGGACGGTGAAGTTCGAGAAGGTCGAGCAGCCCATGTAATGGTAGATCGGCTGGCCGCGATAGCTGAACCGGGTGGTCCCGTCGGGCATCAAGCCCTTGCCCTGCGTCTCGCGGATGGCGCTGCACAGATTGGTCTTGCCCGAGAGGCACATTTTGCACTGGCGGCATTCAGGGGTGTAGAGCGGGATGACGTGATCGCCGGGCGCCACGCTGGTCACCCCGGCGCCAACTTCGCGCACGATTCCGGCGCCTTCATGGCCGAGGATGGAGGGGAAGATGCCCTCGCTGTCGTGCCCTTCCAGCGTATAGGCGTCGGTATGGCAGATGCCGGTCGCCTTGATCTCCACCAGCACTTCGCCCGCCTTGGGTCCTTCGAGGTCGAGTTCGACGATCTCGAGCGGCTGGTTCGCGGCAAAGGCAACGGCGGCGCGGGTCTTCATGCACGAATCTCCTCTGCCAAATGCGGTAGGGGCGGGCGGCACGGCTCGCAAGCGAGGGTTGCGACGGGTTCAGGTAAAGCGCGATAGGGGCGTGGCGATGATCACATTCCTGTTTTTCGCTGCCGCCCTCGCCCCGCCTGTGAGCCCCATCGCCGTTCAGGATACTGCGCCGCCGGCAGGCGCACTGGCCGAGTGGCCCATCCGCCAGCAGGCCGCCCTGCGCTGTGCGGTGGCGGTCGCGCTCGCTGCCGAGCAGCAGAAGGCCGGCACCGGGTCGCCGGCGGACTGGCCCGATCTTGCCGCTGACAACCGCGGCCGCGAATTCTTCGTCCGCACGATGGCGCAGCTGATGGATGAAACCGGCGCAACCCGCGAGCAGATCGCAGACCGCGCCCGCGCCGAGGCGCAGGATCTGCAAACCGGGGGACGGCTGATCGAAGTGATGCCGGCATGCCTGTTGATGCTTCAGGCATCCGGGCTGTAAGACATTGGCGCTCAAGGAAGGACTGATGATGCCACGGACCGTTCCCATATCGCTGGTGCTTGGTGCCTTCTGTTTGCCGACCGCCGCGCTGGCGCAGGATCAGGAGACAGACCGAATGCCCGCGCCCGAGGTTTCCGCCTCGATCAAGGCGCACCTGTCCGACCCTGCGCGTCAGGCGCAGCTTGCGCGGACCCTTCGGGTGCTGGGCGAAGTGATGCTCGACCTGCCCCTTGCGCCCCTGGCCGATGCGGCGGCGCAGATCGCCGGGGAGGATGGGCCCGCCATTCCTCCGGGCACTACCCTGCGCAGCATGGCACCCGAAGCCTCGCGCCTGCCCGAACTGGCCGAGCGCGCCACCCCCCGCGCTCTGGACGCGCTGGCGGCGCTCGCCGAAACGCTCGACGCGATGGCGCCGGCGCTGCGCGACCTTTCGGCCCAGCTCGAGGATACCGCGCCCCCGCCGCCACGCTGAGGGGCAAAACGCGCGGATTTACAGGCACTCCCGGTGGACGGGGACGCAGGCATGGGGCATGAGGGGCGCTGCATGTGGCAGCTCCACCAGTTTCCCCTCTGTCCGTTCAGCCGCAAGGTTCGCCTCCAGCTTGCGGAGAAGGCCGTCGCCTATGATCTCGTCCGCGAAAATCCGTGGGAGGGTCGCGACGAATTATGGCAGATCAATCCTGCCGGCCGTACCCCGGTGCTGCGGGACAGCGCGCGCGGATCGGTGCTGGCGGACAGCCGGGCAATCTGCGAATATTTCGAAGAAACCATCGAGCGGACGCCGCTGATTGCAGGCACTGCCTTGCAACGCGCCGAAACCCGCCGTCTGGTCGCCCTGTTCGACGAGAACCTCTATCGCGACGTGACCGAGCCGGTGATGCACGAAAAGCTGATGAAGCGGCTGATCCTGCGCCAGCCGCCCGATGGCCAGACCCTGCGCCGGGCGGGCAAGCTGCTTCACGGGCATCTCGATTATATCGACTGGCTGGTCGACACCCGCCAGTGGCTCGCCGGGCCGACGCTGAGCCTCGCCGACCTCGCCTGTGCGGCGCATCTTTCGGTCATCGACTATCTCGGCGCGATGGACTGGTCGGGGCACGAACAGGCCAAAGGCTGGTACATGGTCATGAAAAGCCGGCCCAGCTTCCGCCCCCTGCTGGGCGAGAAGATGGACGGCTTGCCGGCCGCGCGGGAATACGCGACGCTGGATTTGTAGGGAGTGAGAGGACGTCATCCCAGTGCAAGCTGGCATGATGGATAGCATCCCTCACCGCTGGCAAACCCCGCAGAACCATGTGCTGCGCCCGCCCTGGACAATGCGCTTGACGATCCCGCCGTCCTCGCGGTGGCACGTGCCGCCTTCGCGGGCGTAGACGTGGAAGGATTTGGCGAAGTAGCCCAATTCGCCATCGGGGCGGGCGAAGTCGCGCAGGGTCGAGCCCCCCTCGCGGATCGATTGCTCGAGCACGTTGCGGATAGCCGGGATCAGGCGGACAAGCTGCGGCATCGTCACCTTGCCGCCGGCCTTGCGCGGGTTGATGCGGGCACGCCACAAGGCTTCGCAGACATAGATGTTGCCAAGGCCGGCGACGACCCTCTGATCGAGCAGCAGCAGCTTGATCGCCTGCTTGCGCCCCTTCGTCGCCGCGCGCAGGTGTTCGGCCGTCAGTTCGTCGCCCAAAGGTTCCGGACCGAGCGCCGCGAACGGCGGCCAGGCAGCCAGCGCCGCCTCCTCCAGCAGATCGACCGAGCCGAACCGCCGCGGATCGTTGAGGGCGAAACGGTGGCGTGCGGTCTCGAGCAGCAGGTGATCGTGCTTGTCCTCCGCATCCGGGTCGATCCGCCAGCGCCCGCTCATGCCGAGGTGGAAGACCAGTGCCCGCTCGCGGTCGGTGTGGACGATTCCGTATTTCGCCCGGCGCGAGAGCCCTGTCACCCGCGCGCCTGTCAATGCCTGCACGAGGTCGGGCGGAAACGGCCGACGCATGTCCGCGCGATTGACGGCCACGCGGGTAATGGTCTCTCCATCGAGGAAACGGGCGAGGCCGCGTACGGTCGTCTCGACTTCAGGTAGCTCGGGCATGGGAGTGCCTCTAACACCCTTTGCGCCCGCCTCAATTGCCCCTAAGGCCGGCGCCATGCCTGATACCGTCTCTTTCGGTTACGAAGATATCGACGCCGCGGAAAAGACCGGGCGCGTCGGCGCGATCTTCTCCAGCGTCGCCGCGCGCTATGACATCATGAACGACGCGATGAGCGGCGGGATGCATCGCCTGTGGAAGGACCGTTTCGTGCGCCGCGTGAAGCCGCAGGTGGACGAGGACATCCTCGACATGGCCGGCGGCACCGGGGACATCGCCTTCCGCCTCGCCGCGCGCGGGGCGCGGGTGACGGTGGCGGACATCAATCAGGAGATGCTCGACGTGGGCGTCGAACGGGCGATGGAGCGCGGGATCGACGGGTTGGTCTGGAGCCGGCAGAACGCCGAGACGCTGACATTCCCCTCGCGCAGCTTCGATGCCTACACCATCGCCTTCGGCATCCGCAATGTGACCCATATCGACAAGGCGCTGGCCGAGGCGCACCGCGTGCTGCGCTTCGGCGGGCGGTTCTTCTGCCTCGAGTTCTCGAATGTCGAATGGCCCGGGTTCAAGGAAGCCTACGACCTCTATTCCCACAAGGTCGTGCCGCAGATCGGCAAGGCCATCGCCGGCGACGAGGACAGCTATCGCTATCTCATCGAATCGATCCGCCGGTTTCCAGACATGCCGGGCTTCGAGGCGATGATCCGCAAGGCCGGCTTCAGCAATACGCGGGTCGAACCGATCATGGGCGGGCTGGTCGCCATTCATTCGGGATGGAAAGTCTGACCGAGTGACCCGACCGGCCACGCATATCTGGCGCCTGTTCAAATGGGGCCGCACCCTGGCGCGTCACGGGGCGCTGCGCGGGATCGAGCGCGATCCCAATACGCCGCTGCCGGTCAAGCGGCTGGCCCGTCTGGCGCGGATCGGCACCATCCAGCCGGCCGTGCCCGATTACGCCGGCGCTTTTCGCGATATCGGTCCTGCGGCGATCAAGCTCGGGCAGACGCTGGCCACAAGGCCCGATCTGGTCGGCGAGGATGCGGCGCGCAATCTCCTCAGCCTGCAGGACAATCTGCCCCCCGTCGATTTCGCGCAGATCAGGGCCAGCATCGAGGCGAGCTTCGAACAGCCCATCGAGGCGCTGTGGGCCGAGTTCGACCCGGTGCCGATCGGCGCCGCTTCGATCGCGCAGGTCCACCGCGCGGTCACGACCGATGGGCGCAAGGTCGCGGTAAAGGTGCTGCGTCCCGGCGTGCGCGAACGTTTCGCGCGCGACATCGAAACCTACGAATGGGCGGCGGCGCAGCTCGAAAGCTTCGGCGGCGAGGCGGCCCGCCTGCGCCCGCGGCTCACCATCGCCAATTTCAAGCGCTGGACCCTGCGCGAACTCGACCTGCGACGCGAAGCCGCGTCGGCGTCGGAACTGGCCGAACACATGGCGGGCACCGCCGGGTACGAAGTGCCGGGGATCGATTGGGATCGCACCAACGGCCGCGTCCTGACGGTGGACTGGATCGACGGGATCAAGATCTCCGATACCGAAAGCCTGCGCGCCGCCGGCCACGACATGCACGAACTGGCCGGCCGGCTGGTGCTTGCCTTCCTCAAGCAGGCGATCGCGGCGGGCTTCTTCCACGCCGATATGCATCAGGGCAATCTGTTCGTGCGGGCCGACGGCACCATCGTCGCGATCGATTTCGGGATCATGGGCCGGATCGACCGGCGCGCGCGGATGTGGCTCGCCGAAATCCTCTACGGCCTGACCACCGGCAATTACCGCCGGGTCGCCGAGATCCATTTCGAGGCGCAATACGTGCCCAGCTATCACAACGTCGACGAGTTTGCGACCGCGCTGCGGGCCGTGGGCGAGCCGATGCGCGGCAAGCCGGTCAGCGAACTCAGCGTCGGCCAGATGCTCGACGGGCTGTTCGCCATCACCCGCGATTTCGACATGCAGACCCAGCCCCACCTGCTGCTGCTGCAGAAGACGATGGTGATGGTCGAAGGGATTGCCACCCAGCTCGATCCTGCAATCAACATGTGGGACGTGTCCGCGCCCTATGTGCGTAACTGGATCCGCGGCGAACTGGGGCCCGAGGCGGCGCTGGCCGATCGCCTGCGCGAAGATACCCAGACGCTGCTGCGCATCCCGCAGCTGATCCGCCGTCTGGAAGAGCGCTACCCGCCCAAGGGTGGCGCGCCCGAGCAGCCGCCGCTGCCCGATATCGAGCTGCTGCGCGAGCGGCGCCCTTCGGGGGCGGCCCGCTATCTGGTCGCGGCGGCGGCGGGCGGGGCGCTGGTGTGGCTCGGCACCGCACTCGGCTGGCTTGCCTGACATCTGTTCGCGAACGGGCGGTCGCAAGCGGGCGTTTGCGAAATCTCAACCATCCCCTGTCATGCGAGGGTCGGCATGGCGCGCCTTTGCGCGCTGGCAATGACGGGCAGGGGGCGCTAGCAAGCGCATCGATGACGCAATGGGATTGCATTCGCCGATCAGTGTTAACCGTGCCTCACCACGCCGTGACGTGCGGGGCGGGGGCATGACCGGCCCACGCATCCTGCTGGTGATCGGCGGCGGCATCGCGGCCTACAAGTCGTGCGAGCTCGTCCGCTTGATCCGAAAGGCCGGCGGCGAAGTGACCTGCGTGCTGACCGAAGGGGGGCAGCAGTTCGTCACGCCGATGGCGCTCGCCGCGCTGAGCGAGAACAAGGTCTATACCTCGCTGTTCGATCTCAAGGACGAGGTTGAAATGGGGCATATCCGCCTCAGCCGCGAGGCGGACCTCATCGTCGTTTGCCCGGCCACCGCCGATCTGATGGCGAAGATGGCTGCCGGCATCGCCGACGATCTCGCGACGACCCTCATCCTCGCCACCGACAAACCTGTGCTGGCGGTGCCGGCGATGAACGTGCGCATGTGGGAGCATGAGGCGACCAGGCGCAATGCCGAATGGCTGCGTGAGGCGGGGGTAACGGTGGTCGAGCCCGACGAAGGGCCGATGGCCTGCGGCGAATTCGGCCCCGGCCGGCTTCCCGAACCGCCCGCGATCCTCGCCCGCATTGCCGAGCGGCTCGGCCTCGACATCGACTTGCCGGAAATGGCGCCGCCCGCCCCGCAGCTTGCCGGACCCCTGATGGAGCCGGCGCCGGCCGCCAGCCTCGACGAGCTGGCGCAGGAAGCGCTCGAGCCGGAGGAGCCGGATGACGGCAGCCCCGCAGCCGGCGGGCTCGGCAGTCTGCTCTCGGCCATCATTCCGCGCAGCACCCGGCGCCGCAGCCAGGCCGATATTGAAGAGGAGATGGCCGAAGAATGGGGCGGGGCCGAACCGCCGATGCTCGACGCCGCCGCGCTGGTCCAGCAGACGCCCTTCGATCCCTCGTTCGGGGGGCCACTGCTTGCGAAAAAGGGCGCTGCCGGCGCCGCCCCGCCGACCGATCCCGATGCGATCAATCACGAGGTCGCGCGGCAGGACATGCGCGCAATGCCGCAGCCGATCGGCGAGGCCGTGCTGCGGCAAGAGATCGACGCGGTGTCGGCTGCGGGCGACGATTTCGACGACGGCCCGCTGGCCGGGCAGGACGAGTTCGACCCCACGCCGGCGCATCGGCCGCTTTATGGCAAGCACGTGCTCGTCACCGCCGGGCCGACGTGGGAGCCGATCGATCCGGTACGCTATATCGCCAACCGGTCGAGCGGGAAGCAGGGCTTCGCCATTGCCGAAATGGCCGCGGCGGCAGGGGCGCGGGTGACGCTGGTCGCCGGGCCGGTTCATCTGCCGACGCCGCCGGGTGTCGACCGGATCGACGTGGAAACCGCCGACGACATGGCACAGGAAGTGCGCAACGCGCTGCCGGCCGATGCCGCCTTCATGGTGGCCGCCGTGGCCGACTGGAAAAGCCGCCATGTCGCGGCGGAAAAGATGAAAAAGCGCGGCAGCGCCCCGCCGGCGCTGATCCTGGCGGAAAATCCCGATATCCTCGCCGCCGTCGCCGCAGGGCGCAAACGTCCGCAGCTGCTGGTCGGCTTTGCCGCCGAAACCGAAAACGTGGTCGAAAACGCCAAGTCCAAGCGCAAGCGCAAGGGGGCGGACTGGATCATCGCCAACAATGTCGCAGGCGCGGCGGGCGAAAGCGTGATGGGCGGCGATTTCAACCAGGTGCACATCGTCACCGCGAAGGGCGTCGAAAGCCTGCCCGAGATGCCCAAGGAGGAGGTTGCGCGCGAACTGATCGACCGTGCGGCAGCGGCCTTGGCCGAAAGCTCCGACGACGAAGCCCATGGCTGAACCGGTCGGGGTTCGCATCCGCCGCCTCGCGCATGGCGCGGGTCTCGCTCTCCCGGCCTATGCCACGCCGGGCGCGGCGGGGATGGACGTGGTTGCCGCCGAAGCATGCGAAATCCTGCCGGGCGAGCGCCATGCGGTGGCCACGGGGTTCGCGCTGGCGATCCCGTCAGGTTACGAGATTCAGGTCCGCCCCCGTTCGGGGCTGGCGATGCGGCACGGCATCACGGTGCCCAATACACCGGGCACCATCGATTCCGATTATCGCGGAGAATTGAAGGTGCTCCTGATTAACCACGGCACCGAGCCCTTCGCGATCGCCCGGGGTGACCGGATCGCTCAGCTCGTCCTGGCGCCGGTAGTTCAGGCGCACTGGTCCGAAGTGGAGCAACTGGACGAGACCGGGCGGGGCGAGGGCGGCTTCGGTTCGACCGGGGGTCACGCGCTGCTGGGCTGACGGGCGGTCAGCCGAACAGGCCGACTGCCAGTTCCGCCCACGTCAGCAGGAACAGCGCGAGCGCGCCGGCAATCAGCAGGAACCGCCCGGGCGCGCTCATCGCGTTGCGCAAGGCAAGCTCGATCACCAGCCCCACCATCGCCAGCAGGGCCGCCATCACGGCGAAATCGCCCGGCCCCCAATCCATTCCGCGGGCGAAGGTCATCGCGATTGCCGGCAGGGCGATGATCACAGCAGCGGCGAGCCAGAAAACAAGGCGCACCCGGCGGGCGGTGGCGGCGGCAAGCGTGGACATCGTTACGCTCCTTCGCAAGGCATAGGGGACAAGGCGGAGCAGATAGCAAAATGGGCGGCCGTGCAAGGCCGCCCATTCGATGCTCCCGCCAAGGGAAGCAGCAAGTCGATTCTTCCCGCTCTAGCGGTCCTTTTCCGGCGCGATCGAAATGCGGACCGTCTCGCCCGAATTGCCGGGGAAGTCGGTGAACATCGCCTCGACCAGGTTGGGGACGAGATATTGCAGCCGGTTGGAGGTCGACAAGGCCTGCGCCTTGCCCTCGAACAGCCGTTCGCCGGTCCGCGCGCGATCGATCTTCATCGTTATCCCGCTGGAATAGACGGTGTAGCTGCGCACGTCGGGTGCGCCGAACCACGGATCGTAGAAGCCGTAGCCCCAGCTGCCGCCGAACCGGCTGCGCGGCCAGTAACCGAGGCCCCGCCGGCCGTAGAACGGGCCGTAACCGTACCACGGATCGTAGAACGGATCGCGGAACCCGGTCGTGCGGACGCGCTCGCGCCCGGTGTCGACCCCGTAGTCGAAGCGCACCAGCAGGGACGCGGCTTCCGGGGTGGCGGCACGGGCATAGCCAAGCCGCTGCATCTCGTCCTCGACGAGACGGGCATACTGCGAGAATTCCAGCCCGCCGGAGAGGGCCGGATCGTCGGCGACAATCGCAAAGGTTTCGCCCTGCGGGGCGGGAAGCTGAGTTTCGAACCGGGTAACGTCGGCACGAAACGGTGTTGCGCACGCCGCCAGCGACGCGAGCACGATGGGTACGCTGGCCAGCTTCAAAACGCGGCCCAGCCCCCTGTTGCGGTTAGTCATGGCACGGATCCTTTTCATGCGAGCATCAGTGACAGGATAGGCCGTGTGGCACGCAAATTGCACGGGCATTCTGCCAGCAGTGAGGCACGGCCTATCGCAGCGGCCGTGAACATGGATTGAATGCACAACTAGACAAATGTTGCCCGGCGGGCAGGAAGAAGCCCGTCAGCGACGCACCAGCCCCAGCGCGCGGTAAGCGTTTTCCAGGGTCGGCACCGCCAGTTCGCGCGCCCGATCTGCCCCGCTGGCAAGGATCGTGCCCAGTGCCGCCCGGTCGTCCAGCAGGCGCTGAAGCTCGGCGGAAATCGGGCGCAGGGTTTCGACCAGCGCCTCGCCCAGCGCCGTCTTGAACGGACCGAAGCCCTGCCCGCCGTGATCGATCAGCACCTGCTCGACACTGGCGCCGGTAATCGCGGCATGGATGGTGACGAGGTTCAGGGCCTCGGGCCGGCCGTCCAGGCCCGCCGGCTCGCTCGGCAAGGGGTCCGGATCGGTCTTGGCCTTGCGGATCTTCTTCATCACGGTTTCGGCATCGTCGGCCAGTTCGATCCGGCTCATGTCCGACGAATCGGACTTGCTCATCTTGGCGGACCCGTCGCGCAGGCTCATGATCCGGGCTGCGGCGGGCGGGGTGATCGCCTCGGGCAGGGTGAAGACCGGCGCATCCTCGGCGGCAAAGTCATTGTTAAACTTCTGCGCGATGTCGCGGGCGAACTCGAGATGCTGCGTCTGATCCTCGCCCACCGGCACATGGGTCGCCTGATACAGCAGGACGTCGGCTGCCTGCAGGACGGGATAGGTGAACAGGGCGACGGACTGGCCCTCGCGATTCTTGCCGGCCTTGTCCTTCCACTGGGTCATGCGGTTGAGCCAGCCCATCCGCGCGGTGCCCGACAGCAGCCATTGCAGCTCGGCATGCTGCGGCACCTGTGCCTGATTGAACAGGATCGAGCGAGCCGGATCGATGCCGCAGGCGACCAGTGCGGCCGCCATTTCCAGCGTGCCGGCGCGCAGCTGCGCCGGAACGTGCGGCATCGATATCGCATGAAGGTCGGCCAGGAAGAACAGGCACTGCGCATCGTCCTCCCCGCCCGCAGCGATCTCGTCCTGCATGCGTACCCAGTTGCGGATCGCGCCGAGATAATTGCCGAGGTGGAGGTTGCCGGTTGGCTGGATGCCGCTGACGACTCGCATGACGAAACAGATACTCGCTTATTCGGAAAGGTTGGGCGGGCCGGTGTCCGCAGGCACCGGTCGACGGCGGCGTAGCTGGGCGATGAGGTCCTTGTCGAGCGCACCGATCAGGAAAGCGACGGCGAAGAAGACGACCGCGCCGGCAAGGATCAGCCCCGAAAGCGACATGACCCGTTCCAGCGCATTGCCCCGCCAATAGGGTTCGAGCGCGGGCGTCAGCCACAGAAGCGCTGCCGACATCGCCGCGGTGGCGACGATCTGGCGTGCGATCCTGCCCGCCAGCTTGCCGGTGAAGTGGAACCAGCCGCGCAGCTGCAGGATGGTATAGAGCGTCAGCACGTTGAGCGTTGCGGTGAAGGCGGTCGCTCCGGCCAGCCCGACGATGCCGTAGCGCGGCACGACGTAGAAATTGAGCGCGATGTTGATCAGCAGCGCGCCGGCCGCGACCCACACCGGGGTGCGGGTATCCTCGCGGCTGAAGAAAGCGGGCTGAAACACCTTGATCAGAACGTAGGCCGGCAACCCGGCGACCAGCGCGATGACGATGGCGCCCATCAGGTCGGTATCGGCCGCGGTCATCCTGCCGCCCTGGAAGATCCCGGTCGAGAATGCCTCGGCACAGATCGCCAGCGCGGCTGCGCAGGGCAGGCACAGCAGCATCGCGATCTCGACCGCATTGGATTGCAGGCGCTGCGCCTCGCTGCGGTTGCCCGCCTGGATATGCCGGGCCAGCATCGGCAGGATCGCCGTGCCCAGCGCAATGCCGAAGACACCGAGCGGCATCTGGTTCAGCCGGTCAGCCAGCTTGAGCAGGGTCAGCGAGCCCTGCGGCAGGGAGGTGGCGAAGAAGGTGTCGACCAGCTGGCTGATCTGGTAGATTCCGGCCCCGAACGTGGCCGGCAGGATCAGCATGCCCAGCCGCTTGACCTCGGGCGTGAAGCGCGGGCGGGTGAACTTGAGGTGGACCCCGGCGCGGCGCGTGGCCCAGGCCATGTAGGCCAGCTGGGCGATACCGGCGAAGGCGAGGCTGATCGCGAGCGCCCAGGCGACCAGACGGTCGTCCGCCCCCCCGGCATTCTCGCGCCAGTAATAGCCGGCGACGATACCCGCGATCATCACCAGATTGAGCAGCACCGGCACGAAGGCACCCGGCGCGAACCGGCTGCGGGCATTGAGGATGCCCGACAGCATCGCCACCATGCTGACCAGCGCGAGGTACGGAAAGGTGATGCGCGAGAGATTCGTGGCCAGCTCGAACTTGCCCGGCACCTGCTGGAACTCGCGCGCGAGCAGCCAGACGATCCCCGGCATCGCCAGCATGCAGATCGCCGAAAAGCCCAGCAGCACCCAGATGAAGACCGCCATCACATCGTTGGCGAACTGGTTGGCCGCCCCGTGATCCTCGCCATTCTCGCCCAGCCGGCGGGTGTACATCGGCACGAAGGCGACGCTGAACGCCCCCTCGGCGAACAGACGGCGGAATGTGTTCGGGAGAGTGAAGGCCAGCTGCCAGGCGTCCGCCGCCAGACCCGCGCCCAGCACGCGCGCGAGCAGCATGTCGCGCACGAAGCCGAACACACGGCTCAGAAGCGTGAGTCCGCCGATCGTGCCGACGTTCCTGACGAGGCTCATGGGCGGGGTGCTGCGCCCGGTGCGGCCATTGAGGTCAGGCGTTGCCGGCCGGCGGCTGATCGCCGTCGAGCTGCTGTTGCTGCGCCCGGGCGGCAAGCTGCTGCTGGTAAAGCTGGCCGAAGTCCATCGGGTCCAGCACCAGCGGCGGATAGCCGGCATCGCGCGTCGCCTCGGCGATCACCGCGCGGGCGAACGGGAACAGCATGCGCGGGGTTTCGGCATACTGGAACATGTGCGACGCCTCGTCCGGCACGTTGCGCAGGCCCACCAGCCCGCAATAGGACAGGTCGACGAGGTAAAGCGCGCCCTGCTCGCACTTGGCGTTGGCCGTGATCTTCAACTCGACCTCGAACACCTCCTCGTTGATGCGGTTGGAGGCGATGTTGACCTGAATGTCGACCTGCGGCTGATCCTGCCACTGATAGGAATGCGGCGCATTCGGGTTCTCGACCGAGAGATCCTTGACGTACTGGCTGATCATGCCCGCCGCCGGGCCGGTATCGGCGCCGTTGGGGCCGCCGGGATTGTTCTGCGTATCGTCGGAGAAGGGGCTGTGGCTCGCCATTGCGGGACTGGTCCTGTTGCAGATGAAGGGGCAGGAAAGCCGCGGCGGCGCCCGCCTGCGGCAATGAAATCGCTATCGCCGGCGCGCCTAGCATCGTCGATCGAAGGCCGCAATGCACAGTCGGGCGCGGCATTGCGGGTTTGTGTTTCCTTCCTATCTAAGGCAGATATGCGGGAACCGTGAGCTGAAACGCCGCGTAGCCGCGCTACGAAGCAGATTGGACGTGCCCCTGTGATCACTGAGATCGTCATCCTCGCCGCGATCGCCGCCTTTCTCGGGCTGCGCCTCTATGCCGTGCTCGGGCGGCGGTCGGAACATGAGGAAGAGGTCATTCCGCAGCGCTTCGAACGGCCGGAACAGGCGGGGCCGCTCGACGCCCCCGTGGCCGAACCGCGCGTCGTGCGTCAGCCGGCCCGGACACAGGCGCAGGCCGAACTTGGCGGTAACGCCAACGAAGCCGCGATCCGGGCCATTGCCGCGGTCGATCCGCGCTTCGACCTGTTGGGCTTCCTCGAAGGCGCGAAGGCGGCATACGGCATGATCCTCGAGGCGTTCTGGAAGGGCGACCGCGAAACCTTGCGCGACCTGACCGACGATGACGTCTACGAAGGCTTCGTCGGCGCGATCGACGAGCGCGAGGCGGCGGGCGAAACGCTCGACAATCGCCTGATCCGGATCGAGGATGCGGTGGTTCATTCCGCCGATCTCGACGGCAGGGTGGCGCGGATCGCGGTGCGCTTCACCGCCGATATTGCCGCCGTAACCCGCGATGCCGAAGGGACGGTCGTGGCCGGCTCGCTCGACGACGCGATCGAAAGCCGTGACGTGTGGACCTTCAGCCGCAATGTCGATGCGCGTGATCCCAACTGGGTGCTCGACGAAACCGACCAGGCCTGATCGGCTCCGGCGCGCGCGTCGGCCGCATCACGACGGACCATAGCGGGGGAGGGGCATGATGCGGCAACTGATCGCGGCACTGGCCTTGTTCGCCTTGTCCGCTTGTGCCGGGATGGTCCCCGGTGGACGCCCGCCGCTCGATACCGGTGCGGTGTCGCAGCCGCCCCCGCTCATTGCCGACAGCGCCATTGCCGCGGGCCTTGCGCCGGGCCCGCCGCTCTCCAGCCTCGCGCTGGGCGAAGGCGATGCGGCAGGCGCGCTGTCCGCCTTCACCGCCTCGTGCGACAAGATCCTGTTCCGCGACGATGCCAGCGGCCTTACCCGGCGGACCGACTGGCAGGCGCCATGCGGTGCCGCGAGGTCCTGGACCAGGCCCGCCCGCGAATTCTTCGCAGCCCAGTTCGAGACCGCGATCGTGGGCGATGGTCAGGCGTTCGCGACGGGCTATTTCGAACCCGAGATCGCCGGCAGCAGGGTGCCGGCACCGGGCTATGCGGTGCCCGTCTATGCCATGCCGGCAGACTTGGTGCGCGGCTGGCCTGACGATATTCCCGTGGCCGAACGGACCGGACGGCCCCCGCTTGGACGGCTCGATTCCGCAGGCCGGTTCGTTCCCTATTTTGAGCGTTCCGAGATCGAGGCAGGCGCGCTTGCGGGGCGCGGTCTGGAGATTGCCTGGGCGGCCGACCCGATCGAGTTCTTCTTCCTCCAGATCCAGGGTTCGGGCCTCCTGCGCCTGCCCGATGGAACGCGGATGCGGATCGGCTATGCCGGCCAGAACGGCCGCGAATACGTCGGCATCGGCGCGGTGATGCGCGAACGCGGCCTGATCGGCGACGGGCCGGGGCAATATCCCGGTTCGATGCAGGGCATTATCCGCTACCTGCGCGAACATCCTGAAGAGGGCGCGGAACTGATGCGGCTCAACAAGAGCTGGATCTTCTTTCGCGAGCTGACCACGGACGGGCCGCTGGGATCGCTGGAGATTCCCGTGCGGCGGGGCGACAGCGTGGCGGTCGACCCGAAGTTCGTCCCCTACGGCGCACCGGTGGTGCTCGATCTCGACCGTGATGTCGCCGACGGGCTGTGGATCGCGCAGGACACCGGCGGCGCGATCAAGGGCGCCAACCGCTTCGACACCTTCTGGGGCAACGGGGACGACGCGCGCGAGATTGCCGGCGGGATGAGCGGGCGAGGGCGCGCGGTGCTGTTGTTGCCCAAGGGGACGCTGGCCCGGCTGCGCTCGCGATGAGCGCGCCGCGCGGCCTGACGCCGGCAGAAGCCGAGGCCTGGGATCGCCTTGCCGCCACAGTCACCCCGCTTGCGCCCGCGCGGCGCAGGCAGGCCATGGTGACGGCCGGATTGCGCGAAACGCCCCCGCCGGACGAGCCGTCGCCGCCCGAGCCGTCGCCCCGCGAACCGTCGCCGCCCTTTCGCCCGCGAACCGCGCGTCTGCGGCACTCGGCCCCGGTCTCCCCGCCACCGCGATCCCCGGCCGGCAATCTCGATTCGCATTGGGAACGGCGGATGAAGGGCGGCACCGTGATGCCGGACTTCACGCTCGACCTTCACGGACATACGCTGGGCAGCGCGCATGGCCGGCTCGATGCCGGGCTGGCGCAGGCGCGTGCGATGGGCGCTCGGGTGGTCCTGCTGATCGCCGGCAAACCGCGCCCGGTCGCCGCGGCGGATCGGGGCGAGCGGCGCGGGGCGATCCGGGCCAAGCTGCTCGACTGGCTGGCTGCCGGCCCCCATGCCTCGGCCATCGCCGACAAA
>NZ_JBHWMI010000057.1:0-7301 GCF_043423005.1 Qipengyuania sp. | reverse complement strand
CCCCCCGCTCTGGAACTGGCGCAGGGAATCGATCGGAATGATATGCTCCGCCGTCCCGGTCCGGATGACTGCGGGGATCAACGGGACCGACAGCTTCTCGGTCGATACGATCACTGCCCGCGCACCCGAATTGTCGAGGATATGGGCGTGATCGCGCTCGGTATTGGTGGTGTAAGCTGGCACCGTGATGCAGCCGGCGGCCATGATGCCGAGGTCGGCAATACACCATTCGGGGCGGTTCTCGCTGACCAGGCAGACCCGGTCCCCATCGTTGAGGCCGATGCGCCGCAGGGATTGCGCCAGCAGGCAGACCCGGTCGGCCGCCTCGCCCCAGGTGATCGTCTGCCAGCTGCTGCCGACCTTCGCCCCGAGAAATACACGATTGCGCCGGTCGTCGGCGCGCTTCAGAAACAGTTCGACGAGATTGTTGGCGGAATCGATATCCGACAGCACAGGCAGGCTCCTCTCGCAGGCGTTGTCCGGCTCACGCGGATTTGGAGCAGCGGTTAGGCGCACTGTGCGGCCGGGGCAAGCCGGGGCAAAGGCACCCTCGCATCAAGGCAGGTCGAGCTGTCCCTCGAGCCGCGGATCGCGGGCGCTGGACCAGCCTTGCCCCGTGCGCAGCACTGCACCGCCCTTGACCGGTGCCTCGGCAATGGTGACGCCGAGATGACCGAGCGCTCGAAAAGCTTCCGCCGAACCCTCCAGCCAGGTGCCCTTCTCGAGCAGGATCTGGTCCCCCATGGCCATCAGGAACGGCATGCCGAGGGCATCGCGTGCCGACAGCCCGAAGTCGATCACACCGATGATGCTGCGCGCGGTCTGCACCGGTATCGTGCTGCCTCCGGCTGCGCCGATCGCCAGCAGCGGGCGTCCGTCCGGATCGTAGACGATGGTCGGTGCCATCGAGCTGCGGGGCCGCTTGCCCCCCTCGACCCGGTTGGCAACGGGCCGCCCCCCTACCTCCGGCGAGCGGCTGAAATCGGTCAGCTCGTTATTGAGGAAGAAGCCCTGCACGGTAAGCCCCGAACCGAAGGCGCTCTCGATCGTGCTGGTGTAGCTGACCAGCGTCCCCGCTCCGTCCACGGCAGAGATATGCGAGGTGCCGCGTTCTGCCGGCTCGTCCCCGTCGGCGCGGGCTTGCGGGGCGCCGCGCGGCCGCCCGGCGACCACTTTGTCGATACGTGAAGCGGGTGCGATGAGGGCGCTGCGTCCGGCGATGTATCGAGGGTCGACCAGTCCGTCGACCGGCACGCTGACGAAGTCGCTGTCGGCAAGATACAGTTCGCGATCGGCATAGGCGAGCCGCTGCGCTTCGAGGAACAGATGCCAGGTCACCGGGTTCTGCGGCCCCAGCGCCGCAAGGTCGAACCGTTCGAGCGAGCCGAGGATCTGCAGGACGGCGATGCCGCCCGAGGTGGGCGGACCCATCGAACAGACCTTGTGTCGGCGATAATCGAGGCAAACCGCCGCGCGATCCTTGGCCTCGAAGCGCGCGATGTCGGCCGCGGTCATCGCCCCGGGCCGGGGGGTGTCGGCAGCCACGGTGGCGGCGATGTCCTGTGCCAGCGAGCCGCTGTAGAACGCCTCCGGCCCCTGCGCCGCAATTCTCTCGAACGTACGGGCAAGCGCCTCGTTGCGGACCACCGACCCGACCGGGCGAACGCTACCGTCTGCGGTGAAGTACAGCGCCCGTGTATGATCCGAACGATCGCGCAGGTTGCCCATCTGCACCAGGCTCTGATGCAGACGCGGATTGATCGCGAAGCCGCCGCGGGCCAGCTGGATCGCCGGGCCGAACAACCTCTCCCAAGGCAGCTTGCCGTGCGCCTCGTGGGCTTTGGCGGCGAGCGCGATGTTGCCCGGCACCCCGACGCTGAGCCCGCTGGCGACGGAGGCGCGATAATCGGGCAACGAACCGTCGGGGGCGAGGAACCAGTCGGGCGTGGCCCCGCCGGGTGCGGTTTCGCGGCCGTCGATCGTCGTCACCGCGCCCTCGGCCGTTCCCCGTACCAGAAACCCCCCGCCCCCGATGCCGGAGCTTTGCGGTTCGACCACGGTCAGCGCCAGCATCGTGGCGATCGCGGCGTCGGTAGCGCTGCCGCCCTGTCTCAACATCTCCTCGCCCGCCGCCTGCGCCCGCGGATCGGCGGCGCTGACCGCGCCGGCCATAGCCGCCGGGGGCGTGGCAGGAGCGGGACGGGTCGCGCAGCCGGCAAGGGCAAGCGCGGCGGCGATGGGGGCAAGGAACCGGTGCGACATTCCTTGCGGGCTATTCGCTTCCGACCGCCTCTGCAATCGAGGAAAACCCGTCGCGCCGCATCAGGCGCTCGATCCCGCGCACGATCCGGCGCGGGAGCCCCGGCCCTTCGTAGACCATTGCGCTGTACAGCTGCACCAGGCTGGCGCCCGCCCGGATACGCTCCCAAGCGTCCTCGGCCCTGGCGATCCCGCCAACCCCGATCAGCGGGATCGCCCCGCCGGTCGCCACCCGGAAATCGCGCAGCCGCTGAAGCGCCAGCGACTTGAGCAGCGCGCCCGACAGGCCCCCCGCCTCTTCGCCGTGCCGCTGGATGCCGGCCGGACGCTCGACCGTCGTATTGGCCACGATCAGCGCGCCCAGCGCCTTGTCGCTGGCGATCCGCGCGATCGCGTCGATGTCGGCCGGCTGAAGATCGGGCGCGACCTTGAGGAACACCGGGGTCGCCGCCCCGCCCCGCGCGGCCAGCACGGCATCGAGCAGGTCGGCCAGCTGGCTTTCATCCTGCAGCGCGCGCAGGCCCGGGGTGTTGGGACTGGAAATGTTGACCGCGATGTAGCTGGCGATCGGCGCTGCCATTGCCGCCATGATGGCATAATCCGCCACCCGGTCGCCGCTGTCCTTGTTGGCGCCGATGTTGACGCCGACGATCCCGCCGCGCCCCCGCCGCAGCACCAACCGCTGCGCCGCCGCCCGCGCACCGCCGTTGTTGAACCCCATCCGGTTGATGACCGATCGCTCCGCGGCCAGGCGGAACAGCCGCGGCCGGGGGTTGCCGGCTTGGGGAAGCGGGGTGATCGAGCCGACCTCGACGAAGCCGAAACCGAGGCCGAGCAGCGCGTCGGGCACCTCGGCATCCTTGTCGAAGCCGGCCGCGATGCCGAGCGGATTGGGAAAGCGCAATCCCGCGATCTCGACCTCGAGCACCGCGGAATGGCGAGGCGCGGCCCGCCGCGGCTGGCGTTTGAGCGCCGCGATCGTCAGCCGGTGCGCGCGTTCCGGATCGAGAGCGAACAAAGCGGGGCGAAGCAGCGGATAGAGCATCGCCGCCGGCTATGCAGGAGGGCTTTCGCGCTGTCGAGCAGAGGCCCTTTGCTAACGACTCGCAACAGGCGGCAAATGCTTGAACGGCGTGCCGCCGGCTCTACATGGCAATTCGGAACGATTTGGTCCGATATGACGATGCGCCTTTCCAAACTTGCCGACTACGCCGTGGTGGTCATGTGCGAAGCTGCCCGCCATTGCGGCGGGGGGCGGATCTCCGCGTCCGCGCTTGCCGGGGCGACCGGGCTGCCGGTGCCCACGGTGCAGAAGCTGGTCAGCCGCCTGACCGCGGCCGGCCTGCTGCGCTCGGTTCGCGGAGCGCAGGGCGGATTTCAGCTCGGTCGTCCCGCGGCCGCGATCAGCCTTGCCGACATCATCGAGGCGATGGAAGGCCCGATCGCGCTGACCGTCTGTCACGAGGAAGACCGCTGCCCGGTCGATAGCGGATGCCGTGTCCGCCCCCACTGGCGCGGCGTCAACGAGGCCGTTCGCGGCGCACTGGCGGGGGTCTCGCTCACCGCGCTCGCCCGGGAAAAGGAATACGCATGACCGCCCCACTCCAGCTCAAGGTCCACGAGGACGATGTGCCGGTCCAGGATCGCGAGGCGCGCGAAGCGGCGGCAAAGGCAGCCGAGTACGAGTTCGGCTTCCACGCCGATATTGATACCGAATTCGCGCCCAAGGGCCTTGATGAAAGTACCGTGCGCTTCATCAGCGCCAAGAAGGGCGAGCCCGAATGGATGCTCGACTGGCGCCTCAAGGCCTTTCGCCTGTGGCAGCAGATGGACGAACCCGACTGGGCGAAGCTGGGCTATCCGGCGATCGACTATCAGGACGCCTATTACTATGCCGCGCCGAAGAAGAAGGCCGAGCTTGCCAGCCTCGACGAGCTCGATCCCGAGATCAAGTCCGTCTACGACCGGCTCGGCATCCCGGTGGCGGAACAGGAGGTGCTGGCAGGCGTCAAGGGCGCGCGCAAGGTCGCGGTGGATGCCGTGTTCGACAGCGTCAGCGTCGCCACCACCTTCCGCGAGGAGCTGAAGCGCGCCGGGGTCATCTTTCTCTCGATCAGCGAGGCGGTGCGCGAATATCCCGTGCTGGTGAAGAAATGGCTGGGCAAGGTGGTGCCGCAGAACGACAATTTCTTCGCCACCCTCAACAGCGCGGTCTTTTCGGACGGCACCTTCGTCTACATCCCCGAAGGCGTGCGCTGCCCGATGGAGCTATCCACCTATTTCCGCATCAATGCCGAGAACACCGGCCAGTTCGAGCGCACGCTGATCATCGCCGAAAAGGGCAGCTATGTCAGCTATCTGGAAGGTTGCACCGCGCCGATGCGCGACGAGAACCAGCTCCACGCCGCGGTGGTCGAGCTGGTCGCGCTGGACGATGCCGAGATCAAGTATTCGACCGTGCAGAACTGGTATCCCGGCAACGCGCAAGGCGTGGGCGGGATCTACAATTTCGTCACCAAGCGGGGCCTGTGCCAGGGTGCGCGCAGCAAGATCAGCTGGACGCAGGTCGAAACTGGCAGCGCGGTAACGTGGAAATACCCCAGCTGCGTGCTCAACGGCGAGGACAGCGTGGGCGAGTTCTACTCGGTCGCCGTGACCAACAATTACCAGCAGGCCGATACCGGCACCAAGATGATTCACAACGGCAAGGGCAGCCGCTCGACGATCATCTCCAAGGGCATCAGCGCGGGCAAGTCGAACAACACCTACCGCGGGCTAGTGCGCGTCGCCGCCAATGCCGACGGGGTGCGTAATTTCACCCAGTGCGACAGCCTGCTGCTGGGCGACAAATGCGGTGCGCACACCGTGCCCTACATCGAGGTCAGGAACCCCGGCGCCCAGATCGAGCACGAGGCGACCACCAGCAAGATTTCGGACGACCAGCTGTTCTACGCCATGCAGCGCGGGCTGGGGCAGGAGGAAGCGGTGGCCCTGATCGTCAACGGCTTCGCCAAGGACGTGCTCAAGGAGCTGCCGATGGAATTCGCGGTCGAAGCGCAGAAGCTGCTGGCGATTTCGCTCGAGGGGAGCGTGGGGTGACGAGAATTCACGGTTCATTACTCGTAATTTCTGGCGCGCTCCTATGGCTTCTGGTCTGGGGATTTGCTGCTGGGTGGGCAGGTGAAATCCGGTTCTTCCCAGATATCGATAACGGTGTCGGAGAATGGCTTCCGTTCGCGCTCTTCTATTACGCTGGCCCCGTGATCACGCTGTGGGGCGTATGGACCCTGATCCGACTGTTAATGCGAAGGACAGTCGATGACTGATCGCAAGACCCTCCAGCTCCGCACTCCCTCAGAGACCGCCGACGCCACCCCTGCGCTCAAGAAGAAGGGGCGCGGATGGGAGATTTCCGAGAAGCGGCTCGACGTGCTGCACGAGCAGGCGCGCGAGAAGCGGCGGCATTCGAGTCCGGCACACAAGGCGCTGGCGGCGAAGTTTGCCGGGGCCGATCTCGGGCGCTACAAGTTCACCCGCCACGCCGTCGTCGGGAGCGCGATCGTGGACTTCGTGTCGCACAATCTCGGCCTTGCGATCATGATCGACGAGGAGGGCGCAGACGAGGCGCTCGCCCGGCGGCGCGACAAGAGCCTCGAGGCGGTCGGCCTCAAGATCGAGCGGGTGGCGGCGGCAGACATCCTGGCCGACATCGACGCCGTTCTCCAGCGCCTTACCATAACGATGCGCGCCTGCCTTGCCGAGCGCAAGGCCCGCGCCCGCGCCCATGCGGCGGCCAACCCCAACCAGCACTATTCGCGGCCCAACCGCAGCGGCGGCCCGCGCAGGAACGATTGATGCTCCAGATCACCGACCTTCACGCCACCATTGCCGACAAGCCGATCCTGAAGGGCCTCTCGCTCACCGTCGCGACGGGCGAGATCCATGCGATCATGGGGCCCAACGGCGCGGGCAAATCGACCCTTTCCTATGTCCTTGGCGGACGCCCGGGCTACGAGGTCACTGGCGGCTCGGCCACGTTCAACGGGGAAGACCTGCTTGCGCTCGACCCGCACGAGCGCGCCGCTGCCGGGCTGTTCCTCGGGTTCCAGTATCCGGTTGAGATCCCCGGCGTCTCCAGCCTCCAGTTCCTGCGCGAGGCGCTCAATTCGCAGCGCAAGGCGCGCGGCGAGGACCCGCTCACCGGCGGCGAGTTCCTCAAGCTTGCGCGCGAGAAGGCGGCGCTGCTGAAGCTCGATCCCGAACTGCTCAAGCGTCACGTCAATGTCGGCTTTTCGGGCGGCGAGAAGAAGCGCGCCGAGATGGTCCAGATGGGCATCCTCGATCCGGCGTTCGCCGTGCTCGACGAGACCGACAGCGGGCTCGACATCGACGCGCTGCGGGTGGTCGGCGAGGGCATCAACGCGATCATGCGGCGGCCGGACAAGGGAGTGCTCCTTATCACCCACTACCAGCGCCTGCTCGACTACGTCCGGCCCGACCGGGTGCACATCCTGAGCAGAGGGCGCATCGTGCGGAGCGGCGGCCCCGAGCTCGCGCGCCAGCTCGAAGCCGAAGGCTACGAGAGCCTTTCCGGGGCGGTGACGGCATGAGTGTGCTGGCCGCTCTCGCGCTGGCTGCCGCGCCCGCCGCCGAACCCGTGGCCCTGGCGGCCGACCAAATCGTCGTCATCGGCGAGCGCTTGAAGACCTGGCGAGGTAAGTGGCGAACCGACAAGGGCGCGGCGAGGTGCCAAACCACCAAATCCACCGGCGACCGCGAGATCGATGCCATCGGTTGCAGCGCGCTCGAGGCTTGTGTCACCCCCCTGATCCCGCGGATGCAGGCGATCGCCGCCAGCAAAGCGCCCAGGGCGGAGCGAAATCGCCTGATGCAGGCGGCGAGCCAGCCGATCGGACCGTGCCTGGTCGAGCGGCGCGGCGACGGAATCGCCGCGCTCGCCGAGCGGAGGGCCGGGGCATGAAGTGGCTCGCCCTCCCCGCACTGTTGCTCCTCGCGCAGGGCGCGATCGCGCAAGCGCACGC
>NZ_JBHWMI010000050.1:0-47029 GCF_043423005.1 Qipengyuania sp. | reverse complement strand
AAAAGGGGCGGCGGACTTCGGTTCGCCGCCCTTTTCTTTTGCGCCGCCTGACTTCGCGTGTGCAGCTGCATCTATGATTAGGATAAGTGCTGGCGGTTGTGCCGCCGGGCCGCCTACGTTCCTGCGGCGATATCGAATGCGACCGTCATCCGCCGCCCCTGCGCAAACGGGGTCGTTCCATGATACAGGGTGCTCGGAAACAGCGCGAGATAGCCTTCGCGCGGGTGCAGGCTCGTCACCGGCCCAAGGTCGAGGCGAAGGTCCGCCGGGGGGCGCCCGAGTTCGAGCCAGCCTTCCCCTCGAGCGAGCCCGGCCCTGTCCGGTAGCAGCAGATAGAGCGCGGAAGAAAGAATGCCCTGCGGGTGGATGTGCGAGGCGTGGAAATCCGCCCCGCCCGTCAGCCTTACCGACCATGACCCCGCCATGGGCCATGGCGCCTCACGGTGCCTCAACAAGGGATGCGCACCGTCCCGCGGGGGCAGCCCCGCACGGTAATCCTCCACCGTCGCGAGGATTGCCGTCTTCAATGCCGCGAATTCGGGTTCGTGCCGGTCGAACAGGCGGTGCCGGGTCTGGGTACCTCCGCGCAGCGACTGGCCGAGCGGGAATGCCGCGCGATCGTGCAACACCTTGAGCCGGGCGATCGCCGCGGGCAGGACCGTTTCGGCATCGCGCAGCGGGAGCAACGCCACCAGACCCTCCTGCCCATGAAGCCACTCGGCCCGCGGATCGCCGGTCATCCGCCAGGCGATGGACAGCAGCGCATAGGCTGCATGGGCGGCTTGCGGCTCGGCTGTCACGCTCGTCAGCAGTGCCGTAGCTTGCGCACCGTCCCCGAGGCGCAGTGCATGGCGAGCGCGCTCGATCGTGGGTCTGGCGCCCGCGGCCGGCAAGGCGGCGAAGAGCCGGCTGGCCTCGTCAAGTTCGCCCGCCGCGCTGGCCATGGCCGCTGCCAGCACTGGAAACTCCGGCCGATCGGGGAAGGCGCGGCCGGCGCGCGCCGCGACGTCATGCGCCGCGGCGAAGCGCTCGACGTTCTCGAGCAGCGCGAGGTGGGCGAGCGGGATCGCCGGATCGTCCGGGGCCTTGCCGGCGACTGCGATAAAGTGGCTGTCGAAATCGGGATCGCCCTTTGCAAGGCGCAATTCGGCCAGCAATCGCAGGCCGTCGATCCAGCCGGGCGCCTGCCCGACGATCGCCTGGGCGATGGAAAGGGCCGCTGGCAGATCGCCTGCCTCGCTGAGCGCATAGGCGCGCCCCAGCCACAGTTCGCGATCACCGGGAGTGACCGAAATGGCGGCCCGATAGCGCGCTTCGGCGTCGTCCTCCCCCCGTTCCAAGGCGACCCGGGCCCGCCCCTTGAGGGCCAGCGCGCGGTTGTTTTCAAGGGCCAGCGCGCGGTCATAGCAAGCCGCCGCCCGGGCCAGGTCGCCGGCCGAGCGGGCACAGGACCCTGCGACCGACCAGTAGCGCGCATCCCGCTTGCCCTGGGCGACCTGATCGAGGGCGGCGAGTGCTGCCCCCGCGGCCCCCGTCCGCTCGAGCGCGATCGCGTGATTGATCGCATATTCCGCCTCCTGCGGCGCCAGCGCACGGGCGGCGGCGAAGGCGGCGGCGGCCCGGTCGGCAAGGCCGCACCGCAAGGCCAGCGAACCAGCACTGTTGTGGAGCGGCGCCACCGCTGGAAATTCGCGCAAGCCTGCGTCCAGCAGGGCGAGCGCAGCGGCGGGACCGCCCTGCCGCTCCGCCGCGAGCGCCCGGTCGCGCCAGACCCGCGCGCCTTCGCTCACCAGTCTCGAAACCAGCCCGAAATCGCCATCCGCCCGAGCGGTGCGAAGGGGGTCACGTAGCTGACGCTGTGCAGCCGTGGCACGGCAAACAGGTTGAGCGAATTGAAACGCGGGCGATAGCCGCGAACGATATCGCCCTCCTCGTCGAGGAACTGCAGGTATCCGCCCCAGTCGGGGTGCCAGTCGTCCGGTGGCAGATTGAGGACATAGGCCACCCGCCAGCCCTCCGCGACATGGCTGTCGCTATGCCGGCCGAGGTAGTGGTTGGGGCCGAACAGGGTCGCATTGCCATCGGCGCGACTGAGATCGGTAAATCCGGTTATCTCGCGGACAAAGCCGAGGAACACCTCGGAGTTGATATGCTCGAGGATTATCTCGTGCAGCCCGCCGCCGCTGCCGCCCTGCCTCACCGCCTCGACCATCGAGCAATGGCTGTAGCGAAATCCGTAGTCGCCGCGCGCGCTGGCGCGCGCCGCGGCCTGCGCGGCATCGTTCAGTTCGCGCGCGGTGGCAGGATCGCGCAGCGCCTCTGCGGAAAAGCTTCGCGGGGGCGAGCCGGCGCCATCCCCGGCACGCACCGCCATGCCCCACGGCGTTCCGCGGGCGAGGGCGGCGCGCAATTCGTGCGCGCTTTCAGACGTCAGGACGTCGCGCACCTGAAGGAGCCCGGCCTGCGCGAAAGCCAAGTGGAGCGCAGCCCGATCGAGCGCGGGATTGAGGGCGAAGATCGTCTTTAGCGTCACGTCCGATGCCATACAGCCGGCACCCTTTATCACGCAAGGCGAGTGGCCGGGCCAGCCCTCTTGACGCACAGGATGCGCCTCCATACGCGTTCGGTTGCAACTCAAAATGCAAAGGGAAATGTCATGCCCGAAGCCTATATCGTCGAAGCCGTGCGGACCGCCGGCGGCAAGCGCGGGGGGCGGCTGGCCGGCGTCCATCCGGTGGATCTGGCGGCGCAATCGCTCGATGCGGTGATGGCGCGCAGCGGGCTGGCTGCCGATGCGGTCGAGGATGTCATCATGGGCTGCGTCAGTCAGGGGGGCGAGCAGGCGATGCAGGTCGGCCGCAACGCCGTCCTCGCCGCGCGCCACCTTGGCGAAAAGGTCCCCGCCGTCACGATCGACCGGCAGTGCGGTTCCTCGCAGCAGGCGATCCAGTTCGCCGCGCAGGCAGTGATGAGCGGGACGCAGGACGTGGTCATCGCCGCCGGCGTCGAAAGCATGAGCCGCGTCCCGATGGGCTCCACCGCCATGTTCCACATGAAGGAGGGCCTCGGGCACTACAAGTCGCCCGGCCTCGAGGAGCGCTATCCGGGTATCCAGTGGTCGCAATTCGCCGGAGCCGAGGCGATTGCGCGCAAGCACGACTTTTCCAAGGATCAGCTCGACCGGTTCGCCCTCGAAAGCCATCGCCGGGCAGCCGCCGCGACCGAGGCGGGCGCCTTTGCCGACGAGATCGTGCCGATCGAAATTGAGACCCTGGAGGGTGCGCAGCAGCATACGGTGGACGAGGGCATCCGCTTCGATGCGACGCTCGACGGGATCGCAGGCGTCAAGCTGTTGAGCCCCGAGGGCCGGATCACCGCCGCCACCAGTAGCCAGATCTGCGACGGGTCGAGCGCGGTGCTGGTCGTGTCGGAACGCGCCCTCAAGGAGCATGGGCTCACCCCGCTCGCCCGGATCCACAACCTGACGGTCACCGCGGGCGATCCGGTAATCATGCTGGAGGAGCCGCTGTTCGCCACCGACCGGGCGCTGCAACGCGCCGGAATGCGGATCGAGGACATCGACCTCTACGAGGTCAACGAGGCGTTCGCCCCCGTGCCGCTCGCCTGGCTGAAGCATACCGGGGCTGACCCCGACAAGCTCAACGTCAATGGCGGGGCAATCGCGCTGGGCCATCCGCTGGGTGCCAGCGGAACCAAGCTGATGGCGACGCTGGTTCACGCGCTGCGCGCCCGGGGCAAGCGCTATGGCCTGCAGACGATGTGCGAGGGCGGCGGCGTTGCCAACGTCACCATCGTCGAGGCGCTTTGACCGGCCCCTAACCAGACCGGACGATCATTCCCGCCGTGGCCGTCTGGAGCGGCGGCCCGGTATCGCAATCATGTTCGCCGCGTACGACACAGGCCACAGGTCGATGGGTCGCGGCGAACCAATCAGGAGAGAGCAATGGAAATCAGCAGCAAGACTCCGGCCGTCATCACCGGCGGCGCATCGGGCCTCGGCGCCGCCACCGCCCGCGCGCTGGCCGCGAAGGGGGCGAAGGTGGCCCTGTTCGACATGAACGAGGAAAAGGGCACCGCTCTGGCGCAGGAGCTGGGCGGCATCTTCTGCAAGGTCAACGTGACCAGCGAGGACGATGTCGACGCCGGTTTCGCCCGCGCGCGCGAGGCGCATGGACAGGAACGCATCCTCGTCAATTGCGCGGGGATCGGCAATGCCATCAAGACCGCCAGCCGCGACAAGCAGTCGGGCGAGATCAAGCATTTCCCGCTTCAGGCCTTCGAGTTCGTGATCCAGGTCAACCTGATCGGCACCTTCCGCTGCATCGCCAAATCGGCCGCGGGGATGATGACGCTCGATCCGCTGAGCGAGGACGGCGATCGCGGCGCGATCGTCAACACCGCCAGCGTCGCGGCGGAAGACGGACAGATGGGCCAGGCGGCCTATTCGGCGTCGAAGGGCGGGGTGGTCGGCATGACGCTGCCGATCGCGCGCGACCTGATGCGCGAAGGCATCCGGGTGAACACCATCCTGCCGGGCATCTTCAACACGCCGCTGATGAATGCTGCGCCGCCCCAGGTGAAGGAGGCGCTGGCCGCCAGCGTGCCGTTCCCCCAACGCCTCGGCAATCCGGAAGAATACGCCAAGCTCGCTCTGTGCATGATCGAAACGGGCTATTTCAACGGCGAGGACGTGCGCCTCGACGGCGCGATCCGCATGGCGCCGCGATAATCGAACCTGTCATGCCCGCGCCCGTCATGGGTGCGGGCATCGGTTGTTACCGTTAAAAAGATGAAGGGTGAGCGAACCGGGCGAAGGCTTCAGGCCGGGTCGTCCTGCTGGGATTTCGCCGCCAGACGCAGGCTTTCGGCCTTTTCGCGTTCTGACCTGATCTTGTGTGCCTGATCGGCGAGGCTGCGCCAGGTCTTTTCGGCGCGCAGATTGCGGTCCCTGACGTTGTCGAGAACGGCGTCCTGTGCCTCCTGCGCCGCTTCGCGCGCCCGGGCATCGTAGAATTCGAACGTCTGGCTCATGGTCACCCCTGGCGTCCGCCGCCTCAAAAGGGATCCCGTCGGCGGCCACGGCGGTTGGGCGCGCCGACGGGGTCTGTCCGGTCGATCAGGCGGCCGAGAGGTTGACGGCGCTGGCCTTGCCGTTGCGGCCCGTCTCGATTTCGTAGTTCAGCCGCTGCTCCTTATCGAGCGTCTGCATGCCGGCCGCCTGCACGGCGGTGATGTGGACGAAGCTGTCTTCCGACCCGTCATCGGGCTGAATGAAGCCATAGCCCTTGTCGGCATTGAAGAATTTCACGGTTCCGGTCTTGCTCATGATGGTTCCTTTCGAGAACGCGAGGGGTTGCCGCGCCGCGACATGCGGAACGGTCGTGCATCAAATCGTTCGATGAAAGGGCATCGTCGTCTGGTTTACGCCGGGGCCGTCAGGCAAGCGGCGGTCGTCAAAACTCGAAGTCCGTCGCATTTTTCGACGTCAGCGAGCGGCTTGTAGCACAGCTATCCCCAAACACCAAATCGGGGCCGCGAACCCCGCGAGAGGGGCTTCATGACGCCGTGACGGATTGCCGCACGCCGCACTTTCCTACTCGGCCCCGACGGCGTTCAGATCGGGCGATGTTCCGCCGCCGAACCGCCAGCTTTCGCGCCACGCTTTGCACGTCTCGAGGCGGGCGGGCGCCGTGGGTGCGCCGCGCCCGCTTTTCTTGGCCTGGACTGTGTGACAAGTGTGACACGTGCCCATCGCGACAACAGCACCGGAAGGCCATCGCATGACCCCATACACCCAGATCGCGCTCGACATTGCCGACGGGATCGCCACCCTGACGCTCGACCGGCCGGACAAGATGAACGCCTTCACGAGGCAGATGATGGCCGAGATGATCGACGCGCTCGACGTAACCGATGCCGATGACGCGGTGCGGGCCGTGATCGTCACCGGGCGGGGCGAGCGGGCGTTCTGCGCGGGCGCGGACCTGACGCCCGAGGACGGGGGCCATGTGTTCTCCGATCCCGAGCAGGTCGATGACCTGGCCGACGAACGGGTGCGCGATGGCGGCGGGCGGCTGACGCTGCGGCTGTTCAACTCGAAGAAGCCGCTGATCGGGGCGTGCAACGGCGTCGCGGTGGGGGTGGGGGCAACGATGCAATTGCCCTTCGACATACGGCTTGCGAGCGACAATGCGCGCTTCGGCTTCGTCTTCGCCCGCCGCGGGATCGTGCCCGAAGCCGCCTCGAGCTGGTTTCTGCCGCGGCTGGTGGGAATGCAGACCGCGCTCGAATGGTGCATGACGGGGCGGATCTTCGACGCCGCCGAGGCGAAGGAACGCGGGCTCGTCCGCTCGCTTCATCCGCAGGGCGAGCTGATGGACGCGGCGCGGGGGATCGCCCGCGAAATCGCCGACAACACCTCGGCTGTGTCGGTCTCGATGACCCGGGCGATGCTGTGGCGCCTGTCGGCAACCGAGCATCCGATGATGGCCCACCGGATCGACAGCAAGGCGATCTACCGTCTCAGCCGCGGTGCCGACGCGCGCGAAGGCATCGCCAGCTTCCTCGAGAAGCGGCCGCCGGCCTATCCCGACACCGTGAGCGGGGACATGCCCGATTTCTATCCCTGGTGGGACGAGCCCGGCTATCGCTAGGCGGGGCGGCGGTCTTGCACGCGCTCGCGACGCGGCTAAAGGCGGGCGCATGGCGAGCGGCGCACCTATCGAACCCCTGGCGAATTTTCTGCCCTATCAGCTGTCGGTCGCGTCCAATGCCGTGTCGGCCCGGATCGCCGAGCAGTATCGCAAGCGGTTCGCGATCAAGACCACCGAATGGCGGATCATGGCGGTTCTGGGGGACAGTGGCGCGTTGACCCAGCGCGAGCTTGCCCGGGCGACACTGATGGACAAGGTGCCGGTCAACCGTGCGTGCAGCGCGCTCGAGGCGCGGGGGCTGATCGCGCGGGCCCCGAACGAGAGGGACGGGCGCTCGCACCTGCTGGCGCTGACCGATGCGGGCCGGGCGGTCCATGCCCGGATCATGCCGCTGGCGATGAAGATCGAGGAAGAGCTGTTCTCGGTCCTTTCCGCGCAGGAGCGCGAGACGATGCGCGAACTGCTCGCCCGGGTGCGGGCCAACGCCGGAGAGCTCGATGCGGAAAGCCTGGCCGACCATTGAGGCCGCGCCAGGCTTGGGTGTCCACCGCGTGGGGCCGGGAGAGCGCTAGCTTCCCACGCCCCCGCTGAAGGCATCCGAGATCGAACATGCCGCCGGGCCGAGAATGACGATGAACAGCACCGGAAGGATGAACAGGATCAGCGGCACCGTCATGATGGCAGGCAGGCGGGCCGCCTTCTCCTCGGCGCGCATCATCCGCTCGTTGCGGAATTCGGCCGAGAGCACGCGCAGCGCGGAAGCCAGCGGCGTACCGTAACGCTCGGTCTGGACCATGGTGGTCACCACACCCTTCACCGCCTCGAGGTTGACGCGGTAGGCGAGGTTGTCGAACGCCTTCTTGCGCTCGCTCAGGAAGGACAGTTCGATCGCGGTCAGCGCGAACTCGTCGCCCAGTTCCGGATAGGCCCGGCCCAGTTCCTTGGCGACGCGGTTGAACGCCGCGTCCACCGTGAGCCCGGCTTCGGCGCAGATGACCAGCAGGTCGAGCGCGTCGGGCAAACCCTTGCGGATCGCGTCGGTGCGCTTGCTGGCCTTGTTCTTCAGCGCGATTTCGGGGCCCTTGTAGCCGATGAACATGGCTGCCGCGAGCGCCATGACCCGCTTCATCTGCCACTCGGGATAGATCTCGACGACATAGAGCAGGACGAACGCGACGAGGCCGAGGACGATCGGTGCCGCCATCCTGACGCCGAGCAGGATGACCGCGATCTCCTTGTTGCGATGACCGGCCCAGGCGAGCTTCTGCTGCATCATCTCGAGCTGGCTGTCCTGCAACACCTTCATGTTGCCGAGCGTCGTGCGAACCTTGTCCGCCGTATCGTTCTTGCGGACGAGGCTCTGGCGCTTCTTCGCCGTCGAGGTGACGAGGCCCATCTTGAGCTGCTCGCGCCGCCCTTCGAGTGCCTTGACCCGCTTGGCCATCGGATCGCGGATGGTGACCGCCGAATAGATCGCGATCACCATCGCGAGGGCGGCGATCCCGGCCAGGATCGAACCGATCAGGATGACGTCGAAACCGAGGAGGGTAGGGCCGGCTGGTTGCATGATGTTTATCCTTCCGTCCCGCTCAGATTTCGAAGCTGACCATCTTGGCCATGATGAAGCCGCCGATACTCATCCACACCAGCCCGCCAAGTCCGATGACGATCAGCCGGTCGTCCTCGAAAAAGCCGCCGACATAGGCCGGGTTGATCCACCAGATGAGGACAAAGACGATGAACGGCAGTGCGCCGACGATGTAGGCCGAGGCTTTCGATTCCGAACTCATGGCCTTGATCTTGAGCTTCATCTGGGCGCGCTTGCGCAGCACGTCGGCGAGGTTGGAAAGCGTCTCGGCCAGGTTGCCGCCGGTTTCCCGCTGGATCGCCAGCGTGATGCAGAAGAAGTTGAATTCCGGAATGCCGAGCCGGTCGGCAGTCACCTGCAGCGCCTCTTCCATCGTCCGGCCGATCTTGATCCGTTCGACGATCATCTTGAATTCCTGGCCGACGGGGCCGGGAATTTCCTGCGCCACCACGCCCAGCGTTTCGGTGACCGGCAAGCCGGAGCGCAATCCGCGGACGAGCAGTTCGATCGCATCGGGGAACCGGGTGTTGAACTGGTTGGTGCGCTTCTTGATCGCCCTTCCAACAAGGAAATGCGGGATGCCCGCACCGGCGAAGATGCCGACCGCCAAGGACAGGGCAAGCGAACCGGTCTTCAGGAACAGCAGCACGGAAATGACCAGCGCGATGCCGAGCGAGCCGTACCCATATTGGCCAAGTGTCCAGCCCTTGCCCGAACGGTCCAGCCGGATGGCCAGCGCTTCCACCCTCGAGCCCGATCCCGCAGTCACCTGCATCTTGGGCTTGCGCGCGGCGATCGCCTTCTTCAGCTGCGATTCGACCTTTGCATCCGTGCTTTCCGAATGACGATAGCGCACCTGCTGCAAACGCCGCTGGCTGGCCTTTCCGGCCCTGCCCCCGCCCAGCATGATGTAGCCGATCGCACCGAGCGCAAGCAGCCCGCCGACGAACAGCAGCATCTGGAGTATGGGCATCGAGAATCTCCCTCGGGTGTGTCGGGATGGGGTGCGAGGAGCGGGGCGGCGCAAATCCGCCCCCCGCCCGCAGCTTACTGGGCTGGCGCGGTTGCCGGTGCCTTGTCCTTCTTGGCCAGCAACGACTTGAAGTCGAACGTGCCGAGCAGCGACTTCTTGTCAGCGCCCTGACCTTCCGGCGCTTCCGCATCTTCGGCGCCGGCCCCGATGACGCGGGTTGCGAGCTGCTGGATCCCGGCTGTCGCCTTGCTTCCGGCATTGGCCGCGACAAAGGTCTGGCCAAGCTTGGCAGCGTTCGAGGCAGCCTTCAGATCGTAGGGGATCGTGATGTCGATCGCCCGTTCGATCGACGCTTCGAAATCGGCCTTGCTGATTTCCGCTGCGCCGGGCTGGACCTTGTTGGCCACCACCAGCGGGGTCGCATGGGCCGCGTTGGCCTTCAGCCACGACAGCGCGCGGATCGTGTCCCGGGCCGAAGCGAGAGTCATTTCAGTCACCAGGGTGACGACGTTGACCTCGTTCAGCAGGTGCGGGAAGTTGATCAGCATGTTGCGCGGCAGGTCAACCACCGTCATCTCGAAAGCGTGACGGAACTCTTCCTGCAATTGCAGGAAAGCCGCGCCATCGGTCATCAGGGGCGTGTTCATCGGCGCTTCGGCCGAAAGGATCGCCAAATTGTCGTTCGCGCGGATCATCGCCCGTTCGATGAACAGGCCATCGATCCGGCTCGGGTTGTCGATCGCATCGATCAGCCCGCGCCCGGGTTCCAGATCGAGAGTCAGCGCCCCGGTGCCGAAATGGACGTCGAGGTCGAGAAGCGCAGTGGGCAGCTTCTTGTTCGCGCTGAAGATCCAGGCAAGCGACGTCGCCAGCGTGGATGCGCCGACGCCCCCGCGCATGCCGACCACTGCGGTCGAGACATGGTGGCGTTGGGTTTCGGTATCGCCGGCCCGGGGCGCCATGAACACGGCCTGCGCCTGGTTGAGCGAATCGCGCAGTACCGATGCCGAGAGCGGCTTCAGCAGATAGTCGTGGATCCCGCTTGCGAGGAGATCGCGATAGAGGCGCACGTCGTTGACCTGACCGATCGCGATCACGACCGTGCCCGGTTCGCAGACCTCGGCAAGAGCGTTGATGTCGTTCAGCGGATCGCCGCTTTCGGACAGGTCGACCATCAGGATGTTCGGACTGGCCGAAACCGACAGCGACTGGACCGCATTGCGCAGCCCGCCCTTGTTGCACTTCTCCGGCTGCCAGCCGAGTTCGATGACCACCGGGCGCAAGACGTCGAGCGCGGTTTCATCACAGATGTAGGCGGCGAACGGATCGCGGTTGCCGGGCATGGTGGTTTTGAGGGATGCGCTCATGACTTAACTGCCTCCTTCGGTGCCGACTTCGGCCAGGCCGCCGGCGCCGGTGGGTTCGCTGTCGCGATAGGCCTTGATCGCTTTGGTCGAGGTGGTGACGGTCGTCTCGCCGGTGCCCCGTTGCCCTTCGACAAGGTCTTCGGGATTGGCGATCATGGCCGCCAGATTGCTGTTCACCGCACAACCGAAATTGGGGTTGGTCGAGTTGTACTCGTTCGCCTCGGCGGTATGCGACCAGTCGGGGCAAGCGGGCACTGATGCAGTCGAACGGGTGAGGACGATGCGGATCTGGCCGGGGGCAACGTAGCCCTCGGTTACCGGCGCGCCATCGCTGACCAGGATGCCATACCGGCCGGCCAGCGCCTCGACGTCTTCGCGCAGTGCGGTGTTGCCATAGCCGCCAGTCTCGATCGCGACCCGGTCGCCATAGCGCAGGTCCATGCTTTCGAACCATCCGACCAGCCGCTGCTGCTCCTCGAGCGGAAGCCCTTCGGCATCGGCGGCGACGTCGAAGGTGTGGTTGGCCCGTTGGACGACCGGCTGCTTGACGCTGTAAAGCGAGCGGTTTTCCATGTTCATGTTACTGCATCCGCCCACGGCGAGGGCGATGGTTGCGGCAAGCGAGGCGGTGGCCACGCGTTTGATGGTCATGCGCATTTGCATCCCCTCCTTATTCGAAGCTGAAGCCGGGCTTGGCAGAGGCGGTCTCGCCTTCGCGGCGGGCGTCCGCCTGCGGCACCGCCGGTGTGGTCGTGGTGGTGGTCGCCACCGTCGGACCGGGTCGCTCGGCGCCCGAGACACCGTCGGATTCGTTGTAGCCGAGGATCCGCTGGCCTTCCGTGGGCTTGAGATAGCCGTCGGTCGGCAGGCGGATGTCGCGGTCGTTGACCGGCTTCACCAGATACGGCGTCACCACGATGACCAGCTCGGTTTCGCCGCGCCGCCAGTTGGTCGAGCGGAACAGATTGCCAAGGATCGGGATATTGCCGAGGCCGGGTGCCTTCTCGATCTGGTTCTGTGCATTGTTGGACAGGAGACCGGCGATCATGAAGCTCTGTCCCGAGCCCAGTTCGACCGTCGTTTCCGCCCGGCGGGTGACAAGGGCAGGAACCTGGAAACCGTTGAGCGTGACGGCGCCCTGGGTCGACAGTTCCGATACCTCGGGGCGGACCCGGATCGAGATGCGACCGTTCGAAAGGACGGTCGGCGAATAGGCAAGGCCGATCCCGTAGTTCTTGTACTCGATGGTCGTGGTGCCCAGACCCTGGCTGACCGGGATCGGGAACTCGCCACCGGCCAGGAATTCCGCCGTCTCGCCCGACAATGCGGTGAGGTTGGGCTGGGCCAGGGTGGTGACGAGGCCATGGGTTTCCGCAAGATCGAGCGCACCGGCGATATCGAGGCCGAGCAACTGTCCGGCGAAACCCAGGGTCGAGCCGAGGCCGCCGCCGGCGATACTGCTTGCGGGGACTTCCTCGATTTCGCCCGTGATCGGGTTCAGGAAACGGTCGACCGTATCGCCCGCCCCGACGCCGAGCGAGCGACCCGGGTTGAACGTAACCGGACTGCGGCCCTGGCCGATCCCGAACTTGAAGCCGCTTGTGCTGTCGATCGACGCGAGATTGACGCCCAGCGAGCGGACCACACTGCGGCTCACCTCGGCGATGCGCACCTGCAGATTGACCTGCAGCGGCGTCGCCATCCTGAGGCGGCTGATGACATTGGTCGATTCGCCGACGAAGGCCTCGACCAGTGCCTGGGCCTCGGCGGCATCCTCAGGCGCGGCGACCGTGCCGGTGAGGAGGACCGTGTTAGTCCCCATCGTGGCCACGTTGATCTTGGCCTCGGGCATGGCAAGGCCGAGCATCTGGTCGATGCTGCCGATATTCGAGCCGACCCGGACATTGGCCGACCAGATGATGTCACCCTGCGCGTTGCTGGCATAGACGGTGGTCTCGCCCCCGGCCTTGCCGAACAGGTACAGCTGGCGCTGCGACTTGATCTGGACGTCGGCAATCTCGTCATTGGCGATGAAGACATCCGCCATCGTGCCGGGCACGTTGACCAGTTCGCCGCGACCGATCGACAGGACGATGTCCTGCTTCGGGCTGACGACCGACTGGGCTGCGACGGGCGCGGTGCCCACCGTGACCAGCGGCGCCAGGGCCAGGCTGGCGAGCAGCAGTTTGGTGTGAATGCGACGGTTCATGGCAATTGCCCCCTGATGGCGTCCAATTGTTTGTCTTGTTCAGTAGATCGAGCCGACGGCCCGGGCCGCGCGCCCAGCCCCCGCCGCCTGGCTGGAGACCATCGAGGAGGCCGAGGCGGAGATACCCGCCGAGCCGACCGATACGTCTTCGGTTGCCTTGCCGCGGGTCACCCGGACGCTCGGGCCGCGGCGTACCGGGGCACTGTCCCCCCGGGGTGCAGCTGCCGCCGGTGCCGGCTGGGCCGCGGGCGCGGCTTCGGCCCGACTGCCCTGGGCTGGCATCGAGCTGCGCTGGAAGCGCGAGACGTCGCCGCCGGTCACGAAGCTTCCGCGGCTGTCATCGGGCCGGGCCATCGCTTCCTTCAGCAGGCGCTCTTCCTCCTGCGGCGAGGCGCCGTCGGGGATCCGGACATTGCCCGCAGCGATGGCGCGTTCCAGTTCGCCCTGGCTGTCGGCAATCGAACGCAGCGTCAGGCTCAGCGTGCCGATGGTCTGGGCCACGGCGATCTTCTCGACGATCGTCGGCGTCGCCTCGAGCGTGACGGTGCTGACTTCCTTGACCTGGGTGACGCCGTCGACCGTTTCCTGCGTCGTCGACTGGTCGGTCGCCAAAACCCGCAGGTTGCGAATGATCGTTTCCGATGCGCGCAGATCGGTCCCGTCGTTGCCGCTGACCGTCTGGGTCAGCACCATGTCGACCCTGTCGCCGGGGAAGACGAAGCCGGCAACGCCGCTTTTGGCGTCGACCGGGACGGTGACGGCACGCATTCCGGGGGACAGCGCGGCGGCGAGGAAGCCGCGATCGCCGGGGCTGACCAGCGAGCCCTGCGTTACCGGTTCGCCAGCGGTGATCGGGTGGCGGACGACGGTGCCGATCAGCTTGCTGATATCGGCCTCGCCATCGAGGAAGTAGGCATCCTTGACCAGCTCGCTCGGCCAGCGCTGATACCCGATGGCATCGGCGGTGATGATCGTTCCTGCGGGGAGCGCGCGCTGTGCCACCAGCACTTTGGGCCCCTGCGGCTCGACCGCGGCGGCGGCCGCTTGCGGGGCGGATGCCCCGGCAAACATGCTCCGGGCAAGCAGGGCGGTTCCGATCGCGATGATCGCGGCACCTACCAGCAGAACCAGCTTCTTCCTGTCCATGGCTATTCTAGCCCCCTTCTTGCCCGCCGGATTCGCATGCGGGTTGCTATGGTTTCGCTCTTCTATCGAGCGATTGGTTAAGATCGCGTTGTTGCTTTTGAAGTCATGCCCCGGCGGCCGGAAGAACCGTGCTGCCGACGATGATCGAAAGGCCCGCCATCGAGATCGCGACGCCGTACGGTACCCGCATCTGCTGACCGTGGCGGCGGATGATCCGGATCGAGGCGAGCGTTACGGCTGCCAGCAGCATGACCGGCAGCAGCGCGATTATCAGCATTGCCATGCCCCCTCCGCTTGCCTGGTCGAGCAGCGCGGGCGGCAGGGTCAGGCGAGGTCCGCCCAGAACTGCGCTCGCAAAATTCGCGGCCACCAGCGTGAAGGCGATCAGCCAGCCGGTATCGCGCAGCGGCCGCGTGCCGGCAGCACGCGAATGCGCGACCGCCCATGCGCCCATCACCAGGGTCAGCACCCAGCCGAGCATGGCGGTGATGACGACGAGGCTGAGGAAATTGGCCGGCGGCATCCACAAGGCCAGCGCGGTCAGCAGCTTGACATCCCCGCCGCCCATCTGGCGCAGCGCGAAGAACAGGCAGCAGACCCCGAAGGTGACTGCCGCGACGGCAAGCTGCAATGCGATGCCCGGCAACGGCGATATCCCGTTCGCCCACCAGAACAGCGGCGCGCCGAGGGCGATGACCAGATTGAGCCGGTTGCTGATCGTGCGGCTCTTCAGATCGGTCGCCGCAGCGACGACCAGCGCGATTGCCAATGCGCCGAGCAGGACGTAGGTAAGTATCTGTTGGTTCATGACGTCGCCGCGAGGCCCCCTTGGGAACCATGGTAGGCAAATATGCTTACCAAAGAGTAACCTCGCCCTCGGGCGGCGCAGGCAGGAGGCTCCAATCGATCCGCTGACCCCTGCCGCCGCTGCAAGCCTTGTGCAGCCGCCGCTCGATCGGCGCGTTATTCCCCCCGCCGCCACGGAAGGCCGCTGGCGCGCGGCCGACGGGCACGCGATCCGGCGAATCGATTGGCCGGGGGCGGGCGCAGCGCCGCGGGGCGCAATTCTGTTCCTTCCCGGACGCGGCGATTTCTACGAAAAGTATCTCGAGACCCTCGAGCAATGGCATCGCGCCGGCTGGCGGGTGACCGCCGCGGACTGGCGAGGCCAGGGCGGGTCCGGCCGTCTCGGAGACGATCCATTCACCGGCCATGTCGACGATTTCGCCCACTGGGTCGCCGATCTCGGCGCATTCTGGCGCGACTGGCGAAGCGCGACGCCGGGTCCGCACGTCATTATCGGCCATTCGATGGGCGGGCATATAGCCCTTCGTGCCGTGATCGAGCGCGCGGTCGATCCCGCTGCGCTCGTACTGGTGGCACCGATGCTGCGCATGGCGGGGCCGGACCTGCCGTTGCCAATGCTGCATGTCGTCGCCCGGATGATGGGCATCGTCGGCAACCCGCGGCGACCGGCCTGGCAGGGTAGCGAGAAGCCGGGCGAGGTGCCCTTGCGGCGTTCCTCCCTTCTGACCCACGATGCCGACCGCTACGAGGACGAGCTATGGTGGCGCAATCACCGTCCGGAGGTCGCCATGGGGCCGGGCAGCTGGGGCTGGGTCGCGCAGGCCTATGCCTCGATCCGCCGGATCGAACGCCCGGGCGCGATGGAGCAGGTCACGATCCCCGTGCTGCTGCTGTCGACCACGCATGACCGGCTGGTGCGGCATGACGCGGTGGAACGGGCAGCCTCGCGATTGCCCAAGGCCGAATTGATCGCTTTCGGTAGCGAGGTGCGGCATGAAATCCTGCGCGAGGTCGATGCCGTGCGCGATCAGGCCATGGCCGGGATTGCCGAATTTTTGGACCGGGCCGCGCCGCACCCATGACCGTCCATGATTTCGCGATCGTTGGCGCCGGTATCGCCGGGGCCAGCTTGGGTGCCGAACTCGCGGAAGGCGGGGCGCGGGTCCTGATCCTCGAAGCGGAAGACATGCCGGGCTATCATGCCACCGGCCGTTCCGCGGCATTCTGGGAAGAGTGCTATGGCGGGCCCCAAATCGTTCCGCTGACGCTCGCCTCGGGCGATTATCTGCGCGACGGCGGGTTCCTGACCCCGCGCGGCGCTCTCTACATCGGGCGCGAGGAGGATACGGGCCTCCTCGATGCTTTCGAAGAGCGCTTCGGACCGACCGGAGCAGCGTTCGAACGGCTTGGCCGCAGTGCGCTCGGCGCACGGTTGCCGGGGCTGCGACCCCAATGGAGCGCGGCGATCTGGGAGCCGGGCTGCGCCGATATCGACGTTGCCGCGCTGCATCAGCATTACCTTGCCCGGGCTGCCAAGGCCGGGGCGAGGCTGGTATGCCGCGCGCGCGTGACGCAGGCAAAGCGACGGTCGGGCGGCTGGACCCTTAACGCCCAGGAGACACGCTTCGCTGCATCCACGCTTGTCAATGCGGCGGGCGCCTGGGCCGACGAGCTGGCTGGTCTTGCCGGTGCACAGCCTCTGGGCATCGCGCCCTTGCGCCGCACGGTCGTCCAATTGCGGCTTGCGCAGCCGCCGCCTGCCGATCTGCCCCTGGCGCTCGACATTGGCGGGCGGTTCTACTTCAAGCCCGAGGCGGGACGATTGTGGTTGAGCCCGCACGACGAGACCCCCAGCCAGCCCTGCGATGCGGCGCCCGAGGAGCTCGCCGTGGCACAGGCGATTGCGCGCCTGGAAACCGTAGTCGACTGGGGAATCGCGGGCGTCGAGCGCCGTTGGGCGGGCCTCCGCAGCTTCGCTCCCGACCGGCTGCCGGTGTATGGCCCCGATCCCGCGACCGAAGGATTTGCATGGTTCGCAGGGCAGGGCGGATACGGCATCCAGACTTCGCCGGCAGCCGCCCGGCTCGCCGCTCAAGTCCTGCTTGGGCGCGGCCCGGATGCGATGACCGCGCGGCTCGATCCGGCGCTCTACAGCCCGGCCAGGTTTCGCTAGACGCGCATTCCGGCGATCGATTCGGCAGCATCGCTGGCCAGTTTGTCGACCCGGTCGTTCTCGGGGTGGCCCGAATGTCCGCGGACCCAATGCCAGGTAATCTCGTGGCGGGCGCAAGCCTCGATCAGTTCATGCCACAGTTCAGCATTGCGCACCGGCTTCTTGCTCGCGTTGACCCAGCCACGCCGTTTCCAGCCGTCGACCCATTTCGTTATCCCGTCGATCAGATAGCGGCTGTCGGTATAGAGATCGACGCGGCAGGGTTCGATCAACGCACCCAACCCGCGAATCGCGGCGGTCAGTTCCATCCGGTTGTTGGTCGTTTCCGGCGCGCTACCCGATAGTTCCTTCTCGTGCGGACCCATGCGCAGCAGGACGCCCCAACCGCCGGGGCCGGGATTGCCCTTGCAGGCGCCATCAGTGAATATCTCGACATTCTTCATGCGAAGATCGCGTTGCCTTGGCTTTCGTAGAATTGCCAGCGTCTCGCATAGTCCAGCGGGTCCTTGCGCAGGATTTCATGGCTTCCGGCCTGCTCGAACCAGTCCTCTACCCGGCTGGCGACGAAACGCAGGCACGCGCCTTGGGCCAGCAGCGGCAGGGCCGATCGTTCGGCGGGCAAGAGGTCGCGCACGCTGCCATAGCCTTCGATCAGCGCCCGCCCGATATCCTCGCGATAGGCGCCGGTCCGGCGGTCGAAAGCCCACGCGGAATGGGTGACGGCAAGATCGTATGCCATCTGGTCGGTGCATGCGAAATAGAAGTCGATCACCCCGGTCACACTGTCGCCCACCATGAGGACGTTGTCGGGAAAAAGGTCTGCATGAATGACTGAAACCGGCAGGTTCTGGGGCCAGCGTTCGGCAAGATCGGCCGCCTTGCTGGTGAATGCGGGAAGGGCGGGGTCGATCGCACGCAACCGCGCCGGCCCGATTGCGGCGAGCATCGCGGCGCAGGCGGGCGGACTGAGGGCATTGCCCCGCGCGGCGTGGTAGCTTGCCCCGGCCAGATGGATCCGTGCCAGGACCGCGCCGGCGGCATGGGCTTGGCGGGGGGTGGGCCAGGCTGGCGAGATGCCCGAACGATATTCGATCAGGGCCACCGCCTTGTCGCCCACCATCCGGAAGGGGGCCCCCGCAGGATCGTGAAGGGGCCGTGGTACCGGTAGTCCTGCCGCGGCGAGATGATCGAGCAAGCCGAGGAAAAAAGGCAGGTCCCCACGGTCGATCCGCCGTTCGTACATCGTCAGGACGAACCGTGCCGAGCGGGGCGATCCGGCAGTCTCGATCAGCCAGTTGCTGTTGGAAATACCCTCGGCGATACCCTTGGCTGAAACCAGCCTGCCCACATCCCAGCCATCGACGATCGCGCCCAGCTCGTGCGCGGCAAGATCGGTATAGACCGCCACCCTACTCGAGCAGTTGGCGAGGCAGCTTGAAAACGATGCTTTCTTCCGCGGTCGTGATCGTGCGTTCCTCGATCCGGCGCCATTGCGAAAGGCAGGCGATCACCTCGCGCACGAGCGCCTCGGGCGCGGATGCACCCGCCGTGAGCCCGAGCGTGCCGATCCCGTCGAGCCATGCCGGGTCGATTTCGGAAGCGCGCTGGATCAGCCGCGCGGATGCGCCCATCCTTTCGGCGACTTCGACCAGTCGGACGGAGTTCGACGAATTGGGCGCCCCGATGACCAGCACCAGATCGGCACCCGAAGCAATCTCGCGCACTGCCGCCTGGCGATTGCTGGTGGCATAGCAGATGTCTTCGGCCTTGGGCCCGACGATCTGCGGATACCGCGCCTCCAGCGCCTCGACGATCGCGCGGGTATCGTCCACCGAAAGCGTGGTCTGCGAAAGATAGGCCAGATCGTCCGCGGCAGTGAACGGCAGACGTTCGACATCTTCCAGAGTCTCCACCAGGGTAATGCGATCGGGGGGCACCTGCCCCATCGTGCCGATGACCTCCGGGTGGCCTTCGTGCCCGATGAAAAGGATATGACGATCCTTCTCGATCTGGCGTTCGGCCTGGCGATGGACCTTGCTGACCAGCGGGCAGGTCGCATCGAGATAGGTCATCGCCCGGCGCTGCGCTTCGGCGGGGACGGTCTTGGGAACGCCGTGGGCACTGAAGACGACCGGCGCATCGCTCGGCACCTCGTCCAGCTCCTCGACGAAGATCGCACCTTTCTGCCGCAATTCTTCGACGACGTACTTGTTATGCACGATCTCATGGCGGACATAGACCGGTGCCCCGTATTTCTGGATCGCGCGCTCGACGATCTCGATCGCGCGGTCGACACCGGCGCAGAAGCCGCGCGGGGCGGCAATCAGCACTTCGAGCGGGGGGCGCGCATCATCTTCGGGCAGGTCGGTGCGAAAGGGGGCGTTCATATGCCTCCCCCTAGCGCTTTGCCGCGCGCCAAGCTAGGGCACGCGCGCTCCCCGGCGGAGCATGCAGACGAACTTTCAAGGATTGCCGCCGCCATGACCATGCGCTTTCGCCTGATGACCGCCCTCGGATTGGGGCTCGCGCTTGCCGGGTGCAACACCGCAGGTGAACTGGTGGTGGATCAGGGTGTCGGCATCACGGCGGTGCGCACTGCCTGCCCCGCGGTAGGCATTCCCGATTATACCGGCGACATCACGCTGTTTACCTCGCCCACTTCGCGCACTTTTGCCGACCTCGATCTGACGGCGGCGATCACCAACCTGCGTTCGACCTGCAACGAAAGCGGCGAGCGGGTCTATAGCGAGGCGACATTCGACGTGGTCGCACGGCGGCAGAACACTTCTGGCGCGCGAACGGTGGAACTGCCGTATTTCTCGACCGTCCTGCGCGGCGGCAGCGCCGTAGTGACCAAGCGCGTCGGAACGGTCCGATTGACCTTTGCGGACGGACAGGAGCGGGCCCGGGCGAGCGCGAAGGCAGGGGCGTTCGTCAACCGTGCCGATGCGACATTGCCCGAAGACATTCGCCGCAAGATCACCCGTGAGCGCAAGGCCGGTGACGCCGATGCCGCGCTCGACCCGCTGGCCGATCCCGAAGTCCGTGCGGCGATCCAGCGCGCGACCTTCGAGCTTCTGGTGGGGTTCCAGCTGAGCGAAGAGCAGCTGCGCTACAACGCCACGCGCTGACACGCGGACGCCGCCGCGCGCGGCGCGCGGTTACTTGCGCTTTCGCGTCAGTCGTCTAGGCGCGCGCGCATGTCCGACGACACCCAGACCCTCTACGCCGGCTTTGCCGCGACGATCGACGCTGTTCTCGATGCCCTGGAGCTGGAAGGCGACCTGCCGCCGGGCTCTGACCGCACGGCTGTGACGATCGAACCGCCGCGCGATCCCGCGCATGGCGACCTCGCGACCAACGCCGCGATGGTCCTCGCCAAGCAGGCCAAGACCAATCCGCGTGCGCTGGCGGAACGGATCGTCGCCCATCTCGAACACCGCCCCGACGTGACCGAGGCGACGATCGCCGGGCCGGGCTTCATCAATCTTCGGCTTGCGGATCACGTCTGGCAGCGGGAATTGCGCGCCATCGCCGCGCTGGGCGCCGGTTATGGCCGGTCGCAGGCGGGCCGGGGCCAGCGGGTCAACATCGAATACGTCTCGGCCAACCCGACCGGACCGATGCACATGGGCCACTGCCGCGGGGCGGTGGTGGGCGATGCGCTTGCCGCCCTGCTGGAGTTCGTCGGCCACGAGGTGACGCGCGAATATTACGTCAACGATGCAGGCGGACAGGTCGATGTCCTCGCCCGCTCGGTCCATCTGCGGTATCGCGAGGCGCTGGGGCAAAGTATCAGAGACATTCCGGCGGGGCTCTATCCCGGTGATTATCTGGTGCCCGTGGGGCAGGCGCTGGCCAATGAGTTCGGCGATCGATTCGCCCATGCGCCCGATAGCGAATGGCTTCCCGAGTTCCGGGCGCGGTCGGTTTCGGCGATGATGGAGATGATCCGCGCCGACCTCGCCCTCTTGGGGATCGAGCATGACGTTTTCGCATCCGAGGCCGAATTGCAGGCTGCGGGCAAGCCCGAGGCGGCCGAGGCATGGCTGCGCGAGCATGGCTTCGTGTATGATGGCGTCCTCGAAGCGCCCAAGGGCAAGGCCCCGCCCGAAGACTGGGAGCCGGTCGAGCTGCCGCTGTTTCGTTCCACCCGGTTCGGCGACGATCAGGACCGCCCGATCCGCAAATCCGATGGCAGCTGGACCTATTTCGGCGCCGATCTGGCCTATCATATGCAGAAGGCGGAAGGCGCCGATGCGCTGATCGACATCTGGGGCGCGGACCATTCGGGCACGGTCAAGCGGATCAAGGCCGCGGTCGCCGCGCTGTCCGAAGGGCAGGGCAGCCCGATCCCGTTCGATGTCAAGCTGGTGCAGATGGTCAACCTGCTGCGCAATGGCGAGCCGGTGAAGATGTCCAAGCGTTCGGGCACATTCGTGACCCTTGCCGAGGTCGTCGAGGAGGTAGGCAAGGACGTCGTCCGCTTCACCATGCTGACCCGCAAGCCCGAAGCGCAGATGGAGTTCGACTTCGCCAAGGTGGTCGAGGCCAGCCGCGACAATCCGGTATTCTATCTCCAGTATGCCCATGCCCGGATCAGTTCGACCATGCGCAAGGCCGGCGTCGAACCATCGGCCGACCATCTCGATCGTCTTGGAGCGGACGAGCTGCATCTGGTTCGCGAAGCCGCGCAGTTCCCGCGGGTGGTCGATGCCGCCGCCAAGGCGCGCGAGCCGCACCGCATCGCCTTCTTCCTCGGCGATCTCGCCGCGGCCTTTCACAGTTTCTGGAATGCCGGTAATGACGATCCGGCAAAGCGGATCATCCAGGAGGGCGACCCCGAGTTGACCAGCGCACGCTTGTTCGCGGTCGCTCAGGTGGCGCAGGTGATCCGCAACGGTCTCGGCATCCTCGGTGTCGAAGCGGTGGAGGAGATGTAAGGATGGCGCGCAGCCCCTATGCCGACGACAGCGATTGGGACAGCCGCGGCGATCCCGATCTGATCGGGACCGAACGGCTCCCCTGGCTCGAAACGGACGACGACCGCGATTACGAGCCGGGCCTTCCCACGGGACGGCTGGTGACCATGGGGCTGGTTGCTCTTGCCGTGCTGGTAGCACTCGTCGGTGCGATCTGGTGGCTTTCGGGGCGCACCGCGGGCGAACCGCCGGCCGATGGCAGCATCATCGCGGCGCCCGAAGAGCCATACAAGACCCGCCCCGCCGAAAAGGGCGGCAAGACCTTTGCCGGAACTGGCGACACAAGCTTTGCCGTGGGTGAGGGGCAGGTTCGCGAAGGGCGGCTTGCCGAACGTGCGCCGGCGCCTGCCATCGCCACGGACATTGCCGATGCTGAACCCCCCGCCACTCCCGCCCAGCGGACTTCGGAAAGGGCCGAGGCGGCGCCAGCACAACCTGTTGCTACAGCAAGCGAGGCGGCTCCTGCGCCGGCGCCTGCGGCCAGTGGCACCGCGGTACAGGTCGGCGCTTTCCCCGATCGGGCTGCGGCCGAGGATGCCTGGCAACGACTGACGCGCCAGACAGAGGCGCTCGCCGGGGTGCGTCACCGGGTTGTCGAGGCTCGGGTCGATATCGGCCGGGTCTACCGTCTGCAGGCGCTGGCCGGTGATCGCGCTTCGGCCCGGCGTTTGTGCGATGCGCTCAAGGCCGATGGGCTGGCCTGCTTCATCAAGTAGGCAGCGCGGCGATCCACAAGCTCGGCGGGCGGTTGGCTTGCAACGGCGACGCGAACCTGCGATTCCGGGCGGATGACGCCTGCCATCTTCGGTATCGCCGGCCCGGTCCTGTCGGATGACGAGCGGACGTTCTTTCGTGATGCCGATCCGGCCGGCTACATCCTTTTCGCCCGGAATTGCGAGACCCGCGAACAGCTTCGCCGCCTGACCGACGACCTGCGCTCGCTTCACGGACGCGACCGCCTGATCGTATCGATCGATCAGGAAGGCGGGCGGGTGGCGCGCATGAAGCCCCCCGAATGGCCGCGGTTTCCCGCGGGCGAAGCCTTTGCGCAGCTTTACGATCTTGCCCCCGCCTCTGCGATCGAGGCGGCGCTGGTCAATGCCGAGGCGCTGGCGCGCGAACTGGCGGATTGCGGCATTACGGTGAATTTCCACGCCCCCCTCGACGTTCGCCGGCCGGAAACCGACGATGTGATCGGGGACCGCGCGCTGGGGGGATCGCCGATGCAGGTCGCGGCGCTTGGCCGCGCCATACTCGAAGGCCATGCGCGAGCCGACGTCGTGGGATGCCTGAAGCACATTCCCGGGCACGGGCGGGCGACCTGCGATTCGCACAAGGTGCTGCCCCGCGTGAATGCCAGCGAAGCGGAACTCGAAGACGATATCGCTCCGTTCCGGACGCTGGCCGCGCACCCCCTGGGCATGAGCGCGCATATCGTATTCGAGGCGTGGGACAACGAGCGACCGGCAACCCTCTCGCCGGTCGTCATCGAAGACATCGTTCGCGGGCGGATCGGATTCGACGGGCTGCTGCTGACCGACGATATCGACATGCAGGCGCTCGACGGGACAATCCCTGAGCGGGCCGAGCGCGCGCTTGCGGCCGGCTGCGACGTGGTCCTCAATTGCTGGGCCCGGCTCGATGACATGCTGGGGATCGCCACGCGGTGCCCGGACCTGGATGAGGCGGGGCAGGCACGGCTTGAGCGGGTTCATGCAGCCATGGGCAATGCTTCGAATGGCGGCGCCTCGACCGCCGCACTCATCGCCAAGCGTGACGCTCTTCTCGGCCTGGCGATATCGAGCGAGGCATGAGCGAAGGCACCCTCCTTGCCGATCTGTTCGACGACGATAGGGATGATTGGCGCGGTATTGCCGCGCCTTCTGCCGATGACGGGGCGCTCTATCTCGAACTCGACGGGTGGGAAGGGCCGCTCGACCTGCTGCTCGACCTGGCGCGGCGGCAGAAGGTCGATCTTCGCGAAATCTCCATCCTCGCTTTGGTCGAGCAATATCTCGACTATATCGAACGCGCCGATGCACTGAAGCTCGAGCTGGCGGCCGATTACCTGGTGATGGCGGCCTGGCTCGCCTATCTCAAATCGGCCCTGCTGCTGCCGAGGGACGTACAGGAACATCCGGGACCCGAGGAACTGGCCCTGCGCCTCCAATTGCGGTTGCAACGCCTGGGCGCGATGCGCGAGGCGGCGGCGCGGCTGATGGGCGGCGACCGGATCGGGCGCGACGTGTTCCTGCGCGGCGCGCCGGAAGGTCTGCACATTGACCGGCGGACCTTGTGGCAATCCGATCAATACGCGCTGATCGAGGCATACGGGCGGGTCAAGGCGCGCACCGCACCCGCGGTCCACATGGTCCGCGAACGTCCGGTCATGACGCTCGAATCGGCGCTGGAGCGGGTTTCGCACATGCTCGGCGTGAATTTGGAATGGCTCGAGTTGCGGGATTTTCTGCCCCCTCATGCCGATCCTCGCCTGCGCCGATCAGCACTCGCCTCGAGCTTCGTCGCGGCGCTGGAACTGGCGCGTTTGGGAAGGGCCGAACTTGCGCAGGAGGATGCCTTCGGTCCCTTGCGGCTGCGGCGCATTGCGTGACCCACCGGCCGGGGGAACTGGTGCGCGCGGTCGAGGCGGCCTTGTTCGCGGCGCATGAACCGCTGTCGCTCGATGGCTTGGCCGACGTGCTCGGGAATGCGCCCAAAGCCGAACTGGCCGCAGCGCTCGGCGAACTGGAAACGCACTATGCGGAGCGCGGCGTGCATCTGGTCGAGCGCGGCAAGCGCTGGCATTTCGAGACCGCGAGCGATCTGGCGCACCTGCTGCGCCGAGAGCGCGAACAGCCCCGCCGGCTGTCGCGGGCGGCGACCGAAGTGCTGGCCATCGTCGCCTATCACGAACCGGTCAGCCGGGCAGAGATCGAATCCATCCGGGGGGTGCAGACCAGCCCCGGGACGCTCGATGTGCTGATGGAGGCGGGCTGGGTCCGGATTGCGGGGCGGCGCGAGGTTCCGGGGAGGCCGACGATCTATGCGACGACGCCTGCGTTCCTCGACCACTTCGGCCTCGCCAGCCGGCGTGACCTGCCCGGCCTGGCCGAATTGCGCGCTGCCGGACTGCTCGACCCGGTCGACGATGCCTTCGAGGCCCTGACCGGCGACGCAAACGACACCGACCACGCTGGCAATCCCCCGGTGGAGCGTCTAGATAGGAGTTCGTAAGACAGGATTGCGCCGCTTGCCTGCGGCTTGGAGAAGATCATGGGTTCCTTTTCGATCTGGCACTGGCTGATCGTGCTCGTCATTGTGCTGGTATTGTTCGGGCGCGGCCGGGTGGCCGACATCATGGGCGAATTCGGCAAGGGCATCAAAAGCTTCAAGCACGGGATGGACGAGGCGGACAAGCCGGCGCCGCGGATCGAGGGCCCGGCCCCCGATGTCGCGCGGACCGAACCGCCCGCGACCGCGCCCGCCACATCGGCTGCTGCCACGCCGACTGCCGCCACCTCCGCTGCAGCCACTCACGTCGAACCCCAGCCCGCCCCCCGCAGCGACAGCCAGGGTTGACCTCCGCCCTCCGCCAACCGGATTGATCCATGTTTGACATCGGCGCGAGCGAACTGCTGGTCATAGCGGTCGTGGCGATCGTCGTGATCGGGCCGAAGGACATGCCGATGGCCTTGCGTGCTGCCGGACGCTGGATCGGCAAGCTGCGGCGCATGTCGAACCACGTCCGCTCGGGCATCGACGAGATGGTCCGCCAAGCCGAAATGGAGGACATGGAAAAGAAGTGGGCCGCCCGCAATGCGGAAATCATGGCCCGCTATCCCACCGGCAGCGAACCTGAGGGCGGCGCAGCGCCAAAGCCGGACGGGGCGCCGGAAAATCTCCTGCCCCCCGCCGCCGGCTCGGCAGAATCGCGTGCGACGAGCCCTGCAGACGCCGGAAACAGCGGGCAGGACCGGGACTGAACCATGGCCTTCAAGATCCGCGACATCGACGATAGCGAGGCACCGCTGCTCGATCACCTGATCGAGCTGCGCGCGCGGCTGGTCCGCAGCCTGCTGGCCCTGCTGGCGGGGTTCGGCATCTGCCTCTATTTTGCCGATGCGCTGCTGGGGTTTCTGGTTCAGCCGCTCAAGGATTCCTTTCCGCAGGGCGAGGGCCAGCTGATCTTTACCAAGCTGTACGAGGTCTTCTTCGTCGAGCTGAAGGTCGCCCTTTTCGGCGGGTTCTGCCTGAGCTTTCCGTTCATTGCGAACCAGTTATGGGCCTTTATCGCACCCGGCCTGTACGCGCGGGAGAAGAAGGCGTTTCTGCCTTTTCTTCTGGCGACGCCGATCCTGTTCACGGCCGGCGCGGCGCTGGCCTATTATCTCGTCATGCCCACCGCCTTTGCCTGGATGCTGAGTTTCCAGGGCGAGGCGGGCGGGCTCGACATTCTCGCCTTGCCCAGCGCGTCTGATTATCTCGGGCTGGTCATGCAGTTCATCCTGGCCTTCGGGTTCAGTTTCCTGCTTCCCGTCCTGCTGTTGCTGCTGCACCGCGCAGGGATCGTCAGCCATGCGCAGCTCAGCAAGGCGCGGCGGTACGTGATCGTGCTGGTCTTCGTCATCGCGGCGATCATCACCCCGCCGGATCCCGGTTCCCAGATCCTGCTGGCCGTGCCGTTGCTGATGCTGTTCGAGGCGGCGATGCTGATCATGAAGATCAGCGAGAAGCGCCGCCCGGCGGCATCCGATCCGGGCGACGATACCGCCGCCGCCGCCGAGGACGCTCAGTCCGCGGTATAGACCTTGCGTCCGCCGACCCAGGTCTGCAGCACCCGCGTCGCGCGGATTTGCTCGGGCGTTGCCAACAGGGGATCCCGGTCGACCAGCACGAAATCGGCGCGCTCGCCCTCGGCCAGCCTGCCGAAGCGGCCTTCGGCGAACCCTGCGTAGGCCGCATCGGCGGTAAACGCGGCAAGCGCCTGCTCGCGGCTTACGCGCTCTTCGGGCCTCCATCCGCCGAACGGTTGCCCGGCCGCATCGGTGCGGCTGATCGCCGCGGCGATCCCGGCAAAGGGATCGGGGGATTCCACCGGCGCATCGGATCCGAATGCCAGCCGCGCAGAGGTGCGGGCGATCGAATTCCAGGCATAGGCGCCCGTCAGCCGGTCGGGTCCCAGCCGTGCTTCGGCCATCAGCCGGTCGGAGGTCTGATGGACCGGCTGCATGCTGGCGATGATGCCGTGCTGCCCGAACTTGGCCAGATCGACCGGATCGACGATCTGGGCATGTTCCACCCGCCAGCGCAGGTCTTGCGGATAGCTTTCGGCAATTTCGGCAATGGCATCGAGTATTTCGGCATCCGCGGCATCGCCGATGGCATGGACCGCAGGCTGGAAACCTCCTTGCGCCGCCCGCACCAGAATGTTGCGCAATTGTGCCGGGGCGAGGAGCGGCAACCCGGTATTGCCCGGATCGTCGGCATAAGGACGTTTCAGCCAAGCGCCGCGGCTGCCGAGCGCACCGTCCAGATACAGCTTGACTCCGTTCATCCGCAGCTTGTCGTCATACAGCCATGGCGTCGGCCCGCTACCGCCGATCAGCACCATCTGGTCGGGGCCGGCGGCATAGGACATGATCCGCAAGGTCAACGCGCCGCGATCGCCCGCGCGGCGAAAGGCCTGCCAGTCCTCGATCGTGGTGCCCATGTCGGCCACCGCCGTGATGCCGAGCGCATGAAGCCGCTTCTGCGCCTCTTGCAGGGCAAGATCGCGATCGGCCGGACGCGGTGCGGGGATGGCCTCTTGCATCAGGTTTTCCGCGGCATCGACAAAGATGCCCGAGGGTTCCTGCGAACCGGGCAGCCGTTCGACCCGCCCGCCGGCCGGAGCCTTGGTCTTGGCGGTGATCCCGGCGGCCTTCAGCGCAAGGGTATTGGCCCAGCCGGCATGACCGTCGACCCGCTGGAGGTAGACGGGCCGATCGGCAACCGCGCGGTCAAGTTCGGCTGCCGTCGGGAAACGGCCCAGACCCCAGGTTTCCTGATTCCAGCCCCGGCCGAGGATCCACGGACGCGATTCGTTTTCCTGCGCGAACCTGCGGATCTTCTCCAAGGCCTCGTCGAGCGATTTCGTGTCCGACAGGTCCAGCGTGAGTGCGCCGAGCCCCAGGCCCATGACATGGAGATGCGCGTCGATGAGGCCGGGAAGCATGACGCGGCCCTTGCCATCCTCGCGATAGTCGGTCCGCGGGCGGGTATCGCCGCGCCGAAGAACCCTTTCGATGCGGCCGTCATCACCGATGACCAGTGCGTCGAACTGCTCAATCTCGCCGTCGTCGCCGACGGTGATGCCCTGAACGTTATCGACCAGCGTATCGGCCAGCGCGGGGCTGGCGGAGATCAGGGCGAGAGCGGAAAGGGCGGCGGCAAGCTGGTTCTTCATCGATCGGGCGACCCCTGGAATTTCGTATCGAGCAGCGGATAAGGCAATGCGCGAAAGGGCGAAAGCCTTTCCGCAATTGCACCGCGGGCGGGCCGGGCCTAGGCCGGGGCACATGAACCAGCCCCCGGCGCAAAGCCTCACAGCCCCGGCCCGTGACCTCCTGACGATTGCGGACGTGCGGGCGGCGGCGCAGCGGATCGAGGGCGCGGTGGTGCGAACCCCGCTTCTGCACTCGATCACCCTGTCCGAGATTGCCGGGGCGGATATCTGGCTGAAGTTCGAGAACCAGCAATTTACCGCGGCATACAAGGAGCGCGGGGCGCTCAACGCCCTGCTATTGATGCCCGAGGCGCAGCGCAGCCGGGGTGTCATTGCCGCCTCGGCCGGCAATCATTCGCAGGGCCTGTCCTATCACGGGCGGCGTCTGGGCGTCCCGGTGACCATCGTGATGCCCCGCACGACCCCCAGCGTCAAAGTGATGCAGACCGAAAGCGTCGGCGGCCAGGTAGTCCTGTTCGGCGAGACATTCGATGAGGCCTATGCCCATGCCCGCGTGCTCGAGCAGGAGCGGCAGCTGACGTTCGTTCATCCCTTCGACGATCCCGCGGTTGCCGCCGGGCAGGGGACGGTCGCGCTCGAGATGCTCGACGTGAAGAGCGATTTCGATTGCCTGGTCGTCCCGATCGGCGGCGGCGGGCTGATGAGCGGCATGGCGACCGTGGCCAGCGCGATCAACCCCGCGATCGAGATGATCGGCGTGCAGGCGGCGCTCTATCCTTCGATGTATTCCGCGCTGACCGGGGAAACCCGCGCCTGCGGCGGCGATACGCTGGCGGAAGGCATCGCGGTCAAGGCGCCTGGCGCGTTTACCTCGCAGATCATCGCCGCGCTGGTCGGAGAGATCCTACTGGTCGACGAGCCCGCTCTCGAACACGCGGTGGCCCTGCTGTTGCAGATCGAGAAGACCGTCGTCGAAGGGGCGGGCGCGGCCGGACTGGCGGCAGTCCTGTCGAACCGCGAGCGCTTTGCCGGCAAGAGCGTGGGGCTGGTGCTGTGCGGCGGCAATATCGATACCCGCCTTCTTGCGACAGTGCTGCTGCGCGATCTTGCACGTTCGGGCCGGCTGGCGCGCCTGCGCCTCTCGCTTCGGGATCGCCCCGGTGCACTGTTCCACGTGATGCGCGAATTCGAGGCGCACAACGTCAATATCGTCGAGATTCACCATCAGCGCATCTTCACCAGCCAGCCGGCCAAGGCGCTGATTACCGAGTTCGAATGCGAGGCGCAGGACCGCGCGCAGATCGAGGCGCTGATCGCGGCGCTGAGCTCCAAGGGCTATCAGGTCGAACTCGCCAAACCCGACTGACGATAGCGGGCTTGACCGTCCGTCTGGCCTGGCCTGCATTTTGATGGTTAAGAGACTTTTAACACCTTCCCGGGTGAGCCATATAAGCGTCACGAGAACAGCCGTTTTCTCCTGACGCGAAAGGACGCCAGCCCCGTGACGGCCCCGATCCGATTCCCTCGCTTCTTCGTCACCAGTCCGTCGGCCTGCCCCTATCTGCCAGGCAAGTTCGAGCGCAAGGTGTTCACCGAACTGCGCGGCCAGAATGCGGACGAACTGAACGAGGCGCTGGGCAGGATCGGTTTTCGCCGCAGCCAGACGGTTGCCTATCGCCCCTCCTGCCTCGACTGCCAGGCATGTGTTTCGGTGCGGGTGGCGGCGACCGAATTCGTGCCGTCGACCAGCCAGAAACGCACGCTGAGGGCCAATCGCGATATCGAGGTGAGCGAGTGCCGCCCCTGGGCGACCGACGAGCAGTTCCAGCTGCTGCGCCGTTATCTCGCCTCGCGGCATCCGGGCGGCGGAATGGCGGAAATGGACGAATCCGATTTCGCCGACATGGTCGAGCATACGCCGGTGTCGAGCCACGTCGTTGAGTATCGCGAACCGTCGCGAGGTGGCGGGCCGGGACGGCTTGTCGGAGCTTGCCTGACCGATGTCCAAGGCGACGGTCTGTCGATGATCTACAGCTTCTACGATCCCGACCTCCAGGATCGGGGAGGGTTCGGCAATTTCATCATCCTCGACCATATCCGCCGCGCGGCAGCCGAAGGCCTGCCTTACGTCTATCTCGGCTATTGGGTCGAAGGGTCGCAGCGGATGCAGTACAAGGTCCGCTTCCGGCCGCTCGACCGTCTGACGCGGGCAGGGTGGGAGCGGATGCCCGAGGACGAACAGCGGCGACTGATCGCAGAAGCCACCCGCCCGCGGGTGCAGGATGCGGAAGAAAAACTGCCGTCGAAGGACGGCCTGCCGCTGGATTACCGGCTGGCGCATTAAGCGCCAAGCGGCATCGGTGCGTCAGTGCGGCGGGCGGTGTCCTTTGTCGATTGTCGGGCGGGACGGTGACGAAGCCCCCGGCATCGCAGGCGCCGAGGGGGGCGCACCCCCCGGCTGCCCGCGGCCTTCGCATGTGATCAGGCGCTGTAGTACATATCAAATTCGACTGCGCAGGGGGTCATTTCCATCCGCTTCACCTCGTCCCATTTCAGCTCGCAATAGGAGTCGATCTGGTCCTTGGTGAAGACGTCCCCGCGCAACAGGAACTCGTTGTCTGCGGCCAGCGCCTCGAGCGCTTCGCGCAGCGATCCGCACACGGTCGGCACGTCGGCCAGTTCCGCCGGGGGCAGATCGTAGAGGTTCTTGTCCATCGCCTCGCCCGGGTGAATCTTGTTCTGGATTCCGTCGAGCCCGGCCATCAGCAGCGCCGCATAGGCGAGATACGGGTTGGCCATCGCGTCCGGGAACCGGAACTCGACCCGCTTGGCCTTGTCGCCCGCGCCATAGGGGATGCGGCAGCTGGCCGAACGGTTGCGCGCCGAATAGGCTAGGAGAACCGGTGCCTCGAACCCCGGAACCAGCCGCTTGTAGCTGTTGGTGGTGGGGTTGGTGAAGGCGTTCAGCGCCTTGGCATGCTTGATCACCCCGCCGATGTAATAGAGGCAGTTTTCCGATAGCCCGCCATACTGGTTGCCGGCGAAGGTCGGCTTGCCGCCGTCCCAGATCGACATGTGGACGTGCATGCCCGAACCGTTATCGTCACGGATCGGCTTGGGCATGAAGGTCGCGGTCTTGCCGTAGATGTGCGCGACCTGATGGACCACATACTTGTAGATCTGCATGTTGTCGGCGGTTTCGACCAGGGTGCTGAAGGTCAGCCCCAGTTCGTGCTGCGCAGCGGCCACTTCATGGTGATGCTTGTCGCAATCGAGGCCCATCTCGATCATGGTCGAGACCATCTCGCCGCGGATATCGACGCCGCTGTCAACCGGAGCGACGGGGAAATAGCCCCCCTTCGCGCGCGGGCGATGCGCCATGTTGCCCGCTTCGTATTCGCGGCCGGTATTGGTCGGCAGTTCGATATCGTCGAGGCGGAAGCCCGATGCGGCGTATCCATCCTCGAACCGGACGTCGTCGAACATGAAGAATTCGGCCTCCGGGCCGACATAGATCGTATCGCCGATCCCGGTGGTCTTGAGATAGGCCTCGGCCCGCTTGGCCGTGGTGCGCGGATCGCGCGCGTACCAGTCACCCGTGGACGGTTCGACGATGTCGCAGAAAACGATCAGCATGGGTTCGGCGCTGAAGGGATCGACATACACCCGATCGAGGTCGGGTTTCAGAATCATGTCGGATTCGTTGATGACCTTCCACCCGGCGATCGACGAGCCATCGAACATCAGGCCGTCTTCCAGCTGATCTTCATCGAGCGTCCTGGCGACCATGGTCAGGTGCTGCCACTTGCCCTTGGGGTCGGTGAAGCGCAGGTCCACCCATTCGATCCCCTCGTCCGCGATCCGTTCGATGATGTCCTTTGGTTCGGCCATGATGTCCTCCGTGAGATAGGTGGCTGGCGCTGCCTCTTGCGCCGGTTAGATTGCGTCCTCGTCACGCTCGCCGGTACGGATGCGCATTGCGCCTTCGACCTGCGAGACGAAAATCTTGCCATCGCCGATCCGGCCGGTCTGCGCCGCAGCGGCGATGGCCTCGACCACCCGGTCGGCAAGATCGTCCGTGACGACGACCTCGAGCTTCACCTTGGGCAGGAAATCGACGACATATTCAGCCCCGCGATAAAGCTCGGTATGGCCTTTCTGCCGGCCGAACCCCTTGGCTTCGAGCACGGTGATCCCGGATACGCCGACATCGTGCAGCGCCTCCTTCACCTCGTCGAGCTTGAACGGCTTGATGATGGCTTCGATCTTCTTCACCCGGTCTCATCCCTCATCAAACGGCGTCGCCAAAGTCCGTAGCTGCCGACTCGGCCGGCCGGCCGCGAGCACTTGTGTCTTGTGCCGTGCCGGGCAGGCCCCGCCAACCATCATATCGCACCTGCACAAAAACCGTGCACGGCCTTCATCGCGTCGCCGGCAGTCGCAGCCCGCTCGTCTCGGGCAGCCCGCACATCAGGTTGAGAGACTGGATCGCGGCGCCGGCGGCACCCTTGCCGAGATTGTCCAGCCGGGCGACGAGCCTCGCATGCCACCCGCCCTCGTTGCCGAAGACGAACAGTTCCATGCCGTCATCGGGCGCGCCGTCCCGTTCCAGCACGAGTTCGTCGATGCCCTCGCTATCGACGACTAGGACCAATGGGGCATCGGCATAGAACGTCTTCAGGGCTTCAGTCAGGGACGCTGCCGTGACCTCGCCAGTCATGGCGCCAAGGTGAAGCGGCACCTCCACGATCATTCCGCGGTAGGCCGGGACGACGGAGGGGGCGAAGATCACCCCGTGCGCGAGTCCGGCGTGAGCTTTCATTTCCGCACGATGCTTGTGCGTCATGTCGTAACCATAGGCGCGATAGGCGGGGGCATCGGGCTGGCCGAACCGCGCGATCAGGGGCTTGCCGCCGCCCGAATAGCCGCTGACCGCATTGACCGTGTAGGGCCAGTCCGCGGGCAGCAGGCCGCTGCGGACGAGGGGCGCGACCAAGGCGAGAAAGCCTGTGGGATAACAGCCTGGGTTGGAAACCCGCGTGGCACGCGCGACCACGTCGGCACCGCACAGTTCGGGAAAGCCATAGGTCCAGCCCGGGGCCACGCGGTGCGCGCTTGATGCGTCGATCACCTTCACACGCGATTGCGGATCGATCATCGCCACCGCCTCGCGTGCGGCATCGTCGGGCAGGCACAGGATGGCGATGTCGGCTGAATTCAAGGCATCGGCACGGGCGCGGGCGTCCTTGCGTCGGTCGTCATCGAGGGTGATCAGGGCAAATTCGGCACGGTCTTCGAGCCGCACCGCGATCTCGAGGCCCGTGGTCCCGGCCGCACCGTCGATGAAAACCTTATGCGGCATCTTCGCCGGGCGCGCCGGGCGAAAGGGCCTCGGTCAGCACATAGCCGCTCGGCCCGTCCGGCCCGCACGCGATCCACGACCATCGTCCCGCACTGTCGAGCAATTCGACCGGCGTACCGGCGGGCAGGACTGCCCCATCCGCGCCGTCCTCGCGCATGGCGAGCTTGAGCGTTACGTCCTTCGTCCCGATGACGCGGGGCAGGGGCACGACATAATGGGCGGCAAGATACCGGTTGGCGAGTGCGATATGCGCCAGATCGCCGCGCAACGGCAGCGTTCCCGGCTCCGGCTTTTCGACCGGGCCATTCAGACCAACGATACCTTGCGGAAGTGGATAGCGCGGCTCTTCGCTCACCGTACTTGTGGATGCCCTTCGTTGCGGATGGGGGCGCTTACCCGCCCTGCCGCGATCCGGCAAGGGAGCGGCGGCGGGTTATGCCGCAGCGTAACGCTTCTGCAGCATGTGCCACGCGGCCCGCAGGCCCAGCGCCTCGCCGCCCTTGGGCCGGCCGGGCTTGCCGGACGGGCGCCAGGCATAGGTATCCAGATGCACCCAGTCGAGGCCCGGCGCGACGAACTTGTCGAGGAACAGTCCGGCCACGCTGGCGCCGGCAAAGCCGTTGGTGTGGTTGTTGCCGGTATCGGCGATATCGGACGAGAGCCACTCGGCATAGGCTTCGGGCAGCGGCAGGCGCCAGACCTGATCGTCGCACGCCTTGCCCGCTGCAATCAGCGCGTCGGCGGTTTCGTCCTTCCGCGCCATCAGCGCAGGCAGGTCCGGACCCAGCGCCACCCGGGCCGCGCCGGTCAGGGTGGCGAAGTCGAGAACCAGATCGGGACTCTCCTCGCTGGCGCGGGTCAATGCGTCGGCCAGGATCAGGCGCCCTTCGGCATCGGTATTGCCGATTTCGACCGTCAGCCCCTTGCGGCTTTTCAGCACGTCGCCCGGGCGGAAGGCGTTGCTGCTGATCGCGTTCTCGACCGCCGGGACCAGCAGGTGAAGGCGCACCTTGAGCTTGGCCTGCATGATCAGCTGCGCCAACGCGATGGCATGGGCGGCCCCGCCCATGTCCTTTTTCATCAGCAGCATCCCGCTGGCGTTCTTGATGTCGAGCCCGCCGCTGTCGAAAACCACCCCCTTGCCGACCACGGCCAGCACCGGATCGGCAGGCTCGCCCCAGGTCAGGTGAAGGAGGCGGGGTGCATGGCTGCGCGCCGCGGCGCGGCCGACGGCGTGGACCATCGGATAGTCCTGTTCCAGCCGATCGCCGCGGACCACCTCCAGCCTGCCGCCGTGCGCTTGCGCCAGCCGCTCGAATTCGGCTTCGAGCGCGGCGGGCCCCATGTCTTCGGCCGGCGTGTTGACCAGATCGCGGACCAGACACACCGCCCCCGCTTCGGCGATCGCAGGCGCGATCCGTGCCGCCTCGCGCGTCAGCAGGATACGCTTGCCCGGGGCGTCCTCGTCCTTCTTGTAGCGATCGAACTGATATTGCGCCGTCTGCCAGCCATGCAGCGCCGGGCCGGGATCGCCGTTCGCGAGGCGGTACGTTCCGGCGGGGAGGAATTCCGCAAGCTTGGCCATGCACCAGCTCGACAGGCTGGCGACATTGGCAACACCGCCGACCGCGAACCAGCCATCCCTGTCGGGCACGATGGCGGTCTGGTAGCCACCGCCGGCGAAGCGCTGCGCCGCCAGCGCCGCCTGCTGCCCCGGCGCCAATGCCTTGATGAAATCATCGACAGTGGATTTATCGACCAGGTGCAAGGCGGTCGCTTCCTGACCGCGGTCGGCTTCGATAAGATGGGGAATGCCGGCCATCGGTGCTGCGTCGTCCTCGATTATGGTGCGCCGGGCGAAAGGAGCCCTCATGCGATACGCCATCTTGATGATTTTGCTGACCCTGTCGAGCGTCTCGTGCGGGCCGCCGCCGGTGGCAAGCCCATCCGCCCTGCCGCCGCAGCCGGTCCGGTTCGAAAGCAAAGCCAGCAAGGGCGACGGCAGTCGGATGTTCGTCTACAGCTGGCCTGCCGAAGTCGCCGCCGAGCCCAACCTTGCCTCCTTCCTGCTGCGCGAACGGACCCGCTTGCTTGCCGAACAGGAAGCCGAATGGGACGCTGCGCTGCGCGATGCGCCGGCGGGCTGCGTCTCGTGCCAGATGCGCGAATTGCGCAAGGAATGGTCGGTCCTGGGCGACGTTCCTGCCTTCCTCAGCCTTGCAGCCGATATCTATCAGTACACGGGCGGCGCCCACGGGATGAGCCACCGGCAGTCTCTGGTATGGGATCGGGCCGCGGGGGAGCCGCGCGAGGCGATCGACCTGTTTGTCTCACCCGCCGTGCTGCAGGACGCGATTGGTCCGGCGCTGTGCGCGGCGCTCGATGCCGAACGGGGCACCCGGCGGGGGATGCCGGCAAGCCGCACAAATCGGGAATGGCCGAACCAGTGCCCGGCCCTGGACGAGGCGAGCGTCCTCGTGGCGTCGTCGCAAGGCAAAACGTTCGACCGGATCGCGATCTATTTCGGACCCTATGTCGCCGGACCCTATGCCGAGGGGGCTTACGAACTCGTCTTTCCGGTGGACGCGGCGATCACCTCCGCGGTGAAGCCTGCATTCCGGACCGCGTTCGCCGCCCCGCGGTGAACCCTCGCAATCCGGCACTGCCTTCGCTATCTCGGGCGACATGACAGAATATCAGGTTATCGACGGTAACGAGACCGTCTTGCGCGATGGCACCATCAAGCTGCACGGCCCGGAGGCCTTCGAGGGGATGCGCCGCGCCGGACGGCTGGCTGCCGAAATTCTCGACGAGCTGGCCGGTTTCGTGGCGCCCGGCATCACCACCGGCGCGATCGACGATCTCGTCCGCACGATGACGCTGGATGCAGGCGCGGTCCCGGCGACGATGGGGTATCGCGGCTATGCCCATAGCTGCTGCACCTCGATCAACCATGTCATCTGCCACGGTATTCCGGGCGACAAACCGCTGAAGGACGGGGATATCGTCAATATCGACGTGACCCCCCTGCTCGACGGCTGGCACGGCGATAGCAGCCGCATGTATCTGGTCGGCGACGTGCCGCTCAAGGCCCGGCGGCTGGTCGACGTGACCTACGAATGCCTGATGCTGGGCATCGAGGCCGCTGGCAAGCCGGGGGCGCGGCTGGGCGACATCGGTGCGGTGATCGAGGATCATGCGCGGCAGCACCGCTATGGCGTGGTGCAGGAGTTCTGCGGCCATGGTCTTGGCCGACTGTTCCACGATGCCCCCGAAGTGGTCCATACCGGCCGGGCGGGGACGGGGCCGCTGCTGAAGCCCGGCATGTTCTTCACCATCGAGCCGATGATCAATCTTGGCCGTCCTCATGCCAAGCTGCTCGGCGACGGGTGGACCGCCGTTACTCGGGACAAGAGCCTGAGCGCGCAGTTCGAGCATTCGGTCGGAATCACCGAGGACGGGCTTGAAATCTTCACCCTCAGCCCGAAAGGCTTGCACAAGCCGCCTTATTGACGGTTCAGGCGTCGCGCGCCGCACGGATCGCGGCGCCGGCGGCCAATGGGGCGACCGCGCACAGGCCAAGGCTGATGGCGCAGGTCAGCAACAGGCCGCCGGCTTCCGGCTGGGAGAGTGCGCCCGCTCCGAAGATCAGCAAGGGCACGGCGAGCGGGATGACCATCAGCCCGGCAAGGGCCGCCCCGCCGCGCAGACTCGCCGTCAGTGCCGCCACCGCAAGGCCTACCGCCGCCAGCCCCGGGGTGCCCGCGAGCAACCCGAGCAGCACGGTGCGCAGCGTCTCTCCTGAAAGGCCGAGCAAGGCCGCAGCGGGAACCGCCGCGATCAGCAGCAGCGGTCCGAAGGCGAGCCAATGCGCAACAAGGCGCGACACCATCGCCCATTCCTCGCTGATCCCGCGCAGCGCCAGCTGATCGAAGACGCCCGCCTCGAGATCGCCGGTGACCAGCCGTTCGAGCGGGAGGATCGCGGCAAGCAGCGCCGCCACCCAGATCACCCCCCCTCCGGTTCGCGCCAGCAGCTCAGGCTCGGGGCCCACCGCGAACGGGTACAGCATGGCGACCGCAAGGAAGAACAACAGCGGCAGCACGCCCGCCCCGCCGCGCCCGCCGGGGAGCAGCAGGCCGAGGTCGCGGCGTAGCAGGCGGCTCATCATGCCGCGAAATCCCGTAGGTGTATGGCGCGCAGGCCGGGCAGGCCGAGCGGTTGGTGCGAGGCGATGACGGCTGTGCCGCCGCCCGCGCAATGTTCCGCCACCAACCCGGCGATCAGGGCGCGCGCCGGCTCGTCGAGCCCCGACAATGGTTCGTCCAGCAGCCACAGCGGCGCCTTTTGCCCGAGCACCCGGGCCATCATCGCCCGCTTGCGCTGACCGGTGGACAGATAGCGCACGGGCACCTGTGCGAGGTGTTCGAGGTCGAGCGGGCCCATCGCCGCGCCAGGTTCAGCGCCATCCAGCCCGCACCAGAACCCGAGTGCCCGGCCCAGCGGAAGGTTCGCATCGAGCGCAAGCCGCTCGTCCAGCAGCGCGGCGGGGCCTGTGCGCACGATCGTTCCGGCAAAGGGCGTCAGCAGGCCGGCACACAGCCGCAGGAGGCTGGATTTGCCCACCCCGTTATCGCCAAGAACCTGAACCGCCTCTCCCTCGTGACAGGCGAAGCCGAGGCCCCTGAACAACAGTCGGTCACCGCGCCGGCAGGCAAGGTCGGTCACGGCGAGACGGGGTTGCATAGCGGCGGTCGTTAGGCAAAAGCGGCCTCCGCCACAAGCAAGGGAGAGCGCTGTGTCGGTGGAGCAATTGTCGGACGAGGAGCGGCAGAGTTGGCTGCAGGCGCTGCCGCAGTGGTCGCTGGCGCGCGAAGGTGCGGCCATCACCCGGTCGTTCGTCTTCGCCGATTTCGAGGAAGCCTTCGCCTTCATGACCCGCGTCGCGCTGATCGCGGAGAAGCGCGATCATCATCCGGAATGGTTCAACGTCTACAACAAGGTGGACATCACGTTGACGACGCATGACGCGGGCGGCCTTTCGCTGCGCGACGTCAAGATGGCGCGCAAGATCGACGCCCTGCCGGGCGCGGCCCCCGCCTAGCGGCCCATCGGCCGGGCCGACGACCGCATTTCGCGCCGGAGACGCGCCGGTAGCCAGCGGCTGGCGAAAGCGAGCCGCCGGGCAGTGGCGCCGACCCGGGTGTGCAGACGGTCCCCATGAACCGCCTGCCATGCCGCCTCGGCGACTTCGGTCACAGGCGTGATCTCCAGCCCGGCATCGCGCACCCGCTGGCGGATCGCCTCGTTGCTTTGCGCGTTGGGCGAATGGTCGAGCAACGGCGTCTCGATGAAACCTGGCATCAGCGAGCGTACTGCGATACCGTCAGCGGCCCATTCGCCGTCAAGGCTTTCGGTGATGGCGCGCACGCCGAACTTCGTGGCCGAATAGACGCTGGCGCCCGGCGTGCCGTAGATGCCCGCCGCGCTGGAGATGTTGAGCAGACACGACCCCGGGGCCGTTCGCTGAAGATACGGATAAGCCGCCTGCGCGCCGAACAGGACGCCCTTGAGATTGATATCGAGACACCGCTCGATCTCATCGACGCTGTTCTCGACAAGCCCGCCGCCAAGGGGGATGCCGGCGTTGTTGACCACTGCATCGATCCGCCCGCCCGCGGCGATCGCCAGCGCTTCCAGGGCTTCGTCCCACGCCCCCCGGTCACGCACGTCGAGCCGGTGGGAATAGACAAAGCCGTGGCCGATCGCGTTTTCGGTTTCGCGCATTCCCGGCTGATCGATGTCGCCGATGCCGACGAACCAGCCGCGCTGCCCGAACAGCGTGGCGATGGCGCGGCCGATGCCCGAGGCCCCGCCGCTGATGAAGATGGTCTTGCGCTCGTTCATCGGTTCAGCTCTCCCCTCAGAGTGCCGGGTTGCCATAGACGTGCCAGGTGAAGATCGCCATCGCACCGCGCCGGGGGCGCCATGGTTGGGCCAGACTGCGGGTTTCGGCCTCGCTCGGCCGTTCGGCGAGGCCGCACAGCTTGCCGCAGGCCTGCTGCACCGCCAGATCGCCTGCCGGCCAGATATCGGGCCTGCCCTCGGCGAACAGCAGATAGATTTCGGCCGACCAGCGCCCGATGCCCTTGATCTTCGTCAGTTCGGCGATCGCCGCCTCGTCGTCGGACGGCAGATCGACGAAATCGACCACGTTGGTATCGACCAGTTCGCACAGGCTGCGGACATAGCCCTGCTTTTGCCGCGACAGGCCGCAGGCGCGCAACTCGTCGAAGTCGCGGGCAAGAAGGTCGGCCGGCGCGAAATCCTTGCCCAGCGTCTGTTCGAGCCGCGCCCAGGTCGAGGCGGCGGAGGCGACGCTGACCTGCTGCCCGATGATGGTGCGCAACATCGTGTGATAGCCGGCCGGATGAAGGCGCGGTTCGGGATAGCCGCAGCGTTCAAGCGCCGTCGCCACCGCGGGATGGTGTGCGGCGACCGCATCGAGATCGCGGTGCAGTCTTTCCCTGGTCAATCCCACTGTCGCTGCCTCGCTCTTCGCCGCCTTGCCTAACCTGCCGCGATTGAATAGCAGCCGCGCACATAGGGCCCGCCCGCCGGGCAAGGCAATCGAGGACAGCACACATGCCCAAGCTTATCGTCACCAGCCGCAACGGCGAGACCTCCGAAATCGCGGTCGGCGACGGTCTGACGGTGATGGAAGCGATCCGCGACAACGGGTTCGACGAACTGCTGGCCCTGTGCGGTGGCTGCTGTTCCTGCGCGACCTGCCATGTCCACGTCGATCCGGCCTTTTTCGACAGCCTTCCGGCGATGAGCGAGGACGAGGACGATCTGCTTGAATCGAGCGATCACCGCGCGGCCACCTCGCGCCTTTCCTGCCAGATCCCGTTCACCGATGCGCTTGATGGTCTGAAGGTTGCGATTGCACCGGAAGACTGACAGCGGTTGTGGCGGGCGGCAGCTGACCTTACTTGGCGGACATGACCGTACCTCCGCCTTGCCCTGATACACTCGCCCTTATCGGCAACACGCCGCTCGTCCATCTCAAGGGGCCAAGCGAGGCGGCAGGGGCCGACATCTTCGGCAAGTGCGAATTTGCCAACCCGGGCGCCTCGGTGAAGGACCGCGCCGCGCTTAACATCATTCGCGATGCCGAGGCCCGCGGGGCCCTGCAACCCGGCGGTACGGTGGTCGAGGGGACGGCGGGCAATACCGGTATCGGTATCGCGCTGGTCGCCAATGCGCTGGGATACCGAACGATCATCGTCATGCCCGACAATCAGTCGGCCGAGAAGATGGCCACCTTGCGCGCGCTGGGCGCGCAACTGGTGACGGTGCCGCCGACCAAGTTCGCCGACCCGAACCATTTCGTCCATACCTCACGGCGGCTGGCCGAGCAGACCCCGGGGGCGGTCTGGGCCAACCAGTTCGACAACCAGGCCAACCGTGCTGCCCATATCGAGGGGACGGCGACGGAACTGTGGCAGCAGATGGACCACCGGATCGACGGCTTTACCTGCGCTGCCGGGACCGGGGGGACCATCGCCGGGGTCGGCATCGGCCTCAAGCGGTACGATCCCGCTATCACCATCGCGCTGACGGACCCGCATGGCGCGGCCCTGTACGAATACTATGCCCATGGCGAACTTCGGAGCGAGGGGAACTCGGTCGCGGAAGGGATCGGGCAGGGGCGGATCACCGGCAACCTTCAAGATGCGCCGATCGATACGCAGTTCAGGATCGCGGACGAAGAGGGCCTTGACTGGGTGGCAAGGCTGCTGCGCGAAGAGGGGCTTTGCCTCGGCTTGTCGAGCGGTATCAACGTGGCAGGGGCCGTTGCCCTGGCTTCCGAGCTCAAGGCGCGGGGCGTCGAGCGGCCGCGGGTGGCGACGATCCTGTGCGATACCGGTTTCCGTTATCTCTCGACCCTCTACAATCCTGCCTGGCTGGCCGAAAAGGGGCTGCCGGTCTTCGACTGGCTGCCTCGACCGGAGGAGTGATCGCACGATGATGAAACTGTCGCAATTTGGCCGGTCCTACGACATGACCCGGCCGGCCGACAACGGGGACTATACCGAAGGCCTGCCGCGCGAAACCCGGCGCCACATGATCCAGCGCTTGCAGATCGGCGCCATCGGGGTGGTGCTGATGGTGCTGCTGGTAGGACTGGCCAGCGTCATCCAGAACCGGGCAGCCCAGGCGGAAGGGACCAACCTTCCTGCAACCGTACCCGCGGCCAAGCAGGGCGCCGCTCCGCCGGTTGCCAGCGATCCCCTGGTCGAAGCCGGCGTTGTTCCCGACATGCCCAGCGAAACACCCGAAACCGCATCCACGTTGTCGCCCGCTCCCGTCCCGGAACAGGGGGCCGGAGGTGCCAATCCGCCGGCGAACTGAACGGATCGTCGCAGCGCTTGCCGGCGCGGTGATGCTGGCCGGCTGCAACGGCGCATCGAACGAGAAGGCGGCGAGCGAGGAGCGGCCTCCGCTGGGCCTGTTCACGACCTTGCCCATCTATTGGGGCGAGGTGCGCGACGTCACCGCGATGCTGGACACTGGGGCTGCACCGCATTGGGCCCGGACCGCGCTCGAGGAAGATTACCGCTTGGTCCCGCTGGATGTCCTGACGCCGCAGACGCTGGCCGATGTCGATCGCCTGCTGCTCGCCCAGCCGCGTGCGCTGGCGCCGGAGGAAAACGTCGCGCTCGATACCTGGGTTCGGGACGGGGGAGAGGTGCTTGTGCTTGCCGATCCGATGCTGGTGCAGGAATCGGCTTTCCCGATCGGAGACAAGCGCCGTCCGCAGGACGTGGTCCTTCTTTCGCCCATTCTCGCCCGTTGGGGGCTCGATCTTCGGTTCGACGAGAGACAGGGCGAGGCTGAGCGCACCGTCACCAGCGACGGCATCGCCCTTCCCGTCGCCATGGCGGGGCTGCTGGTTCCAAGGCCGCCCGCCGGCGGGCAGGGGCAATGCACAGTGGGCGTCGCGGGCTTGATCGCCAGCTGCGCCATCGGTGACGGGCGGGCCGTCGTCGTGGCCGATGCCGACCTGCTCGATCAGCGACGAAACAGCGCGACCTCGCGCGAGGCGCTTTCCGCCCTGACAGAGCGCGCCTTCGCCGATTAGCCGCGGTCCGGTTGGATCGGGGATAATACGGGAAAACGTCCTTCTGCCGGATAGGGGCCCTTTAACCCATGGCGAAAAGTCGCATGTATCGGCCGATTCTGCCGAGGGGTGGGTAGGATTTCGTTAACGTTTGTTTGCATCGCCCTTTCGGAAAAATCTCTAATTCTCAAATATCTAAATCATTTTCCCGTAAAATCCCGTGAAAATCCCTTCCATCCCGTCTGCGTTTTGGATAAGGTCCTTGGCATCGGACAGAAGATGTCTTCGCGCACTGCGTTTTCCGCGGTGAGCTGCCGGTCTGCGGACCGGGGGGCGGGGAGATCGTGTCCGGGTTAGGCGTGCAACGTATGGCCGGGGACGGGGCAGGTGCAATTCGGAGGTTACAGCGGACAAGCCTATTCGCCAGCAGGCGATAAGGGCCGCTATGTGCTTCCGCCCCTGTTCCGCAAGGCGGTCAAGGACAGTAGCGATGGCCGCGTCCTGTGCCTGATGAAGCACGACAAGTGGGATTGCCTGGTCGGCTTCGGCACCAGCCGCAAGGGCGAGCTCGACGAGCAGCTGGACCGCGAAGAAGAAAAGCACCTTCGGCTTGGCAAGGACTTCGACCGGGATACCCGGGCCAGCCAGCTGTTCGGATTTCAGGAAATGCCGTTCGACGATAGCGGTCGCTTCGTCATGCCGGAGCATCTGCGGTTGCTTGGCCGGATCGAGGACGGCCTTTATTTCCAGGGTGCCGGACGCTTCTTCACCCTCTGGAACCCGGACGAACTGGCCAAGATGGGTGACGAATGGGCAGGGGCGAAGGCCGCCTGCGCCAGCTTCCTCGCCGAAGCGAAGGCCAAGAGCAAATGAGCGCGGCCGCCGCACCCCACATCCCCGTGCTGCTCGACGAGGTGGTTGCCGCGCTCGATCCGCGGCCGGGCGATGTCGTGATCGACGCGACCTTCGGTGCGGGCGGCTATACCCGTGCGCTGCTCGACAAGGGGGCGACCGTGCATGCCTTCGACCGTGATCCCGACGCGATCGACGCCGGCCGCCAATGGCCCGAGACGGGGGAAAACCCGCCGCGGCTTATTCTTTATCCGCACCGTTTCTCCGAAATGCTTGACGTCATGACGTCGGCCGGAGTGGCGCGAGTCGACGCGGTGGTGATGGATATCGGGGTCTCGTCCATGCAGCTCGATCAGGCCCGGCGGGGCTTCGCCTTCTCGGTCGAGGGGCCGCTGGACATGCGCATGAGCCAGGCGGGCGAAAGTGCCGCGGACTTTCTCAACGACGCGGACGAAGAGGTGATCGCGGACGTCATCTATCGCTATGGCGAGGAACGCCAGTCGCGCCGCATCGCACGGGCGATCGTGGCCGCACGCCCGCTGGAGACGACGGGGCAGCTGGCCCAGATCGTGCGCAAGGCGCTGGGTCACCGGCAAGGTGCGCCCAAGGATCCTGCCACCCGGACTTTCCAAGCCATCCGCATTCACGTGAACGGCGAGCTCGACGAACTGTCCCAAGCCTTGTCGGCTGCCGAACACCTGCTGCGCGAAGGGGGCCGCCTCGCGGTGGTCAGCTTCCACAGCCTCGAAGACCGGATCGTCAAGCGCTTCCTGCGCGAGGCGTCCGCTACCCAGAACGCCTCGCGTCATGTCCCCATGGCAGTGCATGGCGATCCGGTCTTCACCAGGGTGTCCCGGGCGATCAAGCCCGGCGATGCGGAACTCGCCCGCAATCCGCGCGCGCGTTCGTCGGTCCTGCGTCATGCCCTGCGGACCGCCGCACCGGCGCGGGAGGCGGCGTGATGACTGCCAACGCCCGCATGCTCCAGATCGGCTGGCTGGTCGTCCTTTCGCTGGGCTTTGCTGCGCTGCTCGCGCTGACCTTCAAGGTCAACGCGGTCAAGGGCCAGGTCCGCCTGGTCGAACGCGATATCATCGAGGCGCAGTACGCGCGGCTGATGCTCGAAACCGAATTCCAGACCCGGGCCAGCCAGCAGCAGCTGGCCGACTGGAATGCGGTAGAGTTCGGGTACAGCGCACCGCGAGCCGATCAGTACGTCGAGCACGAACGGCAACTGGCTGCGCTCGGCGTGCCGCGAGGCAAGAATGCCCCCAATCCGATCCGGTTCGCCATGGCGCGCAAGCCGGTCGCCGAAGATACCACCCTGCTACCGGACTGGCTGGGCGACGAGGACGCCCCCGCCGGCGATGACGCCGAGGCCCGCCCGGCACCGGCGGCATCGCGGGGAGGAACGCTGGCGGAGCGTCTGGCCCGGCCCAATGCCACCGCGCTCGCCGCGGCAGCCGAGTTCAGCCAGTGAACGCGATGAACCCGTGGCACCACGGTGCCGCGCCGATCAGCACCGCTGTCGCCAGCGGACGTGTGCAACTGGTCAGCATCCGGCAGGGTGCGGTGGCGCAGGCGCGTCTGCGGATTATCTGGTTGAGCCTCGCCTTTGCCTTCATCATCCTGGTTGCGATGCTGCGTATCGCCTATCTCGGCATGGGCGGGGAAACCACCCGGGCGACTTCGCTGGAAGAGGCCTTGCTGCCGACCCGCGGCGAGATCGTCGACCGCAACGGCGTGCCGCTGGCACGGGCGTTCCCGGCCTATGCGCTGTGGTTCAATCCCGAGGCGCTCGGCCCGGGCAGCGACCCGCTGGTCCGGTCGCCCGACGTCGTCGCGGCCAAGCTGAAGGCGATCTTCCCCGATCTCGACGAAGGGCGCATCGAGGCCCAGCTAGCCAGCGGCCGGCAAGGCTACATCCGCCGGCGTCTGCTGCCCGAAGAGGCCAACCGGGTCCAGGATATCGGCGAGCTCGCGCTCGAGATGCCGATGGAGAACGACCGGCACTATCCGCAGGGTTCGATGGGCGCACATGTGCTTGGCTATGTCGGGGCGGACGGCAAGGGCCGCGTTGGCATGGAGCAGGTACTCGACGCCGAGCTGACCGATCCTGCGCGGCGCGGCACGCCGCAAACGCTTTCGATCGACGTGCGGGTGCAGGGCGCGCTCGAGGATGAACTGCGCCGCGGCATGAAGCTGACCGATGCCCAGGGCGCCGCCGGCATCGTGCTCGATGTCGATACCGGCGAGGTGCTTGCGCTTGCCAGCCTGCCCGAATTCGATCCCAACAAGATCGACAAGCGCGGGCAGGAACTGATGTTCAATCGCGTGACCAATCAGGTCTACGAGCTCGGCTCGACCTTCAAGCCCCTGTCTGTTGCTGCAGCGATCGATGCCGGAACGGTGCGCGATTTCGGGCGGCGCTACGATGCCTCGCCGGTCAAGGTGGGACGATTCTCGATCAAGGACAGCCATGCAATGGGTCCGACGCTCAACGTGGTGGAAACGCTGATCCATTCGTCCAACACCGTCACCGCCCGTATCGCCGACGAACTGGGGCCGGAACGGCTGCGCCAGACGATGATCGATCTCGGCATGAACGAGCGCCCGTATATCGAGCTTCCGGCCAAGGGCTTTCCGCTTTGGCCCGGCGAGAAATGGCCGCGCCTGCGCAGCATGACGGTGAGCTATGGCCACGGTATCGCGGTCACCCCGCTGCATCTGGCGAGCGCCTATGCCGCGATGGTCAACGGCGGAATCTGGCGTCCCGCCACGCTGCACCGGCTGGCCCCGGGCGACGTGCCGCAGGGCCGCCGGGTCTTCAAGGCGTCGACTTCCAGCCGCATGCGCCAGCTGATGCGCGCGATCTCGATCTACGGCACCGGGCGCAATGGCGATGCGCCCGGGTACCGGGTGGGGGGCAAGACCGGTTCGGCGGAAAAGCCGGGGGTCGGCGGATACCGGCGCTCGGCCCTGGTCAGCACCTTTGCCGCGGCATTTCCGATGGATCGCCCGCGCTATGTGGTCATTGCCATGCTCGACGAGCCGCGGGGAACGATTGCCTCCAGCTTTCAGCGCACGGCGGCCTGGAATGCCGCGCCGATCGTCGGCCGGCTGGTTCCCCGCATCGGCCCGCTGATCGGCGTGCGTCCCGACGACAGCCGCGATATCGATATTTCCTCTATCACCCCGCTCATCCCCGAAGCGCGCAAGGGGACCGAGTAGGTGAAGCTCGCCAGATTGTGCGATGGCGCCGGCATCGCGTGCCCCGCCGGCGATGCCGGATCGGTCAGCGTAAGCGGCTTTGCGATCGATCAC
>NZ_JBHWMI010000046.1:0-88790 GCF_043423005.1 Qipengyuania sp. | reverse complement strand
CAACTGCTGCCTCACCACCCGAAGCCCTGCCGATCATGTCGGCCAGGGCGGCGGCAGTCCTCCGGGACCGCGATTCACATGAACACCAATGCTTCCTCTTCAGGCGAAGTCGAGTTCATTCTAAGCGTCAGCTTTGCGCCCAATGTCAGTCGTTGGGATTGTTGCGGCGGGCGACCGAACCAGCCGTTCGTTCAGGAAGCGCCGATGGCACAACACCGGCAAGGTTGGTTTTCCGGAACGCGAAGAGATGGCGGTTCACTCCTGTTTCGGGTTCGAAGAGATCTATGGGTGGGGCCGCTCGCACCTGGGCGCGCGAATGGCAAAGGCACTCGGGCCCTTGATTGGAGCAGTCACCCATCCCCAGTCTACCATGCATGCTCTGCATTGACGACCTTAACCGAAGCGGGCCATGATCTCCATGTGACAGACCATTACGACCCTTCGCCGAGCGCCGACGATACTTCGTCCGACCAGCCCACGTTGGCACTTTCTCAACCGGCACAGGTGCCGTCCACAGGTGCCGGTTCACTTGACCGTTTCCTTAGCTCCTTCATAGGCGCTCTCGCGTCGGATGATTTCAGTACCGCAGGCGATTTGACTGCCTATCTCCGCCAGCCCGAGCACGTACGATCTGGTGACGAGGCTAGCGTCGTTGACACCAAGATAGCGATGCTTCTGCTCGCTTCTCTCGGCTATGCGTCAAAGGAGTGGGATTATAATGCCGCGAAGGGGCACATGCGCCCTGACTTTTCAGTGAAGATCGAAGAGTATCCTCGCGACGCTTGTTTCATCATTGAGGACAAGAACACTACTGAAACCCACCTTCGCCAGCATCGGCCGCAGTTGCAGGGCTACATGACTCAACGGGGTGCGCCTCGTGGCATTTTGATGAACGGCGACGCAATACTCGTGTACGATCATCTCGAAGGCGGCTTGCACACACCCGCGGTCGAAGTGCCTCTTGCTAAGGTAGTCGCCGCATGGCGAGGCGAACTGCTGGGCGCGCATAAGCTTAGTGGCACGAAAGCTCTAGAGGAGACCGGGTTTTACCCAATCATGGCGGCTCTTTGGCGTCGCTTCCGGCGTCAAAGCTTTGCCAGTCTCCAGGTGCTCATAGATGACCTGACATTACAGTCGGAGAAGGGGAACGGAGCGCCTCATCGTATCAATGGTAAGACCTGGACGCCGTCACTCTGCCGCATCCCGATTGTAGCGGTGGATGACACGAACGCGGACCTCCTGACCGATGCGATCAAAGGGCTGATAGCTGAGTTCGAGGACGATGCAGATGCCCAGCTTGCTGCGATCGAGGCCGACTACGAAACATACTCATCGGCGTCGCGGCAGCTTCCAAACGAGTCTGTGCCTCTCGAAGTTCAAGAAGAACAGCTCCTCCAAGACTCTTCGGTTCTCCTGAACAAAGCGCACCCGGATGCCCGCGATGACGACCTCCGGATCATAAGAAAGGTACTCCGGGGCGAGCTGCCTCTTGCCGAGCTAGTCCCAGTACGGCGCCGCATCGAGACGCTTGTAGCGGCTGTAAGCGTCAAAAATGCGAAAGACCCGGTAGAGCAACTTTTCGGTCGGATCCGGGCGCTTAGCGACAAGCGACATCGTTACCTAGAAAAACTTAGGTCTGATCATCAGGACAGCATAGATGTAGTCCAGTATTTCGAAGTGTGGAAAGATAAAACGGCGTCGCTGGTGTTTCAGTCTAGTGATCAAAGGAAGCTTCGACGAGAGTTTCTCGCTCAAACAGCCTACCTGGTTATTATTAGACTTCTACTTGTCCGGATCATGGAGGACAAGGGCTTAGTAAATAGAATGTTTACTAATGGCGGTCTTTCTCTGTGGTTCCGTGAAGTTGAGTCGCACTACCTCCGGCATGCCATGGGGCGAAGTGCTACCTTTCTGCTAGATCTAGCGTATACATCTGCCCAGCACATCTACTCGCATTTCTTCGCAGAGCGAACGGTACTAGACTGGTATGCGCCGGATCGGAACGCAGTCATTCGCGTCCTGCACATGCTTGCACAGTTCAATCTGAAGAACATCAATCGGGACATCATTGGCGCAGTCTACAACCAGTACGTCGAGGCCAAGCACAAGCATGAGAGTGGAATGTATTTCACTCCTCCACCGGTAGCAGCCTTCATGCTAGACCGTATCGGCTATAAGGGGCCGGACGTACTCGGAACGCGGATCATAGACTTGTCATGCGGGTCAGGCGGATTCCTAGTCGAGGCCGCAAATCGCCTAGTGGCTGCCCACGTCGAGTATTGGAGGGGCCAAGGGCATAACACTATTCCTCCAGAGGAGGTTCAAGGGGTCTTAAACTCTATCCGCGAGAGTATTTTTGGTCTTGATCTAAACCCATTCGCTTGTGCGCTTGCTGAAACTAACCTGCTAATCCAAGTCATAGACCTTTTTGCCGTCGCGTTCTCTGCGTCTCAAGTTGCCACGATAGACCGCTTTCATATCTACAACACGGACAGCCTTTCGTTCAACGCGGAGACCCTGGCAATCACCTCTGGAACCCTGCCCTTCCCAGAGGATGAGTTACCCGTGGAGGATCAGTTGAAGGCGGGTCTGGGGCACTGGGCAGAAGGGTTCGACTACGTGGTCGGTAACCCGCCGTACGTGCGTGCGGATGAGAGTGACGGTGGACTGACCCAGTACCGAAAGCGGATCAAGGGTGAGCATCCCTTAGCGCCCGTTCGCGAGGCAATGACGTTAAAGTGGGATCTATTCGTTCCGTTTGTCGCCGCGAGCAGCGCCCTTCTTCGCTCCGGCGGGCAGGGCCAACGCTCGGGTAAACTTGCTATCATCACGAGCCGGGCGATTGAGACGGTGCCTTACGCCGAAGCACTGCGCAAACAACTTTCAGCAACCCGTACCATAAATGAGGTACACTTCTTTCCGGCGCTTAAACTCTTCAAGGACGCTGCCGTCGAAAATACTATCTTCATCGCAACCGAAGACGCCCCAACTCTCTCAACGCGGACCTTGCGTTACGAACACGTGGAAGCGCCTAAGTGGGGCAGTCTAGGAAAAGCTAAGAAGCAGAGTTTGCCGCAAATTAAGTACGCTCAGAACGTGTTCAGGCCTAAGCTCCCATCACTGCAAATTAAGCGGGCCGTCAAGTCGATCTCCTTCGAAGACCTATTCTACGTAAGCAAAGGCATGGTTCTGCATGCGGACGAAAAGGTAAACAAGGGTGGGTTTACACTAGAAGACCTTCTTTCAGATCAGCAGAGTTCTATCCACACGGCCCCATTCGTCGGAAGCAAGGACATCGATGCTTTCGGCGTTAAAAGACTTCGATACCTCGAGTACGGACCCACGACGCGAGTCCCGTCAGGTGTCAGCCGACCCACTTTCCCGGAGCTATACGACAGACCCAAGTTGATGGTGGCTGAGTTCGGTGGCTTCGCGTACGATGACGGGTCATGGGACTCTGGTCAGTTCCTCAAGTGCAATCACTCAGTTTTTATTCTAATGCCATGGGCGAACCTTGCGGGCATAGAGAACAAGTCAATCAAGAAAGATCTTGCCCAAAGGACAAAGCCACGCAAGCAACTCGAAGCCAACTCGGTCCAGCTTGATCCTTGGTTTGCGCTAGCCTTCCTGAACAGTTCCCAGATGCGAACCCTCCTCGACGGCGTCGCCCGCAGTGCCATCAGAGGTCGCTTGCAACCGGACGATCTGCGGCAGCTGCATGTGCCGATGCCATCCGATCAAATCTTGATAAAGGACGTTGCCACCCTCGCTCGCGATGCCTGCGATGCGCAGAAGAAGCTTCTGCCACTGCGGGCAAATGGCTGGCGGTTTGAAGATGAGAAGGCAATCGGCCCAGCAACCCTGCCAACTAACTTGCCGCTGGCGTCGTTCGCAAATGCTCGAATTAAGTGGGGGCTCTCGTTCGTTGATCCGGACGCCCGCACGGGTGATCTGACCCGTGTGGGCCATCGGCTGCTTATGGGCAGACGCACGGTGGTGACGATGCCCAGTTCTGCTCCGGAAGACGCGCTGGAATGGTTGCTCAGGTATCTTCAGACTCTGCCCGCTAAGACTACGCTCGGTACTGTTCAGACGTCTTTGACGCCCGATCTTCCCGCCACGCCAGCCATCGCGGTTCAGGCATTGAATAACCTCCGCGACGAAGAGACGGTCCATGCCTCGGTCCTCGGTGACATCTCGCTGAAGAAATCACTCATTGAGCAGCGCCTTTCTCCTCTGTTCGACATGATCCGACACCCATCGTTCGTATGATCGAGCGACCTATCATTGAGGCTAAGGCTGATACTTGTGGGTGATCCAGCTGATACACCCATGGCTGGATAAACCCAAGGTTCCAGACCCTTATGGTATGGGTCCCATAGTCCTCTCCTGTGCGCCATGTCGTGCGAGTTTGAGATGTTGGCGCCCGCACCCGACCGTCCGCTAACGGCCCAGATCTTTACCTTCTTCGGATGCTCTTTCCTTGGCCAATGATGGCCTAGGAGAAAAGACAATGGGATACTCACGATTTGATCCTGCCATGCAGAGACGCGTGGCATGGAACGCTGGCAAAAACGTCGGAACCAAGCGCTCGCTAACGCAAAAACAGATATGGGCGATCCGCTTTCACCTCGATCGCGAAGGCCGGTTGAGAGACAGGGCGCTCTTCGATCTCGCCATCGATAGCAAGTTGCGCGGCTGCGATCTGGTGAAGATCAAGATTGGCGATGTGGTCGCTGGTGCTGACATCCGCAATCGCGCGATCGTCATACAACAAAAGACCAATCGACCAGTGCAGTTCGAACTCACCGCCGATGTGCGTGCGACGTTAATAGCCTGGCTGGAACGACGGGGCGGTTCGACGGGCGATTACCTTTTCCCAAGCAGGGTTGATCATGCCGGACACATGAGCACGCGCCAGTATGCCCGCTTGGTTGATGAATGGGTGACTGCGATTGGTCTGCGGAAGTCTGAATACGGAACGCATTCGCTTCGGAGGACAAAAGCCGCGATGATCTATCGGGCCACAGGCAACATCAGGGCGATCCAGATTTTGCTGGGGCACACCAAGATCGAGAACACGGTCCGCTATCTCGGTGTCGATGTCGAAGACGCTCTCCTCCTGGCAGAGCGCACGGAAATCTGATCCATCGGGCGGTCGGCCAATGGTATTGGTCGGCCGCTTTAGGTTATCTGCCACGCACGGTCGGGCGGCCGGAATTGGGTGGAAAGCTGACGACGAACTGTCCTTTCAGCTCTTCTCACATTTTGAGCTGAAGCGATCAATTCCGTGAAGAACATCTGAGGTTTCCGAGCGCAGAATGTCATTCGGCGGACCATCGCTGATCATCTGGTAGATCCACCTGCCATCCCGAAGAAGATATGGCTGCTTCGGCGTGATGCTGTTTAAGTCTCGACTTACCGCGGCAACTTCTGGACCGAGAAAATAGAGGTCACCATGGCGAACAACGTCTGAGATACGCCTGGCATCAGCCTCACCAAAACGCTCGCGCAGCGGCTCGTAATCCTCCCGCCTCTTCGGCGAGGCGGCCTTGAGGGCGTCAAAATATCCTTCAGAGAATTTTGCAGCGATCACCATATTCTTCTTGGGGAGTAATGTGCCAGAATCGATCGTGTAGAATTGGCCGGTGAAGACATGAAAAATGTAGCTGACGACGCGACCCTCGTGCAGGAAAACGGAGCGGAGTTCAGTATGCTCAGAGGTTATGCCAGCAAGCTTCTCATTCAAGCACTGCGCTATCGCAATGCGGGAATCTGTGCCACTATCCGATGATCTTTCTTCGGAACACGAGACGACCAAAATCCCCGCAAGTAGCGCGATGATCAAGGGCTTCATTGGCACTCTCGGTCAGTCTTTTGAGCCGGATCGAAGCAGATAGCCAAGTTCACCGGCTTCCCGCACCGAGCGAACTTGATTGCCATCGAATGAAATGAGCCAAATACACGGAAGCCTAACAAAGCTCCCATGGTTCTCGAACCAAGCCGAACGACTTCCGGCTACTAGGTATGTTGGGCGAGAGCGCGCCCTTGGTTCGCCAAGAAGCATTATGCGCCCAACCTCGACTGGTCTTTCATCGCGCCTGCCATCGCGCTCGTAAAGACTATCATCCGAGGTACAGCCGAAGCTTTGAAATCGGGCGTGTGCATTCCCTTCCCATGCATTATTGAAAAACTGCTCAATAAGCTCAGGCCCCCGTTCGTAGTCATGCAATTCCTGGACAGCCCAAATGCTTTCTGCGGCGACTTGAATTGGCCATATTGAAAGGCAAGTTACACCCAACGCCACGAGTGCTACTTTCGTCCTGCGCATTGACGTGCTCCAACTCAATCCGACTGGTTCCAGCGCTGAAACATTGACAAGAAAAACTCGCGCAGGGCCGGTAGTTTATTCAAGCTCTCACGATCCACGAATATTGATGCCTCGAAATTCCCGCGATGGATTAAAGCGTTGCAACTGTCATATTCGTTGCAATAGTAAACAAGGTTCTCAGCTCTGTAGAAGTACCCCCCTCTCCGCCCGTGGCTCCTCGCCATTACCCTCCAAGTGATCAGATTGCCGAACTTCTCGTCATAGAGAACCTGTTCGTATATTTCGCCACCTTGTGAAGGAATGGCCTCGAATTTAATCATGTCTTCCGAGGGAGTAGGATATATCGCAATCATGACTGCGTCATCTCGAACCCCGAAATCTGCTCCTGCGCGCATCGCAAACTCGGTAGGTAGTGTGCTTTGCTGAATGGCATAAGCCGGGATTGAAAATCGTTCGATATCGGCTTCAGGTATGCAAATCTCCGATGTCGGACACCAATCTGTGAGACGCGGATCGTCACTTCTTCCCGGGGCCACTCGCCAGCTGCAGGCAGCAATCAACGAGATTACAGCGAGAAGTGCGAATATCCTCATTTATTATGGCGAACTCTCATGTTTGGCTATCTAACCCGTAAATTGGACGTCTGCCAATGACAGCTTAGGCGTCGGTCTCTGCCGGTCCGCTTCTGACACAAACTACGCATGGTCTTAGCGGCAAGAACGGGGTGGTTAGCGGACCCTCCAACGGTCCAGCAGGGCCATAGCCTCAGCCTTCATGGTCCTCATTCTCGGAAGTTCGGTCTCGTCAAAGCTGAATTGCAGCATCATGCCGTCGTAGGCCCAGAACGTGGTGCAAAGATTCGACGGCTCGGGCTTCACTGGGTTTGGTTCAAAGAGTTGGCAGTAAGCGATTTGCCGCTTGTCTTTGACTCCGTTTTCGCCTGGCCGAGTGTCGACGGAATATATGTCGGAAGACCATGAGCCGAGTTCGTTTTGCACCTTCTCATACGGTGGTCCGTCACTGACACTCGTCTGTTCTTGACCACAGGCAATCCGCAGCATCTGAGAAGCATCGCCCGGACAAAAGCGACTGAGCCGCTGAACAAGCACTCGATGCTTCGGAATTTGGTCGGGTTTTGGATTGGGCTGGAATAAGAAAACGAAGGAATCTTGCCCAGGGGCGGGTAGCCACGAAATTGTTGCGTCGAACAGGTGGTCCGCTGGAACCTCAAATCGATTTCCAGCGACTTCGCGATGAGCGAATCTGTCGCCACTGCTAGCAGCGATCGCGGCAATCGTCCCAGCGCCCAGCAGGAGGGCCAATGCTTTGAACACGGCAGGCATACTGCACTAATCCCCGGTGTAAACGCAATGTCCGCAATTGGGTGGAAAGCTGACGTTTCGTTCGTTACGGTCTCGCGATGCGCCGCACGATCATTGCATTGGCCACCATTGCCATGACTTCCGCCTGCGCCACGGTGTCTTCTGAGACCCTTGAAGATAGAACCTTGTCTTACGGGTGCAGCGACATCGTGGCTATCGGAAGGCTTGAAAACGGGGCTTACGAAGCGTCCGACTCTGCCGATGACCTGATCGGACATGGTTGGATCAACGCGACGCTTCATGTGCGAAGGGTGGTCAGCGGAGGAACCGTGCCAACCAACTTACCGGTAAGGTATTTCGCGCACACCTACATGCGGGATGACCGCGACTTCATGTTCGTTTTGACCCCTGTCGATCAGGGCTTCGAGATCGCAACAGCCCAGTTGATGTCCGCACGGCCCCGAGCCGTGCGCGACTGCCCCTAAAGTCCGCAATGGGGTCGTTTGCTGACAGGCAGTTCCGCACTGTCCAAACACCCAAAGCGGACTTTCAGCAAACGACCCAAAAGCGGCCAAAAGGCTTCAGATGACCAGCACGGCAACATCGACATCGCCTGCCCAGTCGGGATCGGTTTTTCGTTCATTGCGGGCCTCTTCAACCCACGATGCGAAGTCACTGAGAAAGTCGCGAATGTCTTCTGAAGGGTCGCTGATGACCACCCGATAAGGGGGCTGCATGCGGTTGAGCTCAGTGTGATAAATCATGGTTTCCAGAAAAGCATCAGCATTTCGCCCGTGCCATTCAACGCTACCCAAGGCATCAGCAAGAGCGTCGTAGAAGTCTTGCTTCGTGCGCCAGTTCTTCCCGCTCAAGTTGATCGTTTGCATCTCGGTATCTTAGGCACCTTCGATCGAGGAGCAATGGCAAGAATCCACCCAGTTCTTGTCACTCCGGCGAGTGAGGCGACGCTTAAAGGCAGCCGTCACACCCCGAGCCACTCCAGTCCCCCGGGCAGTTCTTCGGCAGCGAAATCAAGTTGAAGCACACGTCGATGCATCGGGTCGGTGGCGGCTTCGGAGGCATGCAGGATCGGAGTGGAATAGAGCCACACGTCGCCCGCGTTAGCGGTACAGATCCGAGTGCCGCAGCGCCGAACAACCTCCTCGATTGCATCAACGGAGATACGTCCGCGCCTGTGCGAGCCCGGTGCGATCAGGAGCGGGGCGTTGGTGGCAGGAACGTCGTCCAAATGAACTCGCAGGGTGACCATGCGCGTCAAGAGATCGAAAGGCGGAGCAACGTGCTGCATGCCGGCCTTAATGGTCCACGGGCCGTATCCGTCCACATCGACCCTCTGCCGAACGCAAATCGTGCGGTCTTGATGCCAGGCCAACGACCAGTTTGTCTGGGCAGTTTTGTCGAACAGAATTGCTCGCACCACCCGAGTTGAAGGTCCGAGCACGCTGGCCGCGATGGAGCCGATCGGGCCTTGCCGCGTGAGGAAGGGGAATAGCCTTTGGATTCCGTTGATGCGGATCCCCGCGTGGTTCTCCGGCAAGCAACTTAGGGCTGCCCGCAAATCATCGAGGTGTCGGGCCACAGCGCCCTGGTAACGTTGGGCGCCATGATCCTTGAAGTTCAGCGAGGCTGTTTGGCCCGTGTGTTTCATCAGTTTAGCTACGCCGACAAACGATCAGATTCCACCGCTCAGTACCCCAGAAGCGCCTGTTGCCTCATCACCCGTTCTCTGACGCGGCCAGCACGATACTGATTCCTCAAAGCCGCCAGCCCCCTCACCTCCCAAGTTCAGACCAATCATTCGTCGGAGCCGGTCTGTACAGCTAGCTCATCACTCGATGTCTGCGTCCGGTTCGTTGGCTCGTCTGCCAACGAGCTGCCGGGAATAGAACCAGCCGATGCCGATGAGACATACACCGAGCGCGAAGAATGAGGCTATCCGCGCCAGTCCCTCGAGGCCCGCCGCATCAAAGATGAAGACCTTGAACACCGCGAGCAACATCAGGGCAAGCGAGCCGATGCGCCAGCTGCGCTGCCCGGTCCTTGTCCCCCAACCGAGGAACCCGAGCGCCACCGCGATGGCGAGAATAGAGCGCAGCAGGTCTTCCTGCTGACTGAGGGGGCCGAGAAGGATGTTTCCGGCGAAGAGCTGCCGCAGCTCCGACAGGGAGAATAGCGCGATGAGGACCATTGTGGCCGCGTCGCATGTGACGCCCAGCCGCCGATCTGCGGCTGCAAGATGCGGGCGCAGCCAGAACACCAGAGCGATGGCGATGCCGTAAGACGGCAGCAGCAGGTTCGCGATCGGCCAGGCTCCGACCGACTGCTCGGCCCAGAGCGGGTTGTGCAGGAGAAGGCTGAACACCGTGAAGTGGACCAGCGCGACGAGCGCCACCGCCGTTCCAGTCCACGCCGGCGCAAAGCGCCTCGACGCCAGCTTCGCTAGTCCCAGTGCCGCAAGCGTCAGCAACGCTTGCCAAACCGTCCGCTCGGCGAGGCCCATTTCGGTGAAGCGCGCCAGATCGGCGATCTCGAAGAGCTGCTTGTAGCAGACGTGGAGCACGACCAGCGCCAGCGAGACAGTCACCGCCAAGCCCGAGCGGCGATGGCGTGCGAAGACCCCACCGCCGAGTAGCATGGCGGCGCCAAGCCCCACCGCGAGCGGCGCGATATAGCGAAGGGCCTCAGGCAGCGAAGGCAGGTCGCCGAGCAGGAACGGCTCGCCCGATAACGCTTCAAGACCGGCGATCGACCACTCCGCCAGCGGCTCGGCGGCCCACAAAGTGCCGAGCACCAGCAAAGTCGCAAGCGCCGTAGTGAAGTTCGGGAGACGCCAGGCGAGGCCGAGAACCGCTACGGTCACGACGATCGGCAGCCAAGGTCCGGGGAGCAGCATCGCGGCAGCCCCATAGCCGAGCATGGCAGCGAGGAACTCGGCCAGTCGGCGAGCACGCACGCTGGGGTTGTCGGCGAGCAAAAAAGCGAACGGCAACCCGGCGGCGAGCCAGCGCAAGGCGTAGAGCCATTCGGGTACAGCGCCATCGCCTCCGAACAGCAGGTCTGTCTCCTGCCAATGGCTGGTGGCGAGCAGAAGGCCGAGACCGGCAAGGCCCAGACCCCATCGGAGGGCCTCGGGCATGGCGCCGGAGCGCCCGCGCAGCAGGAGGGAAACCGGCACGGCGAGTACGGCGACGACGAGCGGCGCGCTCCACGCAGGAACAGCGAGCAGGCCGCCGAGCATCGTCATGACGATCGCCGAAGCAAAGGCCGCGAAAGGCCCGGGAATGAGGTCGCCGTCACCCGAGGGGCGCGTGATCCACGCACCGACGGCCGGCAGCACTGCCAATCCGAGTGCGGCGAGGGCAACTGTCAGGACTTGGCCGCCGACGAGCGCAAGGTTCAGCTGGATGCAGGTAGCTGCGATCAGAGCGATGGGATAGAGAGCGAGCTGGGCCCAGTCGACGTCGCCCGCGTCCTCGCGCCAGGCGTGGAGCAGCGGCACGGCGGCAAAGAGCAGCGCGTTGGCGAAGGCAATCGCGGCAAGCCATGCGCTGGGCGCCTCGGGCCAAGCGGCAAGGAGGCAGACAGACAGCGCAGCCGCTACGGCTCGCGCATCCCGGAGGCGAGTGAACGTGATGCCCAGGACCGAGATCGCCGCGCCGAGCAGCAAGTAGCAACCCCACGCGAGCAGGCTGTAGCCTGACTGGTCGACCAGCGCCGCGATCTGCAGTACCGCGAGGCCGGCCGCTACAATGCGCCCTATTGTGCCGAGGGGGCCAGTCCCGAGCATGGCGGGCAGCAGGGTGCCGACGAGCACGACGTAGCCGCCGATCGCAAGAATGGCGCCATTGTCCAGCGGCCCAGGCATCAGCATCAGTGCGCCCCAGCCGAGCGCTCCAGCGAGTGCGGCAACGCCAAGCCAGGGATACCGCTGCCGATGACCGGTCACGGTCAGGCCGCCGGTCACCAGTGCCAGATAGGTTGCGAGCAACGGCAGGTTGGGATCGGTGCTGCCGGCGAGCGCAGGCGCGGCGAACCCGCCAACCAGACCAAGAACGGCGCTCGGCAAGCCGAAGCGGAAGGAAAGACCGATGGCCAGAGCGGTCACCCCGGCCAGGCCTGCAAAGGAGAGCGTCGGGCCGATTAGGCCATAATATGTGCCCGCAAGATAGAAGCTCGCGTACAGTGTTGCGAGACCGGCGCCGGCGAGAGCCTGGCGAACGCGCGCGTCGCTGACGCGATGCTCGAAGCGGAAGGCGAGCTCGGCTGCTCCCAGCAGCGCCGTTCCGAAGCCAAAGCCCATCGCCACCCGAACCGATTGGGTAAGCATACCTTGGTCGATCGACCAGCGCACAAGGAAGAAGCCGGCAATGGCGAGTGCGATCCCCCCACCCCAGATCGGGAGCAGGCGACCGAAGATTTCTTCGAAATCGAAGCCGGGGCGGAATCGATAACCTTGGGTCGCGAAAGATTGCTCTGCTTCAGCCATCTCTTCAGCGACTTCGGGAATGGCATACTCTGCAGTGGAAGCTGGCGGCGGGGCCGTCACCTCTTGCTCTGCAGGTTCCGTTTCGAGTTCGCGCGGCGATGGCGTGAAGTCCCGCAGGGGCAGCAGTTCCTCGTAACGATCTGGCTGAGTATATCCAGTGAGGCTTGCAGCACCCTCCAGCTCGACCACTCGTCGCTCGAGCGACTCCATCCGATTCCATATCCACGCAAGCCCCCCAGCAAGCGCGAAAAGCAGCAGGATTTCCATCGCTAAACCCCCTCCTCCAACCTCAGTCCTAGCAGGGCCTACCGCAAAAATGAGCAGCGTTCAATTAAGAAATTAGACAGTGTGTAATTTTGTGCTATTCGCTCCTGCATGGGACGACGATCAGACCACACGCGCGAGGAACTGCGCGCCCTGCTGATTGCGGAAGGGCACAAGCTGCTCGCCGAGCAGGGCCTGGCAAAGTTCTCTGGCCGCGAAGTGGCCAAGCGGGCGGGCTATAGCGTCGGAACGATCTACAATGTGTTCGGCTCGCTCGACCGCCTGATCGGAGCGATCAACTCGCATACCTTCTCACTATGGGCCGATTTCCTGCGCCAGAGACTGAACGAAGGTGGAGAGGACCGGATCAGGAGCCTGGTCGAAGGATACTTCGACTTCGCGCTGGCTCACCCGAACCTTTGGTCGGCGATCTACGATCACCGCTTGGCCGAAGGTGAGCAGCTGGACGAAGCAGATTATGACCAGCGCGCCGCACTCACCGCGATCGTTGAGAAAGAGTTACGCGCCGCTCTGCCCAATCCCGATATGCCGGAGGCGGCACGCTTTGCCCGCTCATTGATCGCCACCGTTCATGGCCATTGTAGCTATGTCGTAACCGGGACCTTCGCGCTGCTGGAAGAGCCTGATCCCGTAGGAAGTGCGCTCGCGCGTGTACGCGAATGTCTTGCAGCCCAAAGCTGATGCCGCGACTGTCCGCTTTTCCACTAGCTGACCGGCTGCATGTCGCGATAATGACCAACCCCGGTCCAGCAGCTTTCGACGACATTGCGGACGTTCGCTCGGACTACTCATCACGCGCCATCACCGTAGGCAGCGGGGTTGCACGCTCGCCTCGATGATCGCGTAAGCGATACTTGCTCGCATATTCGCGTCTCTGCTTGGTCGCTTCATACAAAACGATGCCCGAGCTGGTCGCCAGATTGAGGCTCTCGATCATTCCGAACATCGGGATGCTGATGCACATTTGGCTGTGCTCGACGGCCAGATCGCTCAGCCCCCTCGCTTCGTTGCCAAACCAAACCGCCAGTTTCGCGTGCTCCGTAAAGTCCACCTCATGGAGGAACTTGTTAGTCTTGCCCTTGACGTGAGGAGAGGTGGAGACAGACATGAACCGGTTTTTGGCAAGGTGAGCCAGACACTCGTCGGTGCTGTCAAATCTCTTCACGAACGTCCACTTCACGGCCGACACAGAGAGCTTTGATAGCTTTGGTTCGCTGCGCAGATCCTGCCAGTCGTCAGATAGAACGTGACGGGGGTCCACGACATAGACCTTCTCGGCCCCTAAGGCGTTCACGTTCCGAATGATGGTGCCTATGTTGCGCGGGTTCTCCGGTTCCTCGATCACCACGATCAAGTTCTTGCAGCGGAAGTCCCTGAGTTGATCAGCACGCTGGCGAGCGGGCCTCTTGCGCTCAATCGCTTGTTCCGTTGTCACTCCGTACTCTCCATCAGATTGCGACCGAGAATAGGCGAGAGGCACCGAAGTGCAAATGTCAGCTTCCCACCCACTTCTTGCCTCTCATGGCGAGTGTGATTCGTACCAAAAGCAGACTGACCGAGAGCGACCCCATTACGGTCATTCGGTGTCACATGAATTTTTAGGTATGGCACGCTTCCAAGCCGCGCCGATTTCCGACAGGATGGTGATGAGAAACATTGCACGATACGCCATAGCCGCCGCTGTAGGCGCCTCGGTCTTCTTTGTATTTCAATACCTTAATCCGGTTCCGAGCCGTGAGACCGCCGACGTAAACTGCATACTCGACGCCGAAGATGGCGCGATTCCGCTCAATGTCCCCAACTCGCGGGAGATTGTGAAGAAGGTTGAGTTCTCGGGCGAGATGACAGGGAGATATACCGACAAGGAAACCGGGACTGACCTTTGGCATGCCGATGGCGAGGTGCGGTTCGCAGGCAACTCTCAGCGAATGTCTGGAGCGATCTTCCTGACCACAACCAATGAGGTCAGAGGCGTAATGCTGTATCGGGATCGCTATCCGCACCAAGCTGTCGATCTGCGTATTTCGACACTCAACGAGAACAGCAATCTCGACTGGGATGAGGCGCGAGCATACGTCTATTTCGAAGGCGCAGAGGCCAAGTTAGACCATCCATTCGCGTATCGCTGCAAAATAAGGAAAGCGACGCGCGCCCGGAGTACTGTGACAGCACTCTCTACCGGCTCGGCGAGGGCACCGAAGAGGTCGGCTCGTTCGTCAGCTCAGCAGGCTTGATTGGTTCAGGAATTGGTGCCGTAACCGGAGTTGGCGGTGCTGGTGGACTTGCTGTTTACGGGACCGGCGGTGCGATTCAGCTGATCGGTGCAGGTGCGAAAGCTTTGTCAGGAGATCGCACTGCGGTTTTCGATCTTGCAGTGGGCCTCGTTGGTGGAAAAGTTCTCAAAGCAGTGGTTCCAAAGCAGTTGCAGAATGATTTCGCCGATGCCATTTCCGAAAGTGCTATTGGCGAGACGACCGGCTTTGCAGCTGGCGATCCGTGCGCGAGGCGGTGATGGTCCACGCAAATTCACGGCTTCTAACCTGCTTGGCGATAGCCTCTGTAATTTTTGGGATTCAGTCATATTTTCAAGACTGGACTACTCTGCTTGTAGCTGTCGAGGTTTGCATCGTCGTTACAATTGGAGGGACATTACTAATCAGAGGGGCGAAAAGTATTCGCTTTCTAGTATACCCACTTTCTGCCAATCTATTCATCGGGGTCGCCTTCTTATCTGCGATATTCTATGGGAGAGATTCGGCTCTATTCCTTATTTTCTCGCTGGGATTCTTTGTAGCGGTCGTGGTGATGTTCGTTGGGGTTGTCTTTCTCCATAGACCTCAAGATTGATAAGATTTATGCCGCAAAGTGATGACTGCGCGCATCGGGGTTCAACCGGTCAGTGCATTTATCGGCGCGACAAAAATGGCGAGCTGCAGTTAGACCCCGAATACGCAGAGATCGCTTGCGCCAATTCCAAAGCGATTCAAGAATCAGCGCGCGAACTTCAGAACGATGCCGTTGCTCCTGCTTCTGCCGCTGCAGGCGGTGGCTCAATGATTAACTGGATCTACCGCCTAGGGAAAAATTTCCCAGCAACAACAATTGTTTTGTTGCCTGCAGCGTTGACCAATTGGCTAACGGCAAACGCGGAAGGGCCTCAAGGATGTCAGTGACGAGAAAGGCTATATTGCTCGGTTCAGGATCGTTGTTCGTCATAGCTGTAGCGATCTACCTCTATGGCGCGCTGGCGAACGTCAACGAAGCGGACAGAGCAAACCTTTCCAGCATTGCGGCAATAATGTTCATTCTTGATATACTGGGATCTGCCCTCATACTTCGCTTCATTCGGAATAAAGGTGAAGAATAGAATTGCGCCATTGCTGCAATGTGATCATAAGCCGCTAGCGAGAGCTGCCGAACTAAAACTCGCCATTCGCCTTTCCACCCAATATCGGACGTTAGCTACTGGCTGCGCATCGCCTGAAACCAGACTGTCCGCTTTCCGCGCTTCGCTGTCGAAGAGCTGCCCGTCCGCTAACGACCCCATTGCGGACATTGCGCCCTCGGCTTAGGCTTCCGCAATGAATACGCAAAGTGAGTGGCTTGAATCTGAGCGGATTAAGCGGCGCAAGAGCTTGGCTTTTTCAAAAGCCATGATCCTTGGTCAGCCGCTTTCGGGATTACTGTTTCTGCCAGCATTCTTCTCGGACGTGACGCAGCCGTGGCCAAGATTGTTCTGGGCCTCGTATCTTGCGGCTACGTTCTTTGTTCTGTTCGTCGTTGTGAGGAAGCGCTTTGCCGCTCATTCCGTGGGTAGGTATGTCACAAACTACATGGCCACAGCTTCGGCTATTTTATTCCCGCTCGCCATGGTAGTTGCCATTTCAAGCTTCGTTTGAGCCGGGCAATTTTGGGCTTAATGTCCGTTTTCCACCCCCTTCTTGCCTCTCATGGCGAGTCTGGTTCGTACCAAAAGCAGACTGACCGAGAGCGACCCCATGGCTGCCGTGGGTGGCCTCCTCCCTGGTGCTCGAAAGCCAGGCCAACAGTTTCGGGCCGCACCAGTTGGCAGGGCGGCATCTTCGCCCTGCTCACCAATCGAGAATGTTCAAAACCGACTGACGCTACTGCAGCACAGGCGATACGTCGACCAATGTAACGTCGCGCATCTGGTTCAGATATGCCTCGTAATAGGCTTTGTGCGACGCTCCGACGATTGCGACCAATCTTGTCCCCGGATCGCGGCCAAGAACTTCGCGGATATTGGCCACCATTCGGAGATTGCGCGTTTCCCAATATGCAACGTAGCGGCGCCCGTAGGCCTGTTCAGATGGTTCCGTCAAAGCCGCACCCCAATCAGACTCATAAGCCAGAGCAGCTAATGATGGGGCGTTGAGCGCTCGATAGATGTGGAGCAGACCATTTGGTTGTCCGATCTTGGCGTGCAGTGCCTGATCCGCAGCAATTCGGGCCTTGGTCGCCGGATTGTCCCACGCGCTCTCTATGGCCTCACCATAGGCCTTTTCATCGACAGGTGCGCCAACAAAGGACTGATCATCGACGCTCCAGACCCGCTCCAGCCCGGAGCGTGCGGCAAGCTGCGCTGCGATCAATTCGGTCTCGCTTTTCCTCGTCAGTTGCGCTTGCAAAAAGGCCCCAAGTTCGTCCGTCAGGCCCTGATCGGCCCGGCGTTCGGCAGCGGGCAGGCGGAACCATTGCACCGTTGCCGAGGCCGGTTCTCCGGCGGCTAGGAAGACCAGCGCGAGACGGCGTCGCTGCGCTGCCGACGGCATTGTAGGCCAATTTGCCAGCATTCGCTCAGCCTCCGCATTGGCGGCTGTTACGTCGAGCCCGATAGCACGGCCGGCAGCGGCAGGGTCATAACAGTAGGCTTCGACCGCCTCAGCGTGCCGTTCGCCTTGACGACGCATGGCGTCGCAATGGAGGCCGGATATGTTCTCGCTTACAACCGCAGTTGGCCTCCATTTCACAAGTCGCTGGAGGATTGGCTCAACCATTTCCGGCGTAAAGCTGTTCGGCAAGTTCGAGAGGTGGGGGGAACCGACAACGAGCACTTCATTGGGGCGACCGGCGGGGCGGTCCTCCAGCTCATCGGGCCGAAATGATGGCTGATAGGTCTGGGCGCTGACCATGCCCGAGCTGGCTGCCGCCACCGATAGAAGAGCTGCTGCGAACGGTAAAATCATGTTTCCACCCTCAGTGTATCGCTGTATTAATACAGATGGCCGCGAGTGGTCAATGGTGTGGCCAGACGGCCGTGTTCGCGGTCCCAAAAAACGCATTTTTGTCGGCAATAACTTTGCCGGCGCGTATTGGATATCAGCCCCGAGCGCCTGAAAAGTGGTCAGGCCGGTCTCCACCCATCTTGAGCCGCTCACGCGTGTCTTGACGCAGCCTAAGAGCGGACCAGCCGCAAAGACCCCGCTGCGGACATCGCCACGATCGCGGAAACTAGCTGAAGCGGACGCTACCTTGGATTTTTACGGACAAGGCCGATTACAAAAATAGACCAGCCAATGGTCATCAGAGCGCTGCCGCCTAGCACCGCGATCGAAACGAGAGCTTCTGTAGTCTGATCCGATTGATAACCGGCGCCCGCGATGGACAAATTGTCACTTGCGCCTGTCACGGCCGACGCGGTTAACCCGAACCACAGCGCGAACATTCCGATCACGATTGCCCACTTAGCTACTGATGCAGTGAATTCGCTGAGCTTCGTTGCCTGCCAGACAGCGCCTACGATCATCATAGCCATGCCGCTTTGGACTGCAGTAAGGTGAGCTGACAGCGCCATGCGAGGATTGGTGAAGCACTGAACGATGCCCCCCTGCAATAGCCCAAGCAGGAACAAGACTGCGCCGGAAATGACCAACGTTCGTTGATGCGATGTCAGCGTCACGTTTGGCCTCCCATCAGCAAGCTGCCACTACGCCTAAACAGTGTTCCTTTTTTCTCAAGCGCACGAGAAACCTCTTTGACCGCTTCCCACCCATCTTGAGCCGCTCACGCGTGTCTTGACGCAGCCTAAGAGCGGACCAGCCGCAAACGACCCCGTTGCGGACACGCAGCAAACTCGCTAACCAACTGTAAGACGTTTCTTTTCCGAGTTCTTGGGGGTGTTTGGGTAATGCAATCGTACCGTTCAGCCTTGGCACTCATCAGCATGATAATTTGCTCTGTGCCTGCCTACGCGCAGGAAGAGCGTTGGCAAGTTGGGCAGCATCCCGATTATCATGTTGCAATGGTCAAGCAGGTCGATGATGTATTCGTCGCGATCTACGTCAGCAAAGAACCTTCGATCTACATGTCGCCAGTGCTCATGGAAACTGTGTTGGCTCCTTGCGGCGAGACAGGCCCGATATCTTTGCATAGCACTGAAGCAATAATGACCTTTGGACCGACGGCAGAGGATCGGTCGAAGGAAGTTCGCGATGCTCTCGATGATTTTTTCGAACGTGGACAATCTACATGCGATTTGGCGAATGATTTGGAAGAACGTTTCTTCAATCGCTTCGAAGATGCCTATGCGGCGACCGACGCCATCCTTGTCGAAGCGGGCATTTTTCCGCTCGCCGATCCTTTGGGAGAAACTGACTAAGGGCTGACCGAACCTGATCAGCTATAAGTTTCCTCGTCCCCTCAGCGCTTCTAAATCGCCCCCATTCATGGCGTCAGCCTTCCACCCTCACGGCGGACATTTGCGAACCTTGTGGCGCTGGCCAAAAGCGGACGGGCAGCTTCATGACCCTTGGCGCTGAAACCGGAAATTCCGCTGAGACGCCATTTCAGAGATTATACTGCGGGTACCGGCATAAGCAGGATTGAAATGACCTTATCGACCACCAATTCGTGGTCTGACGATCCATAGTGAGCGGCGGCGATGAAAAGCCGCACCGGATTGGCATCGATCAGAATTAATCAGTGACCAACGTTCCGTGAGTGAGGTGATGGCCCTGCCTCTGCGCCGACAGGGCCGACCGGCTCTTCCTCTCCCATTCACGAACCCAAAGGGCGGCCGGTTGGAAGATGTCGCGGCGACGCGCCGTCCCCAGGGTCGCGGAGAGCAGTGCGTCGCACAGCAAGCTAGAGCACGCGGCAATCGGCGTCACCAAACTTTAATTCTTCTTGCCGTGTAAGATGCTTTGCGTCAGCCAGCATGGCAAGAAGATCGCAGACCTCATCCGAGGTGTCAGTCGGAACCCAGTCCGTCCAACTTCTCCAGAAATCCCGGAAAGAACCGGTCCTCAAGCCGCCGCTTGTAGCGATCGGGAAGGGGTTCGTTGATGCGGTCGTACATTGCGGTGTAGTCTTTCCAGTGACCCGCCAGCGATCGCATGTGTTCGAGCGGTGGCTTCTTCGTCTCGGCCGCTCGATGATAGCCCCCCGCAAATAGCGACACTTCGGCCTGCAACTCATCGCGGACCTCGAGCAAACGGTCCCACTTCTTCTTTTCGTCGTGGGTCATCGGCCCTTCGTAACGGACCTCGGCCCGGCGCATGTCGAGGATGACATCGTCGGGGTGCGGGACAACGTCAGGTTCGGGCAGCCCGTTCTTGCGGGCATGCTCGAAGGCCTGCTGCCAACCGATCTTGTACTCGCATGCGGTCTCGAACAGGCTTGAACGGAGCTTCCGATCCTCCTCCTCGACCCCCCGCACCAGCTCAGCCATGGTCGCCTGGGCGAGCCGGTTACCTTTCATCGCCGACACACCCAAAGAGCGGAACACAGCCTTGATGACGGGTAGCTCGACGATATTGTCGCCTTCGCGCACTGTGATTGTGCGGTACGCTTCTTCGAGCAACATCTGGTTGGCGGGCTGCGTGCCAAAGTCGAGTCCCTGGCCCTTGGGTACCTTGTTCTTGACCCCGCGCGGACGGCCGGCGGGATTACCGGATCGGCCCTTGGCGAAGCGATGCTCGGCCGGGGGCTTGCCGTATCCGACCGCGTATACGGCAGGCACGTCGCCCGACCCGTCCGCCTGAGCGCTCCCGTGATCCGCGGCCTCGTGCTTCGCCTTCTTCGCCATCAGGCAGCTTCGCTGCCAAGTTCGGGCCCGAGGCGGGCCTCTGTGATGGCTTCGAAAGTTTCCCCGGTCACAGTCAGGGTTGCATGCTTGCCGGTGTAGGCCTCCCAACGCCTGACGATGGTATCGCAATAGAGCGGATCGTACTCGATCACGCGTGCCGAGCGGCCGGTCTTCTCCGCCGCAATCAGCGTACTGCCTGAGCCGCCGAAAGCGTCGAGAACGATCTCGCCCCGCTTCGAGCAGTCGCGGATGGCGTCAGCGATAAGCGCGACCGGCTTGACCGTCGGGTGCATGGCGAGTTCGTCCGAGCGGTTGGCCCCAATCGAGCTGATCCCGGCGTAGTCCCACACGTTGGTGCGGTATCGCCCGGTCTGGCCAAGCCCGAAGCTGTTGGTGTGTTCCGCTGTCCCCTGCTTGAAGACGAATATCAGCTCATGCTTCGAACGATAGAATGCGCCCATTCCGCCATTGGTCTTGTTCCACACGACCAGGTTCTTGAACTCGGTGAAGGACTCTTCACCCGCAGCCAGCAGCTCGCCCATGTGGCGCCAGTCCATACAGACGTAGGCGATGGCGCCGTCACGCATAACGCTTGCGATGTTGCCGAGCGTCTCTGTGAGAAACCCTGTGAACTGCGCGCGGCTCATCTCGCCGGAGGCAAAGGCGAACTCGCGGTGCTTGACGGTGCCGAGTCCGCAGACGTTGCCGTCGATTTTCACGTTGTAGGGGGGATCGGTGAAAACGAGGTCAGCCTTCTCTCCGCTCATCAGCGCCTCGAAGTCCACCGCGCTCCTGGCGTCGCCGCACAGCAACCTGTGCCTCCCCAGATGCCAGAGGTCGCCGCGGCGCGAGACCGCGGGTCCGCCTGAAACTACAACTGCGTCGTCAGCCGCGTCGCGACCTTCGGGATCGGCTTCGCCCGCTTCCTCGATCACGAAATCGACTTCAGCGAGGCTGAACCCGGTAAGCTCGACATCGAACTGGAGGTCGACAAGCGCCTGAAGTTCGATTGCCAGGATATCCTTGTCCCACCCGGCATTGAGCGCGAGCTTGTTGTCCGCAAGGACATAGGCGCGCCGCTCCGTCTCGGAGAGGTGGGAGAGGGCGATGGTCGGGACAGTCTTCCACTTCAGAAGCTTCGCGGCCTCGACCCGACCGTGACCGGCGACGATTTCGCCATCATCGGAAATGAGCACCGGATTGGTGAAGCCGAAGCGCTCGATCGAGGCCGCGATTTGCCTGACCTGCTTTTTGGAATGTGTCCGCGCATTGCGTGCGTAAGGCCGGAGCGAGGTGATCGCCCGGTCCATGATCTGCGTGGTGCCCATCTCGACCCCCGAATCATTATTGACCGAAGTCGTACGCATACACTGAACACTTGCAAATGTCAATCTGGCGCGTATGGTGGCGGCATTCTCGATTGAACGGACCCATAAATGAGCTTCGCCAGCAAGCTGCATGACCTGCGCGTCGCCCAGCGCCTGTCGCTCCAGGATGTTGCCAACGCCGTGGGCATTTCGAAGGCTCATGTGTTCAATCTGGAGAAGGGCATCACAGCCAACCCCTCGATGGAACTGGTCATCAAACTCGCCGAACTTTTCCGCGTGCGCGTTGCTGACCTTGTCGGCGACAATCCCGATGCCGACGACCAGCCGGCAGAGGTGGTGGCCATGTTCCGCGACCTGAAGAATCTCGCGCCCGGCGATCGCGAGACCATCAAGCTGATGATGGAAACCCTGAAGAAGCGGCGGGAACAGGACGATTGACGCTCAGCCGGATTGAACTCGACGGGGTCGGTTCACCCTCGGCGCTTGCGGCGCGCATTCACGAACTTGATCCCCACCTGCCGCTCGACTTCTCGATCGAGGATCTTTGCCGCCGGCTCGATATCGAAGACATCGAAGACAAGCCGGTTACCTCGTTCGCGGCGATGCTGCTCATGCACCAGGACAGGGCATGGGGCTCGATTGTCGTGGCCGAGGGCACATCTCCGCGGCGTCGCCGCTTCTCGATCGGGCACGAACTGGGCCACTTCCTCATGAGTACCCACCGGCCGCACGAGGGCTTGCAGTTCGCTTGCTCGCACGCCAACTTGCGCGCCGAGAATACCCGCGAAGCAAATCGGGCAAGAAAAATGGAGGCAGAGGCCAACCGGTTCGCCGCTCGACTGCTGATGCCACCCACGCGCATCCGCGCCAATCTGTCGAGCCGACAGCCCGACCTTTCCGAGGTGGCCCGTCTCGCCAATGAGTTCGGCGTAAGCAAGGCTGCGATGGCGCGGAGTTACATTGACGCACATCGGGAGACACTCGCACTCATCGTTGCTCGCAATGGCCGGATCGAACAGGCCTATCGACCGGACGATTTTCCCTGGATCGACCCGCGGATCGGTGGGCCAGTCCCGGACAACTCGATTGCTGATGGCCACCGGCTACTGCCGGGCCAGACAACCGCAATGGAGGAGTGCGATCCTGAGGTCTGGCTCGGATCCAGCGCAGCCCGCAAGGTCGAGATACTGAGCGAGCAAGTTCTCGCGCAGACGGACGGTTGGGCAATGATCCTGCTGCACGCCGAGATCGGCGAAGCGGTCTAGCGACGCGATCGCTCGGGCGGCATCGGGGAGCCGCACCTGGTCCCTGTTTCCATCACAAGCATTCACTGATCCGGGAAATTTGCTTCCCTGTTCCGGCTAATTATTTTCCCTGCTTTGCGCGCAGGGAATTTGGCTCAGGAACCGCGGAAATCTGCGGGTTTGCAAGCAATCGCGACGTCTCAGGTAGGGCGGAAATTTCCGTTTTCCCTGTAGATTCCCTGCAAAACAGGGAAATCAGGGATGAGACCGGTTCGCACTGGACTGCGTCGCGCACCAATCCTTCAAAAATGTAATATCCGCACCCTGGGTGGGTTAGGCAGCCCTGACCCCGCCCGCCATGTGCGCCTGTCTCGATGGCGTGACGGGCGGGTTTGATCCGCTTTGCCTAAGCACCTCCCGAACCATCTTGCGATGGTTGGGGAACTGGCCTGTGAGGGTTCCGTTAACCTTGCGCCGGTCCGGGCGCTTGCTTTCCATTGCATGCTTGTCGCGGACCGGTGCCGCCCGCCCGACGCTTCGGCAAAGTGGGCTCGCATCCTTGATGGAGCGACGAGCGGCCAGTGCAAATCGCCGCGGCGGCCTGGTGCGGCGCCCGCCGCCACGGCGACAGGAACGGAGAATTGCCGGTGAGAGACCATCGAACAAACGCTGGACGGGTGCTCGGCGCAAGCCTTGCCCTGGGGCTTGCAGGGGCGGGGGCCGCCCTTGCCTATACCCGCAAGGTGAAGGCCGAGGCCGAAGGCACGCGGCTGACCGATTACGATCCCGATGCGGATGCCGTGCGCACCGTCACGATCCGCAAGGAGCGCGGCGAACTCTACCGTTTCTGGCGCGACTTCACCAACCTCGAGCAGGTGATGGAAAATCTCGAGGCGATCCGCCCCGGCGATGCCGAGGGGGTCAGCGAATGGGTGGTGCGCGCCCCGATCGGGCGGACCGTGACGCTGCGCACCAGAGTTACCGAGGACAGGGACGGCGAGACGATTGCCTGGGAATCCGTCGAAGGCTCGGACATCGCGACCCGCGGACGGGTAAGCTTTGCCGATGCGCCGGGCGACCGCGGGACCAGGGTCACCTTGCAGATCGACTACGATCCGCCGGCGGGCGAGCTCGGCCGGCTGTTTGCCAAGCTGTTCCGGCGCGAACCGGCGATCCAGGCCCGGCATGACCTCAAACGATTCAAGATGCTGATGGAGACGGGCGAGATCGCGACCTCCGCCCGCCGCCGCGAAGACACGCGCGCTGCGCGTCAGAAGGAGACTGCATAATGCGCGCATTGACCTGGCACGGAACCCACGACGTCCGCGTCGAGACCGTCGACGATCCGGAAATCATCAACCCGCGCGATGCGATCATCAAGATCACCTCGACCGCGATCTGCGGCAGCGACCTTCACTTGTACGACGGCGTCATTCCCGGAGTGATGCCGGGCGACATCCTTGGTCATGAATTCATGGGCGAAGTGGTCGAGACCGGCAAGGACAGCACGCTCAAGAAGGGGCAGCGCGTCGTCGTTCCCTTCACCATCGCGTGCGGTGGATGCTTTCATTGCAAGGTGCAGCAGTACAGCGCCTGCGACAATTCCAATCCGGCGGAAAAGCAGGACATGTCGGCGGCGCTCTATGGCCAGCCGATGTCGGGCCTGTTCGGTTATTCGCACCTCACCGGCGGCTATTCCGGCGGACAGGCGGAATATGTCCGTGTGCCGTTCTCCGACGTCGGGCCGCTGGTTGTGCCCGAACATCTGGAAGATGAGAAAGTTCTGTTCCTGTCCGACATCCTGCCGACCGGGTGGATGGCGGCGGAGAACGCCGACATCGAGCCTGACGATACCGTGGCGGTCTGGGGCTGCGGGCCGGTGGGACTGTTCGCCATCCAGTCGGCCATCGTCATGGGCGCGGCGAAGGTCATCGCGATCGACCATTACCCGCATCGCCTCGAGCTCGCCCGGAAGCTCGGCGCGGAGACGATCAACTTCAAGGAGGTGAACGTCCGCGAGGCGTTGATGGAAGCCTCGGGCGGCATCGGCGTCGACGTGGTGATCGACGCGGTCGGCATGGAAGCCCACGGCTTTGCGATCGACAACGTGCTCGATACCGTCAAGCAGACGATCGGGATCGGTGCCGATCGTGCCGCGGCGCTCAAGCAGGCGCTGCTGGCAGTGCGGTTCGGCGGCAAGGTCTCGATCCCCGGCGTTTATGGCGGGATGACGGATAAATGGCCGCTCGGCGCGATGATGGAGAAGGGTCTCCAGATCCGGTCGGGCCAGACCCATGTCCAGAAATACACCACGAAGCTGCTCAAGATGATCGAGGACGGGAAGCTCGATACGACCTTCCTAATCTCGCATCGGCTGCCGCTCGAACAGGCGGCGGAAGGCTACAAGAACTTCCATAGCGAGCAGGACACCTGGACCAAGGTCGTTCTCAAGCCGGGCATGGCCAGCGCCGATGCCGCGTAAGCTGAGCGGTTTCGCCATCGTGACCGGTGCCTCATCGGGCATCGGTCTCGAACTCGCCCGGCTCGTCGCCCGGGACGGGTGCGACATGCTGCTGGTCGCCGACGAGAATCTGTCTGATGCCCGGATGCAAATCCGCGCCGCCGGCGCACGCAAGGTCGAGGTGCTGGAGGCGGATCTCGGCACGGACGAAGGAATCGAAGCGCTGCTCGAGATCGTTCAGAGCCGGCAGGTCGACGTGCTGGTGGCCAATGCCGGCGAAGGGCACGGCGGCCGGTTCCTGGATCAGGACTGGGGGCAGATCGGGCATATCATCGCGACCAACCTTACCAATACCACCCGGCTCGTCCACGCGGCCGCGCGGCAGATGGAACAGCGCGGCGCAGGACGCATCCTCGTCACCGGTTCGATCGTGGCCGACATGCCGGGGACGTTCAATCTGACCTACAACGCGACCAAGGCTTTCGTCGTCAAGTTCTGCGCCGGTCTTGCCGAGGAACTGGCGGAAAGCCCGGTAACCCTGACCTGCCTCTTGCCGGGAGCGGTCGACACTGCGTTCTTCGACAAGGCGGGCATGCGCGATACACTGGTCGGCAGGGGGCCCAAGTATTCGCCCGCCGATGTCGCACAGGACGGATACGACGGGCTGGTCAATGGCCGGCGCAAGGTCGTCAGCGGCCTGTTCGCGCGCCTGCAATACGGCGTTGCGGATGTCCTGCCTGACCTGGTGGTGGCGAAGCTGCACCGGATCATGGCCCGGCCGCTGCACCGCCGCTAAAGCCGCCGGCAGCTTGGACGAAGAACGGGGGACTTACCGGTGAACGGCGAAACCATCGCGCAATATCTGGCCCCGGCGGCCACGATGATCGCAGCCATGATGACGGCCGCCAACCTCGGCGCGCGGATGACCGGATCGGGCTTCGTGGTGTTTACCATCGGCTCGCTTGCCTGGACATTCCTGGGCTTTGCCGGCGGGCAGACCGAACTGATCGTCACCAACGCCTTTCTTACACTCGTCAACATCGTCGGCATCTGGCGCTGGCTCGGCCGGCAGAGAAGTTACGAGGATGGGGCCAAGGCCGCCTCGGCGAAGTCGCGCCGCTCGCGCGGGCCGACACTGATGCCGGCGGCGGGCATCGCCGCCCTGCCGCTGGTCGACGAAGCGGGCGAGAAACTGGGCCACGGGGTCGATATCCTTCTCGGCTGCGACGATAGCCGGGTAAGCTACGTCGTCGTCGGCTTGAGCGCCGGCGAAGGGCTGGGCGAACGGCTCGTGGCGCTCGGCCCCGAGGATATCGCCCTTCAATGCGACCGGCTGGTGCTCAAGCGTGACGGCGCCTGGCTCGACGCGCAGCCGGCATTGCCCGATGGCGACTGGCCCGATGCCGAAGAGGCGCTGGGCGGGGCAGGACGCGCGGCGGCCGCCTAGCCGGGATTGGCTGCCAGCGTCCGCACATCGGGCATGGCGGGCGGTGCGCGGGTGTCACCAGCTGCCGGCTCCACCGCCCCCTCCAGAGTGCGGCGGACGCGGGCGATAGCGGCCCGCGAGGGGGAGTGGATCGTGCGCTGCCCGTCGGCCGTCATGTCGATCGGACCATTGGGGCAATAGCGCTCGTCGTCCCATCCCACATGGCCGAGCACCGGGTAGAGGCAGATACCTTCGACCGGCACCCCGCGCGCAATGGCCGCGGCGACTTCGCTGCCGACATAATCGATCCAGGCCTCGCGCTCGTCACCCTCGATCCCGGTTTCCGAAATCATCAGCGGGCGACCATAGCGCGCGTAAACCTCGGCCAGCAGGTCGCGCAGCGGCCGGCGGTGAGGATCGGTCCAGGCAATCGGCCCTTGCCCGTGAACCCACTGGTTGTTGTGATAGAAGTTCACGCCGACCACGTCGAGCAGCGACGGCTCGCCGCCGATCTGCGGCCAGGCATAGCCGGCGATCATGTCGAATGCCTGATACTGGGCATGGCGATGCCCTTCGGCATGAGGCGTCGAGGCCGCATCGTGCGGATGCGGAAAGACATGGATCATCGGCTCGCAGGTGAAGAAGCGCGTATCGGGATGCGCCTTGCGGATTGCCCGGGTCGCCATGATCGCCGCCCGCGACAGCTGCACCTTCAATTCATGCCCGCGGCCGTGGGCGAAGGGATTGAGATAACCCACGTCGCCGCCACCCCAGGCGAAAAAGCTGATCTCGTTGATCGGGCACAGGTGCATCGGCCCGCGCGTGTCGCGCGAGATTCGGTCCGCCGCGGCTAGGGCGAATGCGGTGAAGCGGGGAGCAAAGTCGGCGTCCCACAGGTCGAGCCAGTCGGGATAGCCGTAATGCATGATGTCCCAGATGACGGTCATCCCGCACTCGCGGGCGGCGGCGAGCTGCTGTTCGGCGCTAGACCAGTCGTAGACCCCCGCCTGCTGTTCGATCAGATGCCAGCGCAGTCCGTCGCGAACGGCGCTCATGCCCAGGCTGGCAGCAAGGCGATAATGTTCGCCTGCGCGCCGATCGTGCTGGCTGAGCGCGATCATGTCGCGCCGCTCCCGATCGTGGGCGCGGCGGTGCGAGGAGCACTCGAACCCGCCAAGGACGGGCGAGGCGAACAGGCCGCCGGTCCGCTGCGGGGTGCGTTCTGCGGCAACCTCGGCAAACAGACGCTCCCATTGCGGGATGACCGCGGCGGTCGAATACTCGGCTTCGATCTTCTGTCGCAGCGCCGCGCCCAACCGCTGGCGCAGCGGCTCGTCAGCCGCAAGGCGGGCGATTGCGCGCGCCACGGCGGGGGGATCCTCGTGGGGCACGAACAGGCCCGAAACCCCGTCCGCGATCTGTTCGAGCGCGCCATTGTCGGGCGTGGCGATCACCGGCAGGCCGGCCGCACCGGCTTCCGCGATGACGTGCGGCATCCCTTCGCCGCGGGATAGCCAGACGAAGATGTCGAGCGCGCTCAGCAGTTCGGGAATATCCTTGCGGTCGCCGAGAAAGCGCAACCGCTGCCCCAGCCCCTTGTTCTCTGCCCGTGCATGAAGCGCCGCGGCGTATTCAGGCATGAAGGCATCGGGGCCGCCGATGACCACGAACCGGAGTGACGGATTGTCGCCGGCGAGCAAGGCCGCGGCATCGATGAAATCCTCGACCCGTTTCTTGGCATCGAGCCGGCCGACCCATCCCACCAGCACGTCATCCGCCGCAATGCCGAGCTGGGCGCGCGTCGCGGCGCGGTGGGCGGGATCGAATGACGAAAGATCGACCATCGAGGGAATCTTGAGCGCGTGGTGCTCGCGCCCTGGCATCCGGCCCGCCGCGGCGTCACGGATCGTGTCGCACACCCCGACATAGCGTTTGGTAAAATGCTTCGGCCCGGCCAGCGCCTCTGAGACGAGCCCACCATGCTCCATCAACGGCGGGCGGAGGTGCAGCCGCTCCAGCGCCGGGTAGATGTCGGCAACGTTCTGGCAGGAGACCACGACGTCATAGGCCGGGACGATCGAGGCGAGGTACGATATCGTCGCCCCGAAATCGAGCGCATAGGGCGTGGTATCGACCCGGACGCCCGCCGCCCGCAGCTGCTCATGGGTCTGTTCGGGCATCTCCGGCTTGCGGAAGCACGCCACCACGTCGATCCGGAACTGGGCCGGGTCGAGGTTTTCGGCCAGCAGCCGGACCTCGGTTTCCTCCCCGCCGACAACCAGCCAGGCGAACACGAACAGGATGCGCAGCGGCGCCGGCGGCTGCGGCGCCAGGTTACCCGGGATTGCCGCGGTCATGCGTAGGCGAACACGATCTGGATGAACTCCGGCCGTTCCGCGACAAGGTGCCGCAGGAAATCGGGCGCTTCGTCGAACGGGACGACATGGGTGATCAGCTGCTGGCGGATCGCCGCACCGCGGTCGGCGAGCAGGGCGATCGTTTCGCGCCCCAGCCGCTCGTGATCCCACAGCCGGTCCATCCCCGGGGGCACGCGTCCGATCTGGGCGCAGCGGATCGACAGCCAGTTGTGATGGAATTCCTCGCCCAGCCGCACCGCGTCGGCCCCGCCCTGGTAGAACGCGAGGTCGATCACGCAGCCATGCGGGCGCAGCGCCTTCATCGCGTTGTGCAGGCTTTCGCCGCTGGCACGGGTCTGGAAGACGAGATCGGCCCCGCGCCAGCGCGCCTTGGCATGATCGACCGCGTCCGCTTCGGTCATCGCGGCAAAGCCGAGGGTTTCGGCCCGCAGCCGGCGGAAAGGCGAGGGATCGGCGATCACCACCTCGCTCGCCCCGGCGCGCTGGGCGAAGAGCGCGGTAAAGAACCCGACGACCCCTGCGCCGAACACCAGCACCGGGCGCCCGGCCAGACTGCTGCCGAGCGTGGTGCTGCCGGCGCCGGCGAGCTCGTGATCGGCATAGAGCAGCCCGTTGGCCGCAATCGGACCCATCTGGCCGACATATACGCCGAGCATGGGATCGATTTCATCGGGCAGCACGAAGAAACGGTCGCGATCCGGCGCGATGACGTGCCCGCTCTTGTGGCCCCACGCCCCGGCAATGGTGGTTCCCGGAGCGACGCCGCGGGTCTCGCCCTCGATCACCATGCCGACTTCCATGTAGCCGACGAAGGGGACGGGGTAGTGCATCCCCGCCTCACCCGGCACGAACACCCGGCGCCCTTCGTCCCAGCGGGAATGAAGGTAGGGGTTGGTGCCTTTCATGAAGGTGAGCTCGGTGCCGGCGGAAAAGCCCGAATAGGTTGTCTGTACACGCAGTTCCCAGGGGTGGGGGTCGTGTTCGTCATAACCGGCGAAATACGGCTGCCCGGGCGCCTCGAAGCCGAGGCTGCGGATATGGCGCATGCTCATGCCGCCGCCTCCAGCCCGCGCGGCTCGGACTGGAGGCGCACGACCTCGCCCGAACAAGCGGAACGTTCGATCGCATCCATCACCCGCAAGGTCTCGACCGCATCACGGTAGGTGCAGCGGATCCGGTTCTCCTGCCCCAGCGCCGCTTCGACGAAGGCGCGGTCCTGATGCCAGACGGGGTCGGACTGGTTGTGCGTTACCGGGCGACCCGCGCCGACATCGATCATGACGTCGTGATCGGTCAGTTCGACCGCGAACCCGTCGCCGAACAGATGCAGCCCGACGCGGTGGTTCCACCCCAGAAGACAGGTCGCGGCAAAATTCCCGATCGCCCCGTCGGCAAAGCCGAGTGTTGCGGTCGAGGCGGTGGCGACATCGAGGCCGGGATGCGATCCTCGGTCGCTATGCTCGGCTAGGCCGTAGGCCGTCATGACGTCACCGCACAGATAGCGCGCGAGGTCGACGATATGGGTCGCCTGCTCGAGCATCTGCCCGCCTGATTTATCCTGCTTCCACCACCATTCGACCGGCGGGGTCGAATCGAGCCAGTAGCCCGAGATCAGGCGCGGACGCTTGCCGCCCAGTGCCTGCTCGACCGCGCCCAGCGAATCGAGCCAGCGCCAGTGATAGCCGACCCCGGTCACCAACCCGCGGGCCTCGACCGCACTGGCGATCCGTTCCGCCTCGTCGAGCGACAGGGCGACCGGTTTCTCGACGAAGAACGGCAGGCCGGCGGCGATCACCGCAGCCTCGATCGGGCCATGGGCGAAGGGCGGAACGCAAATGAACACCGCATCGATGTCGCCCGACGACAGCATCGTTTCCCAGTCGCCGAACACCCTGGCGCCGACATCCTCGGCGAAGGTCCGCGCCCGTTCTTCGTCGGTGTCGAACGCAGCGGCGATGCGGACGTCCTCCATGCTCTTGAGGACATCGCGGTGACGGCAGGCGATGCCGCCTGCGCCGACGAAGCCGATGCGAAGCTGGTTCAAGGGCGATCCTTTTCTGGCATGGGTCTGGTAAAGGGCATGGGTTTCGGCCGCCATGCGGGCTGCATCGAAATCGCGCTGCTGGCGTTGCTGCGCGGCGGCAGCACGGCGGGCAGCCTCCTCGGGCTGGTCGAGCACCTCGGCGATGGCATCGGCAAGCGCACGGGCATCGTCGCCCGCAACCAGCCGGGCAGTCGTCTCGTCCAGCGCCTCGTCGATTCCGGGGGCGGAGCGCGCGACGATCGGCAGGCCCGCCGCCATCGCTTCGAGGACGACCAGCGGCAGCCCCTCGAACTGCGAGGCGTGAACATAAAGGTCCGCTACGCCCAGCAGGGCGGCGGCATCGGCCCGGTGGCCCATCAGCCGCACGTAAGGCTCGGCACCGGCCCCCGCGATATGCGCCAGCAGCTGGTCCCGATCCGGCCCATCGCCGGCGAGGATCAGATCGACCGGGCGTCCTTCAGCCGCCAGCAGCATCGCCGCATCGATCAGCAGGCGCTGGTTCTTCTGTGCCGCGAGCCGCCCGATGTTCAGCAGCAGTGGCCGTGCGTCCAGCCGTTCGTAGCGCACCGAGACACTACTCGTCAGCGCGGGCGGGGCGATCCCGTTGCGGATCGTCACCGGGCGCTGTTCGACCAGCCCGCTTTCCTCATAGGACAGCGCTACCGCGTCGCTGACTGCGATGGTGGCGGCAAGATGGCGCGCGTTGCCGGCATATCGTTCCTTTTGCCTGGCATCGGTCAGCAGGAAGGGCAGGTGTTCGCTACGGATGACGGGCACGCCGGCAGCTGCTGCCGCCTCGACGATGTCATGTCCCTCCCAGCCGATCCCGGCGTGGACGTGAACCAGATCGAACGCGCCTCGCCTCAGGAAAGCCGTCAGGTGATCCGCATCATCGGGCAGCGCCTTGACCGCGTAGGCTTGCCGCGCCTCGGCGAACAGCGAGGTATCGCGCGGCGCGAGGAACACGATCTCGCAATCCGCCATGGCCCCGGCAAGGGTCAGCATATGCACGCCCATGCCGGATGGTGCGGCGCTATCGGTCGCCAGACAGATCCGCATCATTCCGCCGCTTTGGCCAGCGCGCCGCCTTCGGCCGGGGCCAGACCCATCCGGCGATAGGTCGCCAGTGCCTGGCCGACGACCTGGTCCATGTTGTAATACCGGTAATTGGCCAGCCGTCCGACGAACGTCACATCGGGCAAGGCGCGGGCCAATTCTTCGTACCGCTTGAACAGCTCCTGATTTTCGGGGCGGGGGATCGGGTAATAGGGGTCGCCCTCGCTGCTGGGGTACTCGTAGCTTATCGAGGTCGCCGGGTGGGACTGCCCGGTCAGCTTCTTGTATTCTGTAATCCGCGTGTACGGCACTGCCTCGTCGGGATAGTTCACCACAGCCACCGGCTGGAATTCTTCCACGTCATGGGTTTCGTGGCGGAATTGCAGGCTGCGATAGGGAAGCTTGCCGAAGCGGTAATCGAAGTATTCGTCGATCGGGCCGGTGAAGACCACATGCCCGGCCAGTGCGGCAGGATCGAGATCGGCAAACTCCGTCCCCAGTCGCAGATCGATCCCGGGATGGTCCAGCATCCGGGCGAACATCGCGGTGAAGCCAGCGGCCGGCATCGCCTGGAAGCTGTCCTGGAAATAGCGATCGTCCCGGTCGGTGCGGGTGGGCACCCGGCTGGTCACCGTCTTGTCGAGCTGGGCGGGATCAAGGCCCCATTGCTTGCGCGTATAGCCGCGGAAGAATGTCTCGTAGAGTTCCTGCCCCACGGCCGAGACCACGACGTCTTCTGAAGTGACGATCGGATCGCGCGGGTCCGCCCGGGCGGCGAGGAACGCGGCGGCAGATTCGTCGTCGGGCAGGTCGATCCCGTAAAGCTGTTCGAGCGTCGTCCGGTTGATCGGCATCGGAACCAGTTTGCCGTTCGCGCTGGCAAGGACGCGGTGTTCGTACTGGCGCCACTCGGTGAACTGCGAGAGGTAGTCGAACACCTCGCGGCTATTGGTGTGGAAGATGTGCGGGCCATAGCGATGGATGAGGATGCCGGCGGCGTCCTTTTCGTCATAGGCATTGCCGGCGATATGCGGGCGGCGATCGACCACCAGCACCTTCTGGCCGGCATCGCTCGCCAGCCTTTCGGCCATCACCGAACCGGCAAACCCCGCCCCCACGACCAGCGTATCGTAGGGCCGCGCGCGGCGCAGCAACGCCGGGGCGCGCCCAGAGGTATCATCCCGCCGCTTCCGATAGGCCCGCGCCATGAGGATGTTCATTTGCGCATGCGTCCGGTCCCAGCTGATCCGCTCGAGCCGCTGGTCGACCTCGTCCAGCCATGCGCCGCCGGCGGGCAGCGCACCGGCCTGTTCGACGGCGCTCGCAAAGGCCACGGCATTGCGGGCGATGGCAACGCCTTCCACCTCGCCCCAATCGGCGATGACATCCGCGATGGCGGTGGACACGACCGGACGGCCCCCGGCGAGATATTCGGGTGTCTTGGTCGGGCTGATGAAACGGGTGGCCTCGTTCAGGGCGAAGGGCATCAGCGCAACGTTCCAGCCACCCAGAACCTCGGGCAGCTGGGCGTAATCCCGCGGGCCGGACCAGACGATATTGGCGCGCCGGGGCAGCGATGCGGGATCGATCTTGACCACCGGGCCGACCATTTCGATCCGCCAATCGGGCAGGGCATCGGCAAGCTTCGCCACCAGCCCCAGATCGAGGCGTTCGTCGATCACGCCGAAATAACCGGCGGTGCGGATGTCGGGCTGGCGCGGGGCGAGGCTTCGCGCCCGCGCGAAATGCGCCGTATCCACGGCCGAGGGGAAGGCATGGACGTTGGGATTGCGGCTCTTCTTGGCTTCGTAAAGGCTGCGTCCGCCGGTGAAGACGACGTCCGCACGGGCGAGCAGCCGGCGCTCCTGTTCGATCAGCGCCGGGTCCGCATGGGCAAAGGCAGACAGCTCGTCCATGCAATCATAGACGATCAGTTCGACATCACCGTCGCCCTGGATGGGCATCATCGCAGGGGTGTAGAACCACGCGATCGGAGCGCAGCGAAGCGTCTGTTCGCAAAACAGGGCGTACAGTTCCTGCAAGGCGGCCATCTTGTCCTCGGCGGACCAGGAATGCGGCACCCGGGGACGCAACGAGGTGACATCGTCGCCCTTGAAGCGGTGGTATTCGAGATACGGGAGATGGTGATCGCACCAGATCGCCTCTTCCCAGATCCAGACCGCACGCTCGCGCGCGAACCGGCTCAACAGATGCTGCGGGCGCTGTCGGACGAAATCCCAACGCAGATGGGAAAACGCGACCAGTGGCACTTCTGGCGGCAGGGACAGCGGGATGGGTGAATCCGCGTGCACCGTTGCCGGCGTAGTGGCGAGTGACGGGGATTCGTTGGAGCTGCGGGAAAGCTCGTCTTTCAGCATGGCGACACCTTTTCGCAGGCCGGATTGTTGTGGCGCCCGGTCTTCGAGTGCCGAGCATCGTCGTAAAGCGAGAGGAAGCGGGCAGCGGTGACCGGCCAGCTCCATTTGGCGAGGGCAATCTCTCGCGGGCGATATGTCTCAATCCGTACAAGCATCGCTTCGATCGTCCCGGGCCAGTCCCCGGCGGCGGCAATCTCACCGGTTCCGGGAAGAAGATATTGCAGCCCGCAGCGCAGGTCGGAATTGGCCAGCACCGGCAGCCCTGCAAGCATGTATTCGGTGATTATGGCAGGTGCGCCATCATCGATGCCCGCGACTATGCCGATTTTCGCGCGGTTCATCAATCGGTTCACTTCGTCGAACGGGACAACGGGGGGCATCACGCAGTCGATCGGAAGTGCCCGCGCGGCGATCTCCTGGCGATAGGGTTCCGCCAGTTCGCCGTAGCCGAACACGCACAGAGCGCGCACCCGGCCGGCCAGCCGCTCGACCGCATCGAACAGGATATCGTGCCGCTTGTAACGCTGCGCGGCGGCGACATAGACGAGGTCGTAGTCCTTTTCGCCGTGCAAGGGGCGCAGCTGGTCGGTGGCAGCAAATTCGGGGCCGACAGGAAGGATGGGGGCCGGCGTTTCCGGGTGACGCGCGCGAATTTCGTCGGCCTGCCACTGCGCACCGGCCAGGACGACATCGAAATGGCGCGAAACCTCGAACGGCACGCGCAGGGAAGGCGCGTCGATCGAGTTGTAGACGATGACGGCCCCCTCGGCCGCCGCCAGCACCTCTTCCGACACACCGAGGCCATAGACGACCAGCAGGTCGGGTGGCCCGTGATCGCGCAAGCGCCGCGCCATCGCGGCATTGTCGAACGGTGCCTGTGGCTGATCCAGCGGAAAGGTCCGCCGGACCAGCCGTGAGGAGTGACGCACCGCGGTGCAGTGCGAGGTTCCCGTCGCATGGTGCCAGATCTCTGCCGTGGCAAACCGCCCCGCCGCGATCAGCGCCAGCGGCAGCCGTTCGAGATACCCGCCTTCGACCACGACCGATGCATCGAGGTCCGCACCCGCCAGTTGCTCATCAGCGTGGCACTGAAGGGCTTGCGGACAATGTTCGACCCGATCGGAAATGATGACGATCGTGCCTGTTCCTGCCGGCGGCGGCCGCCGGCTCATGCCGCCATGCCCCATCACGCAGAGGCTGCCGCCACCTTGCGACGCGCCGGCGCCGGCGCGGCGACCAGCGCATCGAGCGCGTCGGCGGCATCATCAAGGGGGCCGACATCTTCGTGCCGTTCCGCGATGATGCGTTCGCTGCTTTCGCGCTGACCCTTGCCGGGCTGCAGCATCGCGTCAGGGCGGGGGGTGAAGGCGATCCCGCCCGGCCCGACCTGTATCCGGGCAATGCCGAGGTCGCGCGCGGCCAGAGCCAGCCGGCGGGTCGCGAGCAGGGTCAGCGCCGCGGGCGGAAGGGCGCCGTATCGGTCCTCCAGCTCGTCGGCGAAGCGATCGAGTTCGGCAACATCCTCGATCCGCGCGAGATGAATATAGGCGGCGATCCGCGCCTCCTCGTCGACGATCCAGTCCTCGGGAAACAGCGCGTCGGCACCCGCCGTGATCTGCGGCAGCGGCGGGATCGGGGGTTCGCCGGCAAGCGCCCGCAAGGTTCGGGTCAGCAGGGTCTGGTAAAGTTCCAGCCCGATCAGCTTGAGGTGGCCCGACTGGTCGTCGCCGGTAAGGTCACCGGCACCGCGCATGTCGAGATCGTTGGCTGCCACTGCGAATCCTGCGCCGAGCGCCGAATGGGCGACCAGCTGATTCAGCCGGCTGCGGGTCCGCTCGCTCAGCGCCGTTCCCGGGGCGCTCAGCATCAGGACGTGGCCGCGCCGGGCCGAACGGCCGACCCGCCCGCGCAACTGATGCAGCTGACCCACACCGAAACGGTCGCATCCGGCGATCACCATCGTGTTGGCGCGCGGTACGTCGAGGCCGGTTTCGATGATGCTGGTGGCAAGAAGGATATGCCCCTTGCGCGCCGCGAAACCGATCAGGGCCTCGTCCGCCTCGGCCGAACCCATCTTGCCGTGCACCGTCACGACCTCGAGATCGGGGACGAGCTTCGCCAGCAGGTGTTCCATGCCGGCCAGATCCTCGATCCGCGGCACGACGACGAAGGATTGGCCGCCGCGCGCATGTTCGCGCAGCAACGCGGCCCGTACGGCCGTTTCGTCGAAATCCGCCAGCACGGTCTGGACCGGTACCCGGCGGGCCGGCGGCGTGGTTATCAGCGACAGCTCGTTCAGACCTACCAGCGCCGCCTGCAGGGTGCGCGGGATCGGCGTCGCGCTCAACCGCAGGATATGTCCCGATCCCAGCTTTTCCAGCCGTGCCTTCTGCGCTGCGCCGAAGCGCTGTTCCTCATCGATGATGACGAGGCCTAGATCGGCAAACCGGCTGTCCCTGGCGGCAATCGCGGTCGTGCCGACGACAACCTTCGCACTGCCATCCACCAGCCGCGCGCGCGCCGCCTTCTGCTCGGCGGCGCTGTTGGCCCGGCTCAGCGAGACGACCTCGATCCCGACGCGCTTGAAGCGGCGGGTAAACTCCTCGAAATGCTGGCGGGCGAGCAGGGTGGTCGGCGCGATCAAAGCGACCTGAGCGCCAGATAGGGCGACGGTCGCCGCGGCGCGCAGAGCCACCTCGGTCTTGCCGAAGCCGACGTCGCCGATGACCAGGCGGTCCATCGGCTTGCCCGAGGCAAGATCGCTGCGCACGGCCTCGATCGCGGCCCGCTGTTCGGCGGTTTCGCTATAGGGAAAGCCATCGACGAAGCGTTCGTATTCGGCCGTGTCCTGCTCGAAAACCGGCGCTTCGGCCTTGCTGCGTTCGCGCGCCAGCGCGCGCAGGTGCCGTGCAGTCTCGGCAATGGCGACATCGATCTCGCCCCGTCGCTTCTGCCAGCTCTTGCCGTCGAGGGTGTCGAGCTTCACCGCCTCGCCGTCACTGCCATAGCGCCACAGCTTGCCGGCCTCGGCAATCGGCACCTGGCGGATCGCACCCTTGGCGTATTCAAGCTCGATCACCGCGCTCTCGCCATGATCGGGATGGGCGAAACCCTGCACCCCGCGCAGGATGCCGACGCCGAACTCGTCGTGCACCACCGCATCGCCAAGCCGCAGCGCAATCGCCAGCGGATCGGCCTCAATCGGGCCGGAAAGCGCATGCTCGCCTTGCGCGCGCGAGCCCAGCAGGTCCGCCGCCGCCATCAGTACGATGCCGTCCTGCACCGTGCCTTCGTCGAGCGGGACTTCGATCAGTCCGCGGACCGTCTCGCTGGCGATCGCTTCGGGAAGGCTGGCGTAACGCGGCAAATCTTCCGGCAGCATTTGCGCCAGCCTGCGGGCGAAGAACCGGGTATCGCGGGCACTGCCGGCGACGATGACCTTGCGCCCTGCCTTGCTTTCCTGGGCGAGGAAGGTTTCGAGCGCCTTCAAAGGCCTGCGCCTCCCGGCGAAATGCGGGGTATCCTCGCCGCTGGCGATGACGGCGGTTTCGTGCGCAGCCAGCGCCTCGTCCCACGCCCGTGCCGAAATCCGGCGGACCGCGCCGCCCGGGTCGATGTCCTTGGCGAGATCAAGCAATCGCGCGCGCGCGCGGGCAAAGCCCGGGTCGATCAGGATCGTTGCGCCCGGTGCATGATCAAGCAGAGTGACCGGTTCGGTCGGCACCGGCGGCTCGGCGGCGATGCCGAAAGCCGTGCGCTCGAGATCCTCGGTGCTGGCCTGCGACAGCGGGTCGTAACGGCGTAGCGAGCGGACCTTGCCGTCCTCGACCTCAATCCGCACCGGACGCGGCGCATCGACCGGATAGACATCGAGCACGGCTCCCGCCTCGCCGACTTCGCCCGGCTCGTCGATCCGTTCGTCGGTGCGGTAGGCGATCCCTACCAGCTGTTCGCGAAAGGCGGCAAGGTCGATCGGGTCGCCGACCTTGAGCACCGGCGGCTGCGCGCGGTAGGCATCGGGCGCGGCGTAGGCGGGGACGCTTGCCTCTGCGCCGCAGATCAGCACGGGCGCGGCGCCTTCTGCGAAGGATGTGCCCATTGCATGGAGCGTCGCGACACGCTGACCGGCATTGGCGGCCGATGCGCCCACCGCTTCGCCGGGGAGGGCGTCGCTCGAGGGGCAGTAATGCACCCCTACTTCGGGAAAGGCATGACCTGCCACCAGTGACAGACGTTCGGCCGCATGGTCGGAAGCGACAAGAACCACCAGTGGCTGCTTCCCAACGTGAGCGGCCATGGCCAGCAGGCAATCGGCAATGCGGATCAAGCAGGGGAACTTTCGTCTGGCAGGATTCGCGAAGAGTATCGCGCTGTTCCCCTCAAGACTGCGATCGCCGAAATGTTCCGCAGTGAACCATTGTTAATGGTCGGCGCCGGGTCTGCGATCCTACCAACGAAACGGCCGCCGCATCCCGGTGGAAGCGGCGGCCGCAATGCCGTTACGTGTCCGACGCAGGTCAGTAGCGCAGGCTGGCGGTCACGAAGACCTGCCGCGGGTTGCCGTAGAAAGCCGTTAGCGTACCTTCGCGCCCGAGCGAGGGAATAGGATAGCCCCCGGCGCCGAGCGGGATTTCACCGGTCCTCGGATCGGCCACGATAAAGGTGTAGCCGCTGGTCTTGTACTGCTTGTCGAGCAGATTCTTGCCGTAGAGGCCCAGCGACCAGCGATCCGACGGCGCGGTATAGACGATGCTGGCATCGACCAGGGCATAGCCCTTCTGATCGATGTAAGGGTTGGGGATCTCGAACTGATAGGTCTTGCTGCGGTAGGAAACCGTCGCTCCCAGGTAGAGATCACCCTCGCCCATCGCCATGTCGTAGCTTGCCGTTCCGCTGGCCGTGAACTTGGGCGTGTTCTGGACCTCGCGGAAGTCGGATACGTCGGTGGGCGTGTTGTTGATGTTGGTGATGTATTCATCGTACTGCGCGTCGATGTAACCGAGCGAGCCCGACAGGTTGAACCCGCTGCCGAGACGCGCGCTGGCTTCGAGTTCCACGCCCTTGAACGTCGCCGCCCCGGCATTGGAGACGACCCCGCAGAAAGACGGAGTCGGCTGCGGCGGAGTGCCGACCTGGATGGTGCAGGCGACTGAGCCGGGGATCTGCACGTCGGTATAGTCGGCATCGAAGGCGGCGGCGGCGACATTGACCATACCGTCCATCAGGCTGCCCTTGTAGCCGATTTCGTAACTATCGACCTTTTCCGGCGCGAAGCTGAGGAAAGCGGAGATTTCATCGTCCAACCGCACGCCGTCACCGTCGAGATCGGGGGCGTTGGTGCCAACGCCGCGCGGATCGAAGCCGCCGCCCTTGAAGCCCTTGGAATAGCTGGCGTAGATGTTGTGATCGGGCGTCGGCATGAAGCTGATCGATGCCCGCGGCGTGAACTGCTTGTACGTGCGCGAACCGGAAAAGTCCGTGCTGGGCGCGCCGAACGGCACGCCGGCACCGCCGAAGAAGGGCGAGCCGCCGCCAAGGTAGTTCTGGCGCAGGATCTCTGCATGGCGCTCGTCCCAGGTGTAGCGTCCGCCGACCGAAACACTGACCCGGTCGGTAACGTCGAAGGTAAGGTCGCCGAAGATGGCATAGGTCTCGGTATCGACATTGGCCTGGGTGAACGCGGTAAGGCCGGCAAAAGTCGTGAAGATACGCACGTCGAACAGCGTGTCGGCCTTCGCGTCGAGGTAATAGAAGCCGAGCAGGCCGCTGAGCGGTCCGTTGTCATACAGGAACTGGACTTCCTGGCTGAGCTGCTCGTTGAAATACACCCCGGGCACATCGACGTCGACCGCCGGCAGCGCATCGAAATCGATCGGGCTGTAGCTGTCGTCCTTCCGCCAGGCGGAGATCGAGCGAAGAGTGAGGGCGTCGCTCAGCGAAATTTCGGCGTTCACGGCAAAGCCGTAGGATTCCACGTCCTGTTCCGGGTCAACGAGACCGCCGCGGGTGTCGTAGACATCGTCAAGCACAGGCGCGCCCGACAGCTGACCCGGGATCAGCCGGTGCCCGCCACGCGGATCGCTGGTGTCCTTGGTGTAATCGCCGCTGATCCGGACGAACACAGGCTCGCCGTAGCCGCCCATTTCCATGCTCAGCCGGCCGGCCCAGATGTCCTTGTTGTAGTTTTCCGCGCCCGTGGTGAGGTTTTCTCCGAATCCGCCGCGCGACAGGCGGGCGACCGAGCCGCCGAGCCGCACCTGATCGCTCAACGGGCCGGATACGGTGACCACACCTTCGGCCTGATCGTAGGTCCCGTATGTCGCCCGCGCCGAAAGCGAGAATTCCTGCGGCATGCGGCGCGTCACATACTTGACCGCCCCGCCGATCGTGTTGCGGCCGTACAAGGTGCCCTGCGGTCCGCGCAGGATCTCGATCCGCTCCACGTCATAGATGTCGAGCACGGCGGCTTGCGGGCGGTTGAGATAGACATCGTCGAGATAGATGCCGACGCCCTGCTCGAAGCCCGAGACAGGGTCCTGCTGCCCGATACCGCGAATGAATGCCGACAGCGTCGAATTGGTCGCGCGGCTTGCCTCCAGCGTGACGTTGGGCACGCTTTGGGCGACATCGGTGAGGTCCAGCGCGCCGCGGGCGGCCAGTTCCTCACCCGAAAGGGCGGTGACCGCGATCGGCACGTCGATCAGCCGTTCCTCGCGGCGGCGAGCGGTGACGATGATCGTGCTCTCGGGCTCGTCAGCGACGGTAGCGGTGGCGGTGGCGGTGGTTTCAACTTCGTCCGGCCCGGGCGCCTCCTGCGCCAGTGCCGCCGGCGCAAACAGCGCCGTACCCGCGACACCGCACAGCAGTGCTGCAACCGAACCGATCCCAGAATAGCGCATCATCATCTCCCATCCTTCTTGTGCCGCTTCGATACTGAAACATGAACCGGCTTTCAAGTTTATGTTGAGCGCTATCATCCGCTTGTCTAGCGATGTTGCCGAGGGAGTGGGCCGGATGCAGGAAAAACTGCGGATCGATGTGAGGGAACCGCGCACTAGTCGCGGTCGCAAGACCATGCGCAAGCTGCTCGACGCCGCGACCCGCGAGTTCGGCGAGCGCGGCTTCCACGATGCGTCCGTCAGTTCGATTACCGCCCGGGCCGGGGTCGCGCTGGGCACCTTCTATACCTATTTCGATAGCAAGGATGCCCTGTTCCGGGCGCTGATCTTCGATCTCAGCCAGCAGGTCCGCAGCGATGCCAGCGCCGCGATCGCGGGCGAAGACGATCCCCTCGCCATCGAACGCCGCGCGTTGATGGCGTTCCTGCGCTTCGCCTCGGCGCACAAGGAGATCTACCGCATCATCGACGAGGCTGAATTCGTCGATCCGGAGATCTATCGGTATCATTACACCACCGTGGCCAGCCGGATCATGACCCGGCTTCAGAGCGCGGGGCAGGCCGGCGCCTTTCGCGGCGACGTCGGCGAGATCGAGGCCTGGGCGCTGATGGGCATGAACGTCTTCCTCGGATTGCGCTTCGCCATCTGGCAGGAGGACGCCGATCCGCCGTTCCAGGACATTGCAGAAATCGCCAACCGCCTGATCGAACGGGGGCTTGCAGCACCGACTGGTTCGTAACGCCAACAGGCCGCAGCTCGCGTTTATGCTGCACTGCGGAACAAAATCCAAATTGCGCCGTATGATGATGTTGTCGCAACATTGAGGTCTCGGCATGAGCAGCAGGAAATCCGGGCAGCCCGCGCCCTTCATGCTCGTTGACGGTAGAGCGGGGTCCGATACTCCGTTCCGGGTCGCTGTGGTCGGGAACTTTCCCCCGCTGAAATGCGGTATCGCGACATTCACCAGCGATCTGGTGGAGCAGCTGGCGCTTCATCAAGCCGACATTCTTACCGAAGTTCACGCACTGGTCGACCGGGTGGACGAACCCGTCCCGCCCGGTGCCGGCGCAACGATCCTGCGGGACGACGCGCAGGCCTATCGCGGGGCCGCGCAGGCAATCAATGCGGCGGGTGCCGATGCCGTCTGGTTGCAGCACGAATACGGGATCTTCGGCGGCAACGATGGCGAACTGGTGTGCGAATTCGTCGACCGCATTGCCGCCCCGCTGATCGTGACGCTGCATACCGTCCTTCAGGAACCCTCCGCGAACCAGCGGCGCATCCTCGAGCACCTGATTGCGCGGGCCTCGCTGGTGATGGTCATGTCCGAGCATTCGCGCGACTTGCTGGCGCGCTGCTATGGGGCTCCCCACGAAATCATCCGGGTCATCGCGCACGGCGCCCCCGACCGACCTTTCGGCCGGCAGGACACCTTCAAGCAGATGCTCGGCCTCGAACGCCGCGACGTCCTGATGACGTTCGGTCTGCTCGGTCCCGGGAAGGGCTTGGAGCGGGTCATCGAGGCCCTGCCCCGCATCGCCGAGCGGCACCCGCAGGTGCTGTACCGGATCGTCGGTGCCACCCATCCCAATCTCGTCGCCCGCGAAGGCGAAGCCTATCGCGAGCGGCTCCAGTCCCTGGCGCGGACCCTGGGGGTCGAACGGCATGTCGAATGGGAGGATCGCTTCCTCGATACCGACGATCTGCTGGGCCAGATCGAGGCCTGCGATATTTACCTGACGCCCTATTTCAATCTCCAGCAATCGACATCGGGCACGCTCAGCTATGCGGTCGCGCTCGGCAAGGCGGTGATTTCCTCACCCTATGTCCACGCGCGCGAACTGCTGGCGGACGGCGTCGGTGTCCTGATCGAGCCGGACAGCGCCGATGCAATCGCTGATGCGGTCATCGCCCTGCTCGACGACCGCGAACGCCTCGCAGCAATCCAGCGCTGCGCCTATGACAAGGGGCGCACGACGATCTGGCCGCGCTTTGCGGCGCGCACCGCCGCGCTGGTGAGGGAGGCCGCAGCCGCCCCGCGAACCGCGCCTGGCGCGCTCCGCGCCCCCGCGGCTCATGGCTTCCTGGCGATGTGCGACGATACCGGCATGCTGCAGCACGCGACCGGCATCGTCCCTGATCGCGAGCACGGCTATTGCCTCGACGATAATGCCCGCGCCTTGATGCTGGCCGCGCGGATCGAAACCGTGGACGAGGGCCAGCGCCATATCCTCGCCACCCGCTTTGCCGCCTTCATCCAGGCCGCGTGGAACGAGGAGGCGCGGGGCTTTCGCAATTTCATGCGCTTCGATCGGCAATGGTCGGAGGAACTGGGTTCCGAAGATTCCAATGGCCGCGCGATCTGGGCGCTAGGTTACTGCGCCGCACACATCGCCGATGAAGGCCTGCGCCAGTGGGCGGCGCACTGGTACACCCGCACGATGCCCCATATGCTCGATCTCGGTTCGCCCCGGGCGGTCGCCTTCACGATGCTCGGCGCGGCGGCTTACCTGCGGGTCGATCCTGCCCACGGCCTGTCGCACAAATGCCTGCGCGAAGGGGCCGATCTTCTCAAGCGGCTGTTCGATGCCGGCCGCCGGCCCGACTGGGCGTGGTTCGAAGCAGTCCTCGGCTATGACAATCCCCGCCTGTGCCAGGCGCTCCTCGAAGCATCCGAAGCGCTGGACGATCCGGCGGCGCGCAGCGTCGGTCTGGAAACGCTGCGCTGGATCTGTGCCCAGCAAACCTCGGCCAACGGCCAGTTCCGGCCCATCGGCTCGGACAGTTTCGGGGCGGAGTTCGAATCGATGCCGTTCGATCAGCAGCCGCTGGAGGCCCAGGCCGCGATCGAGGCGGCTGCGCTTGCCCATGCGCTCACTGGTGAACCCCTCTGGCGCGAGCATGCCGAACGGGCATGGCTGTGGTTCTTCGGTGTTAACGATCGCGGCGCGGTGCTGGCCGATCCGCTGACCGGCCGTTGCCGTGATGGAGTGACACCGCGCGGGGCGAACGAAAACTGTGGAGCGGAATCGATCCTTGCCTATCAATTCTCTTACCTTTCGATGCTAGGTGCCTTCGCGCGCCCGGCCTATCCGGTACGTGCACAGGACAGGCAGACGGGAGCGGGAGATCATGTTGCGGTCTCAAGGGTCACTTAGGGATTGTCCGCTAAGCATTGCCGAATTGAGGTTGCATGCCGACCCGGCGCGGGTGGTGCTGCGGCCGTTCCATCTGGGGTGGCAGGCTCGCAATTCCCCGAGCGGCCGGGCCGAGCGGCTGGTCGAGGATATCGCCGCCCTTAGCGAAGCCGAGGTCGCGCGTGAATATGCCCGCGTTCAGGCCGATTTCCAGCCCCGGCACTGGCAGACCGACACGATGTTCGCCGAACGCTTCGCCGAGGTCGAGGACGCGCTCGAACTGGCCGGACGCGGATTTTCCGAAGAACGAAAGCGGCTGATCGGCGCCTATTTCTGCCATGAATACGCCTATTCGGCGGCGGCGCTGATGAACCCTTCGATCGTGCCTCACCCCGATCAGTCGGGACTGCGCGACGGGGCGTGCCGCTTCGTCATGTCGCTGCGTGCGGTCGGCGAAGGGCATATCAGCACGATCGGCTTTCGCGAGGGCATCATGCAGGCCGACGGGCGATTCGAACTGTGGCCGCAAAGCGCGTTTGCCACCTCGGTCGAACTGGAAGACGCCTCGCTCAGCGATGGTGACGAACGCGTGACCGTTTACCGGCATCCCGATTCGACCCTGTCCAACACCGTCATCTTTCCGATCACCGAACAGCAGCGCAACGGCCTCGAAGATCTGCGCATGGTAAGGTTCGACCATGGCGGGGGGGACTACGAATGGCTCGGCACCTATACCGCCTATTCGGGCTCGACGATCCGTTCCGAAATGCTGCGGACCTGCGACTTCAAGACTTTTACCCTGTCCGCCATCGAAGGCGAGGCGGCGCGCAACAAGGGGATGGCGCTGTTTCCGGAAAAGGTCGGCGGAGACTTCCTGATGATCGGCCGGCAGGACGGCAAGAACCTCTATCTGCTCCGCTCCGACCGGCTTGATCGCTGGGACGGCGAAGGCACCTTGCTGATGGAGCCGGCCTACCCCTGGGAATTCATTCAGATCGGCAATTGCGGCAGTCCGATCCGCACCGACGAGGGGTGGTTGCTGCTGACCCACGGCGTCGGGCCGATGCGCAAGTATGCGCTCGGCTGCGCACTGCTCGATCTCGACGATCCGTCCCGCGTGATCGCCCGCTCGCGCGAGCCGATCCTCACCGCGGTGGACGCGGACCGGGCCGGCTATGTGCCCAATGTCGTCTATACCTGCGGGATGATGAAGGTCGGCGAAGGCCTGCTCATACCCTATGGCATTTCGGACAGTTCGATCGGCTTTGCGACCACGACGGTGGCCGAGTTGATCGCCTATCTCGACTGAAGGCACCCCGGCATGAGCGAATGGACCATCGGCATCATTGGCGGCTCGGGGCTGTACGATCTTGCCGAGCTCGAGGATGCACAGTGGCTGCGGATCAAATCGCCCTGGGGCGAGGCGTCCGACGACGTGCTGTGCGGCCGTATAGGCGATGTGCGGGTGCGGTTCCTGCCGCGCCATGGGCGGGGCCACACCCGGCTCCCCGGGCGCGTCGATGCGCGGGCCAATATCGATGCGCTCAAGCGGGCCGGATGCACCGATATCCTGGCGATAAGCGCGGTCGGCTCGCTGTCGGAGGACCTGGCCCCGGGCCGCTTCGTCACCGTCGACCAGTTCATCGATCATACCCGCGGGCGGGCTTCCACCTTCTTCGATAATGGCCTGGTCGCACATGTCTCGCTGGGCGACCCGGTCTGTCCGCGGCTGTCGCGGCTGGCAGCGAGGGCGGTAGAAAGCGCCGGCGGCGCCGTGAGCGAGGCAGCGACCTACATCGCGATTGAAGGCCCGCAGTTCTCCACCCGCGCCGAGAGCCGGCTCTATCGTCACTGGGGCGCTGAAGTGATCGGCATGACGGCAATGCCCGAGGCGCGTCTCGCGCGGGAAGCGGAGCTACCCTATGCGCTGCTCGCGATGGTCACCGATTGGGATGCCTGGCGCGACGACGAGGCGGTGGTCGACGTGGGCGAAGTCATCGAACAGATGCGCCGCAACTCCGCGCTTGCCCGGGAGGCCATCGTGGCCTTCTGCCGCAGCCTGCCCGCGCGCCGGACGCCGTCACCGATCGACCGCGCCCTTGATGATGCAGTGATTACCGCGCCCGACAAGCATGACCGCGCGCTGCTCGCCAAGCTCGATGCGGTGGCCGGGCGGCTGTTCCGCGCGGGATGAGCGAAGCCTTCGATCTCCTCGTCATCGGCGGCGGGATCAACGGGGCGGGGATCGCGCGGGATGCGGCGGGGCGCGGACTTACGGTACTGCTGGCGGAAAAGGACGATCTTGCCGCCCATACCTCGTCCGCCAGCACCAAGCTCGTGCATGGCGGCCTGCGCTATCTCGAGCAGTTCGAGTTCAGGCTGGTGGCCGAGGCCTTGCGCGAACGCGAAGTGCTGCTGAAGGCGGCGCCGCATATCATCTGGCCGCTGCGGTTCGTCATGCCCCATCGCCCCGGGATGCGGCCGCGCTGGCTGCTGCGGCTGGGCCTCGCGCTTTACGACCGCATCGGCGGCAGGGGTTCGCTGCCACGTTCGGGACGGATCGACCTCTCCCGCCCGCCGCATCGCGGTATCCTGCATGAGGATATCGTCAGCGGGTTCGAATATTCGGACTGCTGGGTCGAGGATTCGCGGCTGGTGGTCGTGAACGCCGTCGACGCCGCGGCCCGGGGCGCGGTGATCGCCACGCGGACCGAATGCGTCGGCCTTACCCGCCGGGCGGACTGCTGGGACGCGCGGCTGCGCACCGCGCGGGGCGAACGGACGGTCACGGCGCGGGCGGTGGTCAATGCGGCGGGCCCTTGGGTTGACGCGATTGCCCGGCTCGCACTCGGGCAAGGCACGCCGGCACATCTCCGGCTGGTCAAGGGCAGCCACATCATCGTGCGCCGCGCCTACGCCGGTGAACATGCCTACCTGTTCCAGCAGCCCGACCGGCGCATCGTCTTCGCCATCCCCTTCGAACGCGACTATACCCTCATAGGGACGACCGACGTCGGCTTCGAGGGTTCGCCCGATACCGTCGAGGCGAGCGTAGAAGAGGCTGATTACCTGCGCGCCGCAGCCTCGCGCTACTTCCGCAGCCCGGTGGCCCCGGACGAAATCGTGCGCACCTATGCCGGCGTGCGCCCGCTTTACGAAGACCGGGCGAGGACCAATTCCGAGGTCACCCGCGATTATGTCTTCGAGCTCGATCATGGGGGCGGGGCGCCGATCCTCTCGGTCTACGGGGGCAAGATCACCACCTATCGCAAGCTGGCCGAACATGCCCTGGCACGGCTCGGCAAGGTCATGCCGATGGGTGGCGCCTGGACCAGAGACGTTCCGCTGCCCGGCGGCGACATGGCCGAAGGTGATTTTGCCCGCTTCCTGTGGCACACGAGCGAGCGCTTTGTCTGGGTGCCGCCCGAAACCCTTCTGCGGCTCTGCCGCGCGTATGGCACTCGCATCGACCTGGTGCTGGAAGGCGCATCGTCGCTGGCCGAACTTGGCCGCCATTTCGGCGGCGACCTCTACGAAGCGGAATTGCGCTATCTCGCCGCGCACGAATACGCGCGCTCCGCCGACGATGTGCTGTGGCGACGAAGCCGGCTGGGGCTTCATCTGGCCCCTGCGACTGCCGCGGCTATCGATGGCTGGTTCGCCACTTTGCAGGACGGTTGAAAAGGGGGCGGCGGCAGTCCAGATGGGGCGCATCCCCACCCTGCAGGACAATTCATGGCCCTCCTCGATCCCGCCGACGTCACGCCGATTTCGCGCGAGGACTTGCGCCTCGCCTACCGCGCCGAGGAAAACGCCTGCGTCGCCCGGCGGCTGGAACAGGCCGAACTCGATGCTGCGACGCACGGGCAGGCGGCGGCGCTGGCCGTCCGGCTGATCGAAGGTGCGCGCGCCCGCAAGGCAAGCGGGATCGACGCCTTTCTCCAGCAATACGGCCTCGGTACCGAGGAAGGGATCGCGCTGATGTGTCTTGCCGAGGCGCTGCTGCGGGTGCCCGATACGGCGACCGCCGATGCCCTCATCCGCGACAAGATCGGGGATATCGACTGGGCCGAACACCTTGGGAAGGGTTCGACCACCTTCGTCAACGCCGCGACCTTTTCGCTGATGCTGACCGGCGAGGTGCTGGAGCGGCCGGCCGAAACCCAGCGCGGGCTCGGAACGACCCTCAAACGTGCGGTCAACCGGCTCGGCGAACCGGTCATCCGCAAGGCGACCTTGCAGGCGATGCGGATTTTGGGCGGGCAGTTCGTCTATGGCCGCACGATCGAGGAATCGCTGAAGCGCGCCGCCCCGGAACGCGCGCGCGGCCTTACCCATAGCTTCGACATGCTGGGCGAGGGGGCAATGACCTATGCCGATGCCGAACGCTACCGGGAAAGCTATACCGCCGCGATCCGGCGGCTGGCGGCGGAGGCCACCGGTACGGTGGAGGGATCGCCCGGCCTGTCGATCAAGCTTTCCGCGCTTCATCCCAAGTATCATTTCCTTCACGCCAAACAGGCGGTTGCGGACCTGTTCCCGGTCGTTCGCGATCTTGCCGCCACCGCGCGCGATGCCAATATCCATTTCACCATCGATGCCGAGGAGGCCGAACGGCTCGAAATATCGCTCGACCTGATCGAGGCGCTGGTCAGCGACGACAGCCTGTTCATTTGCCCCGACGGCGGCCGCTGGGAGGGCTTCGGCCTCGCCATTCAGGCCTATCAGAAGCGCGCGGTGCCGCTGTGCGACTGGGTCGTGCGGCTTGCCCGCAAGCATGACCGCCGCCTTTTCGTCCGGCTGGTCAAGGGCGCGTACTGGGATACCGAGATCAAGCTCTCGCAGGTCGGCGGGCTCAACGACTTTCCCGTCTTCACCCGCAAGCTTGCCACCGATGTGAGCTATCTCGCCAGCGCACGCCGCCTGCTGGGGGCGCCGGATGCGATCTATCCCGCCTTTGCGACCCACAACGCCTATACCATCGGCGCCATCAAGGCGATGGCGGCGAACGAGCCGGGCGAGCCTCGCCGGTTCGAGTTTCAGCGCCTCCACGGCATGGGCGAGGACGTTTACGACGCCTTGGCCAAGCTGGAAGGCAACGACCGTACGACGGTGCGGATCTATGCGCCGACCGGTACGCACAAGGATCTGCTCGCCTATCTGGTGCGGCGCCTGCTGGAAAACGGCGCCAACAGCTCCTTCGTCAACCGCATGGCCGATGCCGGCGTGCCTGCGCATGAACTCGCGGGCGATCCGGTCGCCGAACTGCGCGCGCTGACGCCCTATCGCAACCCTGCAATCCCGCTTCCCCGGAATATCTTTCCCGGCCGCGCAAACAGTGCGGGGGTCGATCTGTCGGACCCGCTGGTGCGCGAGCCCTTGCTGAAAGAGATCGCAAATCTTTCGGACCGGCAATGGCGAGCGGAGCCGACGTTCCCCGGCCCGGCCTCGGGCGAACTTGCGCCGATCACCAAGCCTCATGATCTTGCCGCCGAAGTCGGCATTCGCCGCGATGCCCTGCCAGGCGAGGTCGAGGACGCAATCGGCCGCGCAATTGCCATCCAGCCGGGCTGGAATGCGCTTGGCGGACAGAAGCGCGCGCTCCTGCTTGAAGCGGCGGCGGACCTGTTCGAGCAGCATACCGCCGAATTCCTGTCCCTGTGCCAGCGCGAGGCCGGCAAGACCCTCGTCGATGCGGTGCTGGAACTGCGCGAAGCCGTCGATTTCCTGCGCTATTACGCGGGCGAGGCGCGGCGGCTGTTCTCCGCCCCGATCCCGCTTCCGGGTCCGACGGGCGAGGAGAACCGCCTGACGCTCAACGGGCGCGGGGTGTTCGCCTGCATATCGCCATGGAATTTCCCGCTGGCGATTTTCATCGGCCCGCCCGCGGCCGCACTGGCAGCGGGCAATACCGTGATCGCCAAGCCGGCCGAGCAGACCCCGCTCATCGCTGCGCTCGCGGTGCGGCTTTGTCACGAAGCCGGAATCCCGCCCGAGGTATTGCAGCTGATACCCGGCGCCGGCGACGTGGGCGAGATGATCACCTCCGACCCGCGCATCGCCGGGGTCGCGTTTACGGGATCGACCCAGACCGCGCAGGCGATCAATCGCAGCCTTGCCGCGCGCGAGGGACCGATCGCCACCTTCATCGCCGAGACCGGCGGGCAGAATGCGATGATCGTCGATTCGACCGCGCTGCCCGAACAGGTGACCCGCGACGTCGTCTCCAGCGCATTCCAGAGCGCGGGCCAGCGCTGTTCGGCGCTGCGCGTCCTCTACCTGCAGGACGATGTCTATGACGAGATGCTGCGGATGATCCGCGGTGCGTTCGAAGCGCTCGAAGTGGGCAATCCGGAATCCCTGTCGACCGACGTGGGCCCGGTGATCGACCAGGATGCGCAGGCCGCGCTCGAACGGCACGTCGCCCGGCGCGAGAAGGGCGGGGCAAACGTGTGGCGCCGCGAACTTGGCGACGATGCCGCCGCGGGCTGTTTCGTCACCCCGACGATCATCGAGATCAGCTCGGTCGCCGATCTCAAGCGCGAGAATTTCGGCCCCATCCTTCACGTCGCCCGCTTTGCCGGCAGTGAACTGGGCCGGGTTATCGACGAGATCAACGCGACGGGCTTCGGCCTGACGCTCGGACTGCACAGCCGCAACGACGACACCCGGGCTTTCGTCGAGGCCCGGGCAAAGGTCGGCAACTTCTACGTCAACCGCAACCAGATCGGCGCGGTGGTGGAAAGCCAGCCGTTCGGCGGCGAGGGCCTCTCGGGCACTGGCCCGAAGGCCGGCGGACCCCATTACGTTCTGCGTTTTGCGACGGAACGGCTGGTGTGCATCGACACGACCGCAGCCGGGGGCAACGCAACCTTGCTGGCGAGCTAGCCGCCGGCCGGCCCGGCGGCCGGCCCTGCGGCCGGCGTTGCATGCGCGTGCGGGCCAATCGTCCGCTGTTCGTCGAGGATATGCCAGGCGGCAAGGAACAACCCGGCAACGAGCGGGCCGACAATGATGCCCGAAAGGCCCATGAGCGCGATCCCGCCAAGCGTCGTCACGAGGACCAGCCAGTCCGGAATGCCGGTATCGCGGCCAACCAGCAACGGACGCAGCAGGTTGTCGACCAGGCCGATCAGCGCGACGCCCGAGACGATCACCAGCACGCCCTCCCACACCGCGCCCGTTGCGAGCAGGTACAGCGCCGCCGGTATCCACACGATCGCCGGCCCGACCGCGGGCAGGAACGAGGCGATTGCCATGACCACGCCCAGCAGCATCACCGAGGGCATGCCGACGATCCAGAAGGTCAGGGCCCCGAGCAGTCCCTGAACGATGCCCACGACGACCGAGCCCTTGATGGTCGCCCGGACGATGGCGAGGAAGTGGGTGGCCATGTGATCGGCGATCGCGCGTTCGAACGGCAATGATCTGAGGACATGCCCCCCGATTGCGCGCCCGTCCCGCAACAGGAAGAAGATCACGTAAAGCGAGACCGCGAAGCTGAGCGCGAAGCCGAAGACGCTGCTACCGATCGCCACCGCCTGCTGGGCGATCAGGCCGACACTGTCCTGCAGGAGGATCTGGGCCCGCCGCTGAACATTGGCAAAGTCGCCCCAGCCCTGTGCCGCGAGCAGCGTCTGGACCCGTGTCGGCAGGGCGCCGAACAGCTGACGGAACCAGTCGGCCAGATCGATCCGGCCCTGCTGGAAGGCCAGCACCAGCCGGCTCGCTTCCTCGACCACCTGTGTCCCGATCAGGAACGAGGGCAGGACCACCAGCAGAAAGATCGCCAGCAGCGTGGCGAAGGCCGCCTCGCTGTCATGGCCCGGCCGCCGGTCGGCGAACCACCGGAACAGGGGCTGAAACATGATTGCCCCCAAGGCCGCCCACAGGACTGGCTGGAGGAACGGCAGGATGACAATCAGAAATCCGATCGTGATGAGCGCCAGGAACAGCAGGAACCCGCCCTGTTCGAGGGCGGCACCCCGGCGGCGCGGCACCGGCGCCCGCCAGTCGTCAGACATCGAGGTTGGCTACGTTCAGCGCATTGCTCTGAATGAACTCCCGCCGCGGTTCGACGATGTCGCCCATCAGGCGGGTGAAGATCTCGTCCGTGACATCGGCATCTTCAACCTTGACCTGCAACAGCGCCCGGTTGTCGGGATCGAGCGTCGTTTCCCACAACTGGTCGGCGTTCATTTCGCCCAGGCCCTTGTAACGCTGGATCTTCTGCCCCTTGCGTCCGGCGGCCATCACCGCGTCCAGCAGCTGGGTGGGCAGGGTGATCGCGCCGTCCGGACCGGCGGCGGCGGTTTCGCTTTCGTTCTCGCCGTCCTCTCCCGCATCCTCGTCGTCCGCATGTTCCGGGCGGGCGCCGGCGTCCTTCACGAAGCGCACCGGTGCGGCATAAAGGGCCGCATGTTCGCCGGCGAGACGATGCAGCTTGCGGGCCTCGGCGCTATCGAGAAAGGCGGGGTCGATCTCGTGCACGTCGGTAACTCCGCGCCACAGGCGCCGGAACCGGACGAGACCGTCATCGCCGATATCCGCCGACCAGCGCGCCTCGCTATCGCCCATCTGCAGATGGGCCGCAGCGCGGGTCAGGCCAGCCATGCGGTCACCCTCGGGATCGAAGGCGCCGGCCAGCGCCATCGCCTCGATCAAGGCGCCATTGTACTTGCGCGGCACGAAGGCGAGCAGGTTGCGCATCCGCAAACCGTGATCGACCAGTTGCGCCGTGCCCGCAGTAGGCAAGGTACCTTCCGCCGTTTCGAGCCGATGACCCGAAAGCCCCTGATCGACCAGATAGCGATCGTATGCCGCCTGGTCCTTCAGGTAGACCTCGCTCTTGCCGCGGCTCACCTTGTACAGCGGCGGCTGGGCTATGAACAGGTGCCCGGCCTTGACGATCTCGGGCATCTGGCGGTGGAAGAAGGTCAGCAGCAGCGTGCGGATATGCGCGCCGTCGACGTCGGCGTCGGTCATGATCACGACCTTGTGATAACGCAGCTTGTCGAGGTTGAATTCATCCCGCAACCCGGTTCCCATCGCCTGGATAAGGGTGCCGACTTCCTTCGAGCTGATGATGCGGTCGAACCGGGCGCGCTCGACGTTGAGGATCTTGCCCTTCAGGGGCAGGATCGCCTGGGTCTTGCGATCGCGCCCTTGCTTGGCACTGCCGCCGGCGCTGTCACCCTCGACCAGGAAGAGCTCGCAATTCTCCGGATTGCGATCCTGGCAATCGGCGAGCTTCCCGGGCAGGGAGGCGACGCTCATCGCGCCCTTGCGGCTCATCTCGCGGGCCCGGCGGGCAGCTTCGCGCGCGGCGGCGGCGTCGATCACCTTCTGAATGATCGCGCGGGCTTCGTTGGGGTTCTCCTCGAGCCACTCGGTCATCTTCTCGCCCATCAGCGATTCGAGCGGCTGGCGGACTTCGGAACTGACCAGCTTGTCCTTGGTCTGCGACGAGAACTTGGGATCGGGCAGCTTGACCGAGACGATCGCCGTCAGCCCCTCGCGCATGTCCTCGCCCGAAAGGCTGACCTTCTCCTTCTTCATCATGCCCGAAGAGGTGGCGTAGTTGTTGAGGGTGCGGGTCAGTGCGGCTCGAAAGGCGGCCAGATGCGTGCCGCCGTCACGCTGAGGGATGTTGTTGGTGAAGGTGAGGACGTTCTCGTAATAGCTGTCGTTCCATTCCAGCGCGACGTCGATGCCGATACCGTCCTTTTCCGCGCTGACCGAAATCGGTTCGGCGATGAGCGGCTGCTTGTTGCGATCGAGATACTTCACGAACGCCGCGATCCCGCCTTCGTAGAACAGATCGTGCTCGGCCACGTCCTCGTGGCGCTTGTCGCGCAGCAGGATGCGCACCCCTGAATTGAGGAAGGCGAGCTCGCGGTAACGATGCTCGAGCTTTTCGAAATCGAACTCGGTGACGTTCTTGAAGGTCTCCTCGCTCGCCTTGAAAGTGACGCGGGTGCCTTTCTTGAGGCCGCGTTCGTCCCCGTTCGATGCGACCGGCGGCGCGTTGCCCACGACCTTGAGCGGGCCGACCGCATCGCCATGCTCGAACCGCATCCAGTGTTCCTGGCCATCGCGCCAGACCGTCAGTTCCAGCCATTCCGACAGTGCGTTGACCACCGACACGCCCACACCGTGCAGCCCGCCCGATACCTTGTAGGCATTGTCGTCGCTGGTATTCTCGAACTTGCCGCCGGCATGGAGCTGGGTCATGATGACTTCGGCGGCAGAAACGCCCTCTTCCTTGTGCAGGTCGACCGGGATGCCGCGCCCGTTATCCTCTACCGAGACGCTGCCATCGGGGTTCAGCTCGATCAGGACGAGGTCGCAATGGCCGGCCAGCGCTTCGTCGATGGCATTGTCGCTGACCTCGAAAACCATGTGATGCAGGCCCGAGCCATCGTCGGTATCGCCGATATACATGCCCGGACGCTTGCGCACGGCATCAAGGCCCTTGAGGACCTTGATCGAATCCGCCCCGTAACCGTTGGTGTTGCGGGCGCTTTCGCCCGGCTTTTCGCTGCTCTCGTCCATGTTCAGTATATAGGCGCAAGGCAGACAAAAGCCAAAGTTTCGGCGCTCTGCTTACCCACAGCGATACCGGGGGTTCCGGTTGCAGGTGAAACCGGTTGATTAAGCAGCGCCTTGCGCGCATTCCCCTACGGCATGCTTTCGGTGCTCGACATCTTCCGGATCGGGATCGGTCCTTCCTCCTCGCACACGGTCGGACCTATGCGCATCGGGCGGCGGTTCGTCCGCGCGCTCGACAAGGCCGGACTGCTCGGGCGGACGGCGCGGGTCCATGTCGAGTTGCAGGGTTCGCTGGCCCTGACCGGCGTGGGTCACGGCTCGCTCGATGCGAGCATCCTCGGGCTGGCCGGCTTCCGCCCCGAGACGACCTTGCCGGACGAAGCCGCCGCGGCCCTTGCCGCGATCCGCGAAAGCGGGCGGCTGCGGCTTGGCGGCGGGGACCACGAGATCGGCTTTGTCGCCGCGCGCGACATCGCGCTGGCCGGGCATATCATGCCTGCGCTCCATCCCAACGGCATGCGAATCGCCGCTTTCGACGAGAGCGGCGCACCACTGATCGAGCGGACCTATTTCTCGACCGGCGGGGGGTTCGTCGCATCCGAGGCGCAGCTGCGTTCCCCGCCCAAGGACGACCGGATCGATACGGGCGTCGTCGTACCCCACGACTTCGGGTCTGGCGCGGAGCTTCTCGCCGCGTGCGAGCGTAGCGGGCTTTCCATCGCCGAGCTGGTGCTGGCCAACGAGGACAGTTTCCGCCCGCGGGAACGGACGCTCGACGGGCTCGACCGGATCGCCGCCGCAATGGACCAGTGCATCGACCGCGGACTGACCCAGCGCGGCATCCTTCCGGGCGGGCTCAAGGTCCATCGGCGCGCACCCGATCTGTGGGACAAGCTCGAAGCCAATCCCCAATCGAACGAGCGCGAGCAATTGTTCGACTGGCTCAACTGCTACGCCATGGCCGTTAACGAGGAGAATGCCGCCGGTGGCCGCGTGGTGACGGCCCCCACGAACGGCGCGGCGGGGGTCATCCCGGCGGTCATCCGCTTTTATTGCACGGGCGAAGGGGCAGGTCGGTGCGAGGACAAGCGCCGCATCTTTCTGCTGACGGCGGGCGCGATCGGGATGCTCTACAAGCAGCGGGCCAGCATTTCCGGCGCGGAAATGGGCTGCCAGGGCGAGGTCGGCGTCGCCTGCTCGATGGCGGCGGGCGGGCTGGCAGCCCTGTGGGGCGGCACACCCGAACAGATCGCCAGCGCCGCCGAAATCGGGATGGAGCACAATCTTGGCCTCACCTGCGACCCGGTCGGCGGACTGGTGCAGGTGCCGTGTATCGAGCGCAATGCGATCGGCGCGGTCAAGGCGGTCAACGCCGCCCGCCTTGCCATGCACCGGCAAGGCGCGGAAACCTTCGTCAGCCTCGACCAGGTGATCGAGACGATGCGCCAGACCGGGCTCGACATGTCGAGCAAGTACAAGGAAACCAGCCAGGGCGGCCTCGCGGTCAACGTGATTGAGTGCTAAGCTCAGAGTAAGGGCCGCCGGAAGAGCGGTCGCTTGCGCCGAGGGAGGCCGTCATTCGTCATTCGCGTATTGCAGCTGCCGCGCTGATGCTGGGCCTTCTGACGGGGTGTGCGCGCATTCCGGCTGACCCTGCCGAAACGCTCGACCGGGTGAAGGAACGCGGGACCATCCGGCTCGGTCATGTCAGCGGGGTAGAGCCCGATCAGGCCGCAGAGGCCACGCTGGCGCGCCTTTCGGCAAGGACCAGCGCAAAGGTCGTGCGCAGCAGCGGTTCGGGCGAAGACCTGCTCGAGCGGCTTGAAACCGATAATCTCGATCTTGTCTATGGCGAGTTCGCCGATGATTCGCCCTGGGCGCAACAGGTCTATTTCGGCACCCCGCCCGCGGGGCCGGACGACGTGCCGCCGTCCATGCGGGTGCCGCGCTTCGCCTTCCGCCCGGGCGAAAACGGCTGGATCACCGCGGTCGAGGAAGCGCAGCAATGAGCGGGATACCGCACGAACTCGAACAGGACTTGCGCCGCGCGCGACGGCTGGAGCTGTGGACGCTGGCCTGGATGGCAAGCATCGTCGCCGTGATGTATCTTGCCATGGGTGCCAGCAAGGCGATGCAGTCCGCCCTGATCGAGGACCTCTTGAGCTTGGTGCCCGCCGTCACTTGGCTGCTGGCCTTGCGGTTCGAGCGCAAGGACGCGACGGAAAAGTTCCCCTTCGGCTTCGTGCGGGTCAACAGCCTTGCCTTCCTGATCGCTGCGGTAGCCCTGACCATGGTCGGGGGATTTATCGCTTACGAGAGCATAACGACCCTGCTGATGCAGGAGCATCCGACCGTCCCTCCGGTCAAGCTGTTCGGACAGGACATCTGGCTCGGGTGGCTGATGATCGCCGCGCTCGCTTATTCGATCGTCCCCCCGGTGATCCTCGGCCATCTCAAGCAACCGGTGGCCAGACGCCTGCGCGACAAGGTGCTGCATACCGATGCGCTGATGCAGAAGGCCGATTGGCAAACGGGGCTTGCGGGCATCCTCGGGGTGCTCGGCATCGGGCTTGGCTATTGGTGGGCGGACAGCGTGGCGGCGGGCTTCATCGCGCTGTCGATCCTGAAAGACGGGATCAGCAACATGCGGACCGCTGCCGCCGAACTCCTCGATGGGGCGCCGCGGGCGCTCGAAGGACCCGAGATTTCGCCCGAGGCGCAGCGACTGGTGCAACGCCTGCAGAGCCTCTGGCCCGAAGGCGGCGTGCGCCTGCGGGAAAGCGGACGCTACGTCTTTGCCACCATCGAAGGGGTGCAGCAGCCAACCGAACTTCCGCCGGCGGCAGAGCTGATGGGCGACGATCCAGCGTGGCGGCTGGGGCGCCTCGACTTCGCCAGCGGTGTCGGGTCCGAAGATGGCGCAGGGTCGCGAGCGGGCGCTGAGGGTCGTAACGCCGATAGCCGCAAGAGGTGAAGGGGGGGCAGCGACCGTACCCCCGCTCGTTTGCCATATCGCCCGGTGGCGCGAGCGCGGGGGGGGTGAGTTCAGGTTTCCTTGCATCACGTGCAACTGACGGGCGGCCGCCCCCGTGCCGTCTGGACACCGCCGCGCCGCATCCTTAACCCCGCGGCCCATGACGTCCGCGCCCGACTCTCAGCCGCCCGAATCCATCCTCATCGTCGATTTCGGCAGCCAGGTGACCCAGCTCATCGCCCGGCGGGTGCGCGAGGCGGGGGTCTATTCCGAAATCGCCCCGTTCAGCCAGGCCGAGGCGGCGCTCGAGCGGATGCAGCCGCGCGGCATCATTCTTTCGGGCGGCCCGGCCAGCGTCAACGACGAAGGCGCGCCGCTGGCCCCGCTGGCGCTCTACGATGCCGGGGTGCCGATCCTGGGCATCTGTTATGGCCAGCAGGTCATGGCCCATCAGCTCGGCGGCACCGTCCTGTCGCACGACACCGGCGAGTTCGGCCGCGCCTTCATCGAGATCCAGCAGGATTGCGCCCTGTTCGACGGTCTGTGGCAGGTGGGCGAAAAGCATCAGGTATGGATGAGCCACGGCGACAAGGTCGACGCCCTCGCGCCCGGTTTCACCAGCGTCGCCACCAGCCCCGGCGCGCCCTTCGCGGTGGCCTGCGACGAGGAGCGGCGCCTTTATGGCATCCAGTTCCATCCCGAGGTCGTCCACACCCCCGATGGCGCGCGGCTGATCGCCAATTTCGCGCGCCATGTGTGCGGGCTTCCCGGCGACTGGACCATGGCCGAGTTCCGCGAAACCAAGATTGCCGAAATCCGCGCCCAGGTGGGGGACGGCAAGGTCATCTGCGGTCTTTCGGGCGGAGTCGATTCCGCGGTCGCGGCGGTGCTCATTCACGAGGCGATCGGCGATCAGTTGACCTGCGTCTTCGTCGATCACGGGTTGATGCGGCAGGGCGAGGCGGAGCAGGTCGTCTCGCTGTTCCGCGGACATTACAACATTCCGCTGGTCCACGTGAATGCCGAGGACAAGTTCCTGGCAGGCCTCGCTGGCGAGACCGATCCCGAAAGGAAGCGCAAGTTCATCGGCGGGGCGTTCATCGACCTGTTCGAGGAAGAGGCGCGCGCCATCGGCGGGGCCGATTTCCTGGCCCAAGGGACGCTTTATCCCGACGTCATCGAAAGCGTCAGCTTCACCGGCGGGCCGAGCGTCACGATCAAGAGCCACCATAATGTCGGCGGCCTGCCCGAGCGGATGAACATGAAGCTGGTCGAACCCTTGCGCGAGCTGTTCAAGGACGAGGTGCGCGAACTGGGACGCGAACTTGGCCTGCCCGACAGCTTCGTCGGCCGCCACCCCTTCCCCGGCCCCGGCCTCGCCATCCGCATCCCGGGCGAGGTGACGAAGGAACGCTGCGACATCCTGCGCAAGGCCGATGCGATCTATCTCGAGGAAATCCGCAATGCCGGGCTCTACGATGCGATCTGGCAGGCTTTCGCGGTGCTGCTGCCCGTCAAGACCGTCGGCGTGATGGGGGACGGGCGCACTTACGACAACGTCTGCGCACTGCGCGCCGTCACCAGCACCGACGGAATGACCGCCGACGTCTATCCCTTCGCCAGCGAGTTCCTGAGCCGCGTCTCGACCCGCATCATCAACGAGGTCAAGGGTATCAACCGGGTGGTCTACGACTACACCAGCAAGCCGCCGGGTACGATCGAGTGGGAGTGATCCGTCCCCCCGCCGCGCTGTGCGTGCCCGTGGCGATGCCGCCCAAGCTGTGCGCCATCGACGATGAACTGAAGGCGATCTACCACGGCGAGGACAGCGTCTGCGTGTGGGTCTTCGCCACCCGTGATGAACGCAATGCCTTCGTCGATGCGACCGCCGGGATGAACAAGGCTGCGCGCGAGGCCTTCTTCGATGCGCACTGCGCGGGGCGCGACTGACGGGCCCCGCCCCCGCCCCCGCCGGCGATCCTCGCCGTCATATCCTGCAACGCCTGCAGGATGCGCTGGTCCAGCGCTTCGGCCACCGACGGCGCGGGGCCGATGGACGCCGAACGCCGGAATGGAGCATGGTGCAGGGGCTGATCGGCTCGCGCATGCAATCCGAACAATCGAGCGCGGTGGCCGACGGGGTGCTGGCGCGGCTGGGCTCGTGGGACGCGCTCGCAAGGATGCCGGTGGACCGGATCGCACACGAGCTGAAGGGTGTCCGCTTCCCCAACCAGAGCGCCAAGCGGGTGCACAATGTGCTGGGCGCGATCGTCGCGCGGAAAGGCAAGGTGGATCTGACCCATCTCGAGCGCTGCGATACGCCTACCGCGATCGCCTGGCTCGAAAGCCTGCCAGGGGTCGGCCGCAAGATCGCGGCACAAGTGGTCAACACCAGCACGCTGGACCGCGCGGCGCTGGTGCTCGATACGCACCACCTGCGCATCCTGGCACGGCTCGGCTTGATCGGCCCAAAGGATTCGACCGCCAAAGCCTATGACGGGATCATGCCGTTGCTGCCGCCGTCATGGGACGCAGCGACGATCGACGAGCATCACCAATTGATGAAAGCGCTTGGCCGGGCAATCTGTCGACCGGCCAAGCCCCTGTGTCCCGAATGCCCGGCCCTCTCGCTATGCCCCACCGGGCAGGCGCGGACCGGGCCGGAAGAAACGCGGACCTAGCCCGCGTCTTCGGGCCGGCGGTAGGGCACGAATTCGTCCAGCATGATCACGCCGCTGAAGAAGTTGCCGAAGCGGCTCTGGGTCGTGACCTGATCGCTGCGGCACAGGCGGCTGGTGCTGAACTTGCGGATGACCAGATAGTCGCTGTCGTCGATCGCCTCGGGCATCCGGGTGTAGTTGACCCACACGGTATCGCCGCTGCGATAGACGAGCGCGGTGCCGTCGATCTGGGTCAGCGGGGTCGAACCGAAAGTGTTGATGCAATCGCGCGGTTCGCCCGCGACGCGCCCTTCGAGCAGTTTCGCAAGGCGCTCCTCGCCTTTGGTCATGGCCGGCTCTGCCTCCTGCGCCTGGGCGATCGGGGCCAGCGACATGGCGGCGGCGGCAAGAACAAGCGATCTGATCATGAGCGTTCTCCTCGATTCGGCTACTATACTTACCCGCGCTGAACGGCGGCTGAGTGCAGATTCACGCCGTTCCGCCGACCGTCAGCCCTTCGACCAGCAAGGTCGGCTGGCCGACGCCGGCCGGCAGGCTTTGCCCGGCCTTGCCGCAAACGCCCACGCCTTCGTCCAGGGCCATATCGTTGCCGATGCCGGTGACCCGGGTAAGTACGCTCGGCCCGTCGCCGATCAGCGTTGCACCCTTGATCGGGGCGACGATCCGCCCGTTCTCGACCTTGTAGGCCTCGGTACAGGCGAAAACGAATTTGCCGCTGACGATATCGACCTGCCCGCCGCCGAAACTGGTGGCGTAGATCCCGTCCTTGAGGCGAGCCATCAGTTCCGCCGGATCATCCGTGCCGGCTTTCATGAAGGTATTGGTCATGCGCGGCATCGGGGCGTGGCTGTACCCCTGGCGGCGGCCGTTGCCGGTCGGCTCGACCCCCATCAGCCGGGCGTTGAGGCGATCCTGCATGTAGCCCTTGAGGATGCCGTCCTCGATCAGCACGGTTTCGCGCGTCGGCGTGCCCTCGTCGTCGATGGTGAGCGATCCGCGCCGTTCCGCGATGCTGCCGTCGTCGATCACCGTGACGCCGGGCGCGGCAACCCGCTGCCCCAGCCGGCCGGCGAAGGCGCTGGTCCCCTTGCGGTTGAAATCGCCCTCAAGCCCGTGGCCGACCGCCTCGTGCAGCAGCACGCCGGGCCAGCCGGGGCCGAGAAGGACGGTATGCTCGCCTGCCGGGGCGGCCACACTCTCGAGATTGACCAGCGCCTGGCGCACGGCCTCGTCGACGGCGCGCAGCCAGCTGCCTTCGTCGAACAGGCGGCCGTAAAGATAGCGACCGCCAAGCCCGAAGCTGCCGGTCTCGCGTCGGCCCTTCTGCTCGGCGACGATGCCGACGTTGAGCCGCACCAGCGGGCGGATATCGCGTGCGACATGGCCATCCGGGCGTACGATCTCGACGACGCTCCAGCTGGCGGCGAGGCATGCTGAAACCTGCGCCACCCGCGGATCGCGCGCCCGGGCAACCGCATCGATCTTCTCCAGCAAGGCGACCTTTTGCGCGAAAGGCACCAGATCGAGCGGGGAGGCATCGGTATAAAGGTGGCGGTTCGTACGCTCGGGCGGAGGGGCGGGGGCGGTTCCGGCCGGGTCGAGCAGGCGCAAGGTCTCGCCGGCGCGCGAAATGGCCGCCGCGCTGATCTCGCTCGCATGGGCAAAGCCGGTCGTCTCGCCCGAGACGCCGCGGAGGCCAAAGCCGGCATCGCGGTTGTAGTCGGCGGTCTTCAGACGGCCGTCATCGAAGGCGAAGGCTTCGCTGGCAGTGAACTGGAGGTAGAGCTCGCCATCGTCGCACCGCGCTAGCAGCCGGCGGGTCAGCGCCTGCGCCTCTTCCGGGCTGAGGGACGAGGAATAGAGCAGGGCGTGGGGATCGGCGGTCGCGGTCATCGACGCCGATATAGGTGTTCCTGTGCCGCCTGACGAGCCTAGCGGTGGCCGGGGTCGCTACCTTCGGAGATATCGGGCAACATCGCATGATCCGCCCCGTCCGCCGGCCCGCCTTCGAGCACGAAGCGGCGATCGCAATAACCGCAATCGACATACCCGTGCTCGTCGATCTGCAGATAGATACGCGGATGGCCGAGGGCCGCGGCGCGATAGAGCCGGCCGCTGCGAATGTCGGTCGCCCCGTCGCACCAGACGCGGGGGGTGGTGACTTTCGAGATTTCGGGCGGGGGCAGGCTCATGCGCCGGAGCGATAATGTTCCCCGCGCTCTGGCGCAAGGGATTGCGCCTTGTCCGCGGCAGGGGCGCGGCCTAGGTGCGAGGCATGACCACGCCACCCGCCATCCGGATCGACAATCTGGTCAAGGAATATGCCCCGCCCGGCCCGGGCGAGCCGGCCAAGCGGGCGCTGAAAGGCGTGAGCTTCGATGTTCCGCAGGGCGGGGTCTTCGGCCTTCTCGGCCCCAACGGCGCCGGCAAGTCGACGCTGATCAATATTCTCGCCGGGCTCGTCCGCAAGACCAGCGGTTCCGCGGAAATCTGGGGCTTCGATACCGAGCGCAATCCCCGCAACGCCAAGCGCGCCATCGGGATCGTGCCGCAGGAAATCGTCTTCGACCCCTTCTTCACCCCCTACGAGGTGCTGGAGAACCAGGCCGGCTTCTATGGCATCGCGCGCAAGGACCGGCGCAGCGAGGAACTGCTCGCCGCGGTCCATCTGTCGGACAAGCGCGACGCCTATGCCCGGACGCTGTCAGGCGGGATGAAGCGGCGCCTGCTGATCGCAAAGGCGATGGTCCATTCGCCGCCGATCCTCGTGCTCGACGAGCCGACGGCAGGCGTCGATGTCGAATTGCGGCGGCAGCTGTGGGAACTGGTCGGCCAGCTCAACGCCGAAGGGGTGACGGTGGTGCTGACGACCCATTACCTCGAGGAGGCAGAGCAGCTGTGCGACCGGATCGCGATCATCAACCACGGCGAACTCATCACCGACAAGCCGACCCGCGAGCTGATCGGCATGGCGCGCGAGAAGATCGTTTCGGTCACGGTGGACAAGGATCTTGCCGGGCCGTTCCTCGAGGAAGCCTTCCTTAAGGTCGAGGTCGTGGAGCCGCGCAGGATCGACATCACCTACGATCGCGACGCGGCAAGCGCGGGGCAGGTGCTGGCACTCGTCCAGAGTCACGGCTATTCGATCGAGGATGTCACCACCCGCGAGGCCGATCTGGAGGATGTCTTCGTCCAGTTGACCGGGGCGGGCTGACTCGCCCCGACGTCTTGGGAAGAGGTATCAGCCGAAGCTGCGCGGACCGAGCCCGGCATCGCGCACTTCGAGCTTCTGCCATACATTGGGCAGGATTTCCTCGAGTGGTGCGGCGCAGACCCGGCATTTTCCGGCATGAATGCTGTGGGCGTGACGCACCTTGCCCATGTCGACCTGATGGCGCCCGAACGCGCAACCGATAAGACCCATTTTCATCTGTCAGTGACTCCCGTCGTCCGCCCCACAAGGCTAGCTAACAGATCATAAGAAAGTCTTAAGCATAATTTCGGCCAAGTGTGGGATACTTGCCGCATTCCGACAGGGAAGGCATGAGCACGCCATGACCGAACCCTTCGCGCAGCCTCCGCACGACGTTCTCATCATCGGTTCCGGCGCCGCCGGCCTCACCGCGGCGCTGGCGCTGGCGCAGACGAAACGCGTACTGGTGCTGGCCAAGGGCACGCTCGACAGCGGATCGACCGCGTGGGCGCAGGGGGGCATCGCGGCGGTACTCGATGCCGGCGACACCTTCGAGGATCACATCCGCGATACCATGATCGCCGGGGCCGGGCTGAACGATGCGCAGACGGTTGAGTTCGTGATCGAACGCGCCCCGGCGGCGATCGACCGGCTGGCCGAACTCGGAGTGCCCTTCAACCGCGAACAGGGCGATCTTCACCTCACCAGGGAAGGCGGGCATTCGCATCGCCGCATCGTCCATGTCGACGATGCCACCGGCTGGGCGGTGCAGGCTGCCTTGCTCAAGGCGGCCGAGGCGACGCCGAACATCACCCTCCTGGCCGGGCAAAGCTGCATCGACCTCATCACCGCGCGCAACCAGGCGTCCTATTCCGGCTCGGGCCGGGTGTGGGGAGCCTATGCGCTCGACGAGGCGAGCGGCACCGTGCACGCGCATGTCGCCCGCGCGACGATCCTCGCCACGGGCGGGGCGGGCCGGGTCTATCTGTTCTCTACGAGCCCGCGCGGGGCCACCGGCGACGGCATCGCGATGGCGTGGCGGGCCGGCGCGCGGGTCTCGAACATGGAGATGATGCAGTTCCACCCGACCTGCCTCTACAATCTCGAGGTCAAGAACTTCCTCATCACAGAGGCGGTGCGCGGCGAGGGCGGGCACCTGATCAATCCCGTGACTGGCGAGCGGTACATGGCCCAGTACGATCCGGAACGGATGGAACTGGCCCCCCGCGATATCGTGGCCCGCGCCAATGACGATCAGATCAAGCGCCACGGGCTCGATTATGTCCATCTCGACATCAGTCACCAGCCGGCCGATTTCGTGACCACTCACTTCCCGACGATCCACGAGAAGCTGCTGGGGCTGGGCATCGACATGACGAGGGAGCCGATCCCGGTCGTCCCGGCCCAGCATTACACCTGCGGCGGGGTGAAGATCGGGCTCGACGCGCGAACCGACCTTCCGGGGCTGTGGGCGGCGGGCGAATGCACCGAAAGCGGGCTGCATGGCGCCAACCGGCTGGCCTCCAATTCCCTGCTCGAATGCTTCGTCTTCGGCGAGGCGGCGGCGAAGGATATCCTCGCCTGCTGGGACCGGCTCGACGATCCCCCGTCAATCCTGCCGTGGGACGAGAGCCGCGTGACCAATTCCGACGAGGAGGTGGTGATCAAGCAGAACTGGACCGAAATCCGCCGGTTCATGTGGAACTACGTCGGGATCGTGCGCACCACCAAGCGGCTCGAGCGTGCGGCCCATCGCATTCGCCTGCTGCGGGAGGAAGTGGCTGATTACTACGGCCACTTCCGCGTGACGACCGATCTGGTCGAGTTGCGCAATCTCATCGAATGTGCGGACCTCATCGTGCAAAGCGCACTGAAGAGGAAGGAAAGCCGCGGGCTGCACTTCACGCTGGACTACCCGCAGACCGATCCAGTCCCCAGCGATACGGTGCTGGTGCCCTAGGCTGGACGCTACCCCTCGTGCCGTTCCAGTTCATCGCCGCTGATGGTGACGACGTGGAGCAGGTTGGTCGACCCCGGTGTGCCGAAGGGCACGCCGGCCAGCGCGATGACCTTGCTGCCGGCCTGTCCGAAGCCGTAACGCAGCGCCATCCGCTTGCCCTTGGCGATCATCTCTTCGAAACTGCCGATATCCTTCGTGGCGACCGCCTGGGCACCCCATAGCAGGGCGAGGCGGCGGGCGGTCTTCTTTTCGGGCGTCAGAACCATCACCGGCACGCTCGGCCGTTCGCGAGCGACCCGGCGTGCGGTCGACCCGCTGCCGGTAAAGACGATGATGGCCGAAATCCGCACGGTGTCGGCAATGGTCATGCAGGCGTGGCTCAGCGCATCGGCGGTGGTTTTCTCGGGCGGCGTATCGAGAAACCGGACGCGCGAGAGGTAGGTTTCGTCCTGTTCGACCTGCACCCCGATGCGGTGCATGATCGTCACCGCTTCCTCGGGCCACTGGCCGGCCGCAGTCTCGGCCGAAAGCATGACCGCGTCCGCGCCATCGTACACCGCATTGGCGACGTCGGACACCTCTGCGCGCGTCGGCGCCGGGCTTTCGATCATCGATTCCAGCATCTGGGTCGCCACGATCACCGGCTTGCCCGCCGTGCGGGCCTTGGCGACGATCTGCTTTTGCAGCGGCGGCACGTCCTGCGGTTCCAGTTCGACGCCGAGATCGCCGCGGGCGACCATGATCCCGTCCGACAGCTCGATGATCTCGTCGAGCCGGCGGACCGCCATCGGTTTCTCGATCTTGGCGCACAGCGCGCCGTGCCCGCCCATCAGGCGCCGCGCCTCGGCGATGTCCTCGGGCCGCTGGACGAAGGAAAGCGCAACCCAGTCGGCCCCCTGGGCCACCGCGAAGGCGAGATCGCGGCGATCCTTGTCGGTCAACGCGGGGATCGGAATTTCTGCATCGGGCACGTTGACGCCCTTGCGATCCGAAATCACCCCGCCGACCTCGGCCGAGCAGAGTATCTCGTCGGCATCGGCGCGTAGCACCTTCAGGCGGATCTTGCCGTCGTTGATCAGCAGCCGCTGACCCTTCTCCATCAGGCCGAACAGTTCGGGATGTGGCAGGCAGACCCGGTTTTCGTCACCCGGTGCGGGGTTGCGATCGAGCGTGAAGTGACCCGAATGGCGGATCACCGCCTGACCTTCGCGAAAGGTGCCGACCCGCAGCTTGGGCCCCTGAAGGTCGGCCAGCACCGCGATCGGGCGGGCATAGCGACGCTCGAGCTCGCGGATCGCCGTGATCGTGGCGGCGTGATCGGCGTGCTCGCCATGGCTCATGTTGACGCGGAAGGCATCGACCCCGGCGCGGAACAGCCGGTCGAGCATTTCGGGCGAGCGGCTAGCCGGACCGACGGTGGCGAGGATCTTGACCTTGCGGCCACGCGGGTCGAGCGAAAGGGTGGACGGGTGCGCCATAAGGCGGCACGCTATGGCAGCGATTGCCGACAATTCAATTGCGAAGGACCGTGATGACGATGAATGCTGCCGATCAACTCGACGCGCTCGACGACCGGGTGGCGGCGGCGGCCTTCCGCCGGCTGGTGCGCCATCTGCAGCATCGCCACGATGCCCAGAACATCGATCTGATGGGGCTGGCCGGGTTCTGCCGTAATTGCCTTGCCGACTGGATCGTGGAAGCCGGATACCCGGGCGACAAGGCGGCCGCCCGCACGCTTGTCCACGGGATGGCGCCCGAGGAATGGAAGGCGACCCGCCAGGCCCCCGCGACCGACGAGCAGGTGGCGCGAATGGAACAGAGCCTGGCGAAAAACGCACAGCTTTGAACCGCAGCCGGTTCACGAAGCCTTGCGGCCCGGCTATCGGCGGCGCTCGCGATTCACGAACACCTGGGAGACCCCTTCAAGATGGCCGATGCCACCGACGACCGCCTGCGCCTGCTGATCGAACGGATCGAGCGCCTCGAGGAAGAAAAGAAGGGCATCGCCGACGATATCCGCGACGTTTATGCCGAATCCAAGGCGACCGGCTACGACACCAAGATCATGCGCCAGATCATTCGCCTGCGGAAGATGAAGCCGGACGAGCGCAGCGAGCAGGAAACCATCCTCGATACCTACAAGGCCGCGCTCGGGATGGGTTGAGCCGGCCCTGCGGCAAGGCCAGGAACACGAAGCGTCACAAGGACTTGATGGGATAAACGCCAACAAGGATGACGCCATGACCGCTAGTAAGACCGACGCCGCCTTTATCGAGGAAACCGCGGAAGAGCCGCGGATGCCGGGCCATGAGACCGAGCTCGACCGCAAGCCCAAGTGGCAGCCGCGCTATCCCGGCTCGGGCCGGCTCGAGGGCAAGGTCGCCATCGTCACCGGAGGCGACAGCGGCATCGGCCGGGCGACTGCCGTCCTGTTCGCGCGCGAAGGGGCGAAGGTGGCGATCGCCTATCTCGAGGAGAGCGACGACGGCAAAATCACCGCCGATGCGATCGAGAAGGAAGGCAGCGAGGCGCTGACCTTCGAGGGCGATCTCGGCGACAAGGACACGTGTGACAGGCTGGTCAAGCAGGTCGTCGACAAGTGGGGGCGGCTCGACATCCTCATCAACAACGCGGGCGAACAGCACCCCGACGAAGGCATTACCGACATCACGCAGCAGCAATTGCAGCGCACTTTCCAGACCAACATTTTCTCGATGTTCTATCTTGTCCAGGCGGCGCGCCCGCATCTCAAGAGCGGTGCGGCAATCGTCAATTGCACCAGCGTGACGATGTACAAGGGTTCGGCCAAGCTGCTCGATTACAGCGCCACCAAGGGCGCAATCACGGCCTTCACCCGCTCGCTGTCCGAAAACCTGATCAAGGACGGCATCCGCGTCAACGCGGTGGCCCCGGGGCCGATCTGGACCCCGCTCAACCCCTTCGGCGGCCAGAAGCCGGAAGACCTCGAGGACTTCGGTAAGGATACGCCGATCGGCCGCCCGGGCGAACCCAACGAGGTCGCGCCGGCCTTCCTGTTCCTTGCCTGCGAGGACGGTTCGTACATGTCGGGCCAGGTGCTTCATCCCAATGGCGGAATGATCGTCAACGGTTGACCGGCGAGCGTGTGTTGTCTAGGCAACACACGCAAGCAAGCTGGAGGCAGGCATGGCCGGACCGTGGAAGGACGCGCGCGGCGTCATCGTGACCACCACCCATACGATCGAAGGGCGTCCGATCGCCGAATATCTCGGCATCGTCACCGGCGAGGTCATCGTGGGGGCGAACCTGTTTCGCGACCTGTTCGCCAATATCCGCGATATCGTCGGCGGCCGGTCGGGAAGTTACGAACGCATCCTGGCCGACGCCCGCCAGCAGGCGATCGAGGAACTGCAGGCCGAAGCCGCCAGCCGCGGAGGTGACGCCGTCGTCGCGGTGGACCTCGACTACGAGGTCATCGGCGACAAGGGTTCGATGCTGATGGTATCGGCCAGCGGCACCGCTGTCAGGCTGTCGAGCCTACCTGCAACCCGATAAGGACGATGGCGACGAAGGTCGCATTGTGGAGCATGTGCAGCAGGATGCTCGCCCACAATCCGTGGGCGACCCGCGCATAGCCGAAGATCGATCCGGCCACGAATTGCGGCAGCACGAAGGGCAGCACCGTCAGCATCCCCGCATCGGGAAAATTGAACACGTGGACGAAGGCGAAAATCACCGTGCTCAGCCAGAAGGCCAGGGGGAAGATGCGGGCGAACCAGCCCATCGGCGGCCGCCCGCGCCAGCGCCATGCCCCGGCCGCGGCGATGGCGGCAAGAAAGGCGGCGACGACCGCGACCGCGACCGGGCCCGGCAGGCTGCCCCCGCCCTGTGCGGCAAGGATCTGATAGGCCGCGAAGCCGACGAAGGCGGGCCCCAGCACCGCCCCCGCGATCAGCACCGGGATGAGAAAGAGGTGCCCCGGTCGGCCTGACAGCCAGCTGCGGAACAGCACTTCCTCCACGATCGGCGCCGCGATCACGATCACGGCGACAAGCCCCGCCCCGAAGGCCATCTGGCCGACGCTGTTTTGCGGGACCGCCGTGCCCTGGGCCATCGCCGCGATCGCAAGGGTGAGCAGGATCACCATGAACGCCAGATCGAGCAGGTACAGTTGCAGCACTTCGCGCAGTGCCGGCCCCGAAAACCCGGTCGGCTCCGCCGGCAGGCGGGGGCGCTTCAGGAAGGCGAAATAGCCCCGCCATCCACGCCCCGGACGCCGGGCGCGGGCAAGACTTGTCGTGTCACTGTACATGCGGCTAATGCGTGCCCCCACCAACCCACCATATCGGCATCGAAGCGAACACCATGGCAGGCCATTCCAAGTTCAAGAATATCATGCACCGCAAGGGCGCGCAGGACAAGAAGCGCTCCAACCTGTTTTCCAAGCTCAGCCGGGAAATCACCGTGGCCGCGAAGATGGGCGCGCCCGATCCCGACATGAACCCGCGCCTGCGCCTCGCCATCAACAGTGCCAAGGCGCAGTCGATGCCGAAGGACAACATCCAGCGCGCGATCGACAAGGCGAGCGGCGGGGATGAAGAAAGCTACGAGGAAGTCCGCTACGAAGGCTATGGCCCGGGCGGCGTGGCCCTGATCGTCGAGGCGCTGACCGACAACCGCAACCGCACCGCCACCAATATCCGCACCGCCTTCAGCAAGAACGGCGGCAACCTCGGCACCGAGGGATCGGTCGCCCACGGGTTCGAACGGCTCGGCCTCATCGAATACCCCGCCGCGGCGGGCGACGAGGAAACCGTGCTCGAAGCGGCGATGGAAGCGGGCGCGCAGGATATCGAAAGCAGCGAGGAAGGGCACGCGATCTGGACCGCGGCCGAGGACCTTCACCAGGTGGCGGGCGATCTCGAACAGCGGCTGGGCGAACCCGAAGGGGTCAAGCTGGCATGGAAGCCGACGGTTACGGTCGCAATGGACGAAGGTGCCGCTGGAACCCTGCTCAAGCTGGTCGACACGCTGGACGATGACGACGACGTGCAGACGGTGTGGGGGAATTACGAGATACCGGACGACGTCCTCGAACGGCTTGGCTGATGTGGGGGTTCGCCGCCAAGGCGGTGCTGGCCGGGTTGATGATCGCGGCCATCGCCGAGGTCGGCCGGCGGTTGCCCGCGGCCGGCGCGCTGATCGCCTCGCTGCCGCTGGTCTCGATACTGGGCATGATCTTCCTGTGGCACGTGCGCCCGGATGCCCAGAACATGGCGCTGCATGCCGAGGCGACGTTTTGGTACGTGCTGCCCAGCCTGCCGATGTTTCTCCTCATCCCGTGGCTGCTGCGTCACGGAGCCGGCTTCTGGCTGTCGCTGGCGGCGGGCTGCGTGCTGACGATTGCGCTGTATCTGCTGATGATGTTTGTCGGACCGCGGCTTGGCCTGAGGCTGTGACGCCGTGATCATTCTCGGGCTCGATCCGTCGCTGTCGTGCACCGGCTGGGGCGTCATACGGGCCGAGGGATCGCGGCTGACCCATGTCGCCAACGGCGAGGTGCCGACCGATGCCCGGCGCCCGCTTGCCGAGCGGCTCGCGCACCTGCACGCCGGGCTGGCCGCGGTCATCGGCGAATTTCGTCCCCACCGGGCGGCGGCGGAGGAAATCTTCGTCAACAAGAACCCGCAGTCCACGCTCAAGCTCGCCCAGGCCCGCGGGGCGGCCATGGCCGCATGCGGGGCGGCCGGCCTGATGGTGAGCGAACATGCGGCGCGCGAGGTCAAGAAAGCGGTTGTCGGCACAGGGGCTGCGGAAAAGCGCCAGGTGCAGGCGATGGTCGCGGTGCTGCTCCCCGGGGTCCGCCTCGCCGGAGCCGACGCGGCCGATGCGCTGGCCGTGGCGATCGCGGCCGCGCATCTGGTGCGGGCGGCCTAGCCCCGTTCGTCCGCGGCCGGCGCGATCGGCAGGGCGGTGTTGTAGATCAGTTCTTCCATGGACAGCAGCGCCGTCACGCTGAAGATGCTGACTTCCTTGATGAGCGAGCGATAGAAGCGGTCGTAACCCGCCGCATCGGCGACCCGTACCTTGAGCAGGTAGTCGATCTCGCCGGCAAGGCGGTGAGCCTCCATGATCTCGGGATGACGGGCGAGGGCGGCGGTGAACTGCGCCAGCCATCCGGCATCGTGCTGGGAGGTCTTCACCAGCACGAAAAAGCAGTTCGGAAATCCGGTTTTGTCCGGATCGAGAAGCGCCACCTGACTGCGGATGACCCCGGCGGCGCGAAGTTTGCGGATGCGGTTCCAGACCGGCGTCTTCGACGATCCGACAGCCGCCGCAATCTGATCAAGCGCCTGCCCCGCATCCTTCTGCAAGAGGTTGAGGATCTTCCGATCGAGGTCATCGAGTCTCATTACTGTTCCCACTTGGGCGAAGAATACAGGACACTGTTTAAGGCCACCTCAGAAAGGGAGGACCTTTTCCTTAGATGACGTCACATTCTCGTCAATATGCGGAAATTGTCCTAGATATTCCACCTTGGACGACTGGATTGCTCGCAATGCGCTATTGGCCCGTTTTCATCGATACCCGCGCGCGGGCCGTCCTCGTCGCGGGAGCCGGGGAAACCGCGGTCGCCAAGCTGCGCCTGCTTCTGAAGACCGAGGCGCAAATCCATGTCTACGGCAGCGATTGCCATTCGCAGGTACAGGAATGGGCCGCCGCGGGACGGCTGACCTATCGGCCCCGCCCGGTCGAAGCCGGCGATTTTGCCGGTATGGCGCTCGCCTACGCGGCGCCGGACGATGCGCACGAGGCGTCACGCGTCGGCGGGTTGGCCCGGGCGGCGGGGGTGCCGGTCAACGTCGTCGACACGCCCGAGGACTGCGATTTCATCACCCCGGCTCTGGTCGACCGCGCGCCCGTGGTGGTCGCGATCGGCAGCGAAGGGACCGCGCCGGTGCTGGTGCGGCTGATCAAGGACGCGGTCGAGGCCATGCTCCCTTCCTCCACCGGGGCGCTCGCACGGCTCGCCCGCCGGTTGCGTCCGCAGGCGGCCACGGTTCCCGCAGGGGCGCCGCGGCGTGCGCTCTGGGCGCGCTTCTTTCGCGAGGACGGTCCGCGGGCCTATGCCAGCGGCGGCGAAGCTGCGGCGGAGGCCGCATTCAGCCAGCTGCTGGGCGAGGCTCTGCAATCCCCGGCGGACCACACGGCGCATGTCGCGCTGGTCGGGGCGGGGCCGGGCGATCCGGAACTGCTGACCCGCAAGGCTCATCGCCTGCTGGGCGACGCCGATGTCGTCATTCACGACCGGCTGGTTTCCGGCGAGGTGCTCGAACTTGCCCGGCGCGAGGCGCGGCTGATCCCCGTCGGCAAGGTCCCTTTCGGACCCGGCTGGAAGCAGGACGACATCAACGCGCTGCTGATCGCCGAGGCGCGGCGCGGCGGCCGCATCGTCCGGCTGAAGTCCGGCGATCCGGGCGTCTACGGCCGGCTCGACGAGGAGGTCGCCGCATTGCAGACAGCTGGCATCGCCTTCGAGGTCGTGCCCGGCATCACTGCCGCCGTGGCCGGTGCGGCGGAACTTGGCCTGTCGCTCACCCGGCGGGGCCGCAATACCAGCTTCCGGCTTCTGACCGGGCACGACATCGATGGATTTGCGGAACATGACTGGCAGGCCCTCGCCCGCCCGGGCAGCACGGCGGCGGTCTACATGGGCGTGAGCGCCGCGCGCTTCATCCAGGGCCGACTGCTGATGCATGGGGCGGCCCCTTCGATGCCGGTGACGGTGGTCGAGAACGTCTCGCGCGCCGACCGCCGCGAACTTGTCACGACGCTTGCCGAACTGGCCGAGGCCATGGGCGGGGCATCGATCGCCGGCCCCTCGATCCTCTACCTGGGACTGGCGGCGCCGGTCGCCCACCCGGTCAGCATCGAAGGGGGGCTGGTCCATGCCAAGGCCGGCTGAACCGAAGATCGGCACTGCCAACGATCTGCTCACCGGCGAGGTCGTCTATCTGCTGCCCGGAGGGACATGGGGCGACAGGCTGATCGAGGCCGCAGTCGCCACCGACCCCGCCGATCTTGCCGCTCTTGCCGAGCAAGCCTCGCACTTCCGGCAGGTGGTCGACATCGATTTCGTCGCCGTCAGCCTCGATCCCGCTGGCCGGCCACGCCCTGTCAGCCTGCGCGAGCTTATCCGCGACCGGGGGCCGACCGTGCGTCCGGATCTCGGCCGGCAAAGCGAAAACCCGCCCCGCGCCGCAATCAGTCAGTAAGTTTCGGAAGACCCCGCCCGATGTATGTCTACGACCAGTTCGACCGCGACTATGTCAGATCCCGCGTCGCCACCTTTCGCGATCAGGTCGCCCGCCGCGTTTCGGGAGCGCTGACCGAAGAGGAATTTCGCCCCCTGCGGCTGCAGAACGGCATCTATCTGCAGCTCCATGCCTATATGTTGCGGGTGGCGATCCCCTACGGCACGCTCAATTCGGCACAGATGCGCCATCTGGCCATGATCGCGGAGCGGTGGGACAAGGGCTACGGCCATTTCACCACCCGGCAGAACATCCAGTACAACTGGCCCCGGCTGGCGGACCTGCCCGATATTCTCGATGCGCTGGCCGATGTCGAGATGCACGCCATCCAGACCTCTGGCAATTGCATCCGCAATGTGACCGCGGACCATTTCGCCGGCGCCGCGGCCGACGAGATCGAGGACCCCCGCCCCACCGCCGAACTGCTGCGCCAATGGTCGACCGACCATCCCGAATTTGCTTTCCTTCCGCGCAAGTTCAAGATCGCGGTAACCGGTTCGCCCAACGATCGCGCGGTGACGAAGGCACACGATATCGGCCTGCGGATGATCCGTGCGGACAGCGGCGAGATCGGGTACGAGGTGATCGTCGGCGGCGGGCTGGGGCGGACCCCGGTCGTCGGCGTGGTCGTGCGCGAGTTCCTGCCCAAAGCCGACCTGCTCGCTTATTGCGAGGCGATCCTGCGGGTCTACAACCGGCATGGCCGGCGCGACAACAAGTACAAGGCGCGGATCAAGATCCTCGTGATGGAAGAGGGGCTCGACAGCTTCCGCGCGCAGGTGGAGGAAGAGTTCGCCGCGATCCTGGCCCGGCACGCGGGCCCCGGCGTTGCCACCGACCCGGCGATTGTCGCCCGGATCGAGGCGGCCTTTGCCCCGCCGCCCCTGGCCGAGCTTTCCGAACCGGATGCAGCGTTCGAACAGGCCCTGGCCGGCGATGCGATCTTTCGCGACTGGTGCGCGGCCAATCTCGCGCCCCACCGCAGCCCCGGCCACGCGATCGTGTCGATCAGCCTGAAGCCGGTCGGCGGGGCGCCGGGCGATGCGAGCGCGGAGCAGATGCGCGTGGTCGCCGATCTCGCCGAACGGTATGGCCATGACGAGATCAGGGTCAGCCACGAACAGAACCTGATCCTGCCGCATGTCGCCAAGCGCGATCTGTGGGCTGTTCACGCGGCGCTTGTGGCGGCCGGTCTGGGCACGGCGAACATCGGCCAGATCGGCGACATCATCGCCTGCCCCGGGCTCGACTACTGCACGCTGGCAACCGCACGCTCGATCCCGATCGCCAAGGACATCGCGCAGCATTTCGCCGATCCGCACTATTCGCGCACCATCGGCGAAATGAAGATCAAGATTTCCGGATGCATCAACAGCTGCGGGCATCACCACGTCGGCCATATCGGCATCCTCGGACTGGATAAGGCGGGGCGCGAGAACTACCAGATCACCATCGGCGGGGATCACACGGAGAACCTGCGCCTTGGCGAACGGCTGGGCCGCGGCTTCGACGCCGACGAGGTGGTTCCCGCCATCGAACGCCTCGTCCTCGTCTATCTGGCCGAGCGGCTGGACCCCGAGGAGACCTTCGTGGCGGCGGTGAGCCGGCTCGGCGTGCAGCCCTTCAAGGACGCGCTTTATCCAGCCGAGGAGCCTGCCCGTGCTGCATGAGGTCGATTTCGACGCGCCCGCGCTGGCTGCCCCCGATCGCGAGGCGGAGGCGGCAGACCTGCTGGCTCAGGCGATCCGCCACGACTTTGCCGGACGCATCGCACTGGTTTCCAGCCTGGGCGCTGAATCGGTCGTGCTGCTGCACCTCGTCGCCCGGATCAATCCGGCGACCCCGGTGCTGTTCAACGAAACCGGGATGCTGTTCGAAGAGACGCTGGACTATCAGCGCAAGGTCGCCGCGCGGCTGGGGCTCACGGCATTGCAGATCGTGCGGCCGACCCGCTGGCATCTGTCCGCGCGCGACGCGGGCGGCCAGCTTTACGGGGCCGAAGCCGATGCGTGCTGCACCCTGCGCAAGCGCGAGCCGCTCATGCGCGCCCTCGCCCCCTTCTCGGCATGGATCACCGGGCGCAAGCGCTTCCAGAACCGCGATCGATCGGTCCTGCCGCTGCGCGAAATGGACGAGGTGGGGCGGGTCAAGCTGAACCCGCTCGCAAGATGGCGGCCGGACGACATCCAGGGCTACATCGCCCGCCACGATCTTCCCCGCCACCCGCTCGTTGCGCAGGGGTTTCCCAGCATCGGCTGCCGCCCCTGCACCACTCGGGTCGCCCCGGGCGAAGACATGCGCGCCGGTCGCTGGCGCGGCAGCGAGAAAACCGAATGCGGGATCCACTGGATGCTCCGCGACGACCGCACGCAAAGGAGGGCATGAGGTGCCGATCGTGACGCCCCGGGGCTTTTGCAAGGACGAACCGCACGACTGGCAGGACCCTGCATCGCTGCCCGCTGGAACCGGCCTCGCCGTGGAGCTTCCCGGCGATGCCGACCCGGCCCTTGTGGCAGGCCGCCTCGGCGATCTGGCGCTGATCCGGATTCGGTTCGCGGCATTCGGTGACGGGCGCGGCTTCGGCCTTGGCCGGGCCTTGCGCGAACAGGGGTACCAAGGGCGCCTGCGCGCCGCGGGCCCGCTGATCAGCGATCAATTCCGCCACGCTCTCCAATCGGGTTTCGACGAGGTCGAGATCGACCAGGCGCAGGCGGCCCGCCAGCCCGAGGCGGACTGGGTGGCCGGGCAGTGGCCCAGCTATCGCCGCAAGCTCGGCCTTGCCTTCGCCGGCTGAGACCGCGCACCCGTTTTGCCCCGCCGGGCGTTAGCGTCCGATGACTGCGCCCGTCCTGATCCCGGTCCTCGGCGACCAGCTTTCGCCCGATCTTGCCAGCCTGCGCGATGTCGACCGGGACGAGGCCGTCGTCCTGATGATGGAGGTGTGGGAAGAGGCGACCTATGTGCGCCATCATCAGCAGAAGATCGCGCTGATCTTTTCGGCCATGCGGCATTTCGCCGCCGAACTGGAAGAGGCCGGATGGCGGGTCGAATACACGCGGCTCGACGATCCCGACAATGCCGGCAGCTTCACCGGCGAAGTCGCCCGTGCGGTAGAGCGGCACGAGCCTGCCGAGATCCGCATCGTGGAGCCGGGCGAATGGCGGGTGGAAGGCGCGATTCTCGAATGGGCGGACAAGTTCCCCTGCCCCGTCGTTATCCTTGAAGACGACCGGTACATCGCCAGCCGGGCCGAGTTCGCCGAATGGGCGGAGGGCAAGCGCCAGCTGCGCATGGAATTCTTCTATCGCGAGATGCGCCGCAAGACCGGATTGCTGATGGAGGAAGGCCAGCCGGCCGGCGGGCGCTGGAACTATGACGCGGAAAACCGCGAACCGTTGACGAGCGCCTTGCTGGTGCCGCCGCGCCCCCTGTTCGAACCCGATGCCATCACCCGCGATGTCCTGAAGCTGGTCGCCGAGCGGTTCGGCGATCACTTCGGTGAGCTGGAGCCCTTCCGCTGGCCGGTAACCCGGACCGAGGCCGAGATCGCCGCCGAGGCTTTTCTCGAGCAACGGCTGGCAGCATTCGGCCCCTATCAGGACGCCATGCTGGAAGGGCAGGACCAGCTCTATCATTCGCTGCTCTCGACCAGCCTCAATCTCGGTCTGCTCGATCCGCTGGACCTGTGCCGCCGGGCCGAGACCTTGTGGCGTGAAGGCCGGGCCCCGCTCAACTCGGTCGAGGGTTTCATCCGCCAGATCATCGGCTGGCGCGAATACATCCGCGGCTTCTACTGGCATGAAATGCCGCGCCTGGCCGAAGCCAACGCGCTCGATGCCCGCCGCCCGCTCCCCGAATTCTACTGGACCGGCGAGACCGACATGGCCTGCCTCGCCGATTGCGTCCGCTCGACTGCCAGCAACGCTCATGCCCATCATATCCAGCGGCTGATGGTGCTCGGCAACTTCGCCCTCATTGCCGGAATCGATCCGCGCGAGGTCGAGGACTGGTATCTGGTGGTCTATGCCGATGCCTATGAATGGGTCGAACTGCCCAATGTCGCGGCGATGATCCTCTATGCCGATGGCGGGCGGCTGGCTTCCAAGCCCTATGCCGCGAGCGGCGCCTATATCGACCGGATGAGCGACTATTGCGGCACCTGCCGCTATTCGCCGAAGGTCAAGACCGGTGAAGGAGCCTGTCCGTTCAATCCGCTATACTGGCATTTCATGGTCCGCAATCGCGAGCATCTGCAAGCCAATCCCCGGATCGGACGGGCCTATTCGACATGGGACCGGATGACCGAGGCCCGCCAGCGCGACTATCTCGAGAGCGCAGAAGCGGTGCTCGCCACGCTAGAGCCCGCCAGCCCCGGCTGGGCGCGAGCCGCGGACGATGCGTGAGCGGTTCCGGCTGATGGCGAAGCAAGTTGAACGCGCGATGGAAGGTCTCAGAATGAAGGGCATTCCGAACTGCGAGAATCTCGATGGCAGTAAGCCATGATTAAAATGTACGGCATCCCCAACTGCGATACGGTGCGCAAGGCGCGCAAGTGGCTTGAAGAGCGGAAGATCGCTTATGTCTTCTGCGATCTCCGCAAGGACGGTGTCGATCCGGCGCAGCTTGAACGGTGGGTTGCCGCAACAGGGTGGGAGGTGCTCCTCAACCGCCGGGGGACGACGTTTCGCAACTTGCCCGAAACGTCGAAAATCGATCTCGACGAAAGCCGCGCGCTGGCGCTGATGGCGGCCCATCCCGCCACCATCAAACGGCCGGTGGTCGAGCATCGAGGAGGGCTGCTGGTCGGCTTCGACGAGGCGATCTGGACCGCCGCTTTCGCTTAAGCGTCAGCTGCCCCAGCCGCCGTTGTCGCGCGCCATCACGGTCTCACCGGTCGACTGCGCCGCATCCTGCGCCCGGCGCTTGATCGAGGACAGATCGCCGCCCGCGACCGCGAACGCAGCAATCGCGAAAAGGGCAATGAAGACGATTTTCTTGACCATGACGCCGACATTGTGCGCCGGTGCGATAAAGAATGCGTTACCGCCCGGTGGTCCCCATGCCCGGGCTTTCGCCGGGTGCGATCTCTTCCTCGGATGACGAGGACCGTGACAGGCCGCCATCGCCCGGCATGGCCACATCGTCGCCCAGCGTGGCGCGCGAATACAGCGCCAGCCATGCGGTATAGAGCGCGATGGCCAGCGGGCCGGAAAAGAACAGGCCGAAGGTGCCAAAGACATAGCCTGCGCCCAGGATCAGGAAGATGTACCAGCCCGGCGGCACCGATACGACCTTTCCCGTCACCCAGGGCGTCACGAAATTGGTCTGCACGATGCGCGCGATGGCATAGGTGGCCACCACCCCGGCGAAGCTTCCTTCCCCGGCAAAGGTCAACAGCAGAGCCGGCACCATCGCGATGATCGGGCCGACATAGGGGATGAATTCTGCAAGGCCGCCAAACACGCCGAGCGCGACATAGGCCGGCACGCCCGAAAGCCACAGGCCGAGGGTGAAGATCGATCCCATGACCAGCATCGAGATGCTTTGCGTCACCAGCCACAGCCGCAGCGCGGTGCCGATTTCGCCCAGCGTGCGATCAGTGAGGGCGCGGTACCGTCCGGGGCTGAGCATGGCGAGCCCGCGGCGATACCGGGCAGGATCGGCGGCAAAGAACACCGCCGCCGACAGCACGATCAGCAGGTTGAACAGCACCACCGCCACCCCGCGCAGGATCGCCTGCGCCTCGTTGGTGACGAAGGTCACCGTCTCGCGGTTCTGCACCGTGTCGAGCAGCAGCCGTCCGACCACATCCGATCGCAGCGCGCGTTCGGTCCGGGCCCAGGCGCGCGGCAGTTCGCGCGCCAGCAGCTCGCCCTGAAACGCTATCTCGGCATAGAACATGTAGCCGAGCAGCCCGATGATCCCGAACAGCAGCACCGTGGAAAGGGCAAGGCCTGCGTTGCGCGGCAGGCGCAGCCGCCTTTCGAGGAAATCGGTGACTGCGACCAGCAACAGACTGACGAGCAGCGATCCGAACGCCAGCAGCATGAGGTCGTGGGCAAGCACCACCACCGCAACCAGTGCGCCAGCGACCAGCACCAGGAACAGCCTGCGCAGAAAGCGCTGGTCCTCGTCATTGGGTCGCAGGGTGGGGCGCGGGGGCATGCGCTTGTACGTCAGCGCTTGCGTGCGGTGACGATGTAGTTGAGCGACAAATCGTCCGAGAGGTGCAGGCCCTTGCCCGGGCGCCAAGCGATGCCTCGTGGCTCGCCCATGATCAGCCCCGCCCCCGCGAGAAGATCGGCAAGCTCGTCCGGCGTGACGAAATCGTCCCAATCATGCGTGCCCCGGGGGATGAAACCCAGTCGTTCCGCCGCGCCAACCATCAGCAGGCGCGATTGCGGCGTGCGGTTGGGGGTGGACAGGACCAGCAGGCCATCGTCGTCCAGATGCTGTTCGAGAAGGCCGAGGAACACCTCCTTGTCGCCGACGTGTTCGAGGACCTCCATCGCCGTGACAAGATCGAACTTGCCGAGATCGTGCTCCCTCAGTTCGCCCGAAAGATAGCGGATGGACAGCCCGCCGCCCGCCGCATGGGCGCGAGCAGCGGAAATGTTTTGCGGCGCGGCGTCGACCCCTGTGACCTCCGCACCCAGCCGGGCCAGGGCTTCGGCCAGCAGCCCCGCCCCGCAGCCCACGTCGAGCGCGCGCTTGCCGGCGAGCGGGTGGGCGCCCTCGATGTCACCGGCCCAGTGAAGGTCGATCGCCTCACGCAGGAAAGCGAGCCGTACCGGATTGAGCCGGTGAAGCATGGCGCTCGACCCCTTGGGATCCCACCAGTCGCGCGCAAGATTGCCGAAATGCGCGGCTTCGTGCGGGCGGATGGTCGCCCCTGGGGCGGATCGCCGGGGCGCAGCCGATGTTGCATCGCTCATGCGGGGTGGCTAGCAGCCCTGCGATGACCATTCCAGCTTGGAGATAGTCCGCTTGGCGCGCATCGTGATGAAATTCGGCGGCACCTCGATGGCAGGGACCGAACGCATCCGCCGCGTCGCCAAGATCGTCCGCAAGCAGCAGGCGGGCAGGGATGGAGCCCGCAACGAGGTGGCGGTCGTCGTCTCGGCGATGGCGGGCGAAACCGATCGGCTGGTCAATTTTTGCCGCGAAGCCAATCCAATGTACGATACGGCGGAATACGACGTGGTCGTCGCCAGCGGCGAACAGGTGACCAGCGGTCTGCTGGCGCTGACGCTGCAATCGCTCGGCGCGAAGGCGCGCAGCTGGCTGGGCTGGCAATTGCCGATCGTCACGACGGGCAAGCATGCCAGCGCCCGGATCGACGAGATCGACGCCCCTGGCCTTGGCGAGGCTATGGCCGAGGGAGTGATCGCGGTCATCCCCGGGTTTCAGGGCGTGGACGAAAGCGGCCGGATAACCACCCTTGGGCGCGGAGGGTCGGATACCTCGGCGGTCGCGGTGGCTGCCGCGGTCAAGGCGGATCGCTGCGACATCTACACCGATGTCGACGGTGTCTATACGACCGACCCGCGCATCGTTTCGCGGGCGCGCAAGCTGAAGGCCGTCACCTACGAGGAGATGCTCGAGCTTGCCAGCGTCGGGGCAAAGGTGCTCCAGACCCGCTCGGTCGGCCTCGCCATGCGCGAAGGGGTGCGGGTGCAGGTCCTGTCGAGCTTCGTCGGCGACGACGCGATCCCGGCAGACGAGATTCCCGGCACGCTGATCGTGTCGGAAGCGGAAATGAACGACCTTGTGGAAAGGGGCGAAATGGAACGCCAGCACGTGACCGGCATCGCGCACGACAAGAACGAGGCCAAGATCATCCTGACCCGCGTGCCCGACCGGCCCGGCTCGGTCGCCAATATCTTCGAGCCGCTCGCCGCCGCTTCGATCAATGTCGACATGATCATCCAGAACGTCGGGCGCGACAAGGGCGAGACCGACGTGACCTTCACCGTGCCGCAGGCGGACCTGCCGCGCGCCCAGGCATTGCTCGAGGACCGGCGCGACGAGATCGGTTTCAACCGCATCATCACCGACAGCCATATCGCCAAGATCAGCGTCGTGGGCGTGGGCATGAAAAGCCATGCGGGCGTTGCCGGCACGATGTTCCGCGCGCTCTCCGAACGCGGCATCAATATTCAGGCGATCTCGACCTCCGAAATCAAGATCAGCGTGATGATCGACGAGGACGAGACCGAGCTTGCCGTGCGGGTGCTGCATACCGCCTACGGGCTCGACGCGCCGGTCGACGACTGAACCAAGCCGCCGCCTGCGGCCTTGCCGGGGTCATCCGAACAGGAGATGGATCGCCAGGCAGGTTACGATCCCGACAATCGCGTTCATCGGCACCCCGATCTTGAGAAAATCGGCAAAGCGGTAATTCGCCGCCCCATAGACCAGCGTATTGGTCTGGTAGCCGATCGGGGTGGCGAAACTGGCGCTGGCGCCGAACATCACCGCGACCACCAATTGCCGCGGGTCCGCCCCGACCGCCTCGGCAAGGCCGATCACGATAGGCGTGAGGATCACCGCGACGGCATTGTTGGTGACGCTCTCGGTCAGCACGCTGGACAATGCATAGACACACAGCAGCAGGACGAACGGCGCGAGACCAGCGAACAATGGCTCGAACGTCTCGACGATCAGCCTGACGGTTCCGGCATTGTCGAGCCCCAGCCCGAAGGCGAGCATGGCGAAGATCAGCACCAGCGTATTGCCGTCGATCGCCGACCACGCCTCTTCCGGTTCGAGGCACCGGGTAGCCAGAACGACCCCCGCGCCAAGCAGGGCCAGCGCCTGGATCGGCAGTGAGAAGGTCGCCGCCAGGATGACCACCCCGGCCAGCGTGCCGATTGCGATCGGCGCCTGTCGCCGGCGAAAGGCGCGGGCCGGAGCCTCGCTCACGGTTCCCAGATTGACGTTGCTTTGCAGGGCCTGCGTCGCATCGGCGCCCGCGGCGATCAGCAGGCGGTCGCCCGCGCGCACCCGCACCTCGGACAGTTCCGGGCCGGCGGTATGGCGCGGTCGGCTGAGGCCGAGCACCCGAACCTTGAGCCGGGATAGCAGCGGGATTTCAGCCAGCCGCCGCCCGATGATCGGATGCGCGGACGAGACCACGGCCTCGACCAGTGCAAGGTCGCGCGGACGGCCGGGCCCCGCCGTCACCACTCCGCCGCCTACTCCGGTAAGGCCGGTCTGGAAGTCGTGCGCTTCGGCCAGCGATGCCAGTTCCGAGGGGCTCGCCGTGACCACCAACTGGTCGCCCGGGGCAAGCAGGTGCGTTTCGAAGCCGCTGCGCACGATGCTGCCCTTGCGCTTCAATCCGATGAGCTTGATCCCCTGACGCCGCGACAGCGGGCTTTCCGCGACGGTCTGCCCGATCAGCACGCTCTCCGGCATGACCACCAGATGCGAGAGGTAGGAATCGCTCTCGGCATCCTCGTCGAGCGAGCGGGGCGGCCGGTCGGGGAGAAGACGTGGGCCAAGGACCATTAGGGTCGCCACCCCGGCGAGGGCGGTGACGAGGCCGACCCCGCTGATCTCGAACATCCCGAACGGGGCCAGCCCCTCGCCTTGGGCGACCCCATCCACCAGCAGGTTGGTCGACGTGCCGATCAGCGTCAGCGTTCCGCCGAGGACCGCCAGATAAGACAGCGGGATCAGCATCCGGGTCGCCGCGACGCCCAGCACCCGCGCCAGGCGCCGCACGATGGGGATCATCACCAGCACGACCGGCGTGTTGTTCATGAATGCCGAGGCGGCGAGCGTGCCCGCCCCTATCTCTGCCACCGCGAGCCGAGGTTTGCGCAGCGTGCGCCGGACAATCCAGCCCGATACTTCTTCCAGCGCACCGGTTCGCAGCAGCGCGGCCGACATCACGAACATCGCCGCGATGGTGATCGGGGCCGGATTGGAAAAGACGCCGAGCAACTCGTCGACCGAAAGGAAGCCAAGCAGCAGCATCACCAGTGCCGAGACCGCCGCCAGCACCACCGGCGGCAGGCGCTCGAGTATGAAACCGATGAAGACCACCAGCAGGAGGACAAGCCCGATCTGGGGATGATAGGGGGCGAGGAACGCGGGAAGCAGGCTTGGCATTGCCCGCATCGCTAGCGGATATTCGGGCCGCGCCAAGCGAAAGCGCAACCGACCCCTGCCTGCCCGCCATTCGCCGGACTACCGGGCCGGCTCGCCTTGCCGTTCGCCCGCACCGCGGATAAGCGCGGCGGGATGAGCGAATTTCCCAAGACTTCCCGCCTGATGCAGCGTGGCTGCGATTTCCTCGGCTCGCAGTACGCGATACTGTGCGGCGCGATGAGCTGGGTGTCGGAACGGCACCTCGTCGCGGCCATTTCGAACGGCGGGGGGTTCGGAGTGATCGCGTGCGGGGCGATGACGCCCGAGCTGCTGGATGCCGAAATTGCCGCCACCAGGACGCTCACCGACAAGCCCTTCGGCGTCAACCTGATCACGATGCATCCGCAACTGTTCGACCTCATCGAGGTCTGCCGGCGGCATGGCGTCGGCCATGTGGTGCTGGCCGGGGGCATCCCCCTCCGGGGCAGTGTCGAGGCGATCAAGGACGGCTCATCCCCGGCAAAGGTCATCTGTTTTGCGCCGACGCTTGCCCTCGGCAAGAAGCTGCTGCGCTCGGGCGCGGATGCGCTCGTCATCGAAGGCATGGAGGCCGGCGGACACATCGGCCCGGTGTCGACCAGTGTGCTGGCGCAGGAAATCCTCCCCGAACTGGCCGCCGATCACCTCATCTTCGTCGCCGGAGGGATCGGCCGGGGCGAGGCGATCGCCGGCTATCTCGAGATGGGCGCGGCCGGGGTTCAGCTGGGAACGCGCTTTGCCTGTGCCACCGAAAGCATCGCCCATCCCAACTTCAAAAAAGCCTTCTTCCGTGCCAGTGCGCGCGATGCGGTGGCTAGTGTGCAGATCGACGATCGTCTGCCGGTGATCCCCGTCCGCGCCTTGAAGAACCGCGGCACCGAGGCCTTCACCAGGAAACAAATGGAAGTCGCCGGCGTTCTCGACCGGAATGAAATCGCCATGGAAGAAGCGCAATTACAGATCGAGCACTACTGGGCAGGCTCGCTCAAGCGGGCGGTGATCGATGGGGACATCGAGCATGGCAGCCTCATGGCGGGCCAGTCGGTGGGGATGGTGCGCGAGGAAGAGCCGGCAGCGCAAATTCTGGCGGGGTTGATGGCACAGAGCGAAGCGGCGCTCACCTTGCGCTAGGCGGGATTACCTGGCTCGATCTCGACGTTTCGATCTATCGCGACCGGGTGCAGCTCGAGCAACGTGGCTCGGACCGGTTCGTCGATCAGCGGGCCGAGTTTCCGTTTTCCTCCGATGCCGAATTGATCGCGCATCAGCGCTTTTTCGAAGACACCCTGGTCCGCGCGCTGCGCAAGCTGCTCGAGGGCGGCTACTGGCTGCGGTATCCCATCGCGCATGTCGTGCGCTTCGACGGCGATCTGAACGACGGGACGAAGGACCTCATCCGCCAGTCCTTCCGCGATGCCGGGATCGAGGATACCATCTTCGACGTCGAACAGGGCGCCGATCGATAATCATCATGCTGCGCCATAGCGCGGCGACCACCAAGGGGACAGGATCATGTGCGACGAACAACAGGTGATCCAATGGGGCCGCGCAGTGCTGTCTCGCCGCAGGATGGGCGCGATGGCGATCGGCGGGGCGGCCGCGGCCTGCACGCCGCTGCGCCAGGCCGCAGGCGGCAGTTCGAGCGCGCTTGCCGAAAGCAGCGTCACCTTTGCCAGCCCCGGGGGGACGATGGATGGATTCTTCGTTCATCCGGCGCGCGGGCGGCATCCGGCTGTGGTGCTGTGGCCCGATGTTGCGGGCCTGCGCGAAGCCAAGCGGCAGATGGCGCGGCGCCTTGCCGCCAGCGGCTATGCCGTCCTGGTTCTCAACCCCTATTATCGTGACGTGCGCGGCGAACAGTTCGCCGATTTCCCCACCTTCGCAGCGCAAGGCGGATTTCAGACCGTGAAGCCGTGGCGCGACAAACTCGTCGCCGGCGCGATCTTGCAGGATGCGCAGGCCGCGGCCGGCTGGCTGACGGCGCAGCAAGCCGTCGATCCGGAGCGCGGGATCGGCAATCAGGGCTATTGCATGGGCGGCCCCTTCACCATCTGGAGCGCATCGGGCGTGCCGCGCATTCGCGCCGCGGCATCGTTTCACGGCGGCGGACTGGTGCGTGACAGCGAGACCAGCCCCCACCGCCTGTTGCGGGCGGATACGCACTATCTCATTGCCATCGCCGAAGACGACGATGCGAAGGAACCGGCGCCCAAGACCGCGCTGCGCAGTGCCGCTGATGCCGCGGGATCCCGGGCCGAAATCGAGGTCTACCCCGCCGCGCACGGCTGGTGCGTGCCGGACAGCCCGGCCTATGACGAGGTGCAGGCGGAACGCGCCTGGGCCCGGCTGCTGGCGCTCTACTCCGCCGCGCTCTGAAGGAAGGGGCGCGGGGGCAGGGCTTACGCGCTCAACCGCGGGGCGAAGCGCCCATGGCGCCGATAGCGTACCATCCAGCGATCGAGAAACAGCCCGATCGGACGCGGGACGATGCCAAGTTCGGCAAACCCCGGAAAATCGCCCGAAACGGTGTTGCCGCTCTTGAGCAGTTCCCACTGGTCCTGCCCCATCGGCGTGCCCGGCAAGGCTGCGAACAGCGCCGATAGCGCGTCCGGCATCTCGATAAAGGTTCGCCGCCGCTGCTGGGCATCGGCGATCATCCGGTTGAGTTGCAGCATTGACAGCTTTTCCGGCCCGCCAAATTCGAAGATCGCATCGCCGAACCGTCCCGGCTCCTCGAGCGCGTTGGCGATGGCGTCGGCCACATCGTCGACATAAGCCGGCTGGATTATCGCATCCGGCCCGAAGACGGGGAGAACGGGAAACGTCCTGATGAGGCCAGCGAACAGGTTGATGAACGAATCGTCCGGTCCGAAGATGATCGACGGGCGCACGACGGTGACCTGAGGAAAATGCTCGCGGACGCGTTCCTCGCCCAAGCGCTTGGCGGCGGCATAGCCTATCGGTTCGCCATCGTCGCCCTGGACCCGTCCGGTAATGGCGCTCACGTGGACGAAGGCTCCTGCCCCGGTCTGGCGCGCCGCTTCGGCCATCCATCCTGGGGCGGTGCCCATCAGCCGGCCAAGGTTGCCGCCGAAACTGCCCACCAGATTGACGACTGCGTCCGCCCCCTCGACGCAGCGCGCGATGCTGGCCTGATCGAGCGCATCGCAGCGGGCGAACTGCAACTGCCCGAGGTTGGCGAGCGGTTTGAGAGTATAGGCCTTCTCCGGCGAGCGGCTCGCGATCCGCAGCCGCGCCCCACGCTGCAGCAAGGCCTGCGCGACGTAATTGCCGACAAACCCGCTCCCGCCCATCAGGACCACGAGCTTGCCGTTCAAGGGACTGCGTTTCGCCATCGCCGCTGCCATCTGTCCAAAGTGCCTGACTGTCTAGGTGCGCCGCTCCTTGCCGCATGCCCTCCCGGACCGCAAGCACGAGCACCGCAACGTTTCGCGTTGACAACGACCCACCGGGTTGGCTAACCGCCCGGCCCTACCCGCGGACCGGGCGAATGAGCCCGATCCGCCGAATGTGCCCAGATGGCGGAATTGGTAGACGCACCGTCTTCAGGTGGCGGCGGGGGCAACCCCGTGGAGGTTCGAGTCCTCTTCTGGGCACCAACTCATTGAAATCATTGAATAAATCGTCTCAAGCACGGTCTCGGGAGCGTGTTTGCTACGACTCACTGTTACGGTTTGGTGCCCATAGTTCCAACTTAAGCATCGGAAAAACAGTCACAAATGGTCCGCGCGGCTGTTACGGTTTCAGTCACGGTTTCGTGCCCAGAGGAATGACGCTTCGAAACGGTCGCTATTATCTTCGACGCCATATCCCTTCCGACATTCAGCCAATCATACGCCGATCAGAAGTGTGGCGCTCACTCAAGACCGATAGCCTCCAAACAGCGTTGCGCCGCTTCCCGCTCGTTACTTCGGTTTTAGAATCCCAGTTCGAGCGCATCCGCGCCGACGCGGGTTTATCGGTCGATCCAACGCTGCTCCGACCGTGTGGAGCCGGTGGTCTGAGCCCCTAGATTTCCTCCAGTGATAAGTAGAGTCCGGCCTTCGACAAGGAGACGGACGAGATGAAGCGGAGCAGGTTCAGCGAGGAGCAGATCATCGCTGTTTTGAAGGAGCAGGAGGCTGGGATGCCGACGG
>NZ_JBHWMI010000023.1:0-11404 GCF_043423005.1 Qipengyuania sp. | reverse complement strand
GGGTCGCGCCGTCCCCGCCGCGCCCCCGCGCCGCCGGTGCCCAGCGACATCGCCATGTCAGAGCTGCTCCAGCTGGCGGCTGAAGGTGCCGTGCAGCCGGTCGGCAAAGCGGTGCAGGCCGGCCTCGTATCGCTCGACCGCGTGGCTGAAACGGTTGTAGGCGATGACCGCGGGAATGGCCGCGAACAGGCCGATGGCGGTGGCGAACAGCGCTTCGGAAATGCCCGGCGCCACTACCGCGAGCGAGCTGCTTTCCTGCGCGCCGATCTGGAAGAAGCTGTTCATGATCCCCCACACCGTGCCGAACAGGCCGACGAAGGGCGCGACCGAACCCACCGTGGCGAGGAAGTTGAGCCGTTCGGAGATGTCGTCTGCCTCGCCCGCGACCTGGCTGTCCATCACGCCGGCGATGCGCCCGCGCAGCGCCTCGGCATCGCGGACCTCGCCCTTGGTCGAGCGGCGCCATTCGCCCACCGCCGCCTTGGCCACCCGTGCGCTCGGCACGTCGGCGGTGCCCCGGTCCTTCATGAAGCGGTCAAGATTGTCGGCCTTCCAGAACTCCTCTTCGAAGGCGCGGGTATCGCGCCGCATTCGCCGCATCTTGAGGCTGAAGGAGACGATGATCGTCCACACCCAGACGCTGGCCAGCAACAGGCCGGCCATCACCAGCTGCACGACGATATCGGCGTCGAGGAACAATTCTACCGGGTCGAGATGGGTCGGAGCCGCGGGAACGGCGGCGGCAAGCAGCGGGATAAGGGTCATGCGTGTCCAGTGGCCTCGGGGGTGGCGGTGGGTTCGGGGGCGTCGATAAAGCGGGCGAAGGCCGTGCGCCAGTCTTCCGGCTGCCGGCGCGGTCGACCATCGAGAGTCAGGAAGCCGACCCGCAGATGCGCCTCGCACAGGATCGCCGTGCCGCGCCGTGCGACCTGGTGCATCCGGCACGACGCGGCGCGCAATTCGGTGCAGCGGGTCTCGATCGCGACATCGTCATCGAGCCGCGCGGGAAGAAGGTAGCGCAGGTTGACCTCGGACAGGGCATAGGCGCCCTCGCCGCTCTCGATCGCAGCGCGCTGATCGATGCCCAGCCGGCGCAGCAGGTCGCTGCGGGCGCGCTCGAACCAGCGCAGGTAATTGGCGTGATAGGTGATGCCCGACAGGTCGGTATCCTCGTAATAGACCCGCACCGCATAAAGGTGGCGCGGCCCGTCCAGGACGCCGTCGGGAGGATGGGGCAGGGTCATGCCCTGCGCCGAGCGATCATCGGGCCCAGCGGCTCGCCGCCGAACAGGTGGACATGAAGATGCGGCACTTCCTGCCCGCCATGCGCGCCGACATTGGCCAGCAGGCGGTAGCCGCTCTCCACCAGCCCCTTCATCCGCGCCACATTGCCGACCGCGCGGACGAAGCCGGCGATCTCCTCGGCCCTGGCGCGGGCGCTGAAATCGTCCCAGCTGACATAGCTGGCACGGGGGATCACCAGCGTATGATTGGCAGCCTGCGGGTTGATATCTTCGAAGGCGATCGCCCACTCGTCCTCGTAGACGCGGGTCGAGGGAATCTCGCCGCGCAGGATGCGGGCAAAGATGTTGCCATCGTCATAGGGAAGGGTCGGGTCGATCGGCATGGCTCAGGCGCTCCGCATGGCTTTCTCGGCCAGACCCGAGGTGCCCTCGCGGCGGTCCAGCTCGGCCATCACTTCGGCAAGCGGGATGTCCTTGTCGGCCAGCAGGACCAGCAGGTGAAACACAAGGTCCGCCGCTTCGCCGACCAGTTCCTCGCGGCTGCCGGACAATGCCGCGACACAGGCTTCGATTGCCTCTTCGCCCAGTTTGCGCGCCAGCGCCGGGGTTCCGCGGGCGAGCAGCTGGGCGACATAGCTGGCCGCGGGATCGCCATCCCGACGGCCGGCAATGGTCGCTTCGAGACGGGTCAGCGTGTCCATGCCCTTCCCTAACCCGCTCACCCGCGCGCGGGCAAGCCCGCCGCCCGCAGCGCGCGGTGCGCCTCGGCGATGGTGTGGGTGCCGAAATGAAAGATCGAGGCCGCCAGCACAGCGCTCGCATGGCCGCGGGTCACCCCCTCGACGAGATGTTCGAGCGAGCCGACCCCGCCGCTCGCGATCACCGGAATGCCGACGCTGTCCGCCACCGCGCGGGTCAGTTCAAGATCGTAGCCCGCCCTCGTGCCGTCGCCGTCCATCGAGGTGACCAGCAGTTCGCCTGCACCGAACTCGGCAAGGCGGCGGGCATGGTCGACCGCGTCAATGCCGGTCGCCCTGCGGCCGCCATGGGTGTAGATTTCCCAGCCGCGGAACCCTTCGCCCGCGGTGCGTGCCCGCGCATCGACGCTGGCGACGACGCACTGGCTGCCGAAGCGCGCCGCGATCTCGCCGACCAGTTCGGGCCGTTCGACCGCGGCCGAATTGACCGCCACCTTGTCCGCGCCTGCCAGCAGCAGCGCCTGAGCATCCTCGACACTGCGCACCCCGCCACCGACGGTGAGCGGCATGAAGCAGACCTTGGCCGTCCGCTCGACGATGTCGAGCAGGGTGCCGCGCCCCTCATGGCTGGCAGAGATATCCAGGAAGCATAGCTCGTCCGCGCCTGCACGGTCATAGGCCTGCGCCTGCTCCACCGGATCGCCGGCGTCCTTGAGGTCGACGAAATTGACGCCCTTGACCACGCGGCCATCTGCAACGTCGAGACAGGGGATGACGCGGATGCGAACGGTCATGCGCGTCCTTTCAGAAGCGGGTTCACGACCGCCCCGCCATCGCCAGAGCCGCGCCGAGATCGAGCCGCCCGTCATACAGCGCACGGCCGGTGATCACCCCTTCGATCCCGTCGCCCGCGTGGAGCGACAGGATGCGGATGTCGTCCAGCCCCTTGACCCCGCCGCTGGCGATGACCGGAATGCTGACCCGGCGGGCGAGATCGACCGTCGCCTCGATGTTCACGCCCTTGAGCATTCCGTCGCGCCCGATATCGGTAAACAGCAGCGCGGCGACGCCGGCATCTTCGAACCGGCGCGCCATGTCGACCACCGGCACGTCGCTGACCTCGGCCCAGCCCTCGGTCGCCACCATGCCGTCCTTGGCGTCCACCGCGACGACGATGCCGCCGTCCCATTCGCGCGCCATCTCGCGCACGAAATCCGGATCCTTGAGCGCCGCCGAACCGATCACGATGCGTGCCACGCCGAGTGCGAACCACCCCTCGACCGCAGCGGCATCGCGGATGCCCCCGCCAAGCTGGACATAGCCGGGAAATGCCGCGACGATCGCCTCCACCGCCGCGCGGTTGCGGCTTTCGCCGGCAAATGCGCCATCGAGGTCGACCACGTGAAGATGCTCGGCCCCGGCATCGGCAAAGGCGAGCGCCTGCGCCGCCGGATCGTCGCCATAGACGGTCGCCCGGGCCATATCCCCTTCGGCAAGGCGAACCACCTGCCCGGCCTTGAGGTCGATCGCGGGAAAGACGATCATGGCCGCCACTCGAGGAAATTGGCGAGAATGCCGAGCCCGTAGGACTGGCTCTTTTCGGGGTGGAATTGCAGGCCGAGGATGTTGTCCCGCCCGACTGCGGCGACGAGGCCACCGCCATGATCGGTCATCGCCAGCACGTTTTTCCCGCTGGCGGCGTGGAAGTGGTAGGAATGGAGGAAATAGGCCTCGCCTTCCTCGATCACCTCGTGCTGGCGGGCATGGGGCGTCGGGGCAACGTCGTTCCAGCCGATATGGGGGACCTTGATGCTGGCATCGGCCGGCTCGATCCGGCGGACGTCGCCGGGGATCCAGTCCAGCCCCGCTGTCTCGCCGTGTTCGTGCCCGGTGGTGGCGAGGAGCTGCATCCCGACGCAGATGCCAAGGAACGGCACCCCGCCGCCCAGCACCCGCTCTTCCAGTGTCTCGACCACGCCCGGAACCCGGCGCAGGCCTTCGGCGCAGGCGGCGAAGCTGCCGACGCCCGGAAGGACGATGCGATCGGCCCGGCGCAGCACGGCGGGATCGGCCGTCAGGGTGATTGTCGCCCCGACCTTGCGCAGCGCATTGTCCACCGAATGCAGATTGCCCGCGCCGTAATCGACCAGCGCAACGGTTTCAGCCACCCAGCTGGCCCTTGGTGCTGGGGATCGCCTCGCCCTTGCGCGGATCGATCTCCACCGCAGCGCGCATCGCCCGTGCGAAGCCCTTGTAGATTGCCTCGCAGATGTGGTGATTGTTCGCGCCGTGCAGCACTTCGACATGCAGGGTGATGCCGCAGGTCTGCGCGACCGACTGGAACCAGTGCTCGATCAGTTCGGTGTCCCATTCGCCCAGCTTGGCCTGGGTAAAGGCAGCCTTCCACACCAGGAAGGGCCGCCCCGACATGTCGAGCGCGACCAGCGCCAGCGTTTCGTCCATCGGCGAATGGGCGCTGCCATAGCGGGCGATCCCGCGCCGGTCGCCCAGCGCCTGCGACAGCGCCTGCCCCAGCGCCAGGGCGCTGTCCTCGGTGGTGTGGTGCTGGTCGATGTGAAGATCGCCCTCGACCCGCAGCGTCACGTCGATCAGCGAATGGCGGGCGAATTGCTCGATCATGTGGTCGAGGAAACCGATGCCGGTGGACACCGTGTACTGCCCGGTGCCGTCGAGATCGACCTCGACCTCGATCCGGGTTTCGGTGGTGTTGCGCGTGATCCGTGCCGTCCGCATGGAAGGTGCCTATAGGCCACGCCTTTCAAGGTGCAAGCGCGGACCCGGCCCCGGTTCGACTAAAGCGCTTGACCACGCGGGCGACCGGTTCCACCTGTCCCAGTCATGAGCGAGACGACGCCTGACAGCCTGATCCCCTACGATACGATCGTGCAGGAAGCCTTGCGCGCGGTGGTCGGCCGCGTGTTGGGCGAGATCGAGGACGGGGGCGGCATGCTCCCCGGCGCGCACCATTTCTACATCACTTTTCGCACCCACGCGCCGGGCGTATCGGTGCCGATCAGCCTGCGCGAACGGTTTCCCGACGAGATGACCATCGTGCTCCAGAACAAGTTCTGGGATTTGAAGGTGCGCGAAGACGGGTTTTCGGTCGGCCTGTCGTTCAACCAGATCCCGGCCCAGCTCGACATTCCCTATGCCGCGATCACCCAGTTCGTCGATCCGGCGGTCGATTTCGGGCTGCAGTTTCAGGCCACCGTGGCCGACATGGCGCCCGCCGCGACCGATCCCGCCGGCAATGATGAACCGGAACAGGGCAGCCCGGCGCCCGTTGACGGTGCAGATGACGGCTCGAATGTCGTCACCGTGGATTTCGGGCGCAAGAAATAGCCGCCCGTCAACCGGACGAGGCAGGGCGAACATGATCAAGCGAAGTGCACGAAGTGTCGAACGGCGGCGCCGGGCTGCGGCTGCGACAGGCGGCAAGCCGCCCGCGATGCCGGGACCGACCGACAATCCCGCCACCAACCTCATGTTCGCCGACGTGGCGATCCGCGCCGCTTCCTATGTGGTGCGCCGCACGATCGAGCGCGGGATGCTGCGCGGCCGCTATGGTCCGAACACGGCGAAGAGCATCATCGAGAACAAGAGCCTCGGCCAGACGCTGACCAGTTTCGCCCTCGCCCGCCTTGCCACGCGCAACCTGCCGGGGGCGGTAGTCGTCGGCGGCGGGGCACTGGCCAAGACGCTTTATGATCGCAGCAAGAGCAAGCACAAGGAACGGCGCAAGGGTGACAGCGACCTGATCAAGCAGGCCCGCGGCGAGAACTAGCCCGTTGCGGCCGGTGCGACTCGGCAGCGCGCTTGCCATTCCGCCCCGCTCCGTTGCAAAGGCGCGCATGGCCGAATCCGCTTCTTCGCAGACCGCACTCGCCCGCCGCGGGCTGATGTTCATCCTGTCCTCGCCCAGCGGAGCGGGTAAGACCACGATCTCGCACATGCTGCTGGATGCCGATCCGGACATTCGCCTCTCGGTGAGCGTGACGACCCGGCCACCCCGCCCGGGCGAGATCGACGGGGTGCACTACTATTTCGTCGACGAGGCCGAATTCGACCGGCTGGTCGAGGAAGACGATTTCTACGAATGGGCGCAGGTCTTCGGCCACCGCTACGGCACGCCCAAGGGCCATATCCGCGCCGCCCTCAAGGAAGGACAGGATTTCCTGTTCGACATCGACTGGCAGGGGACGCAGCAGCTGTACCAGAAGGACAGCCAGGATGTGGTGCGGGTGTTCATCCTGCCGCCCAGCATCGCGGAACTGGAACGGCGCCTGCGCAGCCGCGCAACCGACGAGGAGAGCGTGGTCGAGGCACGAATGGAGCGCGCCCGGGCTGAAATCAGCCATTGGGATGCCTATGATTACGTGGTGATCAACGAGGATGCCCCCGGCTGTTTCGCCAAGGTCCGCGAGATCCTCAATGCCGAGCGCATGAAGCGCCAGCGGCAGACCGGGCTGATCCCCTTCGTAAGGGAGTTGATGAGTTGAGCGATGAGGTCGTCGAGAAGCTCGAGGAAGCAGCCGAAGAGGTAGGGGCGATCACGCGCGCGGATCTCGCCATCGTGCGGGCTGCGCATCCGCTGGGCGAAACCGTGGTGGGCAAGGCGCTGGGCGAGGTTTCGGAATTGACCGATCAGCCGCCGCTCGTCGCCGCATCGCTGACGACGTTGGTGGTGGGTCTGGCGACGCGCCAGCCGCGGATTGCCCGCACCGGCCTGCGGATGCTGCTTGCCCATGCGCTGGCGACCGGGATCAAGACCGTCATCAAGGACAATTTCGACCGTTATCGCCCGCGCAAGGTGGCCGAGGAAGGCGAGGCGACGCTCGAACGTGGCGAGAGCAAGGAGGGCGAAGATCGTTCGCTGCCCTCGGGCCATAGCGCCGGCGCGGTCGCGGTGGCACGCGCCATCGTGCGCGACAATCCCGGGGCGACTCCGATCGCCTACCCGCTGGCCGCGACCGCTTCGCTGGTGCAGATCACTCGCAAGGCCCACTTCCCCACCGATGTCGCGCTGGGTGTGATGGTCGGCCTCGCGTCCGAGGCGATCTCGTCGCGGGTCATGGACCGCCTGCTGGGCGGACGGCCCCGGCGCTGATCCTGATCGCTCAGCGCCCCGCCGCAGGGTCGGCGAAATGGGTCGGGAGGAGGGCGTTGACGATCCCACCGTCAACGGTCAGCATCTCTCCCACGGTATAGTCCCCGGCGCGGCTGGCGAGATAGACTGCGCTGCCGCCCATGTCATACTTGTCGCCGACACGGCGGTTGGGAATGCCCTTCGCGCTTTCGTCGCCCATGTCGCGGGCAACCTTGTTCATGTTCGACGGGAATGCACCCGGCGCGATCCCGGTGACGTAGATGTGATCCTTGACCAGGCGCGCCGCCATCCGCCGGGTGAGGTGGATCAGGGCGGCCTTCGATGCCTGATAGCTGTAGGTTTCCCACGGATTGATCCGCAGGCCGTCGACGCTGGCGATGTTGATGACCTTGGCGGGGGTCTCCTGAGTTGCCGCGGCGGTCAGCAGCGGGTGGAGCTTCTGGGTGAGGAAGAAGGGCGTCTTGACGTTGAGGTCCATGACCTTGTCCCACCCGGCTTCGGGGAAGTCGAGATAGTCCGCCCCCCACGCCGCGCCGGCATTGTTGACCAGGATAGAGAGCTTTTGCTCGCGCCCCGATAATTCGCCGACCAGCGCCTCTATCCCCTCCATGGTGGAGATGTCGCCCTGGATCGGCACCACCTTTTCGCCCAGCGCTTCGGCGGCCTCGTTCAGCTCGTCGGCCTTGCGCGCGGTGATGTAGACCCGGTCGATCCCGGCGGCGAGAAAGCCTTCGACGATCATGCGCCCGATCCCGCGGCTGCCCCCGGTGACCAGTGCGGTGCGGCCCTTGAGGCTGAACAGGTCTTCAAGTGTCATCGTCTCTCTCCCTAATTTGTCGCGAGGCCGGCGGTCATCGGTGCTCCGCCCCCGCCGGGCATGATGCGCCTCAGTACCCGCTGAGTTCCGCTACCCGTCCGGCATGATAATACTGGTCGCCAAGAAATTCCTGCAGCGCGCGGTCGCGCTTCATGAACAGGCCGATATCGTATTCATCGGTCATGCCGATTCCGCCGTGCATCTGCACGCCTTCGCGTACGGCAAGGCCGGCGGCGCGGGCGACCTTGGCCTTGGCAACGCTGGCCATCAGTTCGGCCTGTTCGCTGCCCGCATCGATGAGTTCCGCCGCTTTCATGGTCACTGCGCGGGCGATCTCGACTTCCGAATAGAGGTGCGCGGCCCGGTGCTGCAAGGCCTGGAATTCGCCGATCAGCCGCCCGAACTGCTTGCGCTGCTTGAGATAGTCGACCGTCATGTCCATCGCGCCCTGCGCCACGCCGACGCCTTCGGCAGCGGCCCCGACACGTCCGGCACGCAACATCGCATCGAGGATCGCGCGCCCGCCATCGACTTCGCCGATAACCGCATCGCCATCCAGTTCGACCCCGTCGAAGCGGGTGTGGGTTGCCATCGAACTGTCGACCAGGCGGACCGGATCGTGGCTCATGGCGGCCGCATCCTTCGGCACCGCGAAGAGGGTGATGCCATCGACATCGGCTTCCCCGCCCGAGGTCCGGGCCGCGACCACCAGCATGTCCGCGCTGGCGCCGTGGAGGACGAAGTCCTTCTGCCCGGTGAGGCGGAAACCATTGCCCGAACGCTCCGCCCTCAGCGCGATCTGTTCGGGCCGGTGCTTGGGGCCTTCGTCAATGGCGACGGCATAGATCGCCTCGCCCGCGACCAACCCCGGCAGCCACCGCTCGCGAGCCATCTCGCCGCCGTGCTTCAGCGCGCTCGCCGCAAGGACCGCGCTGGCCAGAAAGGGCGAGGGCGTGAGGTTGCGGCCGATATGTTCGAGCACGATGTTCGCCTCGGCCTGGCCCAGCCCGAGCCCGCCATCGGCCTCGTCGACCAGCATGCCGGTGAACCCCATTTCGGCCATCTGCTTCCACAGGGCATGGCCGAAGCCGTCCTTGCAGTCGCGGTCACGCCAATGGCGCAGCTGCTTGGCGATACTTCCTTCGGAGGCGAAGAAATCCGCCGCCGTTTCCGCCAGCATCGTCTGATCTTCGGTATGGTAAAGCGGCATTCGCGTCCTCATTCCCCGGCCCCGGCAAGGCCTGTTTGCGTCTCCGGAAGCGTTCCGGCGTGTATGCTAGGCTCCCGGAAGGTCCAGGATGCGCTTGGCGATCACGTTCAGCATGACCTCGCTGGTGCCGCCTTCGATGCTGTTCGCCTTGGTCCGCAGCCAGCCCCGCGCCGGCTTGCCGCCTTCGGTCTCGTCGCTGTCCCATTCCAGCGCGGGGCTGCCGCCGGCTGCCATCAGCAATTCGTGCCGCCGCTTGTTCAGTTCGGTACCGGCGTATTTCAGCATGTTGGGCTGGGCAGGATGGCCCTTGCCTGCCTTCAGCTGATCCATGAACCGCTCGCTCATCGCGGTGAAGGCCAGTGCGTCCACATCGAACTGCGCCATCTCGGCACGCAGCACCGGATCGAGCCTGCCTTGCCGGCTGGTCGCCGCACCCAGCGAGGTCGCCCGGTCGCCGCCGCCGGTGGCGGAAATCATCTCGCGTTCGTGGCCGAGGAGATACTTGGCGACGTCCCACCCGCGATTGATCTCGCCGACATGGGCGGGCACCCCTTCGCCATAGGACTTGGGCACCTTTACATCGTCCATGAAGGTTTCGCAGAACGGGCTGTTGCCGCTGATCAGCTTGATCGGCTTGGTAGTCACCCCGGCCGTCGCCATGTCGAACAGCATGAAGGTGATGCCTTGGTATTTGCTGTCCTTGTCGGTCCGTACGAGGCAGAAGATCCAGTCCGCCTGATCGGCATAGCTGGTCCAGATCTTGCTGCCGTTGACCACCCAGTGATCGCCGCGATCCTCGCCATAGGTCTGCATCGAGACGAGGTCGCTGCCGCTGCCGGGTTCGGAATAGCCTTGGCACCAGCGGATCTCGCCGCGGGCGATTTCGCCGAGGAAGCGCTGCTTCTGTCCTTCCGTGCCGAAATGCAGCAGCGCCGGGCCGAGCATCCAGATGCCGAAGCTGGACAGCGGAGGGCGCGCGCCGATCCGCGCCATTTCCTCGCGCAGCACCTTGCCCTGAGCGGGTGCAAGTCCCGCGCCGCCATATTCGGTTGGCCATTCGGGGACGGTATATCCCTTGTCGCGGCAGGCTTCGAACCAGCGGCGCTGCGCCTCGTTCTTGAAGCTGGCATTGCGGCCGCCCCAGTAGATATCGTCTTCGTCGCGGACGGGCTGGCGCATCTCCGGCGGGCAGTTCGCCTCGAGCCAGGCGCGGGTGTCGGCGCGGAAGCGTTCGAGATCGGCATCGGCCATGATCGTGTCCTCATCCCTGCATGGTACGAGGGCAAGGGTATGGCCGATCCGGCCCCCGCCGCAACCCCAAAGCGCGCGGTTCGCCATGCCGTAACGTCAGCCTGCCGGGCGGCGGGTTTACGTTGACGCGACCCCTCGCTCTCGTAATCACGAACCCGCAGAAACGAGGGGAAAGGATGATCATGCGATTCTCGGGCAGGACCGTGATCGTGACCGGCGGCGCCTCCGGCATCGGGGCGGAAGCGGTGCGTCTGTTCGCCGACGAAGGCGCGGTGGTCTACAGCGCGGACATCGACGATGCGGGTGCCGAAGCAGTCGCCGAGGGCTGCGATGGCGAGGTCCGGGTGATGCGTTGCGACGTGACGAAGCCCGGCGATCTCGAACTGCTGATGAACCGCGCAAAGGAAGAGACCGGCGGGATCGACACGCTGGTCAACAATGCCGGCGCCGGCGGGGCGCGGGCCTCGATCGCAGAGATCGGCGCAGACGAGTGGGATGCGACAATGAACCTGCTGCTGCGCTCGGTCGCGCTGGGCATCCGCTATGCCGTGCCGTGGATGAAGGAGCGCGCGTCGGCCCGCACCGGCGGGGCCAGCATCGTCAACATCAGCAGCGTCGCCGCCGTCGGCCCGGGCTATGCGCCGACCGCCTACAGCGTCGCCAAGGCGGGCGTCCTCCACCTCACCAAATGTGCCGCGGCGGACCTGGCGCAATACGGTATCCGGGTGAACGCGGTGCAGCCGGGCTTCATCAATACCAACATCTTCACCGCCTCGCTCGGGATTGCAGGCGAGATGCAGCGCATTGCCAATCAGGCGATCGCGCAGAAATCGGCCCATGCCCAGCCGGTCGCCCGCGGCGGCCAGCCACGCGACATTGCCGAGGCGGTCGCGTTCCTCGCCAGCGAAGCCGCCGGTTTCGTCACCGGCACCTCGCTGCTGGTCGACGGCGGGTTGACTATCGGTCCGCGGCACAGCTGGGATCCCGAAGAGCCGGGTCTGTTCGACGCGCTCGACCAGATGGCCGCAGCGCCGGCCGGCCCCGGCGGGGGACTTA
>NZ_JBHWMI010000064.1:0-24618 GCF_043423005.1 Qipengyuania sp. | reverse complement strand
CCGCAATAGTCCTTCGGCTTGACTTTTTGCTCTTTTGGACGCAGAGGCCCGCGGAGTGTTCGCCAAGGGTGCGGACACGCTTTCCCGCCCTCATACATCCGAAGGCACGACCCGCCGCATGAGTTTTGCCGATCTCGGCCTATCCGAACGCCTGCTTTCCGCCATCGACGATGCCGGATATTCCGAACCGACTCCGATCCAGGCGCAGGCGATCCCGCCGGTACTGATGATGAAGGACATCATCGGTATCGCCCAGACCGGCACCGGCAAGACCGCAAGCTTCGTCCTGCCGATGATCGACGTCATGGCCGAGGGCCGGCGCCGGGCGCTGATGCCGCGCAGCCTCATTCTCGAACCGACGCGCGAACTGGCGGCGCAGGTGGCCGAGAATTTCGAGAAGTACGGGAAGAACCATGATCTCAAGATGGCGCTGCTGATCGGCGGCGTGCAGATGGGCGATCAGGTCAAGGCGCTCAATGAAGGCGTCGACGTGCTGATTGCAACTCCCGGGCGGTTGATGGACCTGTTCGAGCGCGGCAAGATCCTGCTCAACGGGTGCGAACTGCTGGTGATCGACGAAGCGGACCGGATGCTCGATATGGGCTTCATCCCCGATATCGAGTTCATTTGTTCGAAGCTCCCCGAAACGCGGCAGACCATGCTGTTCAGCGCGACGATGCCGCCCCCGATCGAGAAACTGGCCAAGACCTTCCTCAACAATCCCAAGCGGATCGAGGTGAACCGCGCGGCCACGACCAACAAGGATATCACCGCGTTCAAGGTGCCGGTCAAAAGCCGGCAGAAGCGCGAAACCCTGCGCTGGCTGTTGCAGCACGACCATGTCGAAACCGCGATCATCTTCGCCAATCGCAAGACCACGGTGCGCGAACTCAATCAGAGCCTCAGCCGTCACGGTTTCCGCAGCGGCGAGATCCATGGCGACATGGACCAGTCGAGCCGCATTCGCGAACTGGAACGCTTCAAGGCGGGCGAGATCAACATCCTCGTCGCGAGCGACGTTGCCGCCCGCGGGCTCGACATCAAGGGCGTGAGCCACGTCTTTAATTTCGATACGCCTTGGCATCCGGACGATTACGTGCACCGCATCGGGCGGACCGGCAGGGCCGGGGCCAAGGGGCGCGCCTTCACCCTGGTCGCCGAAGACGATGCCGAGGCAATCGCGAATGTCGAAAAGCTGACCGGCGCTGAAATCCCGCCGTTCACCAAGAATGATGTGCGCGTCGAACTGGTGGAACGCCCCGTACGGGCGGAACGCGAGGTCGAGACACAGCCGGCGCACGAACCGATTGCCGAGCCGCGCCCGCGTCGCACCCGCGAAGATCGTGCGGAAGGCAGGCGTCCGGAAGGCGAGGCGGCGCACCGCCCCAAGCGCGAACGCGACGAACCGCGAGACGTAAGCCGGCCGGGCGAATGGAACGGCCCCGTGCCCCGGTTTCTCGAAGTATCGGCGCTCTGACCGGAGGTTTCAGGACGCGAGCTTGACGAAACTGTCGAGCACGCGCTTCTCGCCAGCCTTGTCGAACTCGATCGTCAGCTTGTTGCCTTCCTGCCCGCTGACGGTGCCGTACCCGAACTTGTCGTGAAACACCCGCGCGCCGGGTTCGATGTCGCTGCGCGGTTTGGCGGCGAAGCTCGCCGCACTCCGCGACGGTTCGGGCAGGCGCTTGGGCGTGGGATCGTACCCGGTGGCAAGGGCGCGTTGCCAGCCGGGCCCGCGGCTCTGCTGACGGCCGGGGGCATCACGCGCCACGTGCGCGAACGGATCGTCCTGTTCGCTCCAGTTCGCGCGCCAGAGCGACGCCCCCCCGGTCATCGTCGTTTCGGTGACGATGTGATCTTCCGGCAGTTCGTCGACGAAGCGGCTGGGAATCGAACTCGTCCATTGGCCGAACACCCGGCGGTTCGCAGCGTGCAGGATCGTGCAGCGACGCCGCGCGCGGGTGATCGCGACATAGGCGAGGCGGCGCTCTTCCTCGAGGCTGGCAAGGCCGCCTTCGTCGATCGCCCGCTGGCTGGGGAACACGCCTTCCTCCCAGCCGGGCAGGAAGACATGATCGAATTCCAGCCCCTTTGCCGCATGCATCGTCATGATGGTGATCTTCTCGCCGTCGTCGGCGCGATCGTTGTCCATCACCAAGCCGACATGCTCGAGGAAGTCGCCAAGCGTGTCGTACTCTTCCATCGCCCGCGCCAGCTCGGTCAGGTTTTCGGCCCGGCCCGCGCTTTCCGCGCTACGGTCCTTGGCCAGCATCTCGTCGTATCCACCCTCGGCCATCACGGTGCGCAGCAGTTCCGACGGTGACACCGCCTCGGCCAGTTCACGCCAGCGGACAAACTGGCCGAGCAGGCCGATGAGGGTGTTGCGCGCGCGCGGCGGAATCTCGTCGCTATCGGCCAGATCGAGGCTGGCGGCGGCAAGCGGTTGCCCGGTGCGGCGGGCATGGCGACGCATCGCCTCGAGCGTCTTGGCCCCCAGGCCACGCTTGGGCTGGTTGTAGATTCGTTCGAAGGCAAGATCGTCAGCCGGCTGGGCGATGACGCGAAGGTACGCCAGAGCATCACGGATTTCGGCCCGCTCGTAGAAGCGAAATCCGCCGACGATGCGATAATTTATCCCGATCTGGATGAACCGATCCTCGAATTCGCGCGTCTGATATTGCGCGCGCACGAGGATCGCCACCTGATCGAGCGGGGCGCCTTCGCCTTCCAGTCGCTCGATCGCCTCGCCCACCCGGCGAGCCTCTTCCGGCGCATCCCAGACACCGATGACGCGAACCGGCTCGCCGCTCGGCAATTCGGTCCACAGCGTTTTGCCGAGGCGTTCGCGGTTGGCGCCGATCAGGCCGGAAGCCGCCCCCAGGATCTGCGGGGTCGAGCGGTAATTCTGTTCGAGCCGGATCACTGCGGCGCCGGGAAAATCCTTTTCGAACCGCAGGATATTGGCGACTTCCGCCCCGCGCCAGGAATAGATCGACTGATCGTCGTCACCCACGACGCAGATGTTCTTGCGCGTCTGGGCCAGTAACCGCAACCACAGGTACTGGACCTGATTGGTGTCCTGATATTCGTCGACGAGGATGTATTTGAACCGCCGCTGATACTGCTCCAGCACGTCCCGATGCTCACGAAAAATGTTGAGCATGTGGAGCAAGAGGTCGCCAAAATCGCAGGCGTTCAATGCCTTCAATCGTTCCTGATACAGCGAATAGAACTGCGCGCCGCGCCCGTTGACGTAGCTTTCGTTTTCGACCGCATCCAGATCGGCAGGGTTCAGGCCGCGGTTTTTCCAGCGGTCGAGCAGGCCGGCAAGCTGGCGGGCGGGCCAGCGTTTTTCGTCAAGTTCGTTTTCCTGGATAAGCTGCTTCAGCAAGCGCAACTGATCGTCGGTATCGAGAATGGTGTAGTTGCTTTTCAGGCCGACGAGTTCGGCATGGCGCCGCAGCATCTTGGCGCCGATGGAATGGAAGGTTCCAAGCCACGGCATCCCCTCCACCGCATCTCCGATATGCCGCGCCACCCGCTCGCGCATCTCGCGCGCGGCACGGTTGGTGAAGGTGACACAAAGGATCTCGCTCGGCCACGCAGAACGCGTTGCGATGATATGTGCCAACCGCGCGGTGAGCGCCGCTGTCTTGCCCGTCCCGGCCCCGGCCAGCATCAGCACAGGGCCTTCCATCGTCAGGACGGCCTCGCGTTGAGGCGGGTTGAGGTTGCGGGCGTAGGGCGGCACCTGCGCATCGTCCTCAAGGGGGGGAAGGTCGGGCTCACTGCTCATGGAAACCGCGAACAGTTAGGGAACGGGGGCGGGTCTGGCAAGGCCGGCTCGGAACAGGCTCCCGGTTTCGGCGTAGGTTACCACTTCACGACCGAATGAGGAGGTTTCTCCGATGCGTACTCTTTTTCTTACCGGCGCCGCCGCGCTTGCCCTGACCAGCGTTCCCGTGTTGGCGCAGGACGAGACACCGAAAGTCGTCTGGATGAAGCAGGTTGGTGACAACTACGAATTATCGACCGATCAGCAAACGGCCTATCAGGGTTGGCCCGATGATCGGCGAAACGATTACGATGCTTGGCCACGCAATGTTCAAGAATATTACTGGACGCTCGACACCAATCAGACCCAGGCGTGGTGGATCCTAAATAACGACCAGCGCGCACGGATCATCGCCATGACGCCCGAACAGCGGGCCGCAGCGTGGACTTCGATCGCGGCACAGATGAGCGGCGCCACTGCTCCGGCGGACACGACCGGGATGCAGCAAGGTACGATGCAGCAAGGCTCGACCGCGATGGCTGGCCAGTCGCGCGACATGGGCCAGATGCAGTTCGTGCGCGGCGAAGTCGTCCAGACGACGCCTGCTGATCAGCAGCCGGCATCGGGCGAGATGCCGATCTGCACGGCAAACCAGCAGGACAATTGCATGAATGCTTGGGAAGCCGGCAAGCGGGGCAAGGGCGTGAACCGCCCGCTCGAAGAATGGCCGGGACGTCCTGCCAGCGAAATGTAAGCTCATCGCACACGGAAGAGTGTTGAACGATGGAGGCGGGGCCGGATTGGCTCCGCCTCTCTTGTGATGCGGCTATGATTGGTCGGGAACTGTTCGGAGCAAGGTCAGCTTGGCCTTGCCGACGATGCGCTGCGCAGCCTCCTCCAGACCCTTCACGGCGACCTGCTCGTCGCGCCGCGTTTCCAGCGCAATCCAGGTCGCCGGGCCGATCCATCCTAGGCGCAGCAGCCGATCGAGCGCCACCGATCCGGCGCCGGTGCCGTAAGGCGGATCGAGCAGCAGCAGATCGTACACCTTTCGCGCCGGGCCGAGGCTCATCACCGAACCCTTCTGTACGGTCGCCCGCCCGCGCAGGTCGAACGAGGCGACGTTGCGCTTGATCGCTTCGGCCGCGTTATCGTCCTGCTCGATGAAGAGGCACGAGGCCGCCCCGCGCGAGAGCGCTTCAATACCAAGCGCCCCAGATCCGGCGAAAAGATCGGCGACGCCGAGCCCTTCGAAACTGCCGAGCCGGCTCGTCAGCATGTTGAACAGGGTTTCGCGCGTGCGGTCCGCGGTGGGGCGGGTAGCCTCGCCTTGGGGGGCAGCGAGTTTGCGTCCGCGAAATTCCCCGGCGATAACCCTCACCGCGCGCTCTTGAGCAATTGCTTGCGATAGCGTTCGACATCGACCTGCCGGATCTCGGACGCCTGCCCACGCGGCAAGTCGGCCAGTTCGAACGGGCCGTACGCCGTCCGCAGGAGGCGATTGACCTTCAGGCCAAGGTGTTCAAGCACCCGCCGCACTTCGCGGTTCTTGCCTTCGGTCAGCGTCATTTCGATCCAGCGGTTCTTGCCCGCCCCGCGCTCCAAATCCGCCTCGATCCGGCCGTAACGGATGCCGTCGATCTCGATGCCTTCGATGAGATCGTCGAGCTGGGACTGCGTCACGTCACCGAACGCACGCGCGCGATAGGTGCGCGGCACCCCGGAAGACGGCAGTTCCATAGCGCGCTTCAACTCGCCGTCGTTGGTCAGGAGGAGCAAGCCTTCGGTGTTGAAATCGAGCCGTCCGATCGGCATCACTCGCCCTGCCCCGCGCGGCAGGGCATTGCGCAGGGCGGTATAGATCGTCGCCCGGCCTTGCGGATCGCGTTCGGCGGTTATCAGGCCGGCGGGCTTGTGGAAGGCGAACAGCCGCGTCGCCTGTGCGGTCTCGACCGGCCGTCCGTCGACCGTGACGCCGCGCAGGCTGCCCAGCTTGAACGCCGGCGTATCGAGCACCTTGCCATCGAGCGCGACCCGACCTTCGGCGATCATCCGTTCCACTTCGCGGCGGCTGGCAATACCGGCACGGGAAAGCAATTTGGCGATGCGATCGCCTTCGAAAGGGAGGGAGTTGTCGGACACGCCGCGCCCATACACACAAGGGTGGGCAAACAAAAGGAGGCAGCCGGCAGGCCTGTGCGCGTCAATGCCCTGCTGCCAGCGCTGCCTCCACCGTCTCGTGATAGCGGCGGATGCCGCTTTCGAGAGTGCCCAGAACGATCTCGTCCACCGCCCCGCTGGACAGGCCTTGCTGGCCGAGTTCTGCGGCGCGGAAATCTTCGCCGGCGAAAACCCCGCCATCGAGGAGGTTCCAGCTCCGCTCCCAGTGATCGCGGGCCTTGTCGGTGGCGGGCGGCTCGGGGATGAGCATGAAGTCTTCGACCAGAGTGCGATCGTGGGCCTGCGGCATCACCGTCATGACATTGATATAGTCGGGGCTGGGGATGACGAGGGCACCGGGAAGCAACTGATAGGCAAATGTCACCAGCCTGCGCAGCTGCGCCATGTCGGAAAGGTCCGCTCCGCGCATGTCCTCCAGCCGGCCGACTGCGCTGCGCAGGTGAGGGCCGATCCTGTCGCCGCTGGTTATACCGTCCTTGAAGAACGGTCCGATGGTCTGCGAATGCAGCCGGGTCACGTGGTAGCTTTCGAGGAAGGCATCCATCACCAGCTTCCAGTTGCCCTTGACCTCGTGCATCCTGCGTCGGAACAGCACATGCTCGCCCATGCCGAGCGCATCGAAATCCTCGCCCAGCGTCACCGCGTCCGAAAAGTCTCCCGGTGTATCGGGGAAGAACCAGATGAGCCCGCCGCATTCCTTCGACGGCAATTCGATCAGGCCCATCGCGTCCTTCTGAAGCGTGGGGAAGGTGTCGGGGCGGGGGAGGGCCAGCAGCCGCCCATCCACCGTATAAGTCCAGGCGTGATAGGGGCAGACAAGCCGCCGCGCGCACTGCACCTCGCTCCCCTCCACCAGCCGCGTCCCGCGGTGGCGACATACGTTGAGGAAGACATGCGCCGTGCCGCCGGCATCGCGGGTGATCAGCAGCGGGCGTCCGGTGCCATCGTGCGGCACCGCCATGCCGGGTTCGGGCAAAAGGGCGCTGGGACAAAGGATCTGCGGAAGCCGGTCGAATATCGCCTCCTTCTCGCGCGCGAAATAGGCCGGATCGGTATAGACAGTGGCGGGTACGGTCGACTGGGTTGCAGCTGGGGGCGTGCCGCTCCCGGCGATCGCCTGGGCCAGGGCCAGCATCCCGGCGGTGGGGCGGAGAGGCGGCGCGGCGGCCGTGGATGCTACGCTCATCGCATCTGTTCCCGTTCAGCTTACCGCGTTAGTGTCGCAGACTTTGGAAACCGGGGAAAGTGCGGGAGACAGCATGGCTGAGGGCGACACGGTAAAGAAGCCATCGAGCTGGCGCATCCTCGGACAGGCGCTTCGCGACCGCAAGACCGGTTTCATGCTGCTGTTCGGTTTCGCCAGCGGCCTGCCCTTTGCGCTGTTCCTGGGCACGCTGTTCGCCTGGCTGACAGAGGCAGAGGTTGATCTCGAAACGATGGGCGTCTTCAGCCTGATCGGCCTGGCCTACGCATTCCAGTTCATCTGGTCACCCCTGATCGACAAGCTCGACCTTCCAGTCTTGCGCCGCCTGGGCAAACGCAAGCAGTGGATCATTCCGATGCAGCTTCTGCTCGGCGCGATCCTGGTGACGATGGCAGTGCTCGACCCGCGGTCGCAGCTCGGCATGTTCAGCCTGCTCGCCGGTATCGGCGCACTCGCCAGTGCAACGCAGGACATCGCGATCAACGCGTGGCGCATCGATGTCGCGGACGAAAAGGCGACGCTGGATATTCTTTCGACCGTCTATCAGATGGGCTTCCGCCTCTCCTCGCTGGCGGGCGGCGCGCTGGCGCTGATTATCGCCGAGCGGATTGGCTGGCCGCAGACCTATGTCATCATGGGTGGGCTGCTGCTGGCGATCGGCGTTGCAGGGCTGTTCGCACCTGATACCGAGCGCGGGTCCTCCGGTGAAAGCGATGCCGAGGTGCGGGCGCTTCGCCGGGCGGGGGAGCTGTCGCCCACAGTCCGCTACCGCGCGCTCGCCATCGTCGGACTGCTATGGGCGGGCGCGATCGTCGTGCTGCTCGATTTCATGATCCGCTCGATGACCGCGCTTCCCGAAAACCGTCCCGATCCCACCGAATTCACGCTCGCCTGGGGCCCTTGGATAATCATCGCGACCATCGTTGTTCCCGCTTTGGTGGCCGGCTGGCTGGCGGGGCAGCAGCGCCGCGGTGCCAATCTGCTGGCCGAGGATGCGCCTGCCGCGACCGGCGCCAGCTTCGCCCTCGACCACCTCTATCGCGCACTGGTGCTTCCGCTGGTCGAGTTCGTCGGCCGCATGGGCTGGTCGCTGGTGCTGATCCTGGCGCTGGTGCTGACCTACCGGATCTGCGACGCGATCTGGGGTACCTTTGCCTATCCGTTCTACCTTGGCGAGCTGCAATACACCAAGGACGAGGTCGCTTTTGCCTCCAAGTTCTTCGGCGTTGGGGCGATCGTACTCGGCCTCGCTCTCGGGGGGTGGCTGCTGACTGCACTAGGCCGGATGCCAACGCTATTGATCGGCGGCCTGCTCGCGGCGCTAACCAATCTGCTCTACGCCGATATGGCAGCCGGTGGCCGCGTGATAAGCGCGGTGGCCGATGGCACCGGCTTTTCCGCTTTAGTCTCCAGCTTTCCTGGCGGCAGCGAGAAGCTCGCGCGGCTGATGGTGACCATTGGGGGCGAGAATCTCGCCATCGGCATCGCTGGCGCGGCCTTCGTCGCGTGGCTGTCCTCGATTGTCTCCAAGCAGTTCGCTGCGGTGCAATATGCTCTGTTGTCCTCGCTGACGCTGCTGGTCGGGACTTTGGGCCGCGGAGCGCTCGGCCAGATGATCGAACGGCAGGGCTTTTACGACGTCTTCATTCTCACCACGTGGATCGGCGTCGGTGCAATGGTACTCGTGCTCGCCGAATGGTGGCGCCAGACCCGCCCCGGCGGGCACGGGGTCGTCGCTGCCGAGGCAAAGGATGCGGCAGTAGTCCCGGCTGAATAGTCAAGCCTCTTAGTATGCGTCCCGCCGGGCTCTACCCGGGTCAATGCACACCTTTGCGCGGCAGCCGAGTAAAGGCACCGTTTCCGGATCAAGCCCCGGCAGGCCAAAGGGTTAGGTGGGCACCTCACCGTTGAGCCGCAGGACCTCTCCAGCGAGGTAGAGCGAACCGGCGATGAGCACCGGCAGGCCGTCGGGCGGCAAGCTTGCCAGTGCCTCGGGTACGCTTGCCGCAGCCGCAACTCGCGGTCCGAATGCGGAGGCTGGGTGGCAATCGTGGCCGGGCACGGGAACGGCAATCGACGAGGCGATACTTTCCTTCAGCGAGCCAACGATCGCCGCCGGGTCCTTCCCCGCGATCATGCCGATCACTAGGTGCAGCCTTCGTCCGGCGAAATGTCGTGCCAGCATTGCTCCGGCATCGAGGTTGTGACCGCCGTCCAGCCAGACCTCGCGCCCCCTCCCGATGGGGCCGCCGGTCGACAGCCGTTGAAGACGGGCAGGCCAGCGGGCGGCGTGGAGCCCTGCGGCAATCGCCTCGCTGGTCACGAACAGGCCATCCTGATGACGCAGCATCGCGATCGCCAGACCGGCGTTGGCGAACTGGTGGCGGCCGGGAAGGACCGGCAACGGCAAATGCAGGATGTCGACGCCGTTACGATGCGTCTTGTCGGCATAGAACATCATCTGCTGATGATCGGCGGCATCCCAATGCCTGCCCTCCATAGACAGCGGGCTCCCTGTTTCACCGGCGATCCGCTCGATCTCGCTCACTGCCGGCGCTGGCGGCGCCTGCACGACAAGAGGCACTCCCGGCTTGGCAATGCCGGCCTTCTCGTAGGCGATCCGGACGATGGGCTCTTGCGGTACCCCGTCCTCGGGGGCGAGAAGGAAGCGTTCGTGATCGATGCCGAGGCTGGCGATGCCGCAAACCGCCGGCCGATCGATCACGTTGGTCGCATCGAGCCTTCCGCCAAGACCCACCTCGACGATGCAGGCATCCGCGGGCACCCGTGCAAATTCGAGAAAGGCGGCGGCAATCGTGACCTCGAAGAAGCTGACCGCAAGATTCTCTGCCGCATCCAGAACCTCCGCCAGCACCTCCGCTAGCGCCCCATCCTCGATCAGCTGCCCGGCCAGCCGGATACGTTCGTTATAGCGGACCAGATGCGGGCTGGTGGTCGCATGGACGCGGTACCCTTGCGCCTCCAGCATGGCGCGCAGGAACGCGCAGGTCGAACCCTTGCCGTTGGTCCCGGCGACGTGGAACACAGGGGGCAGTGCGCGATGGGGATCGCCCAGCCGCTCCAGCAGCGCCCGCATTGTCTCGAGCCCCAAACGCCCTTCGGGAAGCGACAGCGCGGCCAGCCGGTCGAGCTGTCGCTGGACTCCCGGATGGTCCGATCGCGCGCTGTCGCGCATTGCCGTTCAGGCAGCTGCCTGGGGCTGAAGATAGCCGAGAATGTCGGCGAGCCGCTCGCGCAGCTGATGCCGCGGCACCACCATGTCGACCATGCCGTGCTTGTGCAGATACTCGGCACGCTGGAAGCCATCGGGCAATTGTTCGCGGATCGTATCCTGGATAACCCGCTGCCCGGCAAACCCGATCAGCGCGCCCGGTTCGGCAATGTGGACATCACCCAGCATCGCATAGCTGGCCGTAACGCCGCCGGTCGTGGGGTCGGTGAGGATGACGATGTAGGGCAGCCCGGCGTCCTTCAGCCGGCGGGTCATGACCGTGGCCTTGGGCATCTGCATCAGGCTTAGGATACCCTCCTGCATCCGTGCACCGCCTGCCGCGGTCACCACGACATAGGCGCAGCCACGCTCGATCGCCTTTTCCGCGCCGCGGCAGAAGGCCGTGCCGACCGCCATGCCCATGCTGCCGCCCATGAACGCAAAGTCCTGCACCCCGACGACCGCCGGCCGACCCCTGACCGCGCCCGAACCGACGAGAAAGGCGTCACGATGAGGACTCTTCGTGCGCGCCTGCTTCAAGCGGTCGGTGTATTTTTTGGAGTCCCTGAATTTGAGCGGATCTTCCTGCACCTCGGGCACGGGGAGGACGTCGTAGCCCTCATCCAGCAGCATCGCCAGGCGCCGGTCCGCGCCGATCCGCCCGTGATGCTCGCACCGCGGGCAGACGTCGTCGTTCTCGTGATACTCCTGCGCGAAAACCATCTGCTGGCATTGCGGGCACTTGACCCACAAGGTGTCGTCGGTCGTGCGCTTGGGCAGGAACGGCAGGCTGTTACGGACGCTCGTGAACCAGTTCATGGCGCGGCCCTTTCTGCCGAATGGACGGCTTTTGCAAGGCTCGCGGTGAGCGCGCGCAGGTGGGAGGGGGCGGCCGTGCCATGCTCGGCCACCAGATCGACCAGTGCCGATCCGACGACGACGCCATCGGCCACCTGTGCCACGGCGCCTGCCTGTTCCGGCGTGCGAATGCCGAACCCGACCGCAACCGGCAAATCGCTCGCTGCCTTGATCCGCCTGACCGCCTCTTCGATGCTGGCGGCGGCGGCCTGTTGTTTGCCGGTGATCCCGGCGACGCTGACGTAGTAGAGGAAGCCCTCGCTGCCCTCGATCACGGCGGGGAGGCGGTTGGCGTCCGTCGTCGGCGTGGCAAGGCGGATCGGCGCGATCCCTGCGGCACGCAAAGCGGGACCTAGCGCTTCGTCCTCCTCGGGCGGGATGTCGACGCAGATGACCCCGTCGACGCCCGCCGCCGCGCACTGGTCCGCGAACCAGTCGGCCCCGCGCCGCACCATCGGATTGGCGTAGCCCATGAGGACGAGCGGCGTTTCAGGGTGGCGCTCACGGAACAGGGTGGCGAGGCGAAACACATCGGCCGTCGTCGTCCCCGCCCCCAGCGAGCGCAAGTTCGCCGCCTGGATCGCGGGCCCATCGGCCATCGGATCGGTGAACGGCATCCCGAGTTCGATGACGTCGGCGCCGCCTGCAACCAGCGCGTCGAGATTGGCCGCGGTGTCGCCATCGCCCGCGGTGATGAAGCAGACGAGCGCGGGGTGGGGCTTGGAGAATGCGGAGGCGAGGCGGGTCATTTTTGAGGAGCGAGAATCCACTTTAAGGTTAATGCCGCGCCAATAACAATGCATGGTACTCCGATGATCATTGTTCCGAAATACTTAACATCAGAAAAGCTCCAAAGGCGTTCGGCGTAGTCTTGGCAGTCTCTCCTGTCACTCAATCTGCCGTAAGGGAACTGCTTATATACTCCTGAAGCTAGATTTTGACGATGAACTTCGTCAATCTGGCGCTGACACCACTCAACATATTGAGAGCCGTCATGTATGATTGCTTGGTAACCCCAATAAACCAACCAAATCAGCAGAACAACAAACAGAAGGCGGCCCGAGCGGGTGTCCAGCACTTTGAACGCGGACAGACAAGCGCTCACATCTCCACTCCCAACCTGTCAGCAACGGTAAAGATGTCTTTGTCGCCACGGCCGCACAAGTTCGCGAGGATGATCGCGTCGCGGTCCATCTCCTTCGCGCGTTTGGCGACGGCGGCGATGGCGTGGCTGGGCTCCAATGCGGGGATGATGCCCTCGGTGCGGCAGAGGAGCTGGAAAGCGTCCAATGCCTCCTCGTCGGTGATCGCGGCGTATTCGACGCGGCCCATGTCCTTGAGCCAGGCGTGTTCTGGCCCGATACCGGGATAATCGAGCCCGGCGCTGATCGAGTGCCCCTCGGTGATCTGGCCGTCCTCGTCCTGCAGCAGATAGGTCTTGTTGCCGTGGAGCACGCCGGGGAAGCCGCCGAGCAGGCTTGCCGCGTGTTCGTCGCCATCCAGACCATGCCCCGCCGCCTCGACGCCGAGCATCTTCACATCCGCATCGTCGAGGAAGGGGTGAAACAGGCCGAGCGCGTTCGAGCCGCCGCCGATCGCCGCAACCAGCAGATCGGGCAGGCGGCCGATGCGGCTCAGCATCTGTGCGCGCGCTTCCTTGCCGATCACGCTCTGAAAATCGCGCACGAGTTCGGGATAGGGATGCGGGCCGGCGGCGGTGCCGATGATGTAGAAGGTATCGTGGACGTTCGCGACCCAGTCGCGCAGCCCCTCGTTCATCGCGTCCTTCAGCGTGCCGCGCCCGCTCGTTACCGGCACCACCTCGGCGCCGAGCAGCTTCATGCGGAACACGTTGGGCTGCTGCCGGGCAACATCGGTCGCGCCCATGTAGATAACGCAAGGCAGCCCGAAGCGCGCGCAGACCGTGGCGGTGGCGACACCGTGCTGGCCCGCTCCGGTCTCGGCGATGATGCGGGTCTTCCCCATCCGCATCGCCAGCAGAATCTGCCCGATGCAATTGTTGATCTTGTGCGCGCCGGTGTGGTTGAGCTCGTCGCGCTTGAACCACACCTGCGCGCCGCCCAGCGCCTCGGTCAGCCGCTCCGCGAAATAGAGCGGGGACGGGCGGCCGACGTAGTGTTCGAGCAGATCGTCGAATTGCGCCTGAAACGCAGGATCGGCGTGCGCCGAGCGGTATTCGCGTTCGAGGTCGAGCACCAGCGGCATCAAAGTTTCGGCGACGTAGCGGCCGCCGTAATCGCCGAAATGGCCGCGCTCGTCCGGCTGGTTGCGGTAGGTGTTGGGGTGGCTTGCCATGGGTGCGGTCATGACGACACAGCCCACGCCTGTCGAGTGCTCGATTGCTTTCCCGCTCGACAGGCAGGGCGGGTTTCTTCATGCGCGCGGGCCATGAACAAAGATGCCCTACCGCCCGCGCGATGCACCACGATGGACGAGGTGCGTGCCGGGGTCGACGCGACAGACCGGGCGCTGATCGAGCTGCTCGACCGCCGCTTCGGCTACATGCGCGCCGCCGCCCGCATCAAGCCGGATCGAGGCGCCGTGCGCGACGAGGAGCGCAAGCAGGCGGTCATTTCGGCGGCGCGCACGGATGCCGAGGCGCGCTGCCTGCCGGGGGACGACATCGCGCGAATCTGGGAAACGCTGGTCGAAAGCTCGATCGCCTACGAGCTTGCCGAATGGGATCGCCTCAGGCCGTAGGTCCGCGCTCTAGGCTGGACAGGACACCGCGCAGCGTCCGCACCTCGAGGTGGTTCCAGCCGGGCTTGGTCAACATGCCCCGCAAAGTTCGCCGCGTTGCTTCGGCGCGGGCGGGCGGCAGGAAATAGCCGCGCGGTTCGAGCAGGCGTTCGAGATGAGCGATCAGACCTTCGAGCTCGGCCTGGGGGGCGGGGGGAAGGGCATCCTCCAGCGTGGGCTGGACAAGAGCCTCTCCGCCGGACGCTTGCGTCTTCGACCATTCGTAAGCGCACAGGATCACCGCTTGTGCGAGATTGAGCGACCCGAACGCGGGATTGATCGGGACGGTGAGGATCGCACGGGCGAGCGAAACGTCCTCGGTTTCGAGACCAGAGCGTTCCGGCCCGAACAGGATGGCACTGCGCCCGGGGGCGGCGGCGATTTCTCGCGCGGCTGCCTCGGGGGTCACGACCGGCTTGGTTACCCCGCGCTTTCGCACGGTGGTCGCGTAGACATGGGCACAGTCTGCCACGGCTTGCGCAGTGGTGGCGAAGACCTGCGCCCCGGCCAGCACCTCGTCGGCCCCCGCCGCGGCGGGCCCGGCCGAAGGGTTGGGCCAGCCATCGCGCGGCTCGACCAGGCGCAGCTCGCCAAGCCCGAAGTTCAGCATCGCCCGGGCCGCCTTGCCGATGTTCTCGCCCAGCTGCGGGCGGACCAGCACGATGACCGGGGCGTGCTGACTGCCCTGATCCCCCCCGTCACCGGCGTGCGAATTTTGTTGAGCGGACCCCATGCCTAGCCTTGCCCGGTGACGGCGGCATCCTGCACGCTGCTGGCGAATTCCTCGAAATCGCGGGCTTCGCTGAAATCGCGATAGACCGAAGCGAACCGGATGTAGGCCACCGGATCGAGCTGGCGCAGGCCCGCCATCACCAGTTCACCAATATGCGATGACGCAATCTCGCTTTCCCCGGCGGTCTCGACCTGCCGTTGAATGCCGCTGACCAGCTGATCGATCCGTTCGGCGGGAATATCCCGCTTGCGGCAGGCGAGGGTGATCGACTGTTCCAGCTTTTCACGCTCGAACGGTTCGCGCCGCTGATCGCTCTTGACTACGGTGACCTCGCGCAGTTGCACCCGTTCGAACGTGGTGAAACGCGCCCCGCACCGGGCACACAGCCTTCGCCGGCGGATCGAGGCATTGTCCTCGGTCGGCCGACTGTCTTTTACCTGGGTATCCTCGTGCGCACAGAACGGGCAGCGCATTCAGGGGCGCAGACGCTTGTACAATGCAAAGCCAGCGCCCGCCGCGAGGCCGAGTGGCCAGGTGACGACCGGCAGAACCGCCGCAACCACCACGCCGATCGCCGCGCCGGTCAGGACCGGCTTGGTCGATGGATGGGCGAGCCCGCCCTTCAGCATGCCCTGCACCTCGTGCTTGGCATCGGGCAGCAGGTCGTGGTCTTGATGGCGATTACCGCGCTCGGGATCTCGTTCGTCCATGTTCATCTCCTCTAGCGGCCGGGATAGACCGGGAACTGGCGGCACAATTCGGTAACGCGCTCCCGCACGCGCCGGGTCACCGCATCGTCACCGTCGCCGCCGGTGCGCGAAAGAGCTTCGACGACATCGCAGATGAGGCTGCCGACGATCTCGAACTCGTCCACGCCGAACCCGCGGGTCGTGCCGGCCGGCGTTCCGAGGCGGATGCCGCTGGTCACGAACGGGCTGCGGGTGTCGTATGGAATGCCGTTCTTGTTGCAGGTCAGCCAGGCCTGATCGAGCGCCGCTTCGGCAGCCTTGCCGGTCACGTCCCTGGCGGTCAGATCAACCAGCATCGAATGATTGTCGGTCCCGCCGGACACCACCCGCAGCCCGTTGGCCTCGATGCTGCGGGCAAGGGCGCGGGCATTATCCACCACGCGCTGAGCATACTCGCGGAAGTCGGGTCGCAGCGCCTCGCCGAAAGCGACCGCCTTGGCCGCGACGATATGCATCAGCGGACCGCCCTGCATTCCAGGAAATACCGCCATGTTGATCGGCTTGGACAGCGCCTCGTCGTTCCACAGGATCACTCCGGAACGAGGGCCGCGCAGGCTCTTGTGGGTGGTGGTCGTGACGACGTGGGCATGGGGGACGGGCGAGGAATGGGCACCCCCGGCCACGAGGCCGGAGATATGGCTCATGTCGACCATCAGATAGGCGCCCACTTCGTCTGCGATGCGGCGGAACCCGGCCCAATCCCAGGTCCGCGAATAGGCAGTACCGCCGGCGATGATCAGCTTGGGCCTGCTCTCATGGGCAATTCGCTCGACCTCGTCCATGTCGATCAGTTCGTCTTCGCGACGAACTCCGTAGCTGACGGGATTGAACCACTTGCCGCTCATGTTGACCGGCGAACCATGCGTGAGGTGGCCGCCGGAATTGAGGTCGAGCCCCATGAAGGTATCGCCCGGCTGGAGCAGTGCCAGGAATACCGCCTGGTTCATCTGGCTCCCGGAATTGGGCTGAACATTGGCGAAGTTACATCCGAACAACGACTTCGCGCGCTCGATTGCCAGCGTTTCGACGACGTCGGCATACTCGCAGCCGCCGTAGTAGCGTTTGCCGGGATAGCCTTCGGCATACTTGTTGGTGAAGACCGATCCCGCAGCCTCGAGCACCGCTGAAGACGCGATATTCTCGCTGGCGATCAGTTCGATCTTGTCCTGCTGGCGCTTCAGTTCGCTACGGATCGCGGCGTGGATTTCCGGATCGGCCTCTTCCAGCGTATCGTGCCAGAAACGGTCCATCGGATCGCGCGATGTGCTGGGTAGGCTTGCGTTGGTGGCCATGATCAGAATTCCGGGTTGGAGAGTTTGTAGACCCGCCGCCGATGGCGTCCGGTCGCGTCGGGAAGGGAATCTGCAAAATCGGTCGCAAGGAAGGCGCTGACGCAGGCTTTCGCCATATCCGGCCCGATCAGCCGGGCGCCCATCGCAATGCAATTGGCATCATTGTGTTCACGGGCGAGGGCGGCGGACAGCGGGTCCGAAACCAGGGCACAGCGAACGCTCTTGTGACGGTTGACGCTGATCGAGATCCCGATACCCGAGCCGCACAGGGCGATCCCGCGATCTGCGGTCCCGTCCGCAATTACGGCGGCGAGCTTGTAGCCGAAGTCCGGGTAGTCCACGCTCTGCCCGTCGTCCGGGCCAAGATCGGCCACTTCGTGCCCCTCTTCGATCAGCCATTCGCGAAGGTCTGCCTTCAGGGCGATGGCCGCGTGGTCGGAAGCAAGAGCGATGCGCATGAACGGGCCATAACGCCGCATCGCCCGAGTCGCCACCTGCATGTGCCCGCCGAGCGGGCGAACATTGCGCAATCAGGCTGCCGCGACAAGCTCGCGAATGTGATCGATCAGATACGGTTTGGTCAGCGTGGGAACATGCCGCAGGTCGGCCGGATGCTCGGCATCCCCATAACCCGTCGCAAATGCGAAAGGGATGCTGCGTTCGGTCAGGGCATAGGCCAGCGGATAGCTGCGTTGTCCATGCAGATTGACGTCAAGAATGGCAAAGTCGAACGGCTCGGTCTTTGCCGCCTCCAGGCCGCTGTCGAGCGAGCAATGCACGGTGACGATTGCCCCCTCGTCGAGCAACTGATCCTCGAGAGCAAAGGCGATGATCGGCTCGTCTTCGAGGACGAGGATATGCTTGCCCTGCATGGTCAGATGGTTCCCCGGATGCGGCAATGAAGCCCTGCAGGATGATAGGTCATTTCGGCAAGGCTCCCGGGCGTCCCGAGACCGCGGGCAATCAGCCTGGAGCCGAAGCCCCGGCGATCGGGTTGAATGACGGGCGGCCCGCCGCTTTCCTCCCAATCCAGGGTCAGGTGGCGTCCCTTGTCGTCCCTTGCCACAGACCACGTGATCGCAACCGAACCCTCCTCGGTCGAGAAAGCGCCGTATTTCACCGCATTGGTGGACAGTTCGTGGATGATCATCGAAAGCGCCAGCGCAGGCTGCGAACGCAGCTCGATCTGCGGACCGTCAAGGCTGTAACGGGAGCGTTCCGTCCCGGCCGTCGCCACCAGTGAAGCGGTGACGATGTCTTTGAGATCGGCCGATTCCCAGCGTTTCTCGGTCAGCAGATTATGTGCGCCCGCCAATGCCGAAAGCCTTTCTGAAAAGACCTGCAGCGATGGATTGGCGCGGTCATCACGGAAGGATTGCAACGCCAGTCCCTGAACGACGGCCAGCGAATTCTTCACCCGGTGGTTGAGCTCGTTGATCAGGATTTGCTGCCGTTCCTCGGCTTGGATCTGGTCGGTTATGTCATGGCCCTGGATGAGGATGCCGTCGATCCCGTCCCTCCCGTGGATCGGCTGGAAAATGAACTCGAGATGCCGGAGAACGAGTTCGTCCTCCCCTTCCGACTTGAGCCGCACTTCCTCGCGGCGGCCCAGATAAGGCTGCCCGGTCTGGTGCACCGCATCCAGCACGTCGATAAAGCCCTGATCCGCGACCTCGGGAATGGCGGTCGCAACCGTGCGACCGATTAACGGTCGTTCGCCGATCAAGCGGCGGTAGGCAGCGTTGGCCATGATGAAGCGGTGTTTGGCGCCCATCAATACGGCAACGAAGCCGGGCGCCTGTTCGACCAGATTGTGCAGCCGTTCCAGTTCGCGCGAGGCACCGAGGTATTGTCGCTGCACGGCCTGTGCACGGCGAAGCACCCCGGCGGCCGAGACATTGTCGAGATCGGTGACGCGAACCGTATGCTGGAGGATGTGGCTGAGAACGCCATCGCCGTCATAGAGCGGGATATGCGTGGCGCTCCACACGTGCAGTTCCACGCCGCCTTCGGCAGTGGGGATGGCGTAGGGAATATAGGCGATCTCGTCCGACTTGCCGGTAGCCAGCACCTTTTCGAACGAGCGTTTCAGTTGATGGAAGCTTTCCCCTTCGCTCGGAAAAGCTTCGAACAGCGGGCGATCGCGAATCTCGTCCAATTCGCGATCAGTCACCCGAAGGTATGCCTGGTTCGCCCAGACGATGTTCAGATCGGTGTCGAGAACCATGTACGGGTTCGGCGACAGCTGCAACGCGCTGTTGAAATCGATCATCATCGCATCAGCCCGCGCCTCGACATTGACCCCGCGGGCTGGAACTTACTGGTCAAGAAAACTGCGCATCTTACGGCTGCGGCTGGGATGCTTGAGCTTGCGTAGCGCCTTGGCTTCGATCTGGCGGATGCGCTCGCGGGTGACCGAGAACTGCTGGCCGACTTCCTCGAGCGTGTGATCGGTGTTCATGCCGATGCCGAAGCGCATGCGCAGCACGCGTTCCTCGCGCGGGGTGAGGCTGGCCAGTACCCGGGTCACGGTCTCCTTCAGGTTCGCCTGGATCGCCGCATCGACGGGGATGATGGCGTTCTTGTCCTCGATGAAATCGCCGAGGTGACTGTCCTCCTCGTCGCCGATCGGCGTTTCGAGGCTGATCGGCTCCTTGGCGATCTTCATCACCTTGCGCACCTTTTCGAGCGGCATCGAGAGCTTCTCGGCCATCTCTTCAGGGGTCGGCTCGCGGCCCTGATCGTGCAGGAACTGGCGGCTGCAGCGGACCAGCTTGTTGATCGTCTCGATCATGTGAACGGGGATGCGGATCGTGCGGGCCTGATCCGCGATCGAGCGGGTGATGGCCTGCCGGATCCACCAGGTGGCGTAAGTGCTGAACTTGTAGCCGCGACGGTACTCGAACTTGTCGACAGCCTTCATCAGGCCGATGTTGCCTTCCTGGATCAGGTCAAGGAACTGCAGGCCGCGGTTGGTGTATTTCTTGGCGATCGAGATCACCAGGCGCAGGTTGGCCTCGACCATCTCCTTCTTGGCGATGCGCGCCTCGCGCTCGCCCTTCTGGACCATGTTCACGATCCGCCGGAATTCCTCGAGCGCCATGCCGGTCTGGCTGGCGATGTCGGAAATCTCGGTGCGGATGCGCTCGATTGCATCGGCTTCCTTCTCGGCGAAGGCGGCCCACTTCTTGTCCTTCTTCGGACGCTCGCCCATCCAGTTGTCGTCGAGTTCGTGGCCGATATAGGCGGCGAGGAAATCGCCCCGCTTGACCTTGTGCCGTTCGGCAAGGCGCAGCATCTGCCCGCCCAGCGCGGTCAGCCGGCGGTTGAAGGCATAGAGGTTGTCGACCAGGAATTCGATCTTGGTCGCATGGAACTGCACGCTTTCGACCTCGGCGGTCAGCTGTTCGCTTAGCGCCTCGTACTTGCGCTGCTTGGCCGGCGCGAACGCATCGCCGCGGGCCAGCGTGTCGACCCGTTCGGCCTGCAGCTTCTCGAACTTGCCGAACAGATCGGTGATCCGCGCGAAGCGTTCGAGCGCCTCGGGCTTGAGCGCAGCCTCCATCTGGGCGAGGGACATGGTGTTGTCCTCGTCCTCGTCCTCCTCGTCGTGCTTGACCGGGCGTTCCTCACCGTCCTCGTCCGAGGTTTCGCCCGCGGGTTCCTCGTCCTCGTCCTCATCGTCGTCGCGGATCGTCGGGCCGGCGGTCTCTTCCGAGATCTCGCCGTCGTCGTCGTCGTCCTCGGCGCCTTCCGCCATCTTGTCCGGCGGCGGTTCCTTCGACAGCATCGCATCGAGATCGAGAATCTCGCGCAGCTGCATCTCTTCGGAATTGAGCGCTTCGGACCAGTGGATGATCGCGTGGAAGGTGATCGGGCTCTGGCACAGGCCCATGATCATCATGTCCCGTCCCGCCTCGATGCGCTTGGCGATGGCGATCTCGCCCTCGCGGCTGAGCAGTTCGACTGCGCCCATCTCGCGCAGGTACATGCGGACGGGATCGTCGGTCCGCTCGCCGACCGCCAGCTTGCGGGTGGTCGTCGCGGGCTTCTTGGCGTCCTTCTTTTCCTCGTCGTCGTCATCGTCGGACGAGGCAATTTCCTCGACCTCGTCCTCGGGTTCCGCATCCTCGTCGGTCTCGACGATCTGGACCCCCATTTCCGACAGGGCGGACTGGATATCCTCGATCTGGTCCGAACTCATCTCGCCTTGGGGAAGCGCCTCGTTGAGTTCGTCATAGGTGACGTAACCCTTCTTCTTCGCCTTCGCGATGAGCTTCTTGATCGACGCCTCGTTGAGGTCGATCAACGGAGCATCGTCCTTCTCGCCCGCCGTCATCTTGGTTGCCATATAGAAAGTTCAGTCCGTTCTGGCGTCTGCACCCGCATCATTGGCAGGCGCAAACTTACTCTGGTTCCCGGGCCCCGCAGCCCTGCGATTAGCGATTCGGCCGATTCGCGCCTCGAATTCGAACTTTTTGCTAAGCAAACGCTGCTGCTCGGCAAATGCTCCCTCAGGGTCGGACTCGAAACGCGCGGTCGCCTCGGCAAGCGCGGCTTCGAGTGCCGGCCCTTCGACCAGCAGCGATACGGCTTCGGCCAGTTCCTCGCGCGCTTCGACCGGGTCGGTGCCTTCATCAAGAAAGGCGAAAAACGAGTGTTCCGGCAGGGCAGGATGACCTTGCCCCGTCGATATGGGCGAAACGACGCGCGAATCAAGCGTTTCGGCAGCAGCGAGCAGAGAATCTATCGCGCCTGCCGCCCGCGGGTCGCGCGCGGCATAGGCGGCCAGCGCAGGTTCGTGGACCGCGATCTGATCGGGAAACCGGTGCAATCCGGCGATGATGGCGGCGACCAGCGTATCGACGCCGCCACCTTCGCGCGTCCGGGCGAGAAGCTCGCGGGTCTGCGAACGAACGGTGGCTGACGGCGCAGGCCGATGTGCAAAGCCAGCCTTGTTGGGGGCGGCGCGGGGAGGGCGCGGGGGAAAGGCGAAGGCGGAATACCGCTCCAGCAGTTCGCGGCGGTAGAGCGAGCGGATGTCGGGGTGCTGGATGGTTTCCACCCGATCGAGGAGGCGGGCCTTCAATCCCGCCTTCTGCTCCGGCGTGTCGAGCGTGGTCGCCGCCTTCTCGTATTGCCACAGCACGTCGATCAGGCTGGCCGCACGCTCCAGGAGATCGTCGAACGCCTTGCGACCATGCTGGCGCAGGACATCGTCTGGATCGACCCCGGCGGGCAGCTGGACGATGCCGAGCGTGCGATCAGGCCGGAGGAGGGGCAGGGCGCGTTCGATTGCGCGCTGCGCTGCCCGGTGGCCCGCATTGTCCCCGTCGAAGCACAGGATCGGCCGCTCGACATGGCGCCACAGCAGTTCGATCTGCGCCTCGGTCAGCGCCGTGCCAAGCGGGGCGACCGCATCGGTGATGCCGGCATCGGCCAGCGCGACGACATCCATGTAGCCCTCGACCACGAGGAGCCGTCCGGTCTGCCGCGCGGCCGGGGTGGCACGATGAAGATTGTAGAGCGTCCGCCCCTTGTCGAACAGCGGGGTTTCGGGCGAGTTCAGATATTTGGGCGCGTCCTTGCGATCCGACAGGATGCGTCCGCCGAACGCGATGATCCGCCCGCGTGCATCGTGGATGGGAAGCATCAGCCGGTCGCGGAATCGATCGTACCGCGTGCCGTCGTCGCTTTCGAAGCGCATGCCGCTTTCGACCAGCAGCGCCTCGTCGAAGCGGGCGAGTGCGCGCTGCAGCGCCTGCTTGCTGTCCGGAGCGTAGCCGAAGCCGAACGTGCGGATTGTCGCATCGGCAAAACCGCGGGTGGCGAGATAGGCGCGAGCCGAAGCCCCCTCGGCACTGCGCAAGGTGTGGACGAACCACTCCTGCGCGGCGGCAGTGACGTCATGCAGGCCCGCCCGCCGTTCCTCCCGCTTCGCTGCACGCGGGTCGAGGGCTGGCAGTTCCATCCCGGCTTCGGCGGCCAGCTCCTTCACCGCATCCATGAACGCCATTCCGCGCTGATCGGTCAGCCAGCGAATGGCGTCGCCGTGCGCCTCGCAGCCGAAGCAATGGTAGAAATGCTTTTCGTCGTTCACATAGAAGCTGGGCGTCTTCTCATTGTGGAACGGGCAGCAGGCCCTGAATTCGCGCCCGGCCTTGGTCAGCCGCAGGGTGCGGCCGATCACGGCGGACAGCGTCGTGCGCATCCGCAGTTCGTCGAGCCATTGCGGGGACAAAGCCATCCCCCGGCCCTAGCGCGGGCACCCGGCGGGCGCCAGTTGGCGTACCCGCCTACCCACCTTTTTCCGCGCTGCCCTCCACTGGTGCCGGGGCGGCGGGGAAGGGCCCGGACGCAGCGGTCTGGTTGCCCTCGACCTCGACCAGATAGGCATGCTGCGGGCCGGCGGGGGGCTCAGTCGACTGCCACCAGAAAGTGATCGTCGAACCCGGCTTCCAGCGGGCATCGGGCGCGACCTGCCAGATCAGCCGCCCTCCATCATTGCTTACCCTGATCGCGTCTTCGGACCCAAGCGCGGCAAGCGCCTCGCCTTGGCTGTAGCCAAGCGCGCCGTTGAACCCGGCGGCAGCGCGAGTGGTGCGGAACAGGGTCGGCGCGTTTTCCACCACCTCGGGCCCGTCAGCCGGTTCGGCACGCTCCTCTTCGGTGCCGGCATCGCCCAGGGTCACCCGGTGGACATAGGTGTAGATCGTATCGCGGGGGAGGGCGGCGGGCACGCAGCTGGTGAGATCTCGCGGACATGCGACATAGCTGGTCAATGTCCCCACCCTGGCGTCCCCTGCGCCAAGCTCGGCCGTGATCGCATCGCCGTTCGGACCAGTAATCCTCGCGCCAAGTTGCGCCAGATCGAGGTCGGCCGCGATGAGTGTTCTCGGGCCGGCGATCGTGGCCTCGGGGGTGGGGGTGACGGCAGGCTCGGGCGCGGGCTCGCCGCATGCCGCCAGCGTAAGCGGGAGGGCCAGCGCAAAGCGTTTCACGACAGGGCCGCCTTCACCAGCCCGCTGGCCGAGCTCATGTCGAGCGTGGCCCCGTGGCGCGCCTTCAATTCGGCCATCACGCGGCCCATGTCCTTCGGACCGCTGGCGCCCAGCTCGTCCCTGATCGCCTCGATCGCAGCGCGGGTTTCCGTCTCGCTCATCTGGCGGGGCAGGAACTCCTCGATCACGGCAAGCTCGGCCCGCTCCTTGTCGGCCAATTCCTGGCGGCCGCCTTCGTCATACATGGTGATCGATTCGCGCCGCTGTTTTGCCATCTTGAGCAGGACGTCCTGGATAAGCGCCTCGTCATCGGGCTTGCTGGACGCGGTGCGCAGTTCGATATCGCGATCCTTGATCCGTGCGCCGATCAGGCGCAGGGCCGCGGTCCGTTCCTTGTCGCCAGCCTTCATCGCGGCGATGGTTTCGGCCTTGATGGTATCCCTCAGCATGGTGCCTCTTCGATTGTCCTGTGGATGCAAGCTATGGCTTTCCACCGTTCACATAGGCCCACGCACCGATATGCCAAGCGTTCCGGTTGACGGAACCCGCCAAGCGCACTAGCCGCTGGGTCTTAGCACCAACTGCCGGTAACCTTTTGAACGGAGCGCCCCCCATGGCCCTGTCCGCATCTTCGCACGCGCAACCCGAAGGGGCGACCGGCGCACTGGTCTTCGCTGATGGCACGGTGATCTGGGGCAAGGGCTTCGGTGCCACCGGCAGCGCGGTGGGCGAGGTCTGCTTCAACACCGCGATGACGGGTTATCAGGAGGTGATGACCGATCCCTCCTACGACAGCCAGATCGTCACCTTCACCTTTCCCCATATCGGCAACG
>NZ_JBHWMI010000074.1:0-2858 GCF_043423005.1 Qipengyuania sp. | reverse complement strand
AAAGTGGAAACGCCGACTTCCGGCTCAATCCGGCTCGGCGACGAGAAGATCGATTTCGCACCCGGCCGCAAGGTCGGCTGGCCGGCCATCCAGAAGCTGCGCCGCCAGACCGGCATGGTCTTCCAGAACTTCCAGCTCTTCCCGCACCAGACGGCGATCGCCAACGTGATGGAAGGCCTCGTCACCGTCCTGAAATGGCCGGCCGACAAGGCGCGCGCCCGCGCCCTCGAGCTCCTGGAGAAGGTCGGCATGGCGCACAAGGCGGATGCCTGGCCGGCGACGCTTTCCGGCGGCCAGCAGCAGCGCGTCGCAATAGCCCGGGCACTGGTGACGGACCCCGCGGTGCTGTTGGCGGACGAGCCGACCGGCAATCTCGACACCGAACGCAGTCTCGAGATCATGGAACTGCTGACCGACCTCAATTGCCAGGGGATCACCATCCTGATGGTCACCCACGAAGAGGAAATGGCCGCCTATGCCCGCACCATCGTGCGGTTCCGCGACGGGCTGGTCGAACAGGTCGAACGCGGCCGGCGGGCGGACCGCCCCCGTGCCACGAAGGCGGAGCCGGCCTGATGTTCACCATGTTCGGCGCCACCCTGCTGCTCTCCTTCCGCGAGATCCGCCGGCACCTGCTGCGCAGCTTCCTGACGACGCTCGGCATCATCATCGGGGTCGCGGCGGTCATTACCATGGTGACGCTGGGCCGCGGGGTGACCGCATCGGTGCAGGACCAGATCAGCTCGCTGGGCTCCAACGTCTACATCGTATTCCCGACGGCGGGCGACCGGCAGGCGCCGCGTTCGTTCCGGGAGGACGACGTCGCCGCCGTGCGCAACCAGATCGCCGGGGTGATCCACGTCGCCGGCAGCGTTTCGGCGAGCGCGCTCGCCTTTGCCAACGGGGCCGACTGGTCCACGAGCGTCCAAGGCGTCAGCAACGAGTTCCTCGAAGCGCAGTCGATCGAGATCGATCAGGGGCGGGCCTTCACCACCGAGGAGGAAGCGTCGGGCCGCAATGTCTGCATGCTCGGCTCCAAGGTGCGCGAGGTCCTCTTTGTCCCCGGCGCCAGCCCGCTGGGCGAGACGATGCGGGTCGGCAACGTGTCATGCACGGTCATCGCGGTCCTCGCCGAACGGGGCCAGGGCGGCGGCCCCAACCAGGATCAGGACAACACCGTGATGATGCCGCTGAAGACGGTGCAGCGGCGCTTTCTCGGCAATGACGACATCCAGTATTTCGTGGTCAAATACGATTCCGCCTATTCCAGCGCGTCGATCCAGCAATCTCTGATCGACCTCTTGCGCGAGCGCCGGTTGCTGCAAGCGGGCGCAGACAATGACTTCGACATCATCGACACCGCTCAGGTCAATCAGGCGGTCGGCGCGGCGACCGGGGCGCTGACCGCGATGGTGGCGGTGATCGCCGGGATCAGCCTGCTGGTCGGCGGGATCGGGATCATGAACATCATGCTCGTCTCGGTCACCGAACGCACCCGCGAGATCGGGATTCGCCTCGCCATCGGCGCACTGGCCAAGGAGGTGCGGCTGCAATTCCTCACCGAGGCAGTGGTGCTGTGCTGTTTCGGCGGGCTGGTCGGCATCGCGCTGGCCTTCCTCTTCTCATGGCTGCTGGCCGGCGTGATCGACGTGCCCTTCGTCTTCGATCCGCTGATCAACATCCTCAGCTTCCTCTTCTCCGCGCTGATGGGGATCGCGTTCGGCTATTATCCCGCCGCCCGGGCATCGCGGCTGGACCCGATCGATGCACTGCGGCACGAATAGCCGCGATGCTTTATGCCCTGTTGCGGAACCGGCCGCTGCTATGGCTGGTGCTGGCCCTCCCCGCCCTGTGGAACGCCTGGCGCTGGGTGATGACGCCTGACGAATACGGCTTCGGCCATGCCATCGGTGACAGCGGGCTGTGGTCGGTCTGGCTGCTGATGGCGACGATGGCGATAACCCCGCTGCGCCTGATGGCGGGCCCCGGCCCGCTGGTCGCCGCGCTCGCCCGCCGGCGGCGCGATCTCGGCGTTGCCAGCTTCGCCTATGCTGCGCTCCATACAGCGATCTACCTGTGGGATCAGGGCACGCTGGCCCGGATCGCGGCGCAGGTGCCGCAGCCGGAAATCCTCGCCGGATGGGTGACGCTGGCGCTGTTCGTGCCGCTTGCGATCACCTCGAACGATGCCTCGGTCCGATGGTTGCGGCGCGGATGGCGACGGTTGCACCGGCTGGTCTATCCCGCCGCCATCCTGACCTTCGTGCATTGGGTGCTGACCGCGTTCGATCCGGCCAGCGCCTGGGCCCATGCCGCCGCGCTGGCCGCGATCGAACTGGCCCGCGTGATACTACAGCGACGTCAGAGGGTGACGTAGCTGCGCAGCCGCGCCACTTCCGCCTCGTCGACATACTTGCCGATCTCGCGGTCGAACTCGGCCATGTTCTCGTACGGGCGATATTCGAGGAATTCGTGGACCATCTTGTCGGTCATGCCGGGGATGAGCTTGATGTCGGCCTCGCTCGCGCTGTTGAGGTCGATCGGGACGAACACCTTTTCGCGCACAGTGGCGGCCTGTTCGGGGGTGAGGGTTTCAGTGAGCTTGGCGTTGAAGGCACTGGCATTGGCATAGGGCCGCGCGGCCACCACCGCCTCGACGAGGGCCGGTGTCATGCCGGTGATGCCGGCCAGCTGCTCTGCCGTGGCCTCGTTGGCATTCAGCACGGCCGAGGCCGCGGCGGGCGTCGCTTCGGCCGCGACGGTGGCGGCGGGCGTTGCCGCGGCAGCGGTCGCCGTATCCTCGGCCGGGGCGGTTTCCCCCCCACAGGCGGTGAGGGTCAGCGAGGCGATGATGACAT
>NZ_JBHWMI010000073.1:0-7026 GCF_043423005.1 Qipengyuania sp. | reverse complement strand
ATCCTCGACAATTCGGGTGCGCGGGCAGTGATCGTATCGACCGAGAAGCTGTCGGTCCCGTTGATCCCCGCAGTCATCCGGACCGGGACGGCGGAGCATATCATTCCGATCGATTCCCTGCGCCAGTTCCAGAGCGGGGGGTTGACCTGCCATAGCTGGTCCGACCTCGTGAAAGGCGATGCGGCAGCGGCCCGCCGCGCAGTCGACGCCCGTCTTGCCGGCATCGGGCGGAACGATACTGCCTGCCTCATCTACACCAGCGGGACGGGGGGTGCGCCGCGCGGGGTGATGCAGCATCACGGTGCGATCCTGTGCAATGTCGCCGGCGCGGCCGAGGTGCTGGCCGAGGATTTCGGCCTCAGCGAAGATGACCGGTTCCTCTCCTTCCTGCCGCTCAGCCATGCTTACGAGCACACCGGCGGACAATATCTGCCCATCGGGGTCGGGGCGGAAATCTACTACGCCGAGGGGCTGGAGAAACTTGCCAGCAATATCGAGGAGACGCGCCCAACCCTGATGGTGGTGGTGCCGCGCCTGTTCGAGGTGCTGCGCACACGGATCATGAAGCAGGTGGCCAAGCAGGGCGGCATGGCCGAACGCCTGATGACCCTTGCGCTCGAGCTTGGCGAACGCAAGTCTCGGGGCAAGCGCCGGATCGGGGATCGGCTGCTCGACATCACGCTCGAGAAACTGCTTCGCCCCAAGATTCGCCAGCGTTTCGGTGGGCGGATCAAGGCGATGGTATCGGGCGGGGCGCCGCTCAATCCCGAGGTCGGCGTGTTCTTCGATGCGATGGGCCTTACCCTGCTGCAGGGCTATGGCCAGACAGAAGCCGGGCCGGTGATCAGCTGCAACCGCCCCCGCGCCGGGATCGCGATGGCCACCGTCGGTCCCCCCTTGCGCGGAGTCGAGGTGCGGATCGCCGAGGATGGCGAAATCCTCTGCCGGGGCGAACTGGTGATGCACGGCTATTGGCAGAACGAGAGCGAGACGCAGCGCGCCATCGTCGAGGGCTGGCTCCACACCGGCGACATCGGCCATATCGACGAGAAGGGCCGGATCGTGATCACCGATCGCAAGAAGGACATGATCGTCAACGACAAGGGGGACAACATCGCCCCGCAAAAGCTCGAGGGCATGCTGACGCTGCAACCCGAGATTGCGCAGGCGATGGTGACCGGCGACCGCCGGCCCTATGTCGTCGGGCTGGTGGTGCCCGATGCCGAGTGGACGCTGGAATGGTGCCGGGCGCAGGGCAAGACCTTCGATTGCCGCGAGGTGCTCAAGCTGCCCGAATACCGCAAGGCGGTGGCCGCCGCGGTCGACCGGGTGAACAAGGATCTGTCGGTGGTGGAAAAGGTCCGCCAGTTCGCCTTCGCGGACGAACCCTTCGGCATCGAGAATGAGGAAATGACGCCGAGCATGAAAATCCGCCGTCACAAGATCAAGGAGCGCTACGGCGAGCGGCTGGACGGGTTGTACAAGGCCTAGGCCCGATTCAGCGCGGCGAGCGTCGCGAAGTCGGCCGCTCGCCGGCAGTCTTCAGGCCGCCACCTCTTCGATGAACTCCGGATAGAAGCTTGGCGCGCGGTCGCTCCAGCCCGGCGCGGTCGCGGCAGCCTCGCTCAGCGACTGGAGCAGCATCTTGCGTCGGTCGGGGCGGATCTGCGGGAGCGCGGCGGCGGCGCAGAAGGCGCTCGGCAACCATGGCCGCGCCTCGGCTCCGAGCAGGCGTTCATAGAGGAAGCGGAAGGCGGAGAAGCTTTCCAGACGTTCCTGGGCCAGATCGAAGGCCGCCACCCGCGTCAGCTTGCCGACGAACGGCTCGATCATCTCGAACCCGGTTTCCGCCGGAATCGCAAGCCGCAGTGCCTTCAATTCCTGATAGGTCACGTACTGGCTGCGAATGCCGGCGTTTTCATGCGCGGTCCGGCCCCAGACCAGGAATGCATCGCACCGCCCGAGGCCGATATCGAGGCTGCGGCGGATATAGCGCTGCTCGGCCGGGGTGAAGCTGGCGAATTCCCGCATTTCGGCAATCGTCGTCGATGCCCTGTTCGTCACCGTCATGCCATGTCCCTCCTGCTGACGAATGGCAGCATGGGGCAGGATGGTTAACGCGTCGTAAGCGCCAGCCATGCCGGTGCGGGAAAGCGGTCAGATGAGGCCGGCCAGCGGGCTCGACGGGTCGGCGTATTTGCGCGTCGCCATGCGGCCGGCGAGATAGGCGTCGCGCCCGGCCTCGACCGCCCGCCTCATTGCCCGGGCCATGCGAATGGGGTCCTTGGCCTCGGCGATGGCGGTATTCATCAGCACTCCGTCGCAGCCCAGTTCCATCGCCACCGCTGCATCGCTGGCGGTGCCGACCCCGGCATCGACCAAGACGGGCACGCTGGCACCTTCCTTGATCAGGCGGATCGTCACCCGGTTCTGGATGCCCAGCCCGCTGCCGATCGGTGCCCCCAGCGGCATGACGGCGACCGCGCCCGCATCCTCGAGCTGTTTCGCCGCGATCGGATCGTCGACGCAATAGACCATCGGCAGGAAGCCTTCGGCGGCCAGCACCTCGGTCGCCTTCAGCGTCTCGCGCATGTCGGGATAAAGCGTGCGCGCCTCGCCCAGCACCTCCAGCTTGACCAGATCCCAGCCCCCGGCCTCGCGCGCGAGGCGCAGGGTGCGGATCGCCTCGTCCGCGGTGAAGCAGCCGGCGGTGTTGGGCAGGTAGGTTACCTTCCTGGGGTCGATGAAGTCGGTCAGCATCGGCGCCTTGGGGTCGCTGACATTGATCCGCCGCACCGCCACGGTGACGATCTCGGCCCCGCTCGCCTCGAGCGCGGCGGCGTTCTGCGCAAAATCCTTGTACTTGCCGGTGCCGACGATCAGGCGGCTGCGGAACGTCCGTCCGGCAACCGACCAGCTGTCGTCGTCTTCGTGCGTCTGCCCGCCGCCGACGAAATGCACGATCTCGATGACGTCACCCTCGGCCAGCGAACAGGCGGCGAGCGTGCTGCGCGGCGCGATTTCGCCATTATGCTCGACGGCGACCCGGGCCGGGTCGAGTTCGAGTTCGCGCACCAGTGACGCGATATCGGTTGCGGCGGTGCGGCGGCTCTCGCCGTTGACGGTGACGGATTTTGAAGCGGACATGACGGCCTGCACTTAGGTGTCGCAGCGGTCCTTGCAAGTCGCCGAGCGGCAGTGCCGCACGTTGAGGATATGCCCGAGCGAGACGAGGGCCACCCCGATGATCGTCAGGATCGCCTCCTTGTAGCCGTGCGGTACGGCGAGGGCGCCGCCCATGAAGCTCAGCCCGGTCATCGCGATCACGAACGGTGCGGCGACCCGATGCCGCAGCGCCCCCCAGCCGATCGCCACGCCGGCGATAAGGGTGGCCGCAACCAGGCCGATCCGGTGAATATCGGGCGAGAGCAGAACCTGGCTGCCAAGACCCATGGCCGAAACCAGCACGATGGTCGCTAGGCAATGGATCGCGCAGAGACCCGAAAGAATGATCCCCGCACGGTCCAGCCGTTGCCGAATCGCGGATGTGGACCTTTGAAGCATGGCGTGCGAGATATGTGACAATGTAACGCGGCGCAAGGGGCGACCCCCCCGTGGCTAGGTCGATTCATCGCCTTGCGGCCTGCGGGGGCGAGGGCGATTTCCCTTGTCTATCGCCCGCCGGCTTACCACTGAGGCGTTCATGCACGGACAAACTGGTCAATCCCGCACCCGGCTGCACCGCCCGCTGGCGCTGGCGAACTGGCTTTTCGTCGTCGCTGTTCTGGTGCTGCTGATGGTGGCGGTCGGCGGGATCACGCGGCTGACCGAGAGCGGTCTTTCGATTACCCAGTGGAAGCCGATCACCGGCGCGCTCCCGCCCCTGTCCGACGGCGCGTGGCAGGCAGAGTTCGATCTCTACCGGCAGACCGGTGAATACATCAACGTCACCGGCCCCGCAGGCATGGATCTTGCGGCGTTCAAGTTCATCTATTTCTGGGAATGGTTCCACCGCCTGCTGGGTCGAGTGATCGGGCTGGCCTTTGCCCTGCCGCTGGCATGGTTCTGGATCCGGGGCGCGATCCCGCAGGGTTACAAGGCGCGTCTCGTCGCGCTTCTGGCGCTGGGCGGGCTGCAGGGCGTGTTCGGCTGGTTCATGGTCAGGAGCGGGCTCGCCGGGACGATGACCGATGTCAGCCATTTCTGGCTCTCGATCCATCTTCTGACCGCCCTGTTCACCCTTGGCGGGCTGATCTGGACCGCGCTCGACTTGCGCCGCCATGCAACCGTCGGTGCGCGGGCGCGCTGGACGCGGACGGCAAGCTGGGTCGGCCTGGTGCTGTTCGTCCAGCTGCTGCTCGGGGCATGGGTCGCCGGACTGAACGCCGGACTGGCCAGCGACACCTGGCCGCTGATGCAAGGGCGGCTGGTGCCCGAGGTCGCGCTCGACCGCGGCTTGTGGTGGGCTGTGACCCACGATCCCTTCGCGATTCATTTCCTCCACCGCTGGTGGGCGCTGGCCGCGCTGGTCGCACTGTCCGTGCTGGCGCGGCGGGTCCGCCGGCTGGAACGCCGGGCTTCGGTGGCGATCCACTCGGCGGTGGGTACGCAGATCCTGCTTGGCATCGCCACCGTTCTGACCGGGGTGGAGTTGTGGATCGCGGTCGCTCATCAGGTGGTAGGAGCCTTGGTCGTCGCCGCGTTTGCATGGGCTGCCCATGTGCTTGGCCAGCCGCAAATCAAGGACGCCGACGGCCTGCGGTAGTATTATACCACAGGCAAAGCCCGCGCAAAAGCTTGACCTTTGGCGCGATGAGCGCCAATTGCGCCCCGTTTGCGGGTCCGCTTGCGGATTCGCACGGCATGTCCGGTCGCCGCCATGGCGGCCTGAACTCGAACAGACGGAATCACCAGCCATGAAGGCGCTCAGCAAGGTCACCCGGTCGATCAAGCCGGCCGAGGTGGAAAAGAAGTGGCACATCATCGACGCCGAGAATCTCGTCGTCGGCCGCCTGGCGGCGATCGTTGCCAACATCCTGCGCGGCAAGCACAAGCCGAGCTTCACCCCGCATGTCGATTGCGGCGACCATGTCATCATCATCAATGCCGAAAAGGTGCGCTTCACCGGCAAGAAGATGGACGACAAGGTCTATTACAAGCACACCGGCCATCCCGGCGGGATCAAGGAAACGACCCCCACCAAGGTGCTCGAAGGCCGCTTCCCCGAACGCGTGCTCGAGAAAGCGGTTCAGCGGATGATCCCGCGCGGCCCGCTGGGCCGGGCGCAGATGAAGGCGCTGCACATCTATGCCGGCACCGCGCATCCGCATGACGGACAGCAGCCCGAGACGCTCGACGTTGCTTCGATGAATCGCAAGAACAAGGTTGCCGCATGATGGCTGACACCACCAACACCGTATCCGATCTCGCCGATCTGAAGACGATCGCCGGCGATGCGCCGGAAGGCGATGCCGCCGAGATCGCCCGCACCGCGAACGTGCCCCTGCGCGAGCAGGAGCTCGACAAACAGGGCCGTGCTTATGCCACCGGTCGCCGCAAGGATGCCACGGCACGCGTCTGGCTGAAGCCCGGCAGCGGCAAGGTCATCGTCAACGGCAAGGACCAGGAGGTCTACTTCGCTCGCCCGACGCTGCGTCTGGTCATTGACCAGCCCTTCGCCATCACCGAGCGGCAGGGCCAGTACGACGTCGTCGCAACCGTTTCGGGCGGCGGGCTTTCGGGCCAGGCCGGCGCGGTCAAGCACGGTATCAGCCAGGCGCTGTCGAAGTACGAGCCGGCGCTGCGCGCGACGGTCAAGGCCGCGGGTTTCCTCACCCGCGACCCGCGCGTGGTCGAGCGCAAGAAGTACGGCCGCGCGAAGGCCCGCCGCAGCTTCCAGTTCTCCAAGCGCTAACAGTTTCCGCGACGGCGGAAAGGAAGGGCGGTGCCGAGAGGCGCCGCCCTTTTCGCATCAGTGCACCGGCGGATCGGTCCGGGGCACCGCGCCGACCGGGGCGATCGGCTCGCCGGGCTCGCGCGGGGGCCTCGCGTCCTCGGGCACATCGTCGATCTTCATCGCCTCGGTGGGCACGTCCTGCAGGTTGCGCGCCTCGACACACAGGCGCCCGTCGCTGTCGAAGGTCAGCTCGTTGAAGCTCTGCGGGGTCGAGCGGATGCGCTGCGACAGCGTGCCCGCGCCGATCATCCGGATCGGGCCGTTGGCGGTCTCGCGCATGAGGTCGAACGGGTCGTGCACATGCCCCGAGAGCACCGCGAGCACGCCCCGTTTGGCGAGCTCGGCCAGGGCACGGGTGCCCCCATGCGTCATGGCGGTACCGCGCGTGCCGACCTCGACCAGCGGATGGTGCACCGTCACAATCGCGCGCTTGCCCGCCGGCAAGGCGTCAAGCGCCGCCAGGCACTTGTCGAGCGCGCGGCGGCTGACCCAGCCCTTCGACCAGTTTAGCCGCGGCTGCATTCGCACCGCGGTCTTCAAGGGAATCACCGCGATCCCCGGCAGATCGAGTTCCTTCTCGACCACCGATTCCATCCCCCGGAACTTGGCGTAGGGATCGAAGAACCGCTCGTAGAGATTGAAATACGGCAGGTCGTGGTTGCCGACCTCGACCGTCACCGGCGCGGCGAGCGACAGGATCCAGTCGCGCGCGGCGGCAAACTCGCGGCTCCGCGCACGCATCGTCAGGTCGCCGGTGATCAGCACAGCCGCGGGCTTGCGCGCGGCCACTTCCGCCGCGACCCAGTCGAGCGCGCGGTTGTGCTCGAGCCCGAAGTGAATGTCGGACAGGTGGAACAGCAGCGTGCTATCGGCCATCGACCGGCCCAAGCAGATCGACGTCGAGCGTGTCGAGCGAAAACACCAGCGCGCTGGCGCCCTCGCTGCGTTCCCCATCGACCATCAGCGGGATGGCTTCGCCCTCCAGCGAACGCACGGTCACCTTGCGAGACGTCCCGAGCTGGTCGTGCGGCCCTTCGCGGAAATCGCGCTTGAGGATCGCCAGTCCTTGC
>NZ_JBHWMI010000069.1:0-4853 GCF_043423005.1 Qipengyuania sp. | reverse complement strand
CAGTCACAAGGGCGGACGCCTCGTTGGTCATCACTTCCTTGAGGATCGCGGCGACGGACTTGCGCTTGGCGAACCATTGCCGCCTGATCTTTGTGAGCAGCCGCGTCGCATCGGTCTTGTCGAGCAGGATCGCGCGGGTGCTCCACCGATATGGGAACGGCAGCCGGTTCATTTCGTCGAGCAGGCCCGGCGTCGTCGCGGTCGGGAATCCCACGATGGTCAGCACGCGCAGATGCGCGTCGCCAAGGCGCGGCTCCAGCCCGCCGGTCAGCGGCGCGTCGGCCAGCAGCGCGTCCAGATACATCGGCACTTCCGTGACGCGGACGCGATGCCGGTTCGTGGAAACCGTCGAATGGAGATAGGTGAGCGTCGCGCCGTCATCCATCCAACGGCACTCGGGCATGAAGCCGTCGAGCAGCGCCAGAACGCGGTCGGTGCGGTCCACGAAACCGCGCAGCAGCTCGTGCGGGTTCACGCCCGATTGCTCGCGGCCTTCATAGAGCCAGCTTTCCGCCCGCGCCGCTTCCTCGGCAGGCGGCAGCCAGAGGAAGGTCAGGAAATAGCCGGACACATAATGCGCGCCCGCTTCCTCGAAACCGGCTTTCCGCTCGGCATCGACCAGCGCCGATGCGGGATCGGGAAACATGCTGTCGGGATAGGTCGCGGCTTCGCTGCGCTGTGCCTCGACGAAGATGCTCCAGCCCGATCCGAGGCGGCGCACGGCGTTGTTGATCCGACCCGCGACGGCGACCAACTCGGCGGCGACGGCGGAATCCAGATCGGGACCGCGAAACTTCGCGGTGCGCTGGAATGAGCCGTCCTTGTTCAAGACGACACCCGAGCCGACCAATGCGGCCCAGGGCAGATAGTCGGAGAGCCGGGTGGCGGTGCGGCGGTATTCGGCAAGGTTCATCATGGCCGCGCCCTCACACCGCCAGATGGCCGGGGATGCGCAGATGCCGCCTCCCGACCTCGACGAATTGGGGATCGCGCTTCGCCGCCCACACGGCCGCGAAATGCCCGATGGCCCAAATGGCGATGCCGACCAGCCAGAGGCGCAGGCCGAGGCCCACGGCCCCGGCCAGCGTTCCGTTCATGATGGCGATGGAGCGCGGTGCGCCGCCGAGCAGGATATGCTCGGTCAGCGCCCGGTGGACCGGCACCGTAAAGCCTGGCACCGCGTCCAGTTGTTCGAGGCCGCCCGCCATCAAACGAGCGCCCCGCCGCCGAACGAGAAGAACGACAGGAAGAAGCTCGACGCCGCGAAGGCGATGGACAGGCCGAACACGATCTGGATCAGCCTGCGGAAGCCGCCGCTGGTGTCGCCGAAGGCCAGCGTCAGGCCGGTGGCGATAATGATGATGACGGCGACGATCTTGGCGACCGGCCCCTCGATGGACTGAAGGATTTGCTGAAGCGGCTGCTCCCACGGCATCGACGATCCCGACGCATGGGCGGCCGGGGCGAGCATGAGGCTGATGGCAAGGGTGGATGCGGCGGTCGCGGCGAAGCGATAGCCGCGCGAAATCGTGCGGATCATGAAGATTCTCCTGTGCTGGGGTTGGCTTGGGTGATGCGGTAATCGCCGTCCGGCCCCAGCCCTTCGACGCGGGCGAGTTCGGCCAGCCGGCGCGCGGAACCGCGCCCGGCGAGGACGGCAACAAGGTCGATGGTTTCCGCGATCAGGGCGCGCGGGACCGTGACGACAGCCTCCTGGATGAGCTGTTCAAGGCGACGGAGCGCGCCGATGCCAGAACCGGCATGGATGGTGCCGATGCCGCCGGGGTGTCCGGTTCCCCAGGCTTTGAGCAGGTCGAGGGCTTCTGGGCCGCGCACCTCGCCGATGGGGATGCGGTCGGGGCGCAGGCGCAGCGAGGACCGCACAAGGTCCGACAGGCTGGCGACGCCATCCTTCGTTCGCATCGCCACCAGATTGGGCGCGGCGCATTGCAGCTCGCGGGTGTCCTCAATGATGACGACACGATCCGCGCCCTTCGCCACCTCGGCGAGCAGCGCGTTGGTCAGCGTGGTCTTGCCGGTGCTGGTGCCACCCGCCACGAGAATGTTGGCGCGGGACTGGACAGCGGCGCGCAGCGTTTCCGCGTGGTCGGCGGTCATGATGCCGGCGGCCACATAGTCGTCGAGGCTGAACACCGCGACGGCGGGCTTGCGGATGGCGAAGGCGGGCGCGGCGACGACTGGCGGAAGTAGCCCCTCGAACCGCTCGCCGGTTTCGGGAAGCTCGGCCGAGACGCGCGGGCTGCGGGCGTGAACCTCCGCGCCGACATGATGGGCCACCAGGCGCACGATGCGTTCGCCATCGGCGGCGGACAGGCGCTCGCCCGTGTCGGACAGCCCTTCGGAAAGCCGGTCCACCCAAAGGCGGCCATCGGGATTCAGCATCACCTCGACCACGGCCGAGTCTTCGAGCAGGCGCGCGATTGCCGGCCCAAGCGCGGTGCGCAACATGCGCGCGCCGCGCGCGATGGATTCCGGTTTTTGGTGGTTGGTGGTCATGTCGGCCCCGTTTCTTCATGGGGCGCGACAGGCAATCCCCAGATCGGGGTCGATTAAGAGAGACCGAAATGCGGCCGGTTCAACAAGTATCTATGAGGCGGCGGTGATCGGCGGCGAACGGCGGTAAATAGGATGGGTCCGAATACTCATTCTTGATCGCCGTTGCTCTCGGACTCGTCCGGCAACTGATCGTCGGGAAGTGAGTCGAGGTCACGCGACAGCTCCTTGAGGAACCTGTCGCCCGTCGCCAGACGCCGGCCGAGATTTTGCATGAAGCCCTCGAACCGCTCCGCGCCTTTCGCTCGGGCAGCGGATTGTGCGGCTCCCGTAAGCGGCGGTGTGATGGTCATCCAGAAATGGATGAACTGCGCGACCGTCTCGCCGAGGACGGCGAGATCTAGGTCGAGCGTGTCGATCTGGCGGCCGAGTTTATCCAAGCGGCGAGACATGGCGGCTTCAAGCTGGTCGTCGGCATCGCCGGACAGGTAAGATATGACCGCCGCCTCCACGATGGCGGATTTTGAGACATTACGGCGCAGCGCCACCGAGCGGCGCAGCGCCATCGCTTCGATCTGCGGAATGAGCGCGGGGTCGAAATAGAGATTCAGGCGGGTTCTGGTTGCCATGGTCGTGTCCTCAAAGGTCGATTCCGTCATCGGGGTTCAATGCGACCTGCCGCGCGACCATCCTCATACGTTGGCGCATGGCGCGGGCCTTGGCCGCGTCAACGTCCGGCTCGTCGTCCACAAACTCGAACTCCTGTTCGGGTGATGGCGGCGGGGCGACGATTTCCTCATGCTCAGGCAGCTCCGGCTCGCGGCGGATGCCAGCATTGGCCGGATCGCCCTCGGCCCCGTGTGCGGCGTCGGTCGCGGAATGGCTTTCCGCCGCGACCACACGGCCGGACCAATCATCGGCGGATGGACTGGGCGCCAGCGGAGCGGCGACCAGATCGGGCGGGGTCAGGATGCGTTCCTGCAACCGCGCGTCCTCGAAATAGCGGGCCTTGGTCGCGCGGATCGGCGGTGTGCCCGCGACCATCACGATTTCATCGGTGGGCGGAAGCTGCATGATTTCGCCCGGCGTGAGTAGCGGGCGGGCCGTCTCCTGCCGTGAAACCATGAGATGCCCAAGCCACGGGGCCAATCTGTGCCCGGCGTAGTTGGTGGAGTCGCGCAGTTCGGTCGCGGTGCCGAGTGCGTCGCTCACCCGCTTGGCCGTCCTTTCGTCGTTCGTGGCGAAGCTGACGCGCACATGGCAGTTGTCGAGGATCGCGTTGTTCGGGCCATAGGCGCGCTCGATCTGGTTGAGGCTCTGCGCGATCAGGAAGCCTTTGATTCCATACCCCGCCATGAAGGCGAGCGCCGATTCAAAGAAGTCGAGCCGGCCGAGCGCCGGAAACTCGTCCAGCATCAACAGCAGCCGATGGCGCTTGCCGGAGGTGGTCAGTTCCTCGGTCAACCGCCTGCCGATCTGGTTGAGGATCAGGCGAATGAGCGGCTTGGTGCGGTTTATGTCGGATGGCGGCACGACCAGATAGAGCGTGACGGGCTGGCGGCTGCCGACCAGGTCGGCAATGCGCCAGTCGCACCGCGCCGTCACCCGCGCCACCACGGGATCGCGGTAGAGGCCGAGAAACGACATGGCGGTGGAGAGCACGCCCGACCGCTCGTTCTCGGATTTGTTCAACAGTTCGCGGGCGGACGACGCGATGACGGGATGAGCGCCTGCTTCGCCGAGATGCGGCGTGTCCATCATCGCGCGCAAGGTTGCCTCGACCGGGCGGCGGGGATCGGACAGGAAGTTGGCGACGCCCGCCAAGGTCTTGTCCTTCTCCGCATAGAGAACATGCAGGATCGCGCCGACCAGCAGCGAATGGCTGGTCTTTTCCCAATGGTTGCGCTTGTCGAGACTGCCTTCGGGATCGACCAGAATATCCGCGATGTTCTGCACGTCGCGGACTTCCCATTCCCCCTGCCGCACTTCGAGCAGCGGATTGTAGGCGGACGATCTGGCGTTCGTGGGATCGAACAGCAGGACGCGGCCATGCTGGGCGCGAAAGCCGGCCGTCAGAGTCCAGTTCTCGCCCTTGATGTCGTGGACAATGCAGCTTCCCGGCCACGTCAGCAGCGTCGGTACCACCAGCCCGACACCTTTGCCGCTGCGAGTCGGGGCGAAGCACAACACATGCTCCGGCCCGTCATGGCGCAGATAGTGCCGGTCGTATCTGCCGAGCACCACGCCATCGGGGCCGAGCAGACCGGCGGCGCGGATTTCGCGATCCTCCGCCCATCGCGCCGAACCATAGGTGGCGACGTTGCGCGCCTCCCGACTCC
>NZ_JBHWMI010000067.1:0-34242 GCF_043423005.1 Qipengyuania sp. | reverse complement strand
CATCTGGTGGGGCCGCGGCGGGTGCGGCAGGCGTCGCTCGGCGACCGCTTGCCAAGGAGCCCGTCACCACGACCTGCGGGCTGGCCTCTTCGGCGCCCTTCGCATCCGCAGCGGGCGATCGGGCGTCGGCCACTTCGGGCGGCGGGGCGGTCCTGTCCTCCAGCGCTGCGGTGCAGGCAGCCAAGAGGCCCCCCAGCATGCCGGCCACGATCAGGTTTGGCATCCTTCTCATATGCAATTCTCCTTCCAGGCTGCAGCGCATGATCGACCGCATGACCCTGAGAGGCAGCTCGCCCGGAAATCCTTGGACCCTGGTTGAAATATTTTTCGCTCCACGCATCATGGCGCCGGCCTGCCGGGGCCGGCGAGGTGCCTGCGGACCTCGTGCATCCGCCACGATACGGTGCTCTCCGCCACGCCGAGCACCTCGGCCGCCTCGCCATGGGTGAGCTGCTGGCCCACCACCAGCGCGACCGTCTCCCGCAGGTCGGGCTTCAGCCTGGCGATCGCGCTCTTGAGCCAGGCGGCGTCATAGGCGTCGCGTCCGTCCGGCGCGGCGGCCAGCCCGACGATCACTCCCAACCCCTGCGTCAGACGCCGGATCGCACTGCTGCGCCGGCGATGGGCGCTGCAATGGCCGAGCACGATCGCGAACAGCCAGGTGGTGAACTTCGCCTCGCCGCGAAAGTCCGCGATCTTGGTGACGAGAGTGCAGCAGACCTCCTGCGCAATGTCGTCGGCATCGCTGCGCGAACCGGTCACCTGCCAGGCGAGCGACCGGATGCGCTCGTAATGACGTTCCAGCAAGCGGGCGAGGGCCGCACGGTCGCCGCCGGCGGCAGCGGATACCAGCGTGCTGTCCGGTTCCCCCTCGACCGATCCCATGTGCGATCAATCGCCTGCAACCCGCGGCGGGGCAACCGAAAACGCGCAGCGAGGCAGGCGGAGTGCAAACGCCGGGTCCCCGAGGCCGATGCGAAGGGGCCGATGAAGCCTGCCCCGGCCTGATCCGGGCCGCACTCAAGTGAGCGGACGGCCAATGTCCGGGCGGGCATTTGCGGGGGCAGCTTCGCTTGCGCTTGCCGCGAGGTCCGAAAGGATGCTGGCCGCCTGCCGCGGTTCGTGGGTCCACCATGCCGACGCCTCGATGGCGCGGACTTCGGCGGCGCCGAACCGGTCGCGAACCTTGCGGGCGGGGACGCCGGCGACGATGCTGTAGGCAGGCACGTCATGCGTGACGATCGCGCCGGCACCGATGATCGCACCCCGTCCGATGTGGGCGCAGCCCGGCAGGACCACCGCATTGTGCCCGACCCAGACGTCATCCTCGACGACGAGGAGGCGGCTGTGCACCCGCGATTGGCCGACCACGCCGAAGGCCGGATCGTAGAAATAGGGGTGCGAGGAGGGGAAGCCGATGGGATGGTCGGCATCGACGATCCGCGCGGTGCGGGCGAACGAGCAATAGCGGCCGATCCGCACCGGCCCGCGGATTCGGTGTTCACTGAAACAGCCGTAGGAATAGAGGCCGACATCGACCGCGAACCGTTGCCGATAGGTTTCGCGCAGGCGCTCGCTCGTCATCTCGTTGCGGGCCAGCAGCCACAGATGGGCCTTGGACACCAGCCGGGCGGGAAGCGATGATTGCGGCATGTTGCACTCCCTCTCCGGATGCCGCGCGGCGCGACCGGGTGCAGGCCGTACCAGATCGAGAGCGGCGGGCGGAACCCAATTCGCGCCTGTTGCAATCGGTAACGTTTGTCGCAACTGGCGCACGTGGTATGGTGACGGGTGGGAGAGAAGGCTTCTGCCACCAGGAGCCGTCGCATCGTTCACCGGGGTCGCGCTTTCATGTCTCGACGAATCGACAGGGTTGCGCGGTCCGAACAGGTGACGCCGCCGCGCGGCTCTGGCACCGCCCTGCGCGACGAGCGGGTGTTGCTGGTCGACCTCAACATCTTCGCCAATTTCCCGACCCTTGCGATCGGTATCCTCGCCGCCAGCCTGCGCAATGCCGGGATCGATACCGAAGTGCTCTCGCCTCTGGCATTCGATGCGCCGGCGGCCGAGCGTGAGCGGCAGGAAACGCTGGCCGACCACCTGATGCGGCGGGTGCATCTGGCGGATCTTCCCGGAACCGCGGGCATCCGCGATCTTGCCCGCCGGGCGCGGGCCGGTCATCTGGAACGCCCCGGCACCGTCGTCATGCGCGAGGTGACACGCGCCCTTGCGCGGGGGCCGCGGATCGTCCTGCTATCCGCATATCTGCAGCAGTTCGCAACCGTGCGCGCGATCGCTGCAGCGGCCAAGGCGCGCGGCATTTTCGTCCTTCTGGGCGGCCCGATGTTCAATCGAGGCGAGGTGGCGGACCAATGGCGCCGGATCGACGGGGTTGGCGCGGTGGTCGGCGCGGAGATGGACCGGGATATTGGCCCGCTGGTGCGGGCGATCCTGTCGGGCGCGAACCTGCTCGACTTTCCCGGCGTCGTCCTGCCCGATGGTTCGCGTTCGCAGGCGGCCCCGCCGCTGCGCCCTCTTGAGGACGTGCCGATCCCCGATTTCCGCGATTTCCCGTGGGACCGCTACCCCGCCCGCATCGTCCCGGTGATGACCGGGCGGGGCTGCCAGTGGGATAGCTGCACCTTCTGTTCGGATATCATCTCGGTCTCGGGTCGCACCTTCCGGACCCGCAGCGTCGAAAGCGTCCTCTTGGAGATGCAGGAACAGGCGCGACGCCATGCGACCAGCAATTTCCTGTTCCTCGACCTCAAGCTCAATTCCTGGCCCGGCATGATCCGCGGCATCGCCGGCTCGCTCGGCAAATACGTGCAGGGCGCGGAATGGGTCGGCACCGTCCATGTCGACCAGCGGCCCGACAACGGCCTGTCGCGCGCCGATCTCGAGCTTGCGGTCGAAGGGGGGATGCGGCGTGTATCGTTCGGGCTCGAGAGCGGCAGCCAGCGGATGCTCGACGCCATGCGCAAGGGCTGCACCGTCGAGCGCAACGGCCGCTTTCTGATCGACGCGCACGAGGCCGGCCTGTCGGTCCGCTGCACCATGTTCAAGGGCTATCCCGGCGAAACCGCCGCCGACATGGAAGCGACCGCCGATTTCCTCGAAGCGCACGCTCATGCGATCGATCGCATTCGCTTCAACGACTTCACCCTGACCCCCGGCACCGCAATATGGGATGCGGTCACCCGGTCCGACCCGGACGCAGCCACCCTCCAGGTCCGGCGGATCGACCAGCGGCGCGGCCGCTCGCTTTACGAGCGCCATGGCGACCGCTCGAAGGCCTACCGGCGGGCCAAGGCGCGGGCGCTGCGCATCGTGTACCAGATCAACCGCCAACCGCTGCGCGATGCTGCACGCCAGTTCGACGGGCTGATGTGATGCGCCGGCATCTTTCGCGTTTCCGCACCGCCAGCGCGGCGTTCGGCGGGCCGCTGGAACGGCGGTTGCGGCGCCTCTCTTCGCTGGAACGGCGCGAGGAGGCACGCGCCTTTCTCGACAGCTATCACGATGCGGTGGGCACCGGGGCGGCGGGCAGGGCGCGGCGCTGGCAGGAGGTGCGGCGCGAGCTTTCCCGCGCCGACCATTACGAACACACGCCCGAGGAACTGGCCTATGGCGCGCGGGTGGCGTGGCGCAACCATGCGCGCTGCATCGGCCGGCTGTTCTGGGAAAGCCTCGAAGTGGTGGACTGCCGCGGGACCAGCGATCCCGACGGCATCGCCGAACGGATGGACCGGCATCTGCGCGACGCTCATGCCGATGGCCGGATCCGCTCGATCATCTCGATCTTCGATCCGGTGCGCGGGACCGACATTCCCGCGTGGATCGAAAGCGACCAGATCAGCCGTTACGCCTGCCACCGCACCGCAGGCGGGGGGTGGATCGGCGACCGGCAGAACATCGAGGACACCATGACGGCGATCTCGATGGGCTGGCACCCGCAAGACGAGCCGGGACCGTTCGACCTTCTTCCCTGGTTCATTCGCGACCGGCAGGGGCGGCGGATCAAGGTCGACCTGCGCCCCGGCGCCGTGCGCGAAGTGGCGATCCGCCACCCCCATGCCGATGGACTGGCGGCGCTGGGCCTGCGGTGGTATTCGGTCCCCGTGGTCAGCGGGATGATCCTGACCATCGGCGGCATCGATTATCCCTGCGCCCCGTTCAACGGGTTCTACATGGGCACCGAGATCGCCTCGCGCAATTTTGCCGACGCCCGGCGCTACGACCTGCTGCCGCAGGTGGCCGATGCGCTGGCCATACCCCGCGATCCGTCCAACCCGCTGTGGAAGGACGAGGCGCTGACCGAACTTAACCGCGCGGTCTTGCATTCCTATGGCGAGGCGGGGGTGACCATCGTCGACCACCACACCGCGGCGCACCAGTACATGGTGTTCTACAACCGCGAACAGCGGGCGGCCCGGCGGGTGGCGGGCGACTGGCGCTGGCTGGTCCCCCCGCAGGCTGGTTCGGCCTACGATATCTTCCATCTCAAGATGCGCAATTTCCACCCCGTGCCGAACTACTACCGCCATCGCGGTGACGACGGGTTGCGGCTGATGCCGTGGTATGGCGACGGATACCGGCGCCGCCCGCGGATCTGGCGGGACCGGATCATGCGCCGATGGAAGATCTGGAAACGGATGGCCTGGTGAACGCGCCGGCGTTCAGCGTCGTCGTCCCCGTCTACAACGAGGAGACGGGTCTGGCCGAACGCTGCGCCGCCCTGCTGGACGGGCTTCCCCCGGGAGCCGAGGTCGTGTTCGTGTGCAACGGCTGCACCGACCGGAGCGAGGCGATCCTGCGCGAAACCGTCGGGGCACGGGCGCTGATCCTCCTCGCGCCCAAGGGCAAGGCCGCGGCGATCCGCACCGGCGAGCGGCACGTGACCGCGTTCCCGCGCTTTTACGTTGATGCGGATGTGGAGATCGGCGGGGCGGACCTGTGCCGGTTGGCGCAGCGCCTGAGCCATGGCACAAGACTTGTGGCGCCGCGCCTGCGCCTCGATCTTGCGGGGGCCAGCCGGGCGACGAGGCTGCTCTACCGCTTTGCCGCGCAACTGCCGCATTGGCGCCAAGGGGCTTATCACAACGTCCTGGGCATTACCGAGGACGTCCGCGCACGGTGGGGCGAGTTTCCCGAGGTCATCGCCGACGACACCTTCATCGAAAGCCAGGTCGTCCCGGGCGAGAAGGCCATCGTGCCCGAGGTGGAGGCCGTGGTGCGCCCGCCCAGGCGGCTGTGGCCCTTTATAATGGTGCGGACCCGCTGGCTGCAGGGCGAGCGGGAACTCGCCGCGCGCGGGTTCGCCATCCCCCGGGTGGCCGGGCAGCGCGCGGCGATCCTGCGGCTGATCATGCGGCCGGGTTACCTGGTCGGCGGAATGCTCTATCTCTTCGCCAACATCGCTGCCCGGCTGCTGGCGCCATGGCGGCCGCGGCGGCCGGACGACTGGTATCACGATGCCAGCGCGAGGCGGGGGCGCTGATGACCTTGCCCGGGATCGAACTCCCGGTCCCTCCCTGCGTGACTGGCAACCTGCGGGTCCGAGGACGCGGGATAGCCGGACGGGCCTTAAGCGTTGGTAGGCAAGGCAGGCAGCCGGCGAGCAAATTGTGGTACCGCCCGCCCGCCGCGTCGAGAAAGGGCCGAAGCGATGCCGATTGTTGATGAACGATCCCGTCCCGGCCGCCCCCCGGCGCGCCGCCGTGTCGGCCGGTTGCCGCGGGCATGAGGGCTGCGAAAGTGATCGCGGTGGTTGTCCTTGCCGCACTGGGCGCGTGGCTCGCCCTGCGCGCAGCATCGACCTTGCCCTCGCTTGCCGAGCGGCCGCAATCCTTCGCGCTGACCGATACGGGCGATACGCGGCTTGGCCGGGCGATTGCGCCGCGCGTCGCCCGCCATCCGGGGCAGTCGGGCATCCTCGCCTTGTCCGACGGGCCGGGGGCATTCGCCGCGCGGGCACTGATGATGCGCGCCGCCGAACGCTCCATCGATGCCCAGTACTACATCTGGTCCGACGACCTGACCGGCACCCTGTTGTTCGACGAGCTGCGTGCCGCGGCGGAGCGCGGGGTGCGGGTCCGCCTGCTGCAGGACGACAACACCACCGAGGGCCTCGATGCGACGCTCGCCGCGCTCAATTCCCATCCGAACATCGAGGTCCGGCTGTTCAACCCCTTCGTCATCCGCAGTCCACGCTTCGTCGGCTTTCTTACCGATTTTCCGCGGCTCAACCGGCGCATGCACAACAAGTCGCTGACGGTCGACAATCAGGCCACCATCGTGGGCGGACGCAACATCGGCGATGCCTATTTCGGTGCCGGCGAGGGGGCCGCCTTCGCCGATCTCGATGTGCTGGCGGTGGGGCCGGTGGTGGGCGAGGTATCGCGCCAGTTCGATCAATACTGGGCCAGCGCGTCCGCCTATCCGGCCAGCCGCATCCTGCCCGCAGCGCCCGACGGCGCGATCGGCGCGGTTGCAGCACGGGCGGACGAGGTCGCCCGCGATCCGGCGGCGCAGCAATATCTTGCGGCGGTGCGCGATCTGGCGATCGTCGATCAGCTGACCGGGGGGACGCTGCCGCTCGACTGGACACAGGTGCGCATGGTGACCGATCACCCGGCCAAGGGGCTGGGTCTGGCCGAACCGGCCCAGTTCCTGATCTCGCGCCTGGACGACATCCTCGAGGCGCCGAGCGAGCGGCTCGCGCTGGTATCGGCCTATTTCGTGCCGACCGCACAGGGCGAGGCGGCTTTCGGCGCGCTGGCGCGGCGGGGGGTGAAGGTCGATATCCTGACCAATTCCCTCGCCGCGACCGACGTGCCCCTGGTCCACGCGGGCTACGCGCCCTACCGCAAGGGCCTGCTCGCCGCGGGCGTGAAGCTGTGGGAACTGAAGAAAGAGCAACCCGGCTCGGTTCCCGGCAGCGATGTCAGCGATGACGGCGGTGCGGCAAGCGGCAGCGGCGGCAGCGGGAGCGGCAGTTCGGGGTCTGCGGCCGGCGGCGGGGGCACCGCGCTTCATGCCAAGACCTTTGCCGTCGATGGCGAGCGGGTGTTCGTCGGCTCGTTCAATTTCGACCCGCGCTCGGCGCGCCTTAATACCGAACTCGGTTTCGTCATCCGCAGCCCGTCGCTCGCACGGCGGATCGACGAGGGACTGTGGTGGGAAATCCCCCGGCGGGCCTACGAGGTGCGCCTGACCCCGGCGGGCGAACTGGTCTGGATCGAACGCGTCGGAGGGCGCGAGGCGCGCCATTCGAGCGAGCCGGGCACCAGCCCGCTGCAACGGGCTTGGGTGAAAATCCTCTCGCTGTTGCCGATCGAATGGCTGCTGTAGATCGGCGGCGGCGTCGGCGGAGGCGGAGGGGCGGGCCGGGAGCCGTGCCAGCCCCCGCGCGTTGATTGACGGCATGGCTCCTTCTCAGGAGTGACCCAACAGGGATGTCCGCGTGGCTGAATTCATGATCCTCGTCAGCCAGTGGGCGCTGCCGGTCTTCATCTTCGCCACCATCGCCAATGTCGGGCTGACGCAGGACCCCCTGAAGTTCCTCTCCTATCGCCGCGAATGGCGGTTCATGATCAAGATGGTGCTGGCAAACTTCGTCGGGGCGCCGCTGATGATGTATCTGCTGTTGCAGGTCTGGCCGCTGGAACCGGCGATGATGGCGGGCCTGGCAGTGTTTTCGCTGTGCGCCGGCGCGCCGTTCCTGATCAAGCTGGTGGCGACCAGCGAACACGACATGGCGCTGGGCGCGGTGACGCTCATCGTCCTCGTGCTGGCGACGATCGCGATCGTGCCGCTGGTGCTGCCGGTCTTGCTCCCCTCGGTCGAGGTCGATGCCGGCGCGATGGCGTGGACGCTGGCACGGCAGTTGCTGCTGCCGCTGGTGGTCGGCGGTGCCTTTGCCCATTTTGCGCCGGGACTGGCGCGCACGGTGCAGCCGTGGGTAGCCCGGATCGGCAATATCGCGCTCTACGTGGTGATCGGCGGGACCATTCTGGGCTACCTGCCCTCGATGATGCCGATCGTGCGTTCGGGGGCGCTGGCCATCGGACTGGTGTTCATCGTCGCCGCCTTCGGGATCGGCTATCTGGCAGGCCGCGGCAAGGATCACCTCGAGGATGTCGGCGCGCTCGCCACGGCGCAGCGCAACACTGCCGCCGCGATGATCATCGCGGTCAACAGCTTCGAGGATCCGCAGGTCTTCGTGCTGGTGACGCTGGTCAACACGCTCGGCATCGTCATCCTGCTGGCGATCGCCCGCCGCCTCAAGCTCGACAATGTCGAGGTCAGGCCGATGTAGGGGCGGCGGGGACGGGTCAGCGCCCCGAGATGCCGTAGCGAGTGAAGAACTCCTCAGACGACATCTCCTCCAGCGCCGCCTTGCCCTGTGCCTCGATATAGCCGACCGCGCGCGCGTAGGCGGTCCATTCGGCCATCATCTCGTCGAACTTGCGCGGATGGCGTTCGGCGATGTTCACCTTTTCCTCGGGATCGTCGTGCAGGTTGAACAGGAACCATTCGTCGTTGCCATAGGGCGGCGCCATGTACAGCAGCTTCCAGCCGCCCTTGATCACCGCCTTGCATTCGATCATCTCGAACCCGATCGCATCGAACGGCCCGCGAACGGGCTGGTGGCTGGTCGCTTCGAGATAGGGGCGCCATGACCTGCCGTAGAGCGGGGCCAGCGGCTGCCCCCGGTGGTAGGTGTCGGGGCGGGCGATACCCGCATAGTCCAGAAACGTCGGAAAGATATCGGTCGCATGCAGGGTCTGGTCGGTCACGATCCCGCGGCGCGCGATCTCCGGACCGGATACGATCAGCGGCACCTGCACGCCGCCCTCGCTGGTGGTCAGCTTGAAATAGGACAGCGGCGTATTGCAGACCTCGGCCCACCCCGCGCCGATCGAGACGAACGAGCCCTTGCGCCCTATGTTCGCCGGGCTGTTGTCGTATGCGCGGTCGATCTCCTCGGGCGTCGACTTGGTGTAGAAGTGCGGTTCCTTCGGGTTGGCGCCGTTGTCGGACATGAAGACGAAAACGGTGTCGTCGTACTGGCCGCTCGCCTTGAGGTGGTCGATTACCCGGCCGATGCCTTCGTCGAACAGTTCGATCATCGCGGCATAGATTTCCATCTTGCGCGACTGGCTGACCCGTTCCTCGTCGGAAAGCTCGGTCCAGCGTGGGAACTGGCCGCTGCCCTCGTTCACCGGCAAGTCGGCAGGGATCAGGCCCATCGTCTGCATCCGCGCATGACGTTCGGCCCGGATCGCGTCATACCCGCCATCGTAGCGGCCGCGGTACGTCTCGAACCATTCGTCCGGAACCTGAAGCGGATCGTGCGGCGCGGTGTAGGCGAGATAGCCGAAGAAGGGGCGCTCGGTCCCGGCATCCGACAGAAACTCGATCATCCTGTCGGTATAGTGCGTGGTCGAATAGAACCCTTCCGGCAGACTGTTGGTCACGTCGCGGCCATCGTGGTCATACAGCGTTTGTGGCCGCTCGCTTTCGGCCAGCGGGAGAACATCGTCGAAATGGCTGGCGCCGCCGCCCAGGAGGGAAAAGACCCGGTCGAACCCGCGATGTTCGGGCCGCTCCCCCTCGTTCTTGCCCAGATGCCATTTGCCGGCGAAGAGGGTGGCATAGCCGGCATCGCGCAGCACCTCGGCGAGGGTGACGACCTGCCGGTTTAGCGTGCCTTCATAGCCCGGCTGGCCGAACTGGTTCATGCGGTGCATCGGCGGCATGACGCCGAGCCCGTTCTGATGATTGTCGACCCCGGTCAGCAGCAGCGAGCGGGTTGGCGCGCACAGCGACGAGACATAGAAGCCGCGGAACCGCGCCCCGGCATCGGCCAGCCGGGCGAGGTTGGGGGTGGCGATCTCGCCCCCGAACGGCGCGCAATCGGAGTAGCCCATGTCGTCTACCACGATCAGCATGAAATTGGGCGGCTTGCGGTTTTCGGACATCAGGCATTCCTTCCTCGATCATTGAACCGGCGAGGGCGGCACGGTTTCCCGTCATCTCTTTCTGCTATTGCGAACTATTCGCATTGACGAACTGTGGTGACCGGCTTAGGCGCCTCCGCATGACGCGGCGCAGCATCCGGTTCTGGTATCTGATTCACAAATGGACCGGCCTAGTGTCGACCGGCTTCCTGCTGATGCTCTGCCTGACCGGCCTGCCGCTCATTTTCCATGACGAGATCGATGCCCTGCTGGGCGAGGATTACGAGGCCTCGCTGGCCGGCCCGGCATCGGCGGCGGACGGGCTGCCGCTTGATGCCATCCTGGCGCGTGCGCTGGAGCAACGCCCGGGCGAGGTGCCGCTGTTCATGGCCTTCAGCCAGGACAGCCCGCTGATCACCGTCACCACCGGCCCTGCGCCCGATGCGCCGGGCGAGGCGATGACCCTGCTGTTCCTCGACCGTTCCACGGGCGAAGCGCTTGGCCCGGCGCCCACCGGCGGGGTGATGGATTTCCTCCTGACGCTGCATACCGACCTGTTCCTCGGCCTGCCCGGAATGCTGTTTCTGGGCGCGATGGGGTTCCTGTTCGTCGCCGCGCTGGTGTCGGGCATGGTGCTTTACGTGCCCTTCATGCGGCGGCTGGCCTTCGGCACCCTGCGCGAACCCCGCAACCGGCGAGTCCGCACGCTCGACCGGCACAACCTGGTCGGCGTGGTGACGCTCGGCTGGGCGCTGGTGGTGGGGCTGACCGGAGTGATCAACGCGCTGGCAGACCCGCTGACCGAGAGCTGGCGCGACGGCGAACTGGCGCGGATGACCGCGCGCTATGCCGAACAGCCGCAGCTCGATCCGGCGCGCTACGGGTCGCTCGACGCCGCGATGCAGAGCGCGCAGGCCGCCCTGCCCGGCCGTTCGCCGCAGTTCATCGGCTTTCCCGGCGGAGCGTGGAGCACGCCGCAGCATTACGCGATCTTCTTTCAGGGCGATCGCCCGCTGACACAGAACCTGTTGACCCCGGCGCTGGTCGATGCGCGGAGCGGCGCGCTTGTCGATGCGCGGGCCATGCCGCTGGCCAACCAGGCGCTGATGCTGTCCAAGCCGCTGCACTTCGGCGATTATGGCGGGCTGGCGCTGAAACTGATCTGGGCGGCGATGACGCTGCTGACGATCTGGGTGCTGTGGACCGGGCTGGCGCTGTGGCTGCGGCGCGGATCGGGTCAGGTCGACCGCCGCGTCGAGGAGATCGCCACCGGCGCGATCGCCGGCCGCCGGCAGGAGCTTGCCGCATGACATCTGCCGCGCGCCGGCCCCGCCGCCCGCGGTCGCCCGCGCGAAGCGTGCTGGCGATGCCGCTGGCCCTGCTTGTGGCAAGCGTTGCCGGCCTCGTCATCGGGTTGACCGGCGATGGCCTGCGCGATGCTGCGGCTGCCGCCCTGCTTGCGCTCCCCCTTCTTGCGCTCGTCCTCGCGTGGTCGCGGCGCGGCTGACCTTCCGCTTTTTACCACCCTCAAACTCGCCTGGAACACCCATGAAGACCATTCCGTTCGCCGCTTCGCTGTCCGCTCTTGCCGTCGCCACCGCCGCCCCGGCCACGGCGCAGGACGAGGAGGAGACGATCATCGTTCGCGCCCAGCGCGACAATGCGACACAGGTCGTCAATGGCGGCGATGCCGGTGCGCTGGGCGATCAGGCGGCGGAGGATCTGCCGTTCAACGTCCGGTCGTTCGATGAAACGCTGATCTACAACCAGCAGCCGCTGACCGTGGGCGAGGTGCTGGAGAACGACCCCACGGTGCGCGCCACCTATGGTTTCGGCAATGCGGCCGAACAGTTCGTGATCCGCGGCTTCCCGCTGTTCGCCGACGATCTGGGCGTCAACGGCCTCTACGGCATCGCCCCGCGCCAGATGGTGGCGCCCGAATTGTTCGAGCAGGTCCAGGTCCTCAACGGATCGAGCGCGTTCCTCAACGGTGCGGCCCCGGGCGGCTCGGGCCTTGGCGGGAGCGTCAACCTGCTGCTCAAGCGGGCCGGCAAGGATGCGACCCGCGCCACGCTCGGCTTCGTCGGCGATGGGCATTTCGGCGGCAGTTTCGACGTTGCTCGACGTCTTGGCGAGGGGCGCCAATGGGGCATCCGCATCAACGGCGCCTACCGCGACGGCGAGGTGGCGATCGATGACGAGGATCGCAGCGCCAGGGTGCTGGGCGGGGCGATCGATTATGACGGCGGGCAGCTGCGCATCGCGCTCGACCTTGCGTATCAGGAAATCCGCGTCGACCGGCTGCGCCCCAAGGTGACGCTGCTGGCCGATGCCATCCCCGAGGTGCCCGATGCGAGCGCCAATTACGCACAAAACTATACCTATACCGAACTCACCGACATCTTCGGCACCCTCAACCTCGAATACGACATCACGCCCGATGTCCTTGTCTATGCGCGGGGCGGTCTGCGGCGCGGGGACGAGGAAGGCATCTACGGCGACCTGCAGGTGACCGATGCGGCAACCGGCGAGGCGACCAGCGGGTTTCATTCCTTTATCCCCTATGAGCAGGACAACGAGGCGATCGAGGCAGGGGTGCGGGCGAACCTGCGCACCGGGGCGGTCAGCCATGCGTTCAACATCGGCGGCAACCTGATCTGGCAGCAGGATCGCACCGCCTATGATTTCTTCTCGCCGTTCGCGACCAACCTCTACGATCCGGTACAGGTGCCGCTGCCGCCCCGTGCCTTTGCCGGCGGCAATCTCGACGATCCGTTCCCGATCACCGAACGCAAGCTGGGCAGCATCTTTGCATCCGACACCATCGGCCTGTTCGATGATCGGGTGCTGCTGACCGCCGGCGCACGGTTCCAGAGCATCGACATCAAGCGCTTCGGCTATGCCGCCGGCGCGCTCGAAACCCGCTATGACGAGGATGCTGTGACGCCGATCATGGGGCTGGTGGTCAAGCCGGTCGACGGCCTGTCGCTGTATGCCAACTATATCGAAGCCCTGCAGGAAGGGCCGGTCGCCCCGCTCGATTTCGAGCTGTCCAACCCCGGCGCGGTGTTGGCGCCGCGCAAGTCGGCCCAGTACGAGATCGGCGCGAAGCTGTATTTCGATCCGGCGATCTTCGCCACCGTCGCGCTCTACCGTATCGAACGCCCGGGCGAAGGCTTCGAGGACGACGGAGCCGGCGGCACCCGGTTCGCCTATCTGGGCGAGCAGCGCAATCAGGGCGTCGAGGTCACCATCAACGGCGAATTGTCGCGCGGCCTGCGGGTCATCGGCGGGCTGGCGTATACCGATGCCGAGCTGGCGAGCGGCTCCAGCGTGCCGGGCGTTCCCGAATTCGCCGCCAATGCCAATGTCGAGTGGGACCTGGCATTCGTCCCCGGCCTGACCCTGACCGGGCGGCTGACCCATACCGGCGCGCAGCCGGCCAATGCGAGCAATACCCTTGAGCTGGACAGCTGGACCCTGCTGGATCTGGGCGCGCGCTATGTCCTGTCGGCGGGCGAGGTTCCGGTGACCTTGCGCCTGACGGTCGATAACGTCACCGACGAAGCCTATTGGGCCAGCGCCTTCGATGCTTTCAACCCGGCCTTGCTGCAGGGCGCGCCGCGCACGGTCAGGGCATCCGCCTCGATCGCGTTCTAAGCGTCGTCCTTACGCCTTTCCGCAGCTTCGGTCGGGGGCGGCACGTCAGGGCTGCCTTCCTCGCGGTCGCGATAGAGCGCCGCGCGGGCAAGCAGCATGAAGGTCACCGGGGTGGTGACGGTGACGAACAGGAACAGCAGGATCTCGTGAACCGAGATCCGGCTGCCCTGCGCCGAAAAGTACACCATCGAGCCGAGCGCGATCAGCGCGACGCCGAGACTGCTTCCAAGGGTGGGCGGATGGATACGGTCGTAAAAGGTGCGAAAGCGCACCAGTCCGAGCGAGCCGAGGAAGGCGAACAGGGCGCCGCCCAGCACCAGCAGCGCAACGACCAGCGCGGTCCAGGTCGAAATGTCGGCCGCATCGGTCATTCGATGACGTCGCCCCGCATCAGGAACTTCGCCAGCGCCACCATTCCGACGAACCCCAGCAGCGCGATCACCAGCGCGGTTTCGAAATACAGGGTCCGGCCGGTGCGGATGCCGTAGGTGATCAGCAGCAGCATCGCATTGACGTAAAAGGTGTCGAGACCCAGCACCCGGTCCTGCGCCCGCGGTCCGGCGATCATCCGGTAGGCCGCCAGCATCATCGCCAGGCCAAGGAGCAGCTGCGCGACGGTGAGTGTAAAGGCAAAGGCCACAGGATTCATCGTTCGAACATCTCGATCAGCAGTCCTTGATAGCGCACCTGCACCAGGTCGACGATGGCGTCCTCGTCCTTGAGGTCGAAGATGTGCAGCATCAGTACGCCGCCGATGCGGTCGTACTGAACCCACATCGTGCCCGGGATCGCGGTAACCACCAGCGCGAGCAGGGTCAGGCCGTGGCGGTCCTTGAGGTCGAGCGGTATCCGGACGAAACACCCCGCCTGGCGGTGCGGGCGCAAGACCATCCGCGCGACCGCCACGTTGGAGCGCACGATTTCCGCCGCCGCCAGACCAGCGAACCGCATGGCCGCGCCCGGCGAGCGGACGCGCATGCGCTCGAGGCGCAGCGCGGCAGTCGCCTGCCCGGCAATGACGGCCACCAGCGCGCCCAGCACGAACTGGCCGGGAGAGAAGGTCTGCGTCAGCAGCAGCCAGATCATCAGGATCGCAGCTGCCAGGAACGGGTAGGGAAGCAGCCTCCTCATCGCGGCGGCGCCTGTTCGCCGGGCTGCGCTGCGGCCCCGCGGGTCTGCGCGCCCAACGCACCGCCGCGTCCGGCTGGCGCGGCGAGGACCGCCTCGACATAGCCCTGCCGGTCACCCAGCGACTGGCTCGTCCGGTCCATGTAGCGCATGACCGGTCCCGCAAAGACCATCAGCCCAAGGCAGATCGTCAGCAGGATGCCGACCGGCGCGGCTTCGACCAGATGGAGCACCGGTTGCGGCTGGTCCGAGGGTTCCCACAACAAATCAATGCCCGCGCGGGTGGTCGCGATCAGGGTCGCCATGCCCGATGCCACGATCAGCGCCACCAGCACCCAGGTGGTCCCCGCCACCGGCCCGCTGAGGCGCAGCAGCCCGTCGATGATGGCGAACTTGCCGATGAACCCCGACAGCGGCGGCAACCCGGCGAGGATCAGCGCGCAGAAGATGAACCCGCCGCCCAGGATCGCGATGGTGGCGGGAATCGCCACGCCGATCTCACTTTCGTCCTGCTGTGGCAATCCGCCGGTGTATTCATCGTCGAACACCGGCTCGCTTACCGGATGCACGTCGGCCTGCGTGCGCCGGCGTTCGACCAGCTCGATCAGCAGGTAGAACGCCGCAAGGCCGAGGGTGGACGAGACGAGGTAATAAAGGATGCTGCCGAGATCGACACCGCCGCCCGCCCCGATCGCGGCAAGCAGGGTGCCGGAGGACACGATCAGATTATAGCCCGCCACCCGGGTGAGCGAGCGGGCGGCAAGCACCCCGGTGATGCCGAACGCGATGGTCGCCAGCCCGCCGTACAGAAGCCATTCCTCGCCGAAATTCGCGCTCCATCCCAGATTGCCGCCGAACAGCAGCAGATAGATGCGCAGGATCGCATAGACGCCGACCTTGCTGAGGATCGCGAACAGGGCGGCGACCGGCGGGGCGGCGGCGGAATAGGTCGCCGGCAGCCAGAAGCCCAGTGGCCACATCCCGGCCTTGAGCAGGAACGCCAGGCCCAGCACCGCGATGCCGCTTTGCAGCAGGGGCAGGTCGCTGCCGGTGGTGGCGGGCAGTTGCAGCGCGAGTTCGGCCATGTTGAGCGTGCCCGTCACGCTGTAGATCAGGGCGGTGCCGATCAGGAACAGCAGCGATCCGGCGATGCTGATGGCGACATAGTGAAGGCCCGCCCGGACACGAAGCACGCCCGATCCGTGCAGCATCAGCCCGAACGAGGCTGCCAGCAGCACCTCGAAGAACACGAACAGGTTGAACAGGTCGCCGGTCAGGAAGGCACCATTGATCCCCATCAGCTGGAACATGAACAGGCTGTGGAACCGCGGCCCCGCCCCGTCCCAGCGCGCCGTCGCATAGATCAGGGCGCACAGGGCAAGCACGGCGGTCAGCAGCAGCATCATGACCGACAGCCAGTCGGCCACCATGACGATGCCGATTGCCGCCGGCCAGTCGCCCGCCAGATAGGCGCGGGTCGCCGGCGCCCCGGCGAATCCGGCGGCGATATTGTGCAGCAGCAGTGCAAGGTTGTTCACCAGCACGCCAGCCACCGTGGCCAGACTGATCGCGCGCTTTGCCGCCAGCCGGCGTTCGTCGAGCAGGAGCATCGCGGCGCCGGCCAGCAGCGGGAGCAGGATGGGCAGGACGATCAGGTGATCGGCAAGGGCGACCGTCATTCCGGCTCCTCGCCGTCCACATGATCGGTCCCCGTCAGTCCGCGCGAGGCGAGCAGCACCACCAGCAACAGCGCGGTCATCGCGAACGAGATGACGATCGCGGTCAGGACCAGCGCCTGCGGCAGTGGGTCGGCGTAAAGCGCAGGGTCCGCCGGCACCTCCGGATCGACGATCGGGGGCGCGTCAACCCGCAGCCGCCCGGCGGCGAGGATGAACAGGTTCACTGCATAGGAGATGAGCGAGAGGCCCATGATCACCTGAAAGGTGCGCGGTCGCAATATCAGCCACACGCCCGAGGCGGTCAGGATGCCGATTCCAAAGGCGAGAATGAGTTCCATCAGCTTTCCTCCGCCGCCGCTGACCCGGCGTCGGGCTTCGGGGTGGCCGGGCCGGCGATTGGCCGGCGGGGCGTGCGCAGCGACTGGTGGGCGATGGCGATCAGGATCAGCGCGGTCGCGCCGATGACCAGCAGGAATACGCCGATGTCGAAGATCAGCGCGGTCGATGCGGGCACCTTGCCGATCACCGGCAGCTCGAGATACCGGAAGCCCGTCGTCAGGAAGGGGCGGCCGAACAGCCACGCCCCGGCCCCGGTCGCCAGCGCCAGCAGCAGGCCAACACCGATCCAGGCGAGCGGGCGGACGCGCAGCCGCAGTTCCACGCTGCGGGTGCCGGCAGACATGTACTGGAGGACCAGCCCGGTCGACATGGCGATGCCGGCGGCAAACCCGCCGCCGGGCAGGTCGTGGCCGCGCAGCAGGAGATACAGCGCCAGCGCCACGATCACCGGATACATCCACTCCATGACGACCCGCGGCACCAGCAGCGTATCCGCCAGCGTGTCCCCCGCCCGCCGTTCTTCGCGGATGAGGTCGAAGCGATCCTGGTTCTGCTGCTGAAGCGGGGCGAGCACGCTTTCGCGCGCCGGCCGGAACCGCCGCAGGACCGAGAAGACCGTCAGCGCGACGATCGCCAGCACGGTGATCTCGCCCAGCGTATCGAACGCGCGAAAATCGACCAGCGTCACGTTGACGACGTTGCGGCCCCCGCCCTCGGAATAGGACAGATCGATGAACCAGCGCGAAATCGTCGGCGGCAGGGGCCGGGTCATCATGGCATAGGCAAGCATCGCCATGCCCAGGCCGGCCGCCACCGCCAGCAGCAGATCGCCGCCCCGCCGCCGGAAGACCGAGAAGGGCGTGCGCCCGGCGGGCCGGATTTCGCGGACCCGTTTGGGCAGCCAGCGCAGGCTCAGGAGCAGGAGCACGGTGGTCACGGTCTCGACCAGCAGCTGGGTCAGGGCAAGGTCCGGGGCCGAAAGCCAGACGAAACTGATGCAGCTGGCCAGCCCCGCGCCGCCCAGCAGGATGAGGGCGGCAAGGCGGTTGTACTTGGCCAGCCATGCCGCACCCACCGCGCAGGCTGCGCCCACCAGCCAGGTGAGGGCGAACGCCGGTTCGATCGGCGTGGCCGTCCGGTCGCCCAGCGAATAGCCATAACGAAGGAACGGCAGCAGGGCGGCAACGCCGGCCACCGCGACCAGCACCCGCAGCTGGACCTGCAGGCGCCTTGTGCCGATCCGGGCCTTCACCCGCTGGGCCCCGTCGATCAGCGCGGCGAGCGCGCCTTCGAACATCCGCCGGCCCTTGAACCGGCGCATCACCGGCGGCCCGTCGACTTCGTTCAGGCGATCGCGCATCAGGTAATAGCCGGCGGCGCCCGCCACCAGCGCCAGCACGCTCAGGACGAGCGGCTGATTGAACCCGTGCCACACGGCCAGGCTGTATTGCGGGGTATCGGCCCCCAGCACCGACCATACCGCCTCGGCCAGATAGGGGCCGATGGTCGCCGCCGGCAGCATCCCGATGGCGAGGCAGGCAACCACCAGGATGCCGATCGGCGCCCTCACCCACAACGCCACCTCGTGCGGCACCTTGGGAATGTCGTGCGGGGGCGGGCCGAAGAAAGTCTGGTGGATGAAGCGCAGCGAATAAAGGACGCTGAAGGTGAGGCCCACCGTCGCGATATAGGGCATGACGAGGTCGAACAGGCCATCGTTGTTGAAATGCAGCGCCCCGGCAAGGAACATCTCCTTCGACAGGAAGCCGTTCAGCAAGGGCACCCCCGCCATAGCCGCGGCGGCAACCATCGCCAGGCTGCCGGTGATCGGCATGTAGCGCAGCAGGCCCGACAGGCGCCTGACATCCCGCGTGCCGGTCTCGTGGTCGATGATCCCCGTCGCCATGAACAGGGAGGCCTTGAACAGCGCATGGTTGATCGTGTGGAATACCGCGGCGACCAGGCCCAGCGGATTGCTCATCCCCAGCAGCAGGGTGATGATGCCGAGGTGGCTGATGGTCGAATAGGCGAGCAGACCCTTGATATCCTGCTGGAACATCGCCGCCCATGCGCCCAGCACCAGCGTGGTCAGCCCGGCGATGGAGACGAGATAGTACCATGCCTCGGTCCCGGCGAGGACCGGCCACATGCGGATGAGGATGAACACGCCCGCCTTCACCATGGTCGCCGAATGGAGATAGGCCGACACCGGGGTGGGCGCGGCCATCGCATGGGGCAGCCAGAAGTGGAACGGGAACTGCGCCGACTTGGTGAACGCCCCGAACAGGACCAGGACGAGGATCGGCAGGTAGAGGCGGCTGTCCTTGATCAGTGCGGCAGAGGCGAGCACCTGATCGAGATCGTAGCTGCCGACGACCCGCCCGATCAGCAGCACGCCGACCAGCAGGCACAGACCGCCTGCCGCAGTCACGATGAGCGCCATGCGCGCCGCGACCCGGGCAGCCGCGTTCTGGTGCCAGTACCCGATCAGCAGGAACGAGAACAGGCTGGTCAGCTCCCAGAAGAACACCAGCTGGATGAGATTGCCCGACAGCACCAATCCCAGCATCGACCCCATGAAGGCGAGCAGGAACGAGAAGAACCGCGGGACCGGATCGGCGGCCGACATGTAATAGCGGGCGTAGAGCACGATCAGCGAACCGATGCCGAGGATGAGGATGGCGAACATCCACGCCAGCCCGTCCAGCCGGATCAGCAGATTGAGTCCCAGCTGCGGCAGCCATTGCACTTCCGAGCGCACCAGTGCCCCGGTCGGGACGGACGAATACAGCACCGCCGCCAGCACGGTTCCCGCAACCGCGACCGCGCCCGCCAGCAGCGCCGCGGCATTGCGCGCGCGCGAAGGCAGGAATGCCGCCGCCAGGCTGCCGGCAAAGGGCAGCGCCAGCATCAGCCACAGGAGCCCGGCGTAGGTCAAGGTGCGCGTCTTCCGCCTTGTTGCATAGGCGTCCTATGTCCCGGAAAGGGACGCAGGCGCAAGGCCGCGGCGGGTTAAAAACGGTCGTCATCTTCGGCGCGGCGACAGCGCCTTCACCTTGCCCGGCAATGAAGCTATGGGCACCGGCCTTGCCCATCGCCACTCAGGCCGCCACGCCAGCCGTGCGGTGCCCGACCCAGATCCTCCGCAGGAGACGAAATGCCGGTTAGCCTTCAATCGATCCGCAGGCGTGAAGGCCTGAAGGGCTGGATCAAGCGGCGCATGTTCGTGTTCCTGCGCAAGCAGTCTCTCGAGCTCTATGGCTATCGCGGCAAGCGCATGGCCGTTTATGCCAACGACTACATCGGCCACCAGATCAACCTGTTCGGCATCTACGAGAAAGAGGAGCTCGAGGCGCTGGCCCGGTTCCTGCAACCGGTCGCGGCCGAACTGAAAACTTCCACCTGCCTCGATATCGGGGCGAACATCGGCAATCATTCGGTGTTCTTCGCCGGCCTGTTCGGGCGGGTTCATTCGTTCGAGCCCAACCCGTCGAACTTTCGCCTGCTCCAGTTCAACGCTGGCTATCATGACAACATCGTCCCCCACGATCTTGCGCTCGGCGAGGAAAGCGGCGGGTTCTACATGCGCGAATATGTCGACAATTTCGGACGCTCTGAAATCGTCGACGATCCGGCCGAGGGCGACGTCCTGATCGCGGTCAAGACGCTCGATCAGTTCGATCTGGGCGAGGAACGGGTCGCCTTCATCAAGATCGACGTCGAAGGCATGGAGCCCAAAGTGCTGCGGGGCGCCGAACAGACCATCGCGCGCCATCAGCCGATCATCGCCATGGAACAGCATCGCGACGATTTCCGCGGCGGGGGCAGCGCCTCGGTCGCCTGGCTGACCGAACGCGGCTACCGCTTTTGCTGGTACGAAGGGCGGCCGGAAACCAGCAAGCTGGCCAAGGGGCTTTATGATCTGCGCGAAGCCTTCCTCGGGGTCGAGGACCGGATCGTATACGGCGACGAGGTGCCGGTGCGGTTTCACAACATGCTGATCGCTGTCCCGCCGCGCTACCAGCAGGTCCTCGGCCTCGATCGGAAGGCTGCTCCGGCAGGCTGAGGCGGGGCGGGGAGGGGCGCGCCCTCAGTCTGGGACAGGCAGTTCGCCGATGATCTTGTCGACCGTCAGCGGGAAATCGCGCACCCGCACCCCGCAGGCATTGTAGACCGCATTGGCGATGGCGCCGGCCGCGCCGCAGATGCCGAGTTCGCCGACCCCCTTCGCCTGAAGCGGGCTTGCCGCAGGGTCGCGCTCCTCGTCGAGGAGGATCACCTCGAGGGCGGGCACATCGGCCTGCACCGGCACGTGGTAATCCGCCAGATCGTGATTGGCGAGGCGGCCGGTGCGCAGGTCGAACGACAGTTCTTCCGTCAGCGCGCTGCCGATACCCCAGACCATCCCGCCAAGGCATTGCGAACGCGCGGTCTTGGCGTTGAGCACCCGGCCGAACCCGAAGGCGCCAGTCATCCGCCGGACGCGAACCTCGCCGGTCCAGACGTGCACCGCGACTTCGGCGAAGAATGCGCCATAACTTGCCTGGTTGTAATCGAGGGCGGTCTTGCCGCGGCGGATCCGGCCCTTGGCGACGATTTCCTCGCCCGCCAGCAAGTCGGCCAGCGCGACGTGACGGTTGGCGCAGGTCGCCATGCCGTCCTTGAGGCGCAGCTCGTCGGGCGAGCAATCGAGCATGCCGGCCAGCTTCTCGCGGATCGTCTCGCAGGCGCGGAAAACCGCCGATCCGGTCGAGCTGGCACCGAAGCTGCCGCCCGATCCGGCGCCGGGGGGAAGCTCGCTGTCGCCAAGGCGCACCTCGACCTGAGCAATAGGCAGGCCCAGCATCTCGCCCGCGATCTGGCCCAGCACGGCGTAGGAGCCGGTGCCGATGTCGGTCTGGTCGCTTTCGACCAGCACGCTGCCGTCGCCGCGCAGCGTCACCCGCGCCTCGGCGGTGACGATCATGTTGACCCGCGCCGCCGATGCGACGCCCATGCCGATCCACCAGTCGCCATCGCGCGTCTGGCATGGCTCGGGCTTGCGCTGGTCCCATCCGAAGGCCTCGGCCCCGCGGTCGAGCGCGGTGGCCAGCATCCGCGAGGAATAGGGCGTCCCGTCGGCGGGGACGGTGTCGGGGATGTTGCGCTTGCGAAACTCGATCGGTTCGATGCCGGCCTGCTCGGCCAGTTCGTCCATCGCCGCCTCGAGCACCTGCATGCCCACCGCTTCGCCCGGTGCGCGGACCGATCCGGCGGTGAGCCGCGAAATGCGTGCAACGTCGACCTTGATACGGCGGTTTTCGCCCGCATAGAGGAAATGGCTCGCCTGGGTGACGGGTTCCGCCTGATCCTCGTTCGGCAGGTTCGATACCAGCGCCTCGTGCCCGAAGCCGATCAGGCGGCCATTGCCGTCACAGGCGAGACGCACCCGTTGGCGGGTCTCCGAACGACGCTCGATCCCCTGGAAAACCTGCTGGCGTGTCATATTGACCCGCACCGGGCGCCCCAGTTCGCGCGCGGCAATCGCCGCCCCCACCGCATCGTGCGAAATGCCCAGCTTGGAGCCGAACCCGCCGCCGACATAGGGTGCCACGATCCGGACCTTGCGCGGCGCTATGTTCAGCGAATCCGCCAGTTCCCTGACGTTGTCGGCCAGCATCTGGAACGACCCGTAAAGAGTGAGGTGGCCATTGTGCCAGGTGGCGATCGAGGCATGCGGCTCCATCGCCGCACTGGCATGCCCCGGGGTGCGGTAGACCACATCGACGCTGTAAGCGGCGTCCTTCATCGCCTGATCGAGATCGCCGGCGTCCACCCGCTTGTCGTCACTGGGCACCTCGACCTTGGCCGCGGCGCTTTCGGGGTCGTAGGGGATGGGACGATCGGACGGTTCGTATTCGACCTTCAGGGCCTCGGCGGCGGCGCGGGCCTGTTCGAAGGTTTCCGCAACGACCAACGCGATCGGCTGGGCGAAATACTCGATGGTGGCCGGGTCCTGCTGCGGTGCGGCGCCTGCCTGCCCTTGCGCCGGGCGGCGCAGCATCCGTTCGTCGGTGAAGACGCCGAGCACGCCGGGCAGGCCTTCGACCGAGGCGGCATCGATGCTGCGGACCTTGCCTTGCGGGATGGCAGAGAGGACGAAGAACCCTTCGGCGCAACCGTCGATCGGGTATTCGGCGGCATAGGTCGCCGCGCCTGCAACCTTCAGCTTGCCTTCGGGCCGGTCGAGCGGTTGCCCGATGATGCCCTGTTCGGTCCGGTCGAGAACATTGCGGTCGTCGGGCTTGTTGTAGAGATCGAACACGGTCAGATCCTTGTCGCCTGGCTCAGTGCCGCGATCAGCGTGCGGCGCGCCAGGGGTATCTTGAAATCATTGTCGCCGAAGCCGCGAGCGTCCTTGACCAGCAGGTCCGCCGCCTTTTCGAACAGCGCCCGCGACGGGGTCTCGCCGGTCAGCAGCGCGTCGAGTGCCGGTTCGTGCCACGGGATCGTCCCGAAGCTGCCCAACGCGACCGCGGCATGGGCGATCCTGCCCCCCTCCATCCTCACCGCCGCCGCGACCGACACCAGCGCGAAGGCATAGGACGCCCGGTCGCGGACCTTGTGATAGACCTGGGTTCCGCCGAGCGGGGCGGGCAGGGTGACCCCGGTGATCAGTTCCCCTTGCGCCAGATTGTTGTCCCGTTCGGGCGTGTCGCCCGGCAGGCGATGAAACTGCCGCACCGGCACGGTCCGGCTTCCTTCTGGGCCGTCGATCTCGACTGTCGCATCGAGCGCATAGAGCGCCACGGCCATGTCGCCCGGATAGGTTGCGATGCACCGCTCGCTGGTCCCGATCACGGCATGCATTCGGTTGACACCGCCGATGGCGTCGCACCCGGTGCCCGGTTCGCGCTTGTTGCAGCGCTGCGAGCGGTCGTAGAAATAATTGCAGCGGGTCCGCTGGCACAGATTGCCACCGGTGGTCGCCTTGTTGCGCAATTGCGGGCTGGCGCCGGCCAGGATGGCGCGGGCGAGCAGCGGCCAGTCCCGCCGCACGCGTTCATCGGCGGCGCAGTCGGAATTGGCGACCAGCGCCCCGATGCGCAGGCCCTCGCCGTCGGCCTCAATCCGGTCGAGCCCGATGCCGCCGATGAAGGCCACCCGCTCGGGCGTCTCGATCTCGAGCTTCATCAGGTCAACGAGGTTGGTCCCGCCGGCCAGCGCCCGTTCGCCCCGGCCGAGCGCGTGCCGCGCGGCGGCGGGGTCGCGCGGTGCGGTGAATGCGAACTCCCTCATGCCTGTTCGCCCATCACGTCACGGATTGCGGCGATGATGTTGGGATAGGCGCCGCAGCGGCACAGATTGCCGCTCATCCGTTCGCGCAACTCCTCTTCGCTCGGCACCGGGACGGCCTCGAGATCGTCGGTCACATGGCTGGGCAAGCCGGCTTTCAGTTCCTCGAGCAGAGCAGTCGCCGAACAGATCTGGCCCGGGGTGCAATAGCCGCACTGGAAACCGTCATGGCTGACGAAGGCGCGCTGGAGCGGGGCAAGATCCTCGGACTGTCCGATATCCTCGATCGTGCGGATCTCGTCGCCGTCGTGCACCATCGCCAGGCTGAGGCAGCTGTTGATCCGCCGGCCGTTGACGATGACGGTGCAGGCTCCGCACTGGCCATGATCGCAACCCTTCTTCGGCCCTTGCAGATCGAGATCGAAGCGCAGCCAGTCGAGCAGGGTGCGGCGGGGATCGCCATCGTATTGCCGTTCAGTACCGTTGACCTGCGCTTTCACGTGACGTCCTTGCTGTTAGCTTACCCAATCCGCAGCTCCGGCGGGGGTTCCGGCCGATCAACGTCATAGACTGCACCGGGATCGTGGGTGGGAATGGTGACGCAGCCGGGCTGCGCGGCCAGGATCGCGCGGGCGCCGCTGTCGCCGGTCATCCGGCCAAGCGTACCGAACAGCGTCGCATGTGCGGCAACCGGGTGCCCGGGGGCGCCGGCCATGCTGACAAGCGCGCTTGGCGCCCCGCGCGCGATGGCGGCGACAAGATCGCCGGCGAGGTGCTGCGGCACGCGCGGCATGTCGCCGAGGAATATTACCGCGCAATCCGTGTCCCGGGGCAAGCCGGCGATGCCCGCGGCGAGGGTCGAGCCGATGCCCGCCGCCCAGCGGGGATGGACGACCAGCCGCAGGCGCGGATCGGACAGCGGGGCGAGCGCTTCGCCGATGGCATCTGCATCGCTCCCGGCGACAACCAGCAATTCGGCGATCGGGGCGGCCAGGGCATTGCGGACCGAGGCGCGGATCAGGGGCTCGCCGTTCCACTCGGCCAGCATCTTGCGACCCCCGAACCGCCGCCCGGCTCCCGCCGCCAGCACGATGCCCGCCGCCCGCACCGGCTCAGCCGCCCGGCATCCGGTTCGCCGCCGCATCGGCGATGATCTCGGCAATCACGGCGATGCCGATCTCCCACGGCGAGCGCGCCCCGAGGTCGAGCCCGATGGGCGCGCGCAAGCGGGCGATCCGGTCCTCCGGCACCCCGGCCTCGCGCAGCAGATCGAGCCGGTCGGCAAGGCGCGTGCGCGAGCCCAGTGCGCCGACATAATGCGCCTCGGACCGCAGCGCGGCAGCAAGGACGCCATGATCGAGCTCGACGTCGTGCGTCGCCAAGGCGAGTGCGGTCCAGCGATCGAGACCGGCCTGCTCGATCACGGTCGGCAGGGGGCGGCGGTCGCAATCGAGGTCGAACGGGGCCGGGGCCGCGGGGCCGCCGGGCGCCGCCAGCAGCACCTCCCATCCCATCTGCCGACCCAGCGCGGCGATCGCGAGCGCGAAGGGGTCGCTGCCGATCACGATCAGGCGCTGGGGCGGCAGGAACAGGCGGGCATGGCTGCCTGCGATGTCGGCCGGATCTTCCCCCGCCCCCGCCCCCGTCACCGCCGGGCGGCAGCTGCGAAGAATGCCGTCGCTGCGCCACAAGGCGGGAGTGCGTTCGGTGGCCAGCCGCTCCAGCTCGGCCAGCGCGGGGTCGCCTGGCAGGACCCGTTCGACCAGCACCTCGATCCGTCCGCCGCAGGGCAGGCGCATGTCGATGAACGGACTGCCCCGGCCATAGACGAGGTGGCGCGGCTCGCCCCCGGCGATGACCGAACGGCCATGAAGGGCGACGTCATCCTCGATGCAGCCGCCCGAGAGAAAGCCCCACTGGCCCTCTTCGCCGATCACCATCTGCGCGCCCACCGGCCGCGGGCCGCCATCGGCGGCGACGATGGTGGCAAGGGCGAAGGGCCGGGCATCGCCGGCAAGCGCGAACATGCGCGGGCGCATATCGTCTTCGAGGCCGGTTACGGGCCAGTTCACAGGCGGAGGGTTCCTTTCTTTCGGACAGCTCTTCGGGCGGCGGCAACCGGACCCGGCCGCGCGACACCATCATCGATAGCCGGGCCGGGCCGTCATTCCGAGCCGATATTCGCCGTCAGCGCGGCAAATTCGGCAACCACCACGGGGCGCGGGATCCGGTCGAGCCGGCGGCCAAGGAAGGCTTCGGACACCCTTCTTGCCGCCCCCTGCCAGTTGAGGCCGGACAAGAGGTGCAGGGCCGCGATCCGGTCGCCCAGGGTGGGGCTGGCGCGGCCGCGGGCCCGGCCCACCAGCGCCGCGGTAAGGGCAAGCCCGGGCAGCCACAGCCGTTCCAGCATCAGGTCGTAGGCTGGACCGCCGATCTGCATTTCGCGCATCATGAACCGCGTCCAACCCGGCTCGCTGCCGCGGGGAACCAGCATGTCGGACAGGGCAAGGACGATCCGGTGCAACGCATCGCGCGCAGCTTCGCGGTCGCGGATTTCAGCAGGATCGCCCAGTTCGCCCAGCAGCGGCGCCATGCGTTCGCGGTACCGCCGGATCACGTGCAGCGCGCAGGCATGATACAAGCCCGCCTTGTCGGTGTAGTGATAGGCGATGGCAGGCACCGCCACCCCGGCCCGCACCGCCAGTTGCCGGACCGAGGTGCCATCGAACCCCTGACGGCCGAACAGCACCAGCCCGGCCTCGAGCAGGCGGCTGCGCGTCTCCTCCCCCGGCCGGTACGACCGGCGGCCGGCCTGCCGCATGGTCGCTCCCTCATCCACCGCGCGCCGCCCGCATCATTTCGCTTGTCCCCCGGACATTCGTTCGATACCAATATCTAACAGGCGTTATACATTGGCGACCCGATGAATGCGACACCCGATCCCTATCGTGTGGACTACCTGCGACCGGCAGGGGAAGCATCGCTCGTCCCGCCCGGCTCCCCCCAGTGGCGGGTGTTCAAGAACCCCATAGCTCTGGGCATCGGCGGCGTTGCGGCCGTCCTCCTCGAATTCGCCGACCCCCGCATCCGCAGCGGGGTGTGGGATCATTCCACCTACAAGGCCGATCCGATCGGTCGTTCGAAGCGTACCGGGACGGCGGCACTGGCCGGGGTCTTCGGCCCTGCATCGACTGCGCGGCGGATCATCGGCGGGGTCAACCGGATGCACGCGCGCGTCGCCGGCGAGACCCCGAACGGCGTAGCCTACCGCGCCCTCGATCCCGATCTGCTCGACTGGGTGGCGGCGACCGCGGGCTATGGCTTCGTGGAGGCGTATCACCGGTTCGTCGCCCCGCTCAGCCCTGGCGAGCGCGCGATTTACTACCGCGATCACGAGCCGATCGCACGGCTTTATGGCGTGCAGCACCCGCTGACCAGCGACGCCGATTTCCATGCCATGCTGGACGCGCTCTATCCCCGGTTCGAACCTCATCCGATCAATCGCGAGTTTCTCGCCATCATCATGTCCGGCAAGGCCGCCCCGGCGGTGCCGCGGCCCCTGCACCGGGCGCTCGGACGGGCTGCGGTCTCGCTGCTGCCGCCAAGGGTGCGCAGCCGGCTGGAGCTCGGCTCCGAATTCGATCTGACGATCCGCGACCGATTGATGCTGCGCGCGGCGGGCACGCTGGCCGATCGTGTGCCGGTGCGCGGATCGCCCCCGTGGCAGTCGGCCATCCGGCAGGGCCTGCCGGGCAATTTCGCCTGGCGCTCGCCGCGCCGGCAACGGCAGTTGGTGCAGGACAGAAACCGGGAAGGGGCCTTGTCAGCCGGAACCGGATAGAACGACGCGACAATAAAACCCGCCACGAAGCGGGGAACTAGGAGAGCGATGATGGAAGGATGTACCAGGGCACGCGCAGCGTTCTGTTGGTGGGGGTCGCTGCTGCCACATTGCCGGCGCAGGCGGCGCTGGCGCAGGACGTTCCCGCCACCGCTCCCGAACCCGCGTCGCAGGAAGAAAGCCCGACGACGTTCGACAGCGAGATCATCGTCACCGCCCAGCGGCGCGAGGAATCGATCAACCGCGTCGGCATTTCGATCCAGGCGCTGCCGGCCGAAACCCTTGCTGAACTGCGGGTCATTTCGGTCAAGGATCTGGCGGCTGTGGTGCCCAGCTTCACCGTCGCGCAAAGCTATCAGGGGGTGCCGACCTATACGCTGCGCGGGATCGGCTTCAACACGATCAACCTGTCTGCCACGTCCACCGTCGGTACCTATACCGACGAGGTTGCCTACGCCTATCCGATCATGAACACCGGCCCGCTGATCGATATCGAACGGGTCGAGGTGCTCAAGGGGCCGCAGGGCACCCTTTACGGGCGCAACACCACCGCGGGGCTGATCAATTTCGTCACCGGCAAGCCGAGCGAGGTCGCCTCGGGTGCGATGTCGTTCGATATCGGCAATTACCAGACCACCAATGTCGGCGGCTATGTCACCGGGCCGATCGCCAACGGGGTGCAGGCGCGGGTCGGCTACCGCGTCGATCTGAGCAACAAGGGCTGGCAGATCAGCAACAGCCGCGACGAGCGGCAGGGCAAGGTCAAGCGCTATGGCCTGCGCGGTTCGCTGGCGCTTCAGCCGGGCCCGCTCGAGGTCGATCTTTCGGCGACCTACTGGGTCAACAAGTCCGACACGGTGGTGGGGCAGGCGATCGGCTTCACCCCCGGCACCGCGCCCGACGGCACCGGGGCCGCACGGTTCTTCAACGCACCCGGCGCGGCGGATTACATCCGCGACAACTTCCCGACCGACGGCAGCCAAACGGACTGGGCTCCCTACGAACGCCGGTCTGCCGATATCGGGCGCGGAGCCGGGATCGACGGGCCATTGAAGGAAGACAACTGGTTCCTTGGGCTCAAGGGCCGGGTCCAGCTCGATCTGGGCGAGAATGCCCGCATCGTCTCGCTCACCTGCTACAACAAGTTCGTCCGCGACGCGATCTTCGACTGGTCGGGCCTGCCCAACGAAGTGCTGATCCAGAACGCCGAGGGCCGCATCAGCAGCCTGGCGCAGGAAATCCGGGTGGAGGGTGACGGGCCGGGCTACAACTGGCTCGTCGGGGGCTATCTCGCGCGCGACAAGATCACCGACACCAATCGCACCCTTCTGGGCGAGAATGCCAATGTCGGCCTGCTGCGGGCGCTTACGTTCCAGCTGCTCGGCAGCCCGCTCAACACCTTCGGCTACACCGCGGCCGATGCGGCGACCGCGTTCCGCACCTATCGCGACATCGGCGAATTCGACAACAAGACGGCAAGCCTCTTCGCCCACGGCGACTATGCCTTCACCGACGCTCTCAAGCTGACGCTCGGCATCCGCTACACCAAGGACCGGCAGGAGTTCGAAGGCTGCTCGCGGGATTTCAACGGCAGCATGTTGCCCAACGTCAATCTCGCCAACCGCGCGCTCTATCTGCAGATCTACGGCATCCTCGCCGACCCGATCGGGGTGGGCGATTGCAACACGTTCAACCCCGAGACCGGCAGCTTCGGGATCGTTCAGACGGTGCTGAAGGAGGACAATGTCTCATGGCGCGCCGCGCTCCATTTCACGCCCGCCCCGACGACGCTGCTCTATGCCTCGGTCTCGCGCGGCTACAAGTCGGGCACCTCGCCCGTCAACGCGGCCAGCACCGCGCGCCAGAACCAGCCGGTGCGGCAGGAAGAGCTGACGGCCTATGAACTGGGCGCCAAGCTCGGCCTGCTCGACCGCCGGGTGCAGGTCAATCTGGCCGGCTTCTACTACGACTACAAGGACAAGCAGATCAGCACCTATTTCGCCGATCCGATCTACACTGCGCTGGCCCGGCTCGACAATGTGCCCGAATCCAAGGCCTATGGCGTGGAAGGCGAGGTGACGGTGCGGCCGACCCCGGCACTGACGCTGATCGGGAATGCCCTGTGGCTGAAGACCCGGGTCGACGAATACATCGGCACCAATGCGGCGGGCCAGCCGCAGGATTTCGCGGGTTCGCAGTTTATCTACAGCCCCGAATGGACCGTATCGGGAACCGCGCTGCTGGATCAGCCGATCACCCCGCGGATCAACCTGACCGCCAATGCCAACGTGCGCTACCAGTCCCGGCAGACGACGATCTTCGAGGACAATCCCCTCTACGACATCGATCCCTACACGCTGGTCAACGCCGGCCTCGGCATCAAGGCGGCGGACGACAGCTGGTCGCTCAGCGTGTGGGGCCGCAACCTGTTCGACAAGTATTACTGGAACGCGGTTGCCAGCAACGCCAACATCGTCGTGCGCTTCCCCGGCCAGACGCGCACCTACGGGGCCACCGCGGCCTTCCGGTTCTGACGCGAACGCGGCCGGATCGACGCCGAAGAGCCGGTCCGGCCGCACCCTGCACCCCGCGCAACAAAGGCTGGCGCCGGAGCGGGCGGGGTGCCACGATGCGCCAGCCAATTCGCGAGGGAGACGCGCTTGAGTAGGGAAGTGGATGTTGCCGGCCTGCCCACCACCTTCGGCGAGGCGCTGCGCTGCCACGCGGCAGAGCGGCCGGATGCGGTCGCGCTTCGCTTTGGTGACCGGGTAACCACCTGGCGCGAGTTCGACGAGCAGGCCAACCGCATCGCCAATGCGCTGATCGCGATGGGCCTCACCAAGGGGGACCGGGTCGCCTATGTCGGCAAGAACAGCGACCGGGCGATCGCGCTGACCCTCGGGGCATCACGCGCCGGGGTGGTGTTCGTGCCGATCATCTGGCGCCTCGCGCCGACCGAGATCGAATACATCCTTGCCGACAGTTCGGCCCGGGTGCTGTTCGTCGAGCCGGCCTTTGCGCCGATCGGCGCTTCGGCGGCCAGGCGCGGCGTGACCGTGATCGATGTCGAGGCCGAATATGACGCGATGCTTCAACGCGGGGCACCGGAACCCCCCGCCGTCGCCATCAACGAGCAGGACGTGCTGCTCCAGCTCTATACCTCCGGCACAACGGGCAAGCCCAAGGGCGTCATGCTGACCCATGCCAACGGCATCCGTCAGCGCGCCAACCAGATCCGCGCCGGGGTCGACTGGCTGCTGACCGAACCTGGCGACACGACGGTCGTCGCGATGCCCTATGGCCATATCGGCGGGGTCGGCTTCGCCCTTCTGGCGACCAATGGCGGGCAGGAAATGATCGTTCACGCCGAATTCGATCCCGGCGCGGTGATCGAGGCGGTCGAACGCCACCGGGTCAAGCGCATCTTCCTGGTTCCCGCCGCCATTGCCATGCTGTTGCAGCACCCGCGCGCAGCCGAGGCCGATTTCAGCTCGATCGAGACCCTGTCCTACGGCGCCAGCCCGATCCCGCTGCCCTTGTTGCAGCAGGCGGTCGACAAGATGGGCTGCGGCTTCGTGCAAGCCTACGGGATGACCGAGACCTGGGGCACGGTGGTGGCTTTGCCGCCGGAAGATCACCTGCCGGGGCGCGAGGCCAAGATGTCCGCCGCGGGCAAGGCGCTGCCCGGGGTGGAACTGCGCATCATCGACGAGGAGGGCAAGCCGCTGCCCCCGGGCACCATCGGCGAGATCGCCATCAGCAGCCCCAACAACATGGCCGGTTACTGGAAGAAGCCCGAGGAAACCGCGGCGACCATGTACGAGCCCGGCTGGATCCGCACCGGGGATGCCGGCCTCATCGACGAGGACGGCTATCTCTTCATCCAGGACCGCATCAAGGACATGATCATCACCGGGGCGGAGAACGTCTATCCCGCCGAGGTCGAGAGCGCGCTCCACGGGCATCCCGCAGTGCTGGAAGCCGCGGTGATCGGTGTGCCCGATGCCAAATGGGGCGAGGCGGTGAAGGCGATGGTGGTGCTGAAGCCCGGCGCCGTTGCTACTCCGGACGAACTTATCGCCCATGCGCGCACGCGGATCGCGGGGTTCAAATGCCCCAAGTCGGTGGATTTCATTCCCGCCCTGCCGCGCAACCCTTCGGGCAAGATCCTGCGGCGCGAATTGCGCGAACCGTTCTGGGCCGGGCACGACCGGCGGGTGAACTGAGATGGCTTTCGCACGCACCGACGAACAGGACATGCTGGCGCAGGCGATCGATCAGTCGCTGGCTGGAGACAGCCGGGGTTGGGATGAGGTCGTCGTGCCGCTCGGGCTCGATGCGCTGGGCATTCCGGAGGGTGAAGGCGGCCTCGGCACCGATCTGCGCGATGCCGCCGTCGTCGCCGCGGGCTTCGGCCGGGCCAATGCCGGCCTGCCGTGGGCGGAACACTGGGTGGCGACGGCGCACGGCGCGCGGGGCGAGGACGGACCGCGCGCCGTGGATGACGCCGGCGTCCTGCGCCAGGCCAACGATACCGAGGTGCAGGAGCGCGCGCGGGACGACCTCGCCTTGCTGCATTCAGCCGAAATGATCGGGCTGTGCCGTACGATGATGGCCGATACCGCCGCCTTTCTCCACCAACGCCAGCAGTTCGGAAAGCCGATCGCCGGTTTCCAGGTGCTGCGCCACCGCATGGCCGACATGGCGATGCGGCTGGAACAGGCCGAGGCGCTGGTCGACCTTGCCATCGATGCGGGCGAAGCGGAACGCCCCCGCCTGGTCAGCGCGGCCCGGGTCATGGCCGGACGCGCGGCGCAGGAGGTAGGCGAAGGGGCGGTGCAACTGCACGGCGCAATGGGCCTTACCGCGGAACTGAGGCTGGGCGGCTATTTCCGCCGCCTTCGCGCACTGATGCAGGGCGACGGCACTGCCGCGGCCCATCTGTCGCGCTACGCCGCGGCCTGATCCACCACCACCCGGGCAATCAGGTCGCGCTGGATCTCGTTCGATCCGGCGTAGATCATGCTGGCCCGGTTGTTGAGATAGCGCGGCATCGCCACCGCCAGGGCATCGGGCGCATCCTCGAACGCCCCTTCCCAGCCGGCGGCGATGTCGAGCGCCAGCGTGTCGAGCTGCTGGCCGATCTCGGTCCCCAGAACCTTGAGCATGGAAGGGCGCACCGCGGCGCCCGGCCCGCGCCCGGCCAGCCCGGCAAGCTCGATCGCCCGCAAGGATTCGATTCCGATCGCCGCCGCGGCCAACCGTTCGCGATTGCTGTCCTGCTCGATCCAGCCGGTTGCCTCGGCGCCTTCGCGGATGGCGGCGAGGTGGGCGGCAAGGGCCGGGGCGTAGCGCCCGCCGCGCTCGAACGTGAGCAGGTGCTTGGCCACCGTCCACCCGGCGTTCTCGTCCCCCAGCCGGCCGGCGACAGGGACGCGCACATCATCGAAGAACACCTGGTTGAACTCGTGATCCCCGGCCAGCGTGTGAATCGGTGTGACCGTGATCCCCGGCGTATCCATGTCGAGCAGCAGGAAGGTGATCCCGCTCTGCGGCCGCCCGTCGGTGCTGGTCCGCACAAGGCAGAACATCTTGTTGGCGAAATGCGCATGCGTGGTCCAGATCTTGGACCCGTTGAGGACATAGTCGTCCCCATTCCGCACTGCCCGCAGCTTCAGCGAGGCAAGGTCGGACCCGGCGCCGGGTTCGGAATAGCCCTGGCACCAGTAATCCTCGCCCGAAAGGATCCGCGGCAGAAGCTCGGCTTTCTGCGCCGGCGTGCCGTAATGCATGATCACCGGGGCGACCATCTTCAACCCCATCGGCGCCAGCGTGGGCGCGTTCGCCCGCGCGCTTTCCTCGGCATAGATGTAGCGCTGCACATCGTCCCAGCCCGGGCCGCCATGCTCTGCCGGCCAGTCCGGCGCGGCCCAGCCCCGAGCGTGGAGAACCTTCTGCCAGGCGAGCGACACAGACGGGTCCTGGAAGACCGAGGTCGCCCGGCGCGCGGCGCGGCGCAGGTCGTCGGGCAGCGAGGTTGCGAGGAATTCGCGCACCTCCTGCCGAAAGGCGAGGGCTTCGGGCGTGTCGAGCATGGTCATTGCAGCAGCGTCCACCGTTTGCCCCGATGCCGCAAGATGCAAATGCCGCACCATTGCTTGGTATCGAGGCGCGCGGGGGCATGAGGCACGATCTCGCAAGGGTTGACGGGGAAGGCCAACCCTGTGCAGTTGCTTTCGCGAATCAATCGCAACAAGGATTACCGATCAATGCGCACGATCTTGCTTGCACCACGACCATCGCCGCCTCGCTGACCCTCGCCGCCTGTGGGGGTGAAACCGCCCCGGCCGAAGAT
>NZ_JBHWMI010000063.1:0-19859 GCF_043423005.1 Qipengyuania sp. | reverse complement strand
GGACATGCGCGCCGCGCTCGCCGCCGCCCGCCCCGCCCCGGGTGCCCCGGCGGTCGAGACCGCGGTGTGGCAGCCGGGCGGGATCGTTCCAGGCGAAACTGCGCTGGTCAGCGAGCTTTTGCGTCACACCGGCCTTGCCAGCTACCCGCGGCGCCGCGGTATGGCGCAAGGCGATTACCTGTCGCTGGAACAGGTGCTGGCCGATCCGCCGGACCTGCTGCTGGTCGCCGGTAGCGAGGCGGGGCAGCATCATCCCGCCCTGCGCCACCTGCCCCGGATGCGCCGCGAAACGCTTGACATCCGCCTGCTGTATTGCGGCGGACCGACCGTGATAAGGGCGGCGGAGCGGCTGGCCGAGGTGCGCGACCCGGCGGGCAGCGGGCGGTGAACCGGGCGAGCGCGATTCTCGCCGCTTTGCTGGCCTTGGCGGTGCCATTGTCGCTGCTTGCCGGGCGGGTGTGGATCGCGCCGGGCGAGACGGCGAACGCGGCGATCATCCTTGCCGAACTGCGCCTGCCGCGGGCGGTGCTGGCACTGGCGGTGGGTGCAGGGCTGGGCGCGGCGGGGGCGACGATGCAGGGATACCTGCGCAATCCCCTGGCCGACCCCGGGCTTTTCGGGATCGCGCCGGCCGCCGCCCTGGGGGCGGTCGCGGCGATGATGGCGGGGCTGACCGATAATCCGCTTGCCCTGCCGGTGATGGCGCTGGCGGGGGCATCGGCGGCGATGGCTCTGCTTGCCCTGATCGCGGGGCGCAGCGGCGGCATTGCGCTGTTCACGCTCGCCGGGCTGATGATCGCCAGCCTCGCCGGGGCGCTGACCGCGCTGATCATTTCGCTCGCCCCCAACGCCTTCGCGATGAGCGAGATCGTCCTGTGGCTCAACGGAGCGTTGACCGATCGCAGCTGGCGCGAGGTGCGCATCGCGGCGCCGGCAATCGCGCTGGGCATAGCGGTGCTATGGCAGACCCGGCGCGCGCTCGATGCGCTGACCCTGGGCGAGGCTGCGGCCCGTTCGCTCGGCGTCGATACCCGGCGGCTCTTGTGGCTTATCGTGCTGGGCGTCGGCCTGACGGTCGGTGCCGGCGTGGCGGTTGCCGGCATCATCGGCTTCGTCGGACTGATCGTGCCCCATCTGGTCCGCCCGCTGACGGACCGGCGGCCGTCCGAACTTTTGTTGCCGAGCGCGCTGGCCGGAGCCTTGCTGGTGCTGGTGGCGGACAGCGTGGTGCGGGTGCTGCCGCTGATGACCGAACTGCGCCTCGGCATCGCGCTCAGCCTGATGGGCGCGCCGTTCTTCCTGTGGCTGCTGCTGCGTCTGCGGCGGGGGCTGGAATGATCCTCGAGGCGCAGGATGTGTCGCTGGAATGCCGGCTCCATGAAGTCTCCCTGACGCTTCGGCAGGGCGAGATCGCAGCCATCTGCGGCCCCAACGGCGCAGGCAAGTCGACCTTGCTCGAATGTCTTGCCGGGCTGATCATGCCCGATAGCGGCGCCGTTGCGCTCAATGGCGTCGGACTGGACGAGATACCGCCGCGGGAACGGGCGCGGCGGATCGGCTATCTGCCGCAGGACGGTGCGATCGCATGGGACATCCCGGTCCGCCGCCTCGTCGAACTCGGGCGCGTGCCGCATGGCGACCGCGCGCAAGGACCGGTGGACGATGCGCTTGGCATTCTCGGGCTCGACCATCTCGCAGACCGCCGGGCGCAATCGCTTTCGGGCGGCGAGCGGGCACGGGTGCTGCTGGCGCGCGTACTGGCGGGCGAACCGGACTGGGTCCTTGCCGACGAGCCGCTGGCCGCGCTCGATCTTGCCCATCAGCTGGCGCTGATGCGGCATTTGCGCAAGGCGGCGGACCGGGGGGCGGGGGTGGCGATGGTGGTCCACGATCTCGCCCTCGCGCGTAATCATGCGGATCGGGTCATCCTGCTAAGCGGCGGTAGGATCGCTGCCGCCGGGCCACCGTCCGAGGCGCTGGCCAAGCAGAGGATCGCCGCCGTTTTCGGGGTGGAATGCCGCTGGATCGGCGCACCGGGCGCGCTTGCGCTTTCGCCCTGTCCTACATCGCCTCTACGGGTCTAGGCGCCCCGTCCGTTCGCAGCATCGTGCCGCGGCGAACCACGGAGGCAGGCGATGGACCCGATCGACCGGACATTCTTCTTCGCAACCATCAGGCACCGCCCCTTCGGCGGGCGGCTGAGCGCGCACCAGGTGCGCGGTTGCGAGACGATCCTGGATTACTGGGAAGCGGTCCACGGGCCGGCAGACGATCGCTGGCTGGCCTATCTTCTGGGCACGTCATATCACGAGACGGCGGGCACGATGGCCGCGATCCGGGAACGCGGCGGTGCGCGCTATTTCGAGGCTCGTTATGGCGCACATACGGCGGTGGGCCGACGACTGGGCAATCGCGAGGAGGGCGACGGCGCACGCTATTGCGGGCGGGGGTTCGTGCAATTGACCGGGCGGGCGAACTACGAGGACTGGAGCATCCGCCTGGGCTGCGATCTGGTGGGCGAACCCGATCTGGCGCTGGAGCCTTCGCTTGCCGCCCGCATCCTGATCGAAGGATCGATCCGCGGCACCTTTACGGGTCGCGCCCTGCCGGACTTCATGGACGATACTACGAACGACTGGCTGCGCGCCCGGCAGGTCATCAACCGGATGGACCGGGCGCATCACATCGCCCGGCTGGGCCGGCAATTCTGGAGTGCGATCGCCCATGTCGGCTCGGGACAGCGATCGCAGGCGCGCTGGCGCAGGCTGCTGCGCCGCGGCGACCGGGGGGAGGCGGTGCGCCTGCTTCAGACGCGGCTGGCGCTGGAACCGGACGGCATCTTCGGGCGTCGGACCGAGGCGGCGCTTGCAGGCTTCCAGCACGCCCGCGGATTGGCCGCAGACGGCGTGTGCGGCGGAGCAAGCTGGCACCAGTTGCTGGAGCCCGGCAACCGACCGGGGGATCGCGCGTAGTCCGGGCATGGCCGCCCCCGATCTCGTGGAACGCTGGTTCGAACTCACGCGCCGGACGATGCCGCAACAGGCGCGTCAACGACGCTGGCCGGTGCATCTCGACCATTGCTTCCAGCGCATTCTCCTCGACAACGCCGTGGGTGCCAAGTGGACCAGCGTGATTTCCGCGCCCGCCTATCGCAATGCAAGCGACGCTACGCTGGAGGCTGCGATAGGCTTGGGGGAACAGGTCATGGCACAGGAGGCCGATCTTCACGCGCTCAACCGCCGGTCGCTTGGCTGGCGGGGCAAGCTGGGCGGGGCGGGCGCCCGGAAGGCGGGCGGTACGCTCAGCGAAGGTGAAGAATGGCTCCCCGAGTTTGAGGGATTGACGGGTATCAGGCCGTCTCAAATGACCCCCCGTCCCCCTCCGCAAAATCGCCATCCTAGTCAGCCGGACTAGACGAATTGATAATTTGGCGAACAAAAACAAGTGCCTAAATGTAAATGGCGATCCAGTCGCGAAAAAACGCCCGACTCAAAAACGTGTCGCAAGCCGTTTCAAGCGGTCGAAATCAGTTGCGATTCTAAAGAGGGGCGTTATGTGGGGTTATGCCAAAGATAGCAAAACCCTTGTCCGCCCTAGAAGTCTCGCGGCTCAAACACCCGGACGGCAAGGCGAGCAAGCATCTCCACCCTGTCGGCACCGTTCCGGGCCTCCATTTGCAAACGACGGCAGGCGGCGGACGGTCCTGGGTGCTGCGGGTTAAAGTTGGGACGAAGCGGCGCGACATCGGCCTTGGACCGTATCCTAGAGAGACGTTGGCGAAGGCGCACGAAAAGGCGCGCGAAAAGGCCGATGCGATCGAAGCGGGCCGTGATCCGATTGCAGAAAAGCGGGCCGCAAAAGCCGCATTGATCGCTCAGCAATTGCGCGACCTGACATTCTCCGAAGCAGTCGACCGCTACATGCAGACGGGCCGCATGGCCAAGCTGCGGCACGATTGGCAACGGGACGAATGGCGGACGACGCTGGAAACCTACGCCGTCCCGATCATCGGGAAAATGCTGGTTGGCGACATCGGCCTAGCGGACGTGAAGCGGGTGCTAGAGCCGATCTGGGCCGACAAGAATGCAACGGCAGTAAAGGTGCGCGGACGTATCGAGTCGGTGCTCGCATGGGCAATCGACGCTGGCCATCGGCAGGATGCTACGAATCCGGCGTCCAAGGGGGCGCTAAAGCAATGGATAGCCGATCAAGGCGGTGCGACCGTTACGAACCGACCGATGATCCCCGTCGACCGCATGGCAGCATGGTTTGCCGCTACGCACGATCAGAGCGGCATGGCGGCGGTGGCGCTGCGCTTTCTCGCATTGACTGCCGTGCGCGTCGATAACGTGGCGGGTGCGACGTGGGCCGAGATCGATCGGGAAGCGCGTGTGTGGACGATCCCTGCCGATCGTATGAAGGGGAAAGCGAAGGACCGGCGCGAGCACCGCGTCCCGCTGTCTGACGCTGCGCTGGCATTGCTCGACGGGCTAGAGCGGCGCGAGGGCGTCGACCTGCTATTCCCGGCACCTCGCGACGGGCAGCTGACGAATGCCGCGATCGGCAAGGCGATGCGGACGATCCATGAGCGGGACGCTATCGGTTTTATCGACAAGGCATCCGGCAAGCCTGCCGTCCCGCACGGATTGCGCGCGTCGTTTCGGACATGGGCAACCGATGTTGCTCAGGCAGAGGATGAGGTTCGGGAACTGGCGCTCGCGCACAAGTTCGGCTCGACTACCTCGCAATCTTATTCGCGCGGCGATGCGCTGGAAAAGCGCGCCGTTCTCATGCAGTCATGGGCGGATTGGTGCACGGGGCGAGCGAGCGGCGGTAAGGTCGTTTTGCTGGCGCGTAATCCGGGCTGATTAGAAACAGGTTTTGAATTAGAAAAGGGGCAGGGAATGTTTGATATCTCTCATCTGCGAGTAGCGACGGTAGGGGATGCAATACCGGGCGATATCATCAAGATCATGGGTGACGATTTTTGGAGACTTTGTTTTCGCTGCGTTGACGGCGGTTTTCGTTTGTTGGACCTTGCAGAAAGAGAATTTGGCGGGGACAAGCCGTGTCCACCTCTACATTCTGACCCCATCAAGAATAGTGAGAGCAAACCCGCCCTTATCCTCAGAAAGTTTTCAATTCATGTTGAGATCGATGAATCGGTATTTATTCCTCAGGCTAAGAACGTTTTTCAGGGAAATGTGATGATCCTAGAAGGGGAGCCGGTGATCGTCGCCTACGGTTTTGAGAGGGAAGGCCTAGGCGTGACGTATATCAGGAAAGACGGTCAACAAATTCCACCTACGCCAGATGTAGCCGTAGCGTTCTTCAAGAACTGGCGAATTTGCGCAGGCGAAAGCGATGGGACTAGCGATATTATCTATCAGTCATCGGCTGCGAAATGATACCCGTCGATACGACCTTCAGCGCCGCTCAGTGGCAGGCCTTAGGCGGCGATGCGAGCGCGATGGCCGAAATCCTGCGGGACGATAGCCGCGCGCTCGATAGCGGGGAACGAGAAGTCCTAGCCCTAATGATCGAACGCCTAGCCGAACTGGCGCGCGGCGACATTGGCGGCGAGATCGGACGGCGCGAGATCGCAGCGGGGCATTGGAAAGTTCGTAAGGCAGTCGAACGCTTCGATGCGTTGCGGGACGAGGGAAAACAGAAAAGCCAAGCCAAGGCGATCGTGGCGGACGAACAAGGGCTGTCCGTTCGCACGGTCGACAACTACCTCCAGCTTCGCCGCGAAAGAGAAGCCGAAATCGAGCGGGCAAGGGCACCTTACGCAATCAAATAATAATAGGCTGCGCGACTCTGCTGGTGCAATCTGTCGCGATCTGTTCAAATTGGCCGTCACCAATCGCAATCGAAGGTGACGAACAATGCTCCAGACAGTCGATCAGGTCGCTGAAAAGCTGACGATCAGCAAGGCAAGCGTGTGGCGCTACGCCGCGCGCGATCCCGAATTTCCCAAGCCGATCAAGTTGTCCCCCGGATGCTCGCGCTGGCGCGCGGACGAGGTCGACGCTTGGCTTGAAACGCGCGAGCGCGCGTCCGCCTGACTGCAAGAAAAGACCCGCCTGCGGGGATCATTCGCAGACGGGTTGGGGAATTACTGACATGAATGTAAATAGCGCAAGTGGCGCAGTGCCGCAAGTGCCATCGGGGGCGGGTGAGGCGCTGCCTGTCGCCACAGTCGCCTCGCTTCGCAATGCCATCCATCGAGCACCGGTAACTGAGCCGGAAAGAACTGCCATGATGTGTGAGATCGCAGCGGCGGCGGGGACCCTTTCGCCGATCGAATGCGACTCCGTTCTGTCCTACATGAAAAATCTGACTGGTCTGTCAATCGTGGCGCTGCGGAGCGAGGCGGCGAAGAGTGCGAGGCGGGGGGACGATCATCTCGCCCATGCCCGCACCACGATCAAAGCCATCGGAGCCGATAATCTCCTATTCGCAGAATCGCATTTCTGGCGATGGGACGGGACCGTGTGGCGGCGGCGCGTCGATATGGACGTTTCGCGCGAGGTGATCGCAACGCTGAGCGCGAGCCAGGAAAAGATCACGAACCCGCTTGTCGAGAGCGTCACCGGCCTGATCCGCAAAGAGGCGTTCCGGCCCGATCATCATTTCAACATCGGCAGTCCCGATGTGGTGAATACATTGAGCGGCGAATTAGAACTGACCGCCACCGGCTGGGCGATCCAGCCGCACCGGCGCGAGCATTATCGCACGACTCTGATCCCTGTTCGCTACGATCCGGCGGCACAGGCACCTCGTTTCGTGCAATTCCTGTACGATGTCTTTCGGGACGATCCTGACCGGGATGCAAAGATCGTATGCGTGCTCGAATTGCTCGGCTATTCGCTCATGGCACACGCGAAGCACGAAAAGTTCGTCCTGCTGATCGGCAACGGCGCGAACGGCAAATCCGTCCTGTTGCGCGTCGTGGAAGCCCTTGTCGGGCGCGAGAACGTGGCGGCGGTGAAGCCATCACAGTTCGACAATAAATGGCAGCGGGCGCACCTTCACATGAAGCTGGCCAACATCGTCAGCGAACTGCCGGAAGGTAAGATGATTGCCGATGACGAATTGAAGGCGATCGTGTCCGGCGAGATCAGCACTGTCGAGATGAAAAACCGCGATCCGTTCGACATGCGGGCATTCTCGACGTGCTGGTTCGGTACTAACCATATGCCGCACACGCGCGACTTTTCGGACGGGCTGTATCGGCGGGCCGTCATCCTGCCGTTCAATCGGCAATTCGCAGAGCACGAACAGGACGAGCACCTAGCGGACAAGCTGATCGCTGAACTGCCCGGTGTGTTGAACCTCGCACTGCATTACTATGCCGGGGCGCTGCGCAACGGTTTCACCTTGCCGCCCTCGTCCGTAACGGCGCGCGAGGAATGGAGGCGCGAGGCCGATCAAGTCCGTTCATTCGTGGCAGAGCGTTGCGAGGCCGAACCTACCGCCGAAATCGCACTGGCCGAACTATTCCTGAATTTCGAGATATGGGCGCGGGCGTCGGGTGTCCGCAACATCGTCGGGAAGGTAGCATTCGGCAAGCGGCTGCGAGGGCAGGGATATAGGACGTCGCACAGCGACGGGACGAAAGTAATGGGCGTTAAATTTAAGCCGGTCGGGAATTGCAGCAATTAACGCAATGAACGCTGCGTAACGGCCTGTTCGGAATGAATGGAACGCTTTTTCGTATGTTTGCCCTAAGAGTCGGTCCACCCCATAAAGACTAGGCGCAATGTGGCGATTTTTTCGTTCCGTTGGTTCCGGCTTATTCCGCGTCCCCTTATTCCCAGTCCAGAACGCACTCAGCTGTGAATCGATTTATCAATTGCTGTCGTTCTAAAGCGTTTGGGCGTCTGCCAATCGGCGGCTCTGCGTAGGCCCGCATCGCACCTGCGCGAGCCTCATTGCGGAGCCACTCTGCTGACTCCTCACTCGGCATTAAATTGGACGGCATGGAACGAATTAATTCCAATACCTGATCAATTGGTACGCCTGCTTCACGCGCTTCTATTACCGCCACTCCCAGGTCCGCAAAACTATGACACAGCGATTCTCTTTGCGCCGCTGTCAGTTCGGTTTCTGGTTTGCTAGCGTCATCTTCTTGTGCGTTTGCTGGCGCACTAAGGATGATCGCAATAGCCGTGAAAATCGATTTGGTTTTCATTCGTCACAACTCCTGCTCGCGCCTCTATCACATGATGATCCGATTTTGTCACGCTCACGTATTATTTTGCGCATACTTACCACCCGTCAAGTAACGTGATGAATTAAAAAATTCTTTTCTGTTGACTCACCGTAATGTTCGACTGACATTGTATCCGAACTTAGCGAAAGGATACGATGATGGCCAATATTGCCGATTTACAGAATGACCAGAACGCCCTCGTACTCCGTACGCTGGGGGCGATTTTCGCGATCCCGAACGGCATCGAAGCCGCCGATCCGGTGCGCGAGCAAGCGGGGCAGCTTGTCGCCCTCGCGAACGGTCCCGGCTCCGAAATTCGCGATGACAGAATTAGGCTGGTTGCTCGACAGGGCGGGCGACCGAATGTTCGGAGCGGGGCGGACGATGCACGGCCTCATGCGCGAGCATCTGCGAACGTATCAAGAGCGTGATGCCCGGATGCGTGAACCCCTGCCGTCGATCGATCGCAAGGCCGACGCGGAGCGGCGCGCTCGTTTCAGTGCGATGGAGGACGCCGGAACGCTCATGCAGTCGATCATGGCGGCGGACCTTGCGGACCTGACAGCACTGGTAGCGGACGGCAATATCGCGGCGCTATCGCATGATGCTTGGCGCGAGGCGCAAAAGCAATTTCTCGTTTTGAACACGGTTGCGAGGACCGGGATGCAGGCGGACTTCGCTGGCAAGCCGACGCTCGAAAACCCGCTGCCCGATGGTCCCGACGTGGAAGGCGCGAGGCGGCAGGCGGAAGCGGTGCTAGACTCGCATGATGCTGACCGGCAGGTGATCGATATTCACCGCCGCGTGATTCAGGATTACGCGGGTTTTCTTGGCCATGTTTTCGGCATCGCACCGGGGCAGGCATTCGAGCGGATGGCCGCTTGATCGTGCCACGTCCGATCACCATCCCGTCGCGCGTCACGTTGCCCTCGGGTCGCCCTTTGCGACCGGGACAGGCGTACAGGGCGCTCGGCATTAGCAGAATGACCGGCAAGCGGTGGCGTGACCGGCACGGTATGCCCGGTGCGCCGCGCCGGGGCGCGGGGATCGACACGGGCGCGTTGGCGCGGTGGCTGGTCGAGCGCGGCTGTACGGTTCAATGGACGACGTAGCGTTATGATCGGAACAGATACAAAGACCGATCCAGTACGGACGAAATCGGACCCCTATGCCCGTCGTTTCGACGGCACGTTCGGCGCTGGCAACATCGGCAAGCCGCGAGGGGCAACGCACAAATTCAATCGCGAAGTGCTGGAGCGTCTAGGCGGGCTGACATCCAAGGCGCTTGTGACGCTTGAGCGCAAGTTGGACGAAGGCGATCTAAAGGCTGCAACTTTCGTCCTGGCGCGCTTCCTGCCGTCAGAGCGCGTGGTCGACGTGCCAGCCGAACCGAACGGCATCGCCGACGCTGTGGAGGAAGGCGGGCTGACCCCTACCGAAACGAACCGGCTTAGTCAGGCGGTCAAGACGCTGAAGGAAGCGGCTGGCGTCGACGAGATGCGCGCTAGGTTGGACGAAATCGAGGCGCTGTTGATTGCTCAGAACAAGGGGCGAGGGAATGTCCCGTAAGTCGATCGATAGCCGCATGGACCGCATTGTCGACGTGCTGTTGCCGCCCGGTTCAATGGCGCGGCGGGAGCATGATTTGCCGCCCGAGATGCGCGGTGCGCTGGATCAATGGCGGCGGGAGCAAGCGGCGATAATTTCTCGGGCCGAAAAAGAGCACGGTCCTGACTGGTACGGCCTGACAATTGATGACGAACTCGAATTTCCACCGATGCCAACCGTCCTGAAAGATGCGCTCGGGCTGATCGATCCGCCTGTCATCACAGAGTCCATGACAGCGGACGAGGCGGCGCGGCTGTGGAACGATTACTGCCATGGTGACGAACGATGAAAATGGTCGCTTTCGAAATTTACGAACCGCGTTGCGTTCTAATCCTGGGCGGCGAGGCCGGTGCGCAACGCCTGCGGTGGACCGAATACCGGGACCGATGGCGCGGCGGCTTGAAGGGGATGCAAAAGGCGAGGCGCAAAGGATTGCTGCGCAGCGTCCATAGTCTGCAATTCGATCCGGTCGAACGGCGCTGGCGAATTGAGCGCGATGAGATCGGGCGCGATGTTCTCATCATCGGGCCGCGCGTTGCGTTGCTGCATTCAATACGCGACGAGCCCGACCGATACTTGGACGATCAAATGTCAGACCTATTCGGCGATAGGTGCTGGATCGCGGAAGAGGCGGCGGTCGCGGCGGCGGCGCTTGCGGTGCGCATGGGAGCCGAACTGGAAAGGGTGACGCTCTAGCCTGATCTAACCACCTTTGAAGTTGTGGGGCGCAATGTGGGGCAGAGCCCCTGCCGCTCGGCAAGACGCTGTTTTTAAACGAGAATGTCTAGAAAATGGCTCCCCGAGTTGGATTCGAACCAACGACCAAGTGATTAACAGTCACCTACTCTACCGCTGAGCTATCGGGGAGCAGCCGGTACGGCAAGGGTGCGCCTATATGGTCGCCCCTCGGATTTGGCAAGCGGCCAAATACGAAAAAGCCGGCATCAGAAAACGAACTGTTCTGCCACGATCCGCTCGTCCAGCGCATGGCCCGGGTCGAACAGCAGGATAAGCGGGCGTTCGCGCGCGATTTCCAGCCGCACCTCGGCAACGTCGCGCAGTTCGCGCTGATCCGCTACGGCCGAGACCGGGCGCTTGGCCGGTTCGTTGACCTTGAAGGTCACCTGCGATCGATCCGGCAGGATCGCGCCCTTCCAGCGCCGCGGGCGAAAGGCCGAGATCGGGGTAAGCGCAAGCAACTGGCTATCCAGCGGCAGGATCGGCCCGTCGGCCGACAGGTTGTAGGCGGTGGAGCCCGCCGGCGTGGACAGCAGGACGCCGTCGCACACCAGTTCCTTGATCCGCGTCTTGCCGTCCACCAGCACTTCGATCTTGGCGGTCTGGCGTGTCTCGCGCAGCAACGAGACCTCGTTGATTGCCTGGAACCGGTGAACCGCGCCGTCCTGCGTCGTCGCCTCCATCGCCAGCGGCAGGATGTCGAGCCGCCGCGCCTTGCCGATCCGGTGCAGCAGCTTTTCCGGCTGGCGATTGCGGTTCATGAGGAAGCCGACCGTGCCGAGGTTGACCCCGTAGGCCGGAATGATGCGATCGCTGTCGAGCATGGCGTGAAGGCTTTGCAGCATGAAGCCGTCGCCCCCAAGGATCACGGCCACGTCGGCCTGCTCCAGCGGCACCCAGTCGAACAGGTCGCGATAGGCTTCGGCCGCCACGTCCTGGGCCCGCTCGGCGTCGGAGACCAGCAGGGCCAGGCGCGGCATCTCGTTCGTCATTGCCCCGTCCCTGCCGCCACCTGCCTGCGCATCGGCTGTGCCTATGGGGGACAGCGCGGTTTGGCAACCGGCCTCGCCCTCTGGCTATTCGCCGCGAGACTGGCAATAGGGGCGCCGATGAGGTCGCTTGCAGCACAGGACATGATGCAAACCCGTGATGGGCTGACGGGGCTCGCCGATCAGGCCAGTGCCCGCGAAACGATCGCCCACTGGCAGGCGGACTGGCCGCGCGGTGCGGGCCCGTGCCCGATGCATGCGATGCTGGTGACGCTGGGCCGCATCGATACCGTGAACGTCGCCTTCGGCCAGCGGGCCGGCGATGCCGCGCTGATCGAGGTCGCCCGCCGGATCACCACCTTCGCCGCCGACGAGCTAGAGACGAGCGCATGGATTGCCGCGCGCCTCAATGGAGGCAATTTCCTGCTCGTGGCACGCGAGGAGTTGAGCCGCGAACGCTGGCTGTGGCTGGCCGAGGCGCTGGCCGATGCGATTGCCACGCCGATCCGTCATCCCGGCAGTGCGGCCCGGCTGCGGATGTGGCCGCGGATCGCCCTGATGCGGGTGCGCGAAGGAGACGATGCCGGTGCCATCCTCGACCGGCTGGGCGAAGCTGCATCGGCCCTGCATGCCGGCAGCGGCAGGCGCATCGCATGGACGGTATCCACCGGCGCCGCCGGATCACCCTCGCACCGACAGCTGGAAGCCGATCTGCTGCGCGCGATCGATCGCGACGAGATCGAGGTGCTGTTCCAGCCGCAGTTCTTGCTTGCCAGTGGCGCGCTGATCGGGGCCGAGGCGCTGGCCCGCTGGCAGCATCCCGAAGCCGGACTGATCGGCGGTGAAACGCTGTTCCTCATCGCCGGCCGGGCGGATCATACGGCCCACCTTTCGCGTCACATCGCGGGCCGGGCGCTGGCCGCCGCGGCGCGCTGGCCGGCCGGTCTCAGGCTGTCGGTCAACGTCACGCCGGAAGACCTCTCGGCCGATAATTTTGCCACCGAGTTCGCACGGCTGGTAGAGCGCGCCGGATGCGCGTTCGACCGGCTGACGCTGGAGATTACCGAACAGGTGCTGCTGCTGGATCTGGAGCGCACCTGCCTCGTGCTCGACCAGCTCAAGCTGTTCGGCATCCAGATCGCGCTGGACGATTTCGGCGCCGGGTACTGTAATTTCAGATATTTGAAGATGCTTCCTGTCGACTATCTCAAGCTTGATCGCGAGATGGTCGAAGGCCTGCTGGATGACGAGCGCGACCGCGCGGTATTCCAGGGCATCGCTGCGATGGCCCGGGCGCTGGGCCTGCGCGTCATCGTCGAAGGCATCGAAACGACCAGCCAGCGCGATTTCTGCGCCAAGGAAGGCTGCGAATACTACCAAGGGTTCCTCGGCGCGGAACCGATGAGCGGCGACGCCTTCCTGGCACTGGCCGCCGCCGGTTAGATCAGGCGGCAGCCGTCTGCGGCGCGGGGTCCTTCTTCGCCCTGCGCGCGACCGCGGACAGGCCCTTGGTCAGCTGATACAGACCGTTCAGCCGGCTTTCGGGCGATCCCCATGCGCGGCTGATGACCAGCTTCATATCGGGCCGCAGCTTGGCCGTCCCCTTCAGCCGGTCGACATAGGCGATGAGGCCCGGACCGTCGGGGAAGTCGTCCTTGTGGAACGTCACCAGCGTGCCCGCCGCGCCCACATCGATCTTGGCGATGTTCGCCTCGATCGCCTGCTGCTTGATCTCGATCAGCCGCACGAGATTGGCGGTGGCCGGCGGAAGGTCGCCGAAGCGGTCGATCATCTCGGCGGCTAGCGCGTCGAGTTCGGCCTTGCCCTCGGCCTCGTTCAGACGGCGATAGAGCGCCATGCGGACGGCGAGATCGGGCACGTAGTCATCCGGGATCATGATCGGCGCGTCGACCGTGATCTGCGGGCTGACGCTTTCCGTGCGCGCCGCCAGCCCCATCTCGCCCGCCTTGGCAGCGAGGATCGCGTCCTCGAGCATCGACTGGTAGAGCTCGAACCCGACCTCGCGGATATGGCCCGATTGCTCGTCGCCCAAGAGGTTGCCGGCGCCGCGGATGTCGAGATCGTGGCTGGCGAGCTGGAATCCAGCGCCGAGACTGTCGAGATCGCCCAGCACCTTGAGGCGCTTTTCCGAAGTCTCGTTCAGCTGCGTATCCGCCTGGTAGGTTAGGTAGGCATAAGCGCGCAGTTTCGAGCGTCCGACCCGGCCGCGCAGCTGATAGAGCTGGGCCAGGCCGAAGATGTCGGCCCGGTGGATGATGATGGTGTTCGCCGCCGGCAGGTCGAGCCCGCTTTCGACGATGGTGGTGGCGAGAAGGACGTCGTACTTGCCCTCGTAGAAGGCGCTCATCCGTTCCTCGATCTCGCCTGCGCCCATCTGTCCGTGGGCGGCGATGAACTTCACTTCGGGCACATGCTCGCGCAGCCACGCTTCCATGCCCTCCATGTCGGAGATGCGTGGTACGACGATGAAGCTTTGCCCGCCCCGGTGATGCTCGCGCAGCAGCGCCTCGCGCATTACCATGTCGTCCCACTCCATGACATAGGTGCGTACGGCCAGCCGATCGACCGGCGGGGTCTGGATGGTCGACAGTTCGCGCAGGCCCGTCATCGCCATCTGCAAGGTGCGCGGGATCGGCGTGGCGGTGAGGGTGAGCATGTGGACGTCGGCGCGCAGCTGCTTGAGCCGCTCCTTGTGGGTGACGCCGAACCGCTGCTCCTCGTCGACGATGACGAGGCCGAGATCCTTGAACGCCGTGTTCTTCGACAGGATCGCATGGGTGCCGACGACGATATCCACATCGCCGCTGGCCAGCCCCTCGCGCGTTTCCCTGGCCTCCTTCGCCGGGACGAGGCGCGAGAGGCGGCCGACCTTCAATGGAAAGCCGGCGAACCGCTGGCTGAAATTCTCGAAATGCTGGCGGGCGAGCAGCGTCGTCGGCGCGACGACGGCGACCTGCTGACCGTTCATCGCCGCGACAAAGGCTGCGCGCAGCGCGACCTCGGTCTTGCCGAAGCCGACATCGCCGCACACGAGGCGGTCCATTGGCTTGCCGCTTTCCAGGTCGCCCAGCACGTCCGCGATGGCGCGGTCCTGATCCTCGGTCTCCTCCCAGGGGAAGCGGTCGAGGAACTGGTTGTAGGAGCTCTCGTCCACCTCCAGCACCGGCGCGTGCTTGAGCGCCCGCTGCGCGGCGACCAGCATCAGCTCGCCGGCAATTTCGCGGATGCGTTCCTTGAGCCGCGCGCGGCGCTTCTGCCAGGCCTCGCCGCCCAGCCGGTCGAGCATGACCGCTTCTTCGCTGCTGCCATAGCGGCTGAGGACATCGATATTCTCGACCGGGATGAACAGCTTGTCGCCGCCCTTGTATTCGAGCTGCACGCAATCGTGCTGCGACTTGCCGACGGTGATGGGCTGGAGGCCGAGATACTTGCCGATCCCGTGATCGGTATGGACGATCAGATCGCCCACGCTCAGCGCCTGCAATTCGGCGAGGAAGGCATCGGCGCTCTTGCGCTTCTTCTTGCGGCGGACAAGCCGGTCGCCGAGGATGTCCTGCTCGGTCAGCAGTTCCAGCTCGTCATTGGCGAAACTCGCCTCCAGCGGGAGGACCATCGCCGCAGGCTTGCCCTTGGCGGAAAGGCCCAGCGCCTCCTGCCATGTCTCGGCGAGCTGCACCGGCGTGCCTGCTTCCTCGAGGATCGAGGCGATGCGGGCGCGGCTGCCCTTGGAATAGGCCGCCAGCAGCGGTCGCTTGCCCGCCTTGCCGAGGCCTTGCAGATGCGCGGCGAGCAGCGGATAGACATTGTCGCCCCGCGCCCGATCGGGGGCAAAATCGCGGCCCGAGCGGAACCCGAAATCGATGACCGTCGGGCTTTCGGGTTCGGCAAAGGGGCTGGCGCGGTGGATCGGCTGCCCGGCCTGCGCCGCGCTGACTTCCTCGGCCGAAAGATACAGCGATTGCGGGGGGAGCGGGCGATAGCTGCCCTTGGCCTGGCCCGATCCGCTGCGGCGCTGGTCGAAATAGTCGGCGATGTCCTTCAGCCGCTCGTCGATCGAGGATTGAGCCGACGCGTCCATGACGACCAGATCGTTTGCCGCGAGGTGGTCGAACAACGTGACCAGCCGCTCCTCGAACAGCGGCAGCCAGTGCTCCATCCCGGCGAGGCGGCGACCCTCGCTGACCGCCTCGTACAGGGGGTCCTGCGTCGCGCTGGCGCCGAACTGCTCGCGATAGCGGGTGCGGAAGCGCTTGATGCTCTCCTCGTCGAGCAGCGCCTCGCTGGCAGGCAGCAGCAGGTGCGATTCGAGCCGCCCGGTGCTCATCTGCGTATCGGGATCGAAACTGCGCAGCGATTCAAGCTCGTCACCGAAGAAGTCGAGCCGCAGCGCCTCCTCGGTGCCGGAAGGGAACACGTCGACGATCGAACCGCGGATGGCGTATTCGCCGCGGTCGATCACGGTATCGGTGCGGCTGTATCCCTGCCGCTGGAGCAAGGCGGCCAGGCTGTCGCGTCCGATCTGTGTGCCGACCCGGAATTCGCGCACGCTCTCGCGGATACGGAACGGGGTGAGGACGCGCTGGGTGACGGCGTTGGCCGTGGTCACGATCAGCTGTGCGGCAGACTTGCCCTGTTGCAGGCGGTGAAGCGCCGCCAGCCGCCGCGCGCTGATTGCAAGGGCGGGGCTGGCACGGTCATAGGGCAGGCAGTCCCAGGCCGGGAACTCGATCACCTCGAGCTCGGGCGCGAAAAAGGCGGCAGCATCGGCAACGCTGCGCATGGCGGCATCGTCCGGCGCAATGAAGACCGCGCGGGCGGTGCTGGCGCGGGCGAGATCCGCCATCACCAGCGGCTGGGCACCGCGCGCCACCTGCGCCAGCGTCAGCGGGTGGGCGGCCTTCAGGATACGGGAAAGGTCGGGCATCGAGGTGACAGCGCGATAGTGGGCGGCGCGTTCCCGTCAATAGCAGACGCGGGAATCGGCGTTCAGCTTGCCCCCATCACCGACTGGCGGCGGCAAGGGATTACCGGGGAATGTCGACGTAATCGAGTTCCTGCATGGCGGCGATCAACGGGCCGTCGAACCGCGGCGGGACCGGCTGGGTCCGCAAGGCCCAGGCCATCACGTCGACATCGTCTTCTTCGAGCAAGGCCTCGAACCAGGCCAGTTCAGCTTCCCCCCAAGCGGCATGATAACGATCGAAGAAACCGCCGATCATGTAATCGGCTTCGCGCGTGCCGCGGTGCCAGGCGCGAAAACGGGCACGCTGCGTGCGGCCTTCGAAAGTAAGAGCCTGGGGCATGACGGGCGAGGTAGGGTACTCGTCAAAGCCATTCAAGCGGCTATAGCAAGCACGCGATGAGGCCCGATGCGCTCAACCCCCTGTTCGCCGAGACCGAAACGCTGGAAGGCGTGGGGCCCAAGCTGAAAAAGCCGCTCGCCCGGCTGGGGCTGACGCGTGTCAGGGATGTCGCCTATCACCTGCCTGACCGCTTCGTCACGCGCCGTGCAGTCGGCAATCTTGACGAGGCGGGCGAGGGCGAGACGATCATCGTCCGCCTGCTGGTCACCGAACACCGCGGCAGCCGTTCGCCCCGCGCGCCGTTCCGGGTGCTGGCGCAGGACGCCATCGGCAATGTCCTCGCGCTGACCTATTTCGGCAAGGCGAGCTACACCGCGCGCAAGCAGCTTCCGGTGGGCGAGGCGCGCTGGGTGACGGGCAAGCTCGAACGCTATGGCGACATGCTCCAGATCGTCCATCCCGATCATGTGATCGAGGAGGGCGGCGACGCGATGGGCCAGCTGTGCGAACCGGTCTATGGCCTGTCCGAGGGGTTGACGCAGCCCAAGGTCGCCGCGCTGGTGAAGCAGGCGCTGGAACGGTGCCCCGAGCTTCCGGAATGGATCGATGCGGGGCTGGTGGAACGCGAAGGATGGCCCGCGTGGCGTGCGGCGCTGTCTGCGGCTCATAAGGCGCCGGACAAGGCGGCGCGCGACCGGCTCGCCTATGACGAGCTGTTCGCCAACAGCCTCGCGCTGATGCTGGTGCGGGTGGACAACCGCCGCCGGCAGGGGCAGGCGCTGGCGGGCGACGGGCGCTATCGCGATCGGCTCGACCTGCCGTTCGGGCTGACCGGCGCTCAGCAGCGGTCGATCGCCGAGATCGAGGGCGATCTGGCGCAAGATTCGCCCATGCTGCGGCTGCTGCAGGGCGATGTCGGCGCAGGTAAGACACTGGTCGCGCTCCACGCCATGCTGATCGCGGTGGAGGCCGGCGCACAGGCGGCAATGCTGGCGCCGACCGAAATCCTCGCCCGCCAGCATTACGAGAGCCTGCGCCGGCTGGCCGAACCGATCGGGGTGCGCGTCGCCATCCTGACCGGGCGCGACAAGGGCCGCGCCCGCGAGGCGACGTTGATGGGGCTGCTCGATGGCAGCATCGATATCGTCGTCGGCACCCATGCGATCTTTCAGGACACCGTCGCCTATCGCAATCTCGCGCTGGTGGTGATCGACGAGCAGCACCGCTTCGGCGTCGGTCAGCGGCTGATGCTGGCAAGCAAGGGCAAGCGGGCGCCGCACATTCTTGCCATGACCGCCACGCCGATCCCGCGCACCCTGATGCTGGCGCAATATGGCGAACTGGACGTCAGCCAGCTCGACGAGCTGCCCCCCGGCCGCCAGCCGATCGAGACGGTGGTGATGGGGCCGGACAAGCTCGCTTCGCTGGTCGACCGGCTGGCGGCCCAGATCGCTGAGGGACGACAAGCCTATTGGGTCTGCCCGATGGTGCGCGAGGTCGACGGCCCTGAGGAAATTGCTGCCGCCGAGGCGCGCTATGCCTCGCTCAAGGACCGCTTCGGGGACGACGTCGTGCTCGTCCACGGGCAATTGTCTCCCGAGGTCAAGGACGCGGCGATGGAGCGTTTCGTCAGCGGCGCGGCGAAACTGCTGATTGCGACGACGGTGATCGAGGTCGGCGTCGACGTGCCCAATGCGACGCTGATGATAATCGAACAGGCAGAACGCTTCGGCCTTGCCCAGCTGCACCAGCTGCGCGGCCGCGTGGGGCGCGGGAGCGAGAAGTCGGTGTGCGTCCTCTTGCGCGGTGAGACCCTGTCGGAAACCGCGCGTGAGCGATTGGCGCTGATGCGGCAGTCGCAGGACGGTTTCCTGCTGGCCGAAGAGGACCTGCGGCTGCGCGGCGGGGGCGAACTGCTCGGCACGCGCCAATCGGGCGATTCGCCCTATGCCATCGCCGATTTCGAGCAGATCAGCACGCTGTTGCCCAAGGCGCATGACCACGCCCGGTTGCTGATCGAGCGCGATGGCGGGCTCGAGGGCGCACGGGGAGAGGCGGCGCGGCTGCTGCTGTATCTGTTCGAGCGCGACTACGGCGTGCGCACCCTGCGCGGGGGCTAGCGCAGCAGGCGGACGAGCGCCTGTGCCCCTGCGGCACATCTGCCCAGGTGGCGCGAAAGCCCTCGGCCTCACCATACCAGGGATCGACCAGATCGTCCCCCTCGCGGCCCGGAACGAGATCGAGCAATCGTTTGGTCCGCGCCTTGCCATCGCCGGGGTCGATCCGCGCGATATCGCGCATGTTCGAGCCGTCCATGCCCAGGATCCAGTCGAAGCGATGGAAGTCGCAAGGCGCAAGCTGCCGTCCGCGATAGCCGCTGATGTCGATGCCGTGGCGCGCGGCCTCCGCGATGCTGCGCGGGTCCGGTGGCTCGCCCACGTGGTAGTCCGCCGTGCCTGCGCTGTCGGCAAGGACATCGAGTCCCGCCGTGGCCGCGGCATGGCGAAATGCCGCCTCGGCGAGAGGGGAGCGGCATATATTGCCAAGGCACACGAACAGCACCGCCGTTCCGGTCATCGTCGCAAGGGTCCTTTCCATGTCCGCCGGGTCGACACGAGGCGGGTGCCTGCCTATGGCCCCCACGCCTATGCCCCAGCGAAGCGAAATGACGAAGCGCCTGCCGAACCTCTTCGTTCCGGGGGCGATGAAGGCAGGCACGACCAGCCTTGCCGCCGCGCTCGACCAGCACCCGCAAATCGCGCTCCATCCCTTCAAGGAGCCGATGTATTTCGCCCAGACCCCTGCCTCCCGCGAAAAGCTCTACGAACTGCTCAGTCCTGATGGCGAGAGCTATGACCGGGTCACGCCGCACAACTCGGTCAGCTATGTCGATCTGGAAACCTATCTGTCCGGCTTTGCCGGGGCACAAGACGCGCGGTACCGGCTCGATGCCAGCACGATGTACCTGCAATCGCCCACTTT
>NZ_JBHWMI010000060.1:0-28828 GCF_043423005.1 Qipengyuania sp. | reverse complement strand
AAAGTGGCGCGGCAGGGGCCGGGCGTCGCCTACCGCCTGTGGGAGGAAGCAGCGCATCCCGGGCGCCCCCCGTTCGATCCGCCGGAAATCCTGACGGCGGACCTCGCGCCGCTGCTGCTGGCACTGGCGCGCTGGGGGACGGGCGATCCGCACACGTTGCGTTGGCTCGATCCGCCGCCGGCGGCCTCCGTGACGACTGCGAACAATACCCTGCGCGCCTTGGGGACGCTGGACAAGGCGGGACGCCTCACGCCGCTTGGCCGCATGGTCGCGTCACTTCCCCTCGACCCCGCATCTGGTGCGATGGTGATTTTCGGCGCGCAGCATGGTGCCGCGGACATGGCGGCACAGATTGCGCTGCTGTTGCAGGAGCGCAATTTAGGTGGACAGGGTGAGGATCTGGAACAGCGGCGCCTACGCTGGGCGAACGACCGGAGTGCGAGAGCAACGGGGCATCTTCAACTGGCACAGCGCTGGGCTCGCAAAGCTAGCGATCTCGTCGCCGGGGAAGTTTGGCAACGCAGGGGCGAACTGCCGCCGCCGGCGGTCATCCTTGCTGCCGGCCGCCCCGGTTTCATCGCCCGAAGGCGCGACAGCGCTGGCGAACAATGGCTATCGGCGGGCGGTCGCGGCTTCGTCCTCGATCCTGCCTCGCCGTTGGCGCGAGCCGAATACCTGGTGATCGGGGATGCCCAGGGCCAGGCGCGAGGCGCACGTATAACGGCCGCGATTGCGCTGGATGAAGCGGACATCGCGCGTTGGCTGGACGATCGGATCGAGCGCAAGTCCGCTCTGAGCTGGAATGGCCAACGCCTCGACGCCATACGTGAGAGCCGGCTGGGGGCAATCGTTCTTTCCCGCGGACCGGACCCCGAACCTGACGAAGATGCGATTGTCGATAACCTTGTGGACAAGGCGGTGGACGAACTGTCGATACTGATACCGACATCGCTTGTCGCTCGAGGACGTTTTGCCGGGATCGAAGCGCTGTCCGTGATCAGCCTCAAGGCATCGGCGGACCTCTGGCTGCGTCCGCTGCTGAAGGGACGCCGGGACATCACGCTACCGGCTGACCGGATCGCAGCAGCCGTTCTCGGGATGCTCGACTACGCGACACGCCAGCGGCTCGATCGCGATGCCCCGAAGCTCTACCGCTCGCCGGCGGGCAGCGACCATCCCATTTCCTATGACACCGACGACGCCCCCAGTGTGGAGGTGCGGGTGCAGGCTCTGTTCGGGGAAGACCGGCACCCAATGATCGGCCCGCCGGAGCGGCGCGTGCCTCTCTTGCTCAAACTGACTAGTCCGGCCGGGCGGCCGGTCCAGAGCACCGCGGATTTGCCCGGTTTCTGGCGCGGCACCTGGGCCGACGTGCGCAAGGACATGAAGGGCCGCTATCCTAAGCATCGCTGGCCCGAAGAGCCTTGGGCCGAGGCGCCCAGTCTCAAGACCAAGAACGCCTTTGCACGCCAGCGCGGCTGAATTATGGGTCAGACATGGCAGCACGAATCTATCAGCGACCGAAAAGCGCGATGCAATCGGGCAAGGCCCGCACCGCCGAATGGGTGCTCGAATTCGAGCAGTCCGAGGCGCGGCGCCCCGATCCCCTGATGGGCTGGACCGGGAGCGGCGACACCCAGGCACAGGTGCAACTGACCTTCGGTTCCAAGGACGACGCACAGGCCTATGCCGAGAAGCACGGGATTACCGCGCGGGTGCACCTGACCCCGCCCAAGGCGCTGAAGTTGCAGGCCTACGCCGACAACTTTCGTTGATTGGTTCGGGAACCCGTGAGGGGGGCCGGTCACTTTGGCCCACATGAAATCATCCGGCGAATCTATGCAAATTCCGACCCGCGGCGAACTTGAAGGACTGGCCCGGCGCGCGCTGACGACAGCCGAGAACAAGGACGGCACCATTTCCGTCAGCGAAAGCTGCACTGGCGGCGAAATCGCCTCGCTCCTCACCGGCGTCGAAGGCTTGTCCCATGCGTTCGACCGTGGCTTCATCACCTATTCCGAACCCGCCAAGAGCGAGATGCTTGACATCGATCCGGCAATCATCGCTCGCGCTGGCGCGGTCAGCGAAGAGGTCGGCCGACTGATGGCCCTGCGCACGCTCGCCAGATCCGATGCGATCGCCAGCGTCGCGGTCACCGGCTTTATCGGTGGTTGCCCTGACGGCGACGAGAACGGTCTGGTGCATATCGTCGCCATGTCGCGGGGCGGCGGCGCGTTTCATCGCGAATGTCATTTCGGCGATGTGTCGCGCGACGAAGGAACCGCGCTGACCAGCCGGGTGGCACTCGAACTCCTGGTCGAGGCCCTCGACGCGGCAGGATGAGGTTGCATATCGGGCTCTGCGGGGCCATAAACGCTGCGGGAGTCGGGTGGACGTTTGCGTTCGCTCACCGGGTCAGGTCCGGAAGGAAGCAGCCCAGGTGAATTGCGGCGGGTCGCCCGGCTCCTTTTCCATGACCGCGCATGACATTCGGCCAGCCAGCCTCTAGTCATTGGCGATGGGTGATTCACCGAACAGCGCAGACCTGCCGCCCTGGCATTCCGACGGCGAGGACGCGCGCGATACGGCGACGCCCTCTGCTGCCGAGCTCGAGGATGCCGGACAGGCGGCATTGTTCGGTGCTGCCGAAGCGACCACCCCGGACGCCTCGGCCACCGCAATGGCCCCCGCGGCGGCCCCCGCGGACGCCCCTACGCAGACCGCGCAACCCTATCGCGTGCTGGCGCGCAAGTACCGGCCGCAGACCTTTGCCGAACTGATCGGACAGGACGCCATGGTCCGCACGCTGGCCAATGCCATCGCGCGCGACCGGCTGGCCCATGCCTTCCTGATGACCGGGGTGCGGGGGGTGGGCAAGACCTCGACCGCGCGGCTCATCGCCAAGGCGCTGAACTGCATCGGGCCTGACGGTCAGGGCGGGCCGACCATCAGCCCGTGCGGAGAATGCGAGCCCTGCCGGGCCATTGCCGAGGGCCGGCATATCGACGTGATCGAGATGGATGCCGCCAGCCACACCGGTGTCGACGATGTGCGCGAGATCATCGAGGCGGTCCGCTATGCCGCCGTTTCGGCGCGCTACAAGATCTACATCATCGACGAAGTCCACATGCTGTCGCGCAATGCATTCAATGCCTTGCTCAAGACACTTGAGGAACCGCCGGCGCATGTGAAGTTCCTGTTCGCGACCACCGAGGTCGACAAGCTGCCGGTCACCGTGCTCAGCCGAACCCAGCGGTTCGACCTGCGGCGCATCCCGACGGAACTGCTTGAGAGCCACTTTGCCGATATCTGCCAGCGCGAAGGCGTGAAAGCCGAGGACGAGGCGCTGTCGATCATCGCCGGGGCGGCGGAAGGCTCGGTTCGCGATGGGCTGTCGATCCTCGATCAGGCGATTGCCCATGCTGATCTCGATACCGGCGGCACGGTCACCGCGGAACGCGTGCGCGAGATGCTCGGCCTGGCGGACCGCGGGGCGCAGCGCCGGCTTCTGGGCCAGGTGCTGGAAGGCGACGCCGCGGCGGTGCTGGCCGCGGTCGACGAGCAATATGCGCTGGGCGTTGAGCCGCTGGCGCTGATGGGCGGGCTGATGGATCTCGTCCATCGGATTGCCTTGGCGCAGGTTTCCGGCGGAGCCGTCGATGCCTGGGCCGCGAACGAGCGCGAGGAGATTGCCGGCTGGGCAGAGCGGCTCGAAACGGGGCAGGTCCACCGGCTGTGGCAATTGCTGCTCAAGGGCTACGAAGAGGTGCGGCAAGCACCGGACCCGCTGGTTTCCGCCCGCATGGCCCTGCTGCGCATCCTGCACGCTGCAACCTTGCCCGATCCCGGCAGTCTGGCGAAACAGATTGCCGAGATCGCCACCTCTGCCGTTCCCGCATCCGCGACGGCACCTCCGGGGGGGGGGAGCGGTACTCCGGCCGCCGGCACGCGTGGGCTTGACTGGGAAGACCTGGTCGCGCGGGTGGATGCCGCGGGACATTTGCAGGCGGCCGGTATCATGCGCCTGCAAATTCGCCCCATCACGGTCGAGCAGGGGCGACTGGTCTATGCCCGTTCCGAACGATACTCAGACAAAATCGAACCGGTGCTGCAGGAAGCACTGGCACGCACCACCGGGGAACGCTGGATGATTACCGCCGGCGATCCTGCGGCAGCGCGACCCTCGCTGGTCGAAGCCGAGCACGCGCAGCGCGAAGCCGACCGGGCAGCCTTGCGCGAACACCCGCTGGTCAAGGCGACGCTCACCGCATTTCCCGATGCCGAGATGATCGAACCCGGATCGAACCCCGCGCCATCGCGCGAAGCAAGCTGGAGTAGAAACGCATGAAGTCGATGGAAGAAATGATCGCGGCGGCGCAGAAGGCGGCGGAGCAGATCCAGACGCAGATGGGCCAGGCCCAGGCCAAGCTCGATACGATCGAGGTCGAGGGGGCTGCCGGAGGCGGGCTGGTCAAGGTTCGGGCGACCGCACGGGGCCGCATTCTTGGCGTGTCGATCGACGACAGCCTGATGAAGCCGGAAGAAAAGCAGATGGTCGAGGATCTGGTCGCCGCAGCGTTCAACGATGCGCGCGACAAGGCGGACCGCAAGTCGGCCGAAGAAATGCAGCAGATTCAGGGCGGCCTGGGCCTGCCGCCGGGAATGACCTTCCCCGGTCTCTAAAGGGCGTGCGCGGCGGGGGCGGCTGTCCACCGGCAAATTGCGCCCCCGCGTTGCGAAACCGCTGCTGCGCCCCATATTCCGTTCAACCGACAGCCGCCTGGCGGCTTTAAATTTGGACGGATCATGAACTCGACTTTCCCTCTTCTTCCCCTTCGCGACATCGTCGTCTTTCCCGGCATGGTCGTGCCGCTTTTCGTCGGGCGCGAAAAGTCGGTCGCCGCGCTCGAGGCGGCGATGGAGGGCGGCAAGGATATCGCCCTCCTATCGCAGCTCGATCCCGGATGCGACGATCCGGCCGAAGGCGACCTCTACGATACCGGCGTCGTGGCGCAGGTGCTGCAACTTCTCAAGCTGCCTGACGGCACGGTGCGTGTCCTTGTCGAAGGACAGGCGCGGGCCCGGCTGGTCGAACTGGAGGAGCGCGTTGGCTATGTCGCGGCGATGATCGAGACGATCGACGAGCCGAGTGCGGCGGGCAGCGAAGTGTCGGCGATGATGCGCCAGGTGGTCGAGCAGTTCGGCGAATATGCGAAACTGAGCAAGAAGGTAGGCGACGATGCGCAGGAACAGCTGCGCGAGATCGACGACGCCGGAGAATTGGCGGACACCGTGGCCGCGGCGCTGACCGCCAAGGTTTCGGACAAGCAGGCCCTGCTGGTCGAACTCGATCCGTTGAAGCGACTGGAAATGGTCATGTCGTTCATGGAGGGCGAGCTTTCGGTCCTCCAGGTCGAGCGGCGCATCCGCGGCCGGGTCAAGCGCCAGATGGAGAAGACCCAGCGCGAATATTACCTCAACGAACAGCTCAAGGCGATCCAGAACGAGCTGGGCGGCGATGACGAGGATGGCGGCAACGAAATCGCCGAACTGACCGAAAAGATCGCCAAGACCAAACTCAGCACCGAGGCGCGCGCCAAGGCGGAAAGCGAGCTGAAGAAGCTCAAGACGATGCAGCCGATGAGCGCCGAGGCGACAGTCATCCGCAACTACCTCGACGTGCTGCTGGGCCTGCCCTGGGGACACAAGAGCAAGGTCAAGAAGGATATCGCCAAGGCGCAGGAGATCCTCGATGCGGATCACTATGCGCTGGAGAGGGTCAAGGACCGGATCGTCGAATATCTCGCGGTACAGGCGCGGACCAACAAGCTGAAGGGGCCGATTCTGTGCCTCGTCGGACCTCCCGGCGTGGGCAAGACCAGCCTCGGCAAGTCGATCGCGAAAGCGACGGGGCGCGAGTTTATCCGCCAGTCATTGGGCGGAGTTCGCGACGAGGCCGAAATCCGCGGCCACCGGCGGACCTACATCGGCTCGCTGCCGGGCAAGATCGTCACCAATCTGCGCAAGGCGGGCAAGAGCAACCCCCTGTTCCTGCTCGACGAGATCGACAAGCTCGGCCAGGATTTCCGCGGCGATCCGGCCTCTGCCCTGCTCGAAGTGCTCGACCCCGAACAGAACTCGAAGTTCCAGGATCATTATCTCGAACTCGATCTCGACCTGTCCGACATCATGTTCGTGACGACTGCGAACAGCCTCAACCTGCCGCAGCCGCTATTGGACCGGATGGAGATCATCCGGCTCGAGGGTTATACCGAGGACGAGAAGGTCGAGATCGCGACCCGTCACCTGCTGCCCAAGCAGATCGAGGATCATGGACTGAAGGCCGGCGAGTTCACGCTGGACGAGGCGGCGCTGCGCGATCTCATCCGCTACTACACCCGCGAGGCCGGGGTCCGCACCCTCGAGCGTGAGCTTGCGCGGCTGGCGCGCAAGTCGCTGCGCCGCATTCTCGAGGGCAAGGCGACGAGCGTTACCGTCACGCAGGACAATCTTGCCGAATTCGCCGGTGTGCGGAAGTTCAAACACGGCATGGGCGAGGACGAAGCCCAGGTTGGCGCGGTTACCGGCCTCGCCTGGACCGAGGTTGGTGGCGAGCTGCTCACGATCGAAAGCGTGACGACGCCGGGCAAGGGCGAGATCAAGACCACCGGCAAGCTGGGCGACGTGATGAACGAATCGGTCGCTGCCGCCTTCAGTTTCGTGAAGGCGCGGGCGCCGGCCTATGGCATCAAGCCCAGCATTTTTCAGCGCAAGAACATCCACATCCACCTGCCCGAAGGTGCGGTGCCGAAGGATGGGCCGAGCGCGGGCATCGGCATGGTGACCTCGATCGTCTCGACGCTGACCGGCGTGCCGGTTCGACCGGATGTTGCAATGACGGGCGAAGTCACGCTGAGGGGGCGGGTGCTGGCAATCGGGGGGCTGAAGGAAAAGCTGCTCGCCGCGCTGCGCGGAGGCATTCGCACGGTCCTCATTCCGGACGAAAACGTCAAGGATCTGGCGGAAATACCCGACAATGTGAAGGAAGGGCTGACCATTGTTCCGGTGTCGCATGTCGACGAAGTGCTCGAACATGCGCTGACCAGCTTGCCGGCACCGATCGAATGGACCGAGGCTGACGATATCGCCAGCCAGCCGGCTTCGGGTCATGGGGAGGTCGCGCCGGGCGCAACCGCCCATTGACCCGCCTGAACAGCCTTGACGGAAGGCGCGCCTTCACACGCGGCGCGCCGTCCGGGGCGTATCAGGGCGGGAAACCGCCTGCTTTTGCCAAGGTTAACCTTTGACAGCGCTAACAAACTTCTCTCAATTCCGCGGCTTCGCGCGAGATTGATTCCGCACCAGAGAAAAACGTTATGGGGGGTACCCGAAGCAATGAACAAGAATGACCTGATCAGCACCGTCGCGGAATCGAGCGGGCTTTCGCGGGGCGACGCCTCCGTTGCCGTCGAGAGCGTGTTCGATGCAATTTCCAAATCGCTCGCCAAGGGCGATGAGGTCCGCCTGGTCGGTTTCGGCACCTTCTCGGTTGCCAAGCGCAAGGCTTCTACCGGGCGCAACCCGCGAACCGGTGAACCGATGACGATCAAGGCATCGAACCAGCCCAAGTTCAAGGCCGGCAAGGGTCTCAAGGACGCGGTCAACTGACATCGAACTGAGGGGTCGCATTCCCATAATACGGAGGCCGCCGCAGCATGATCGCCACGGCGGCCTTTTGTATCCTAGTCGAACGCGATCAGTGCCATCGGCGGGTTGGCCGTACCTGAGCCGATCGCCCATTCCAGCTGCTGGCCCCCGGCAGCCGGCGCCGGCCCTTCGTCGGTGTTGTTTGCCAGGATCCGCCCATCGGTCACGATGACGAAACGGCCGCTTGGTGCGATGCGCGTTTGCCCGGCCCCGTCCTCGGAGTTGTCGGCTTCCGCCCGGGTGGCCATCGGAAGGAAGAGGTCTTTGGGGCTGCCTGCCTTTAGCGGCACGAAGCCCGGTGCCTCGACCCGAACCTCGCCCTTGTCGCGGGTGATCGACATCAGGAAGGGCTGGAGAAGCGGAACCCCCTCGATCAGGGGAAAGCTGAAATTGTGGGTGCGCCGCCCGGTGATCCGGAATTCGACGTCGAACATGCCGTCACCGATGTAGGTCACCTTGTCCCAGCCGCGCTGACGTTCAAGCCGGGCGGCAAGGGCCCTGGCCCCTTCCGCATCCCGTGGGTCGATACCGCCGAACAGCGTCCGCATGTTGCCGCGTTCTTTTCTCTCGTTCTCTGCCCGTAGGACCGAGTCCTGTTTCCAGACCTCGCGCTGTTCGGCGATCTCCGCATCGGTGCAGGGGCGCCCTTCGATGTCGTCGTCATAGCAGGTGGCGGTGAACGAGGTGTCTGCCCGGTATGGGCTCAGCAGGCTCGTAAGATCGGCCATCTGGATCTGCCCGACATAGCTGAAGCTGAAGCCGCCATCCTTCGTTAGTCGCAGCTCGCTGACAAAGGCCCCGGGCGTCAACAGACATCCGGTCAGAAAGACAGCCCCCAACGCCGCAGCCATCGCGGCAGCGGCACGGCGTATAGACACTATCGTCATTCTCCCCCCCCAGGTACAAGTCAGGCGCGTGTGGCGGCAGCGTATAAGGCGATCGCCGCGGCATTGGATACGTTGAGGCTCTCCATCGCCTCGTTGATCGGCAGGCGGGCAAGGGCGTCGCAATGCCCGGAAATGTTGTGGCGCATTCCCTCGCCCTCGGCACCCAGCACCAGCGCGACCGGCCCGGCGGGCAGGGCGTCGGCGATGGTCGCCTCGGCCTCGCCGGCCAGTCCGATACGCCAATACCCGGCCTCGGCAATCTGTTCGAGCGCGCGGGCGAGATTGACGACCCGCACCCAGGGCAAGTGTTCGAGCGCGCCCGACGCCGACTTGGCGATTACCCCGCTTTCGGGGGGCGCATGGCGATCCTGCGTCACGATTGCCCCGGCGCCGAACGCGAGGGCCGAGCGCATGATGGCGCCCACGTTGTGGGGGTCGGTTACCTGGTCCAGCACCACCAGCGGTGCATGCGGATCGCCGGTCAACACATCGTCGAGATAGACGTCTTCGAGCGCCGCACATTCGAGCACCAGCCCCTGATGCGGGGCATCCTTCGCCACCAGCCGCGCGAGATCCGCGACATCGGCATACTCGACGGGAAAATCCTCGGGCAGTTCGCCATCGAGCGAGGCGACCCCTTCGCGCGTCGCCCACAGCTTGCGATGGTCGCGTTCGGGGTTTTTCAACGCCGCTTCCACGGCATGGCGGCCCCACAGGCGGACTGCGCCCGCGCTCGCCCGGCCGCTGCCCCGGCCACCTTTCATGCGGCCTGCGCGACCGCGCAGCGCGCGCTTGCGTTCGCCCTTCGTCATCTTTCACCTTTGTCCGTAGGATCCGTGCGCTCGCCCTGCCAGCCGGGGCATTGACAGGCAAGCGCCGCTTCGCCAAAGGGGCGCCTCTCGGCAGGAGAGCCGCCGCTCTCCCGCAACCCTCGCGCATTGCGCAGGCTCGAACCGGTGTGGACAGGTGGCCGAGTGGTTAAAGGCAGCAGACTGTAAATCTGCCCGTGCAAGCGTACGCTGGTTCGAATCCAGCCCTGTCCACCACCCTCGCCATCAATTCCGCCGTGTCCATGCCCTTGTCCGTTTTGATCGGCGCTCGTAATGCGGCGCCATGTCTCAAGCGAACCAAGCCGGCGGCCGCCCGGTCATCTCGGCAACCGGGCTTTTCACTCCGCCCGAAGCGATCTCGAACGAGGAGCTGGTCGCCAGCTTCAACGAATTCGTCCGGCGGCATAACGATGCCCATGCGGCGGCGATCGCGGCTGGCGAGGCTGCGGCGCTGGCCGAAAGTTCGGTCGACTTCATCGAGAAGGCCAGCGGCATCAGATCGCGGCACGTCATGGCCAAGGCGCCGGTGCTCGATCCTGAAATCATGGCCCCTCGCTGGCCCCAGCGCAGCAATGACGAGCTGTCGATCATGGCCGAGATCGGTGTCGCTGCCGCGCGCGAGGCGCTTGCCCGTGCCGGGCGGGATGCGGGCGATGTCGATGCGGTGCTGTGTGCAGCGTCCAACATGGAACGAGCCTATCCGGCGATGGGCATCGAGATCCAGCAGGCGCTGGGCATCGACGGCTTCGCCTTCGACATGAATGTCGCTTGCTCATCCGCCACCTTCGGCATCCAGACGGCGGCCGATTACATTTGTGCGGGCAATGCGCGCAGCGTGCTGGTCGTCAGTCCGGAAATCACCAGCGGGCATCTCAACTGGCGCGACCGCGACAGTCATTTCATCTTCGGCGATGTTGCAACCGCGGTGCTGGTGGAAGACGCATCGATGGCACCGCCCGATCACTGGGTTATCCTCGGCACCCGGCTCAAGACGGTGTTTTCCAACAACATTCGCAACAATTTCGGCTTTCTCAATCGCGCCTATCCGGACGAGGCCGGCGGAGCGGACAAGCTGTTCGTCCAGGAAGGGCGCAAGGTCTTCAAGGAAGTCGTCCCGATGGTCGCGCAGATGATCGTGGACGAGGCGGAACGCCTCGGGATCGATCCAGCCGGATTGCGCAGGCTGTGGCTGCATCAGGCCAATGCGGGCATGAACCGCCTGATCGCCCACAAGGTGCTCGGCCACGAAGCCAGCGACGACGAGAGCCCAACCGTGCTCGATACGTACGGCAACACCTCCAGCGCGGGTTCGATCATCGCCTTCCATCTGCATCACGACGATCTTGCCCCTGGCGATATCGGGCTGATCTGCAGTTTCGGCGCGGGCTATTCCGCGGGCACCGTGTTCGTTCGCAAGGCCGGCTAGGGACGCCCTGCGGCCTTGCCCCGTCGTGCGGCGGCGGGTAGGCGAGCAATATGGCAGGGGAGATACTTGACAACCGCGGACGCGGTCCCGCCCATCCGGGCTTGCCGACAATCCACCCGGAAGGGCGCAAGTTCGGGATCGCCGCGCTCGGCGTGGCGCTGCTGTTCGCGCTTTTCGCATGGGAAACGCTGGCCTGGCCCACCGCATTCCTGGCGCTGTGCATCTTCGCATTCTTCCGCGATCCCGAACGCGTGGTCCTGCAGGACGAGGATGCAATCCTGTCCCCCGCCGACGGCATCGTGACGCAGATCGTCGAGGTCGAACCGCCGCGAGAGATGATGGTCGACGATGGAGGGGCAGGGGGCGGCCTTGGCGCCGGGCCGGTCATCCGGGTATCGATCCATATCTCCTTGTTCGACGTGCATATCAATCGCAGCCCGATCGGCGGCACGGTCAATCGGGTGGTCTATCTGCCCGGCACCTTCATCAATCCCGAACTCGACAAGGCCAGCAAGAACAACGAGCGGCAGCACATCGTGATCGAGCGGGCCGACGGTTTGCGGATCGGGGTTACCCAGATCGCCGGGGTGATCGCGCGGCGTATCGTTCCCTTCATCAAGCCGGGCGATATGCTCGGCGCAGGCCAGCGGGTGGGCTTGATCCGGTTCGGCAGCCGCGTCGACACCTATCTTCCGGCGGGGACTGACAGCGCCGTCGTGCTCGGGCAGAAGGTTGTCGCCGGAGAGACCGTGCTGGCGCGCATCGGGCAGCAGGCCCTGCTCGAAGGAGTGTCGCAATGAACGAGTACGATCAGGACAGGTCCGGTCAGGAGCCGCCGGCGCGTCTCGGCCCCAAGGCGGCGGAGGACGAGGTTCCGGTGATCGGCCGCACGCGCGGTCTTTCGCTTCGCACCATGCTGCCTAACGCGGTGACGGCGGCGGCGCTGTGCTCAGGGCTGACCGGGATCCGCTTCGCCATTTCGGGAAACTGGGATGCGGCGGCGGTGGCGGTGATCGTCGCCGGATTGCTCGACGGGGTGGACGGGCGCATCGCGCGGGCGCTCAAGGCGCAGTCGCGTTTCGGTGCGGAACTTGACAGCCTCGCCGATTCGCTCAGCTTCGGCACCGCTCCTGCGATCATCATCTACCTGTGGTCGCTTTCGCTCGAGCCGCGGCTGGGCTGGTTCGCGGCGCTGGCATTGGCGATCTGCTGCGCTTTGCGTCTGGCCCGCTTCAATGCGCAAATCGACGTGAAGGAGCAGCCGCACAAGTCGCTCGGCTTCCTGACCGGGGTGCCGGCGCCGCTTGGCGCCGGGCTGGCTTTTTTGCCCTTCTATCTGTGGCGCGCCACGGGGCAGGAGTTCTTCCGTGAGCCGTTGCTCGTGGGCGTCTGGCTGATCGTGGTGGCGATGCTGATGATTTCGAACATGGCCACACCGAGCTGGGGATCGTTGCGTCCACGGCGCGGCGTGCGGCTGGAAATCCTCGCGATCGTCGGCTTGGTCTTTGCCGCACTGCTGCTCGAACCCTGGTGGACCCTCAGTGCAATCGGCGTCGGCTATCTGATCCTGCTGCCTTCCACCCTCTTGCGATATCGCCGGATCAGGCAGCGCGCCGCAGTGTCGGCGAGGGCTGGCTGAATACCGAGGCGACCGCCCGCTGCGGGCCTGCCAGCTTGCGATGCGACGGGTATGAAGTGATCTGGACCTGCGTTTCGGCCAGTTCCCGCTTGATCACGGAAAGCGCCTCGATCGCCCGGACGCCGCTATCGGCGATGACGAGGAAGGATGCGGCGGCGGCCAGACTGATGACGATCAAGGCAAGAACGGTGATCATACGACGTCGTCCTGTTGTGCATCGAGGCGAGCGAATCACCGCCTGATGGATTTCGATGCAAACGCGAGTGTCGGCATCGGGTTCCGATGTTCCCTTTTTGTTCTGGCTTGTCAACGCGCTTTTGCGGTCGGATGCCGTTTTCTTGAGGCGAAATAGCGGCTGGCTTATGGATCAAAGTCGGGGTAAGGGGGCCGCGCCCGGGGGTTGCGTTCGCACTCCGGGGCAAATTCACATGGACGGCGACATACCGGTGCCTGTGGCAGGATTCGTCCTGCCGGGTTCCTGCCGTCCAGAGGTATAACCGGAAAGGAACATGGCCATGGCGGCACCTACCGTCACGATGCAGGAACTTATCGAAGCCGGAGCGCACTTCGGCCACCAGACCCACCGCTGGAACCCGCGCATGAAGCCCTACATCTTCGGGGCGCGCAACGGGGTCCACATCATCGACCTGTCGCAGACCGTTCCCCTGTTCGCGCGTGCGCTCGACTTCGTCGCGCAGACGGCGCGTTCGGGCGGCAAGGTGCTGTTCGTCGGCACCAAGCGGCAGGCGCAGGATGCGATCGCCGAAGCCGCGCGGGCCTCGGGCCAGCACTTCGTCAATCACCGCTGGCTCGGCGGGATGCTGACCAACTGGAAGACCATCAGCCAGTCGATCAAGCGGCTGAAGGCGCTGGAAGAGCAGCTTTCGGGCGAGACCGGCGGTCTGACCAAGAAGGAAGTCCTCCAGCTTACGCGCGAGCGGGACAAGCTCGAGCTGTCGCTCGGCGGCATTCGCGATATGGGCGGCATTCCGGACGTGATGTTCGTGATCGATGCCAACAAGGAAGACCTCGCGATCAAGGAAGCCAACGTTCTCGGCATCCCGGTTGTCGCGGTGCTCGACACCAATGTCGATCCCAGCGGCATCGCCTTCCCGATCCCGGGCAACGACGACGCCAGCCGTGCGGTCAAGCTGTACTGCGACGCCATCGGCCAGGCCGCCCGTTCGGGCCGCGGTGATGCCGCGCACGACAGCGGGCAGGACGTCGGCGCGATGGAAAATCCGCCGGAAGAAGCTACCGCGTAATGCGCGGGCCGGGCGTGTCATGCGCCCGCCACACATCTTCGCCAGGGCACCGGGCGCGAGCGTTCGCGGACCCGGTGCCGGCACAATGAATCGAGAAGGAAACAGACATGGCTGCATTCACTGCCGCTGACGTAAAGGCCCTGCGCGAGAAGACCGGCGCGGGCATGATGGATGCCAAGAAGGCGCTCGAGGCTTCGGGCGGCGATATCGAGGCTGCGGTCGACGCGCTGCGTGCCAAGGGTCTCGCCACCGCCCAGAAGAAGTCGAGCCGCACCGCTGCCGAAGGCCTCGTGGGCGTTGCAGTCGAAGGAACGCGCGGCGTTGCCGTCGAGATCAACTCGGAAACCGATTTCGTTGCCAAGAACGACAAGTTCCAGGATTTCGTGCGCAAGACCACGCAGGTCGCCCTCGGCACCGATGGCGACAATGTGGAAACGCTGAAGGCAGCGGCCTATCCCGACGGCGGCAGCGTCTCGGAAAAGCTGACCGATAATGTCGCCACGATCGGCGAGAACCAGCAGATCCGCCGCCTGAAGACGGTCAAGGTCACCAACGGCGTGATCGTGCCTTACATGCACAATGCCGTCGCGCCCGATCTGGGCAAGATCGGCGTCCTCGTCGCGCTCGAGAGCGAAGGCGACAAGGCCAAGCTGGAGGATCTGGGCAAGAAGCTCGGCATGCACATCGCCGCGGCCTTCCCGCAGGCGCTGACTGCCGAAGGGCTCGATGCCGACGTGATCGAGCGTGAACGCGCGATCGCCAAGGAAAAGGCTGCCGAAAGCGGCAAGCCCGAGAATGTGCAGGACAGGATGGTCGAAGGCGCGGTCGCGAAGTACGCGAAGGAGAACGCGCTGCTGAGCCAGGTCTACGTGATCGACAACAAGACCCCGATCTCGCAGGTCGTCGAGCAGGCCGGCAAGGACATCGGCGCCAAGGTGGAACTGGTGGACTATGTCCGCTTCCAGCTCGGCGAAGGGATCGAGAAGGAAGAAACCGACTTTGCGGCGGAAGTCGCTGCCGCTGTCAACGGGTAGGTCCTGCCCCTCATACGCCAAATTACGGCTGCCGGGCGTCGCGCTCGGCAGCCGTTTTCGTCTGGCCTCGCGCAAGAACGTAGCGTGAGGAGCGAAGACGGCGTAGTCTTCGTTTCCGAAGGGATACGGCGATGGCCAGGATGATCTTCATAAATCTGCCTGTGGGCGACCTTTCTCGCTCCACGGCGTTCTACGAAACCATCGGCTTTCGTATGAACAGCGCGTTCTCCAATGCCCAGGCTTCGGCGATGGAATGGTCGGAGACGATTCACGTGATGCTGCTGGCGCGTGACTTCTACAGCACCTTCACCGCCAAGCCGATCGCCGATGCCCATGCGACGAGCGGATCGCTTCTCTGCCTGACCTTCGACAGCAGGGATGAGGTCGATGCAATTCACCGCGCGGCGAAGACAGCGGGCGCTGCAGAGCCGCGGCCGATCGAGGATCAGGGTTTCATGTACGGCGGGGCGTTCGAAGACCCCGATGGTCATACATGGGAAACCGTCTGGATGGATGCGGGCGCGGTCGACGCGCCACCAGCCTGACGCGGGTGATAGCGAAAGGAGCGCAAGGTGAGCAACTATACCTTCTTCACCAACCCCATGAGCCGCGCACAGATCGCGCTGTGGGCGTTTCACGAGGTCGGTGCCGAATTCGATCCGGTGATGGTCGAATGGGACGACAAGCCCCAGGCTCTTCTCGATGCCAATCCGATGGGAAAGCTGCCCACCATCATACATCACGGCAAGTTCGGAGACAGGGTCGTGACCGAAGCGGCCGCGATCTGCCACTACCTCGCTGAAGTCGAGGCGCGCGAACTTCTGCCCCGCGACGAGGAGAAGGCGGACTACTTTCGCTGGCTGATGTTCGCCGCGGGCCCCGTCGAACATGCGGTGACGTCGAAGGCGATGGGCTGGGAACCCAGTGCAGAGCAGGAGATGATGGCAGGCTTCGGCAATAACGACCGCACGGTGGCCACGATCGAAGGCTGGATGCAGGACCGCGACTATATCTGCGGAAGCCGGTTCACGATGGCCGATGTCTATTGCGGTAGCCAGGTCATATGGGGCCTCGAATTCAGCACGCTGCCGCAAGCACCCGCGTTCATAGCCTATGCTGAACGGCTGCGGCACCGCCCTGCCTATCGAGCGACGGAAGATGCCGCGAACTGACGAGCGCAAGTGCCGTCCAAATCTTAACGTGCTTGCCCGGGCTGCGATCAATGGTAAACAAACGGTTAACCATGAGAGTCGCGCATGGTTGTTACGGGTCGCTTTTCGAAAACCGCTTCGAGGAGCAAGGATATGCGCAAATTACCGATCGCCGCACTGGTCGCCGCCAGCGCGTTCGTAGCGACGCCAGCCTACTCAGCCGATTTCGTCTTTTCAGGCAATCTGACCAGCCACAACGAGATCATCTTTACCAATTTCACGCTGAACGATGACAGCACGAACGTCGCTGTCTGGACGGACTCGTTCCTCAGCAACGTCAACTTCGATCCGATCACCGCGCTGTGGCGACAGGTCGGTTCGGACTATGTTCTCGTCGCCCAGAACGACGATAATCCGAGCATTTCGCCCGGGACGCAGACCTATTACGATTCCGGGTTCAGCCTCGCGACGCTCGAAGCCGGAAATTACATCTTCTCGATGGCGACCTTTGCGAATTTTGCCTCCGGCACTCTGCTGTCGGACGGTTTCGCCTACGACGGCGAAAGCCCGATCGCGCTGAGCGACTGGTGCCAGCCTGCCAACCGCTGTGGCCCCGGAACCTTCTGGCGCGTCAACTTGACCGGCGTCGACAGTGCGACCCCTGGGAATGGGGGTGGCGGCGCGGTGCCCGAGCCGGGCACTTGGGCGCTGATGATCATCGGCTTCGGCCTGATCGGCGGGGCGATGCGTCGCCGGCGCGAACAGCTATCGGTGCGTTTCAGCTTCTAGCCTTTCGCGGCGGGCCGCCTCCCTCGGTGCAAGGGGGCGGCCCACCTGCGGTTCATACGAAGCTGTAAGGATCGACGTCCACGCTCACGCGGACCCCCGCGGGGTGATTGATCACGGAGAGCCATGAACGAATGACCGCCTGCAGCTGCACGCTGCGCCGGGCATTGATCAGGAAGCGATAGCGATATCGGCCGCGCAGCAGCGCCATCGGGGCGGGTGCCGGGCCAAGGATCAGCAGGTCGTCCACATGGGGGCGGAAGGTGCCGATGCGGTTCGCCGCCTCGCGTGCTTCGGCATCGTCCTCGCTCGACACGATGATGGCGGCCCAGCGGCCGAAGGGTGGGGCACCGGCGTGGCGACGGGCTTCGGTTTCGGCTTCGTAGAAGGCATCGCGATCCCCCGCGGCGAGCGCGGCGATGACGGCGGCTTCCGGATGCCGGGTCTGGATCAGCACCTCGCCCGGCTTCTCGCCCCGGCCAGCCCGGCCGGCGACCTGCGAAATCTGCTGGTAGGTCCGCTCGCCTGCACGAAGGTCTCCGCCTTCCAGTCCCAGATCTGCGTCGACTACGCCGACAAGCGTCAGGTCGGGAAAGTGGAACCCTTTGGTGACGAGTTGCGTGCCGACGATGACGTCGATCTCGCCCGCCTCGACCCAAGCGATGAATTCGCCGGCCCGACCGGGCGAGTTGAGCGTATCGGACGTGGCGACGAAGACCCGCGCTTCGGGCAGCCGTTCGGCTACTTCGTCGGCAATTCGTTCCACGCCGGGACCGCAAGCGACGAGGCAATCGGGCTCGCCGCATTCGGGACACGTCTCGGGCTGGGCGGTCTCATGCCCGCAATGGTGACAGGCCAGCCGGCGAGTGAAGCGGTGTTCGACCAGCCAAGCGCTGCAATTGGGGCACTGAAAGCGATAGCCGCAATTGCGGCACAGCGTCAGCGGCGCATACCCGCGCCGGTTTAGGAACAGCAGCGATTGCTCGCCGCGCGCGAGCCGCTCTTCCATCGCCGCGACCAGCCGCGGGGCGAGCCAGTGCCCCGAACCGGGTTTTTCCTGCGTGAGATCGACCGTGGCGATCGCAGGAAGCTGCGCGCCGCCGAAGCGGCTCGGCAAATCGAGTTTCTCGTAGATACCGCTTTCGGCCATCTGCAGGCTCTCGAGCGCCGGGGTCGCACTGGCGAGGATCACCGGCACCCCTTCGAACCGTGCCCGCATCACCGCAACGTCGCGGGCGTTGTATCGCACGCCGTCTTCCTGCTTGAAGCTCGTTTCATGAGCCTCGTCGACGACGATCAGGCCCAGGTCGGCAAACGGCAGGAACAGGGCAGACCGTGCGCCGACCACCACGCGGGCATCCCCCGCAGCGACATTGCGCCAGGCGCGTCGCCGCTCGGTCGACTTGAGCGACGAATGCCACAGCACCGGTGCTACGCCGAAACGCTCCTCGAACCGGTGGAGGAAATTCTCGGTCAGTGCGATTTCGGGCAGGAGAACCAGCACCTGCCGGCCCATCCGCAAGGCGTCCGCGACCGGTTCGAAATAGGTTTCGGTCTTGCCCGATCCGGTCACCCCGTCGAGCAGGAACGGCATGAAATCACGTGATCGTACGGCCTCGCACAGGCGCTTTGCCGCGGCACGCTGTTCGGGTTCCAGTTCGGGCACCGCGAAGTCCGGGCGCGGCGGGTCATAGGGACGGTCGCAATCGACGATGACTGGCTCGAGAACGCCTTGAGCGACAAGGCCGCGCAGCACGCCTTCCGACACTCCGGCCATCCCCGCCAATTCGCGGATCGTCGCCTGCTCGCCCTCCAGTGCCCCAATCGCCGCTTCGCGCTGGGCGGTCATGCGTTCGGGCGGGGCGCCGGTCAGGCGATATTCCGTGATCGAGGCCGGACCGCGCAGCGCGCCCCCCGAGGACAGCGCCATCCGCGCGACTCCTGCCAGCGAGGCGACATAGTAGTCGGCGGTCCATTCGACCAGGCGTCGCAGCGGCGCCGACAAGGGTGGCACCGGGAGCAGGCCGCGCAAGGGGCGCAGCTTTTCGACCGGAACCTCGTTTGTGGGCAGCCGTTCCGGTTCCCACACGATCCCGAGGATCGTTCGCGGACCGAGCGGGCATTCGACGACCGTGCCCGGAGGGGCGATCATCCCATCGGGCAGACGATAGTCGAGCGGGCCGAGGGCGGAATTGAGGACAAGACAGCGGACGCGGTTCATCGAGCGGTCCATATGGGCGGTATAGGGCGCGCCGGGCAAGGGCGGGACACGAAGGAGAGCGCATGATGACCGATATTCTTGGGCGGGCGAGTGGCCGTCGCGCGGTTCTTGCCGGCCTGACGCTTGGCGGCGGCGCCCTTGCGCTTGGCGGCTGCGTTGGAATGCCGGGCTTCGGCCTTGAGGATGCGGTGCAGCGGTTGCTCTATCAATCGAGCGAACGGGCCTTTGCCCGGATGCTGCAAGCGGACGGCTTCTGGGATGATCAGGTGGCGCGTCTCGGGCTCGAAAACCTGCTGGGAACGCGGGGCGGGGCGATGAGTCGCATTCTCACCTCGGGATTGTTCAAGGAACGGATGTACGATGCCTTCGGAGCCATCGCCTATCGCGGTGCCGAACGCGCCGCACCCCTTGTGACGGATGCCGTGCGCGTCATGGGCGTCCAGAACACCATCGATCTCGTACGGGGCGAGCCGGGCACGGCCACCGCCGCCCTGCGCCGTCAGATGGGCGGCCGTCTGGTCGAGGCGATGGTGCCCGAACTCGGCGATGCGATGCGCGTCGCGGACGATCCGCTGGTAGCAGAGACGCTGTCTGCCCTCGTCGGAGCCGACATCCGGCAGGTTGCCGGACGCATGGCGGGACAGATCGAGGACGTGATCTGGCGCGAGATTACGAACGAGGAAATTGCCATCTGGCGCAATCCGGAATCGACCGGCGATCCGGTCCTCGAACAGGTGTTCGGCGGGTCGCGTTAAGGTTACCGGACCGGTAATCCGTAATTTTTCGGGACGGTTGCATTCCGTCCCGCCGCCGCACAGCGCCGGTTAACAAACTAACAACCAAATCTGGCTGCCGATATCCCCGAGGCCTGCTCCGGAATCGTCCGGTTCAAGACCAAGGGAGGCTCTATCATGCCAATGAAAATGACATTGCTGGCCACGGCAGCAACCGGATTGCTCGCTATCGCCGCTCCGGCGCATGCCACCACCACCATCAACCTCGGCGGTTCTGCTGGCAGCGGTTCCAGCGGGAACAGCATCGTCTTCACCGGCGGCGGCACCACGGTCACCGCATCGGGCTGGTCGATCGACAACGCCGGTAACGTGCATGAGGGTGCGCTGGGCCAGTGGTCGAACGGGTTGGGCGTGATCAACGGCCGGACCGACAATTCGCACACCGTCGACAATGTCGGCTGGACCGACTTCGTCCTGTTCCAGTTCGACAGCGTGGTATCGCTTGATTCGGCATCCTTCTCGACCGGCTGGGATCTCCTCTTCGACAGCGATGCGACCATCGGCTTCGCCAATCTGGGCGGCGCATTCACGGGCAACCTCGCCGGGTTCAGCTTCGGCAATTCTCCGGGTAGCCTGTTCGGCAGCGGGACGCGGCCCATCAACGTCCTCGGCGGGACCGGCAACACGTGGATCATCGGCGCGGCCGGCGGTCACACCGATATCTTCCCCGACGGTTTCAAGATCGGCACCATCGGCTTCAGCCCGGTGAGCGGCGCCGTGCCGGAACCGTCGACCTGGGCCTTCATGCTGCTCGGTTTCGGCTTTGCCGGCGCGGCCATGCGTCGCCGTAAGGGACAGCAGGTTCGCACGAACGCCGCGATCTCCTTCGCGTAAACGTCTTTCCATCGGTGCAGGACTGGGCCGCCCCTCCACCCGGGGGCGGCCCTTTCGCCGTTCACTTCGGCTCGCGTCACCTTGCCCTTGACACCGCCACCGCATTCGCCTTGCACAGGCTTTCCCAGCCCTGCATCCGAATGGCGCGACCCCACATGAAGTTCTTTGCCGATACCGCCGAAATATCCGAGATCGAGGAACTGGCCGAGGCCGGCCTGCTCGACGGCGTCACCACGAACCCGTCCCTGATCGCCAAGTCGGGCCGCAATTTCCTCGAGGTGACGAAGGAGATCTGCTCCCTTGTCGACGGCCCGGTCAGCGCCGAGGTGGTTGCGCTCGATCACGACACCATGATGAAGGAGGCCGAGGCCCTTCGCCGCATCGCCGACAATGTCTGCATCAAGGTCCCGCTGACGATCGACGGGTTGAAGACCTGTCGCAAGCTCACCGGCGATGGCACCATGGTCAACGTCACGCTGTGCTTTTCCGCCAATCAGGCGCTTCTCGCGGCCAAGGCGGGCGCCACCTTCGTCTCGCCCTTTGTCGGGCGGCATGATGACAACGGATTCGACGGGATGGACCTTATCCGCGATATCCGTCTGATTTACGACAACTATCTGTTCGACACCGAGATCCTGGCCGCCTCGATCCGCCACGCGACCCATGTGCTTGAATGCGCTCGGATCGGAGCCGATGTGGCGACCATGCCGCCCAAGGTCATCAAGAGCCTCGTCAACCATGTGCTGACCGACAAGGGCATCGAGGGGTTCATGGCCGACTGGGGCAAGACCGGCCAGACGATCCTTACGGATAAGTGAGCGAGCAGACCCCCCTCGATCGCTTCAAGCAGGTGCTGACCGGCACGGCGCGGGCGCTGGCGCACGAGCCGGAGGTGGAAATCGCGTGGAGTGCGGACAGCCCCGCACAATCGGGACGCAATTTTCGCGTGCCTCTGCCGGGCCGCACCTTGCCCCCGGCCCAGGCCCGCGAGGCACGCGGCTTTGCCGACAGTTTCGCACTGCGTTTGCGTCATCACGATCAGGCGCTGCACGCGTCTTCGGCCCCGCCCGAAGCGCTGGCCCGCGCCTGTTACGATGCGATCGAGCAGGTGCGCTACGAAGCGCTCGGCGCCAGCCGTTATTCGGGCATCCGCGACAATCTCGTATCGGCGGTGGAGGCACGGACTGCCGGCGATCCGATCGTGCGCGCCGATACTGCGTCCGAGGTGCCTTTGCCGACCGCGCTTGCGCTGATGCTGCGCGAGGCACTGACGGGCGAGCCGGTGCCCGAGCGCGCGCGTGCCGGCGTCGATCTGGTCCGCGGCGATCTGCTTGCGCGCATGGGGACCGATATTGCTTCGTTGACCAACGCGCTCGGCGATCAGCGCGCGTTTCAGGGGCTGACGCTCGACCTGCTGCGCAATCTCGACCTTACGGTGCCCGAGACGCCCGACGACGGCACCGGCGAGGAGGGCGACGAGGACGAGGGCGACTCTCCCGAGGACGAGAACGACGCCGACGAAGCGGACGAAGGCGATGCTGAGCCGCAGCCGAGCGAGATGCGCGGCGAGAAGGCTGACGGCGAGAGCGGGGACGAGGCCGATGGCGAGGCCGAAAGCGACGAGGAGATGGCGGACGGCGATCCGTCGGACGATGGCGAGGAGGGAATGCAGCCCGTCCGCCCCAATCGCCCGTGGACCGATCTGCCGGACGACTTCGACTATCGCGCCTATACCGAACGGTTCGACGAGGTGGTCGAGGCGCCCGAGTTGTGCGATCACGAGGAACTCGATCGCCTGCGCGCCTATCTCGACAGCCAGCTCGCGGGCCTTCAGGGGATCGTCACGCGGCTCGCCAACCGCCTGCAACGCCGCCTGATGGCGCAGCAGAGCCGCAGCTGGGATTTCGATCAGGAGGAGGGGCTGCTCGATGCCGCGCGGCTGACCCGGGTGGTCGTCAGCCCCGGCCATGCCCTCAGCTACAAGGTCGAACGCGATACCGAGTTCAAGGACACGGTGGTCACACTCTTGATCGACAATTCCGGCAGCATGCGTGGCCGCCCGATCAGTATCGCCGCGATCAGCGCGGATATCATGGCCCGCACGCTGGAACGCTGCGGGGTCAAGACCGAGATCCTCGGCTTCACCACCCGCGCCTGGAAGGGCGGGCAGAGCCGCGAGGCATGGCTGGCCGATGGCCGCCCGGCCAATCCCGGCCGCCTCAACGATCTCAGGCACATCGTCTACAAGAAGGCTGACGAGCCCTGGCGCCGTGCCCGCCGCAACCTCGGCCTGATGATGCGCGAGGGCTTATTGAAGGAAAACATCGATGGCGAGGCACTGCTATGGGCCCACACCCGCCTCCTCGCTCGGCCGGAGGACCGCCGCATTCTCATGGTCATCAGCGATGGCGCCCCGGTCGATGACAGCACGCTCAGTGTGAACCCGGCAGGCTATCTGGAAAGCCATTTGCGCAAAGTGATCGACTGGATCGAGCGGCAATCGCCCGTGCAACTGGTCGCCATCGGCATCGGCCACGACGTGACGCGCTATTACCGCCGCGCAGTGACGATCATGGATGTCGAACAGCTTGGCGGAACGATCATCGAGCAGCTTGCGGGATTGTTCGAGGTGGAGGGGTGATCAATTTGCTATAGGCATGACTTATCCAACTGAGAATCGCGAAACAATACAGCGATTGCTCAGATGACCCTAATCGATATCGGCGAACTTCTCTGACGAAGACCAAGATACCCGCAAGTTACCCCACTCGATGCGCAGCTGGCGCTTCGAGCTAATCTTTCTCCGAGCGGAGATTGCAGCGACGATGGTATTTATGGTCCAAGCCAAGAAGCGAGCCAACACCCAGGGAAGATGTTCCACTGGCTGCCGTTTCCTTTAGGCATGAAAAAAGCCGCATTGAGCGGCTAAGCGAGTCGGTCTTACCAACTTCCCATTTCATGCCCGTTATGGGCGCACCCGTCAAGCCTGTCTCAAACCGTTGTAGCGAGAACGGCTTTTTTAAGTGAGAAAGGGGCGATATTAGGGCACAAATGACCCCAAGCGAAGCCGTCCTAACCCGCCGTTCAATCCGCGCATTTACCGCCCAACCTGTCGAGCAGGCGACCCTCGCGCGGGTGCTCGAGAAGGCGCAGCGCAGCCCCTCGGGCGGGAATACCCAACCCTGGCACGGCATCGTCCTGACCCGCGATCCGCTGCGCCGGCTGATCGAGCGTGTGGCGCAGGAATTGCCCAAGGGACGGGAAGCCTTCGCGCCGGAATATCATGTCTATCCGCCGGAGCTCGACGGCGCCTACGAACAGCGCCGCCGCGGAATCGGCGAGGAGATGTACGGCGCACTGGAGATCGCTCGCGAGGACAAGGACCAGCGCATGATGTGGTTCGCGCGCAATTTCCAGGCCTTCGGCGCGCCCGTGCTGATGCTGGTCCACACCCCGCGCTACATGGGCCCGCCGCAGTGGAGCGATATCGGCATGTGGTTGCAGACGATCATGCTGCTGCTGCGCGAGGAAGGGCTCGACAGTTGCCCGCAGGAAGCCTGGGCCGTCTATCAGAAGGCCATCCGCGAGGTGGTCGACATTCCCGATGATCACATCTTCTTCTGCGGCATGGCCATCGGCTATCGCGATGCAGATGATCCGGTGAACGCCTTCCGCGTGCCGCGCGCGCCGGTGGACGAGGCGGTGCGCTGGGAGGGGTGGTAAGCCGGATGCGCGTGCTGCGACAGGCTCGGCCAGAAGGGGTTTGCTCGCCGTTCGGCCTGAGCCTGGCGGAAGCGTAGCCGGGCGTTGCCCAACGCCATGCGCCAACCTATGCGGCGGGAATGACCGAGACGCCTCTTCGCCTGTTCAATTCGCTTACCCGCCAGCTCGAAGAGTTCCGGCCCATCCATCCCGGCGAGGCGCGGGTCTATACCTGCGGGCCGACGGTCTACAACTACCCCCATATCGGCAACATGCGTGCCTATGTCTTTGCCGACGTGCTGGGGCGGACGCTGAGCTGGAAGGGCTATCACCTCACCCACATCATCAACATCACCGATGTCGGCCACCTCACCGACGATGCCGATGCGGGAGAGGACAAGCTGGAGAAGGCGGCAGCGCGCAGTGCGCAGAGCATCTGGGACATCGCCCGGCATTATACCGAGGCGTTCAAGGCCGACGTAAGGGCGCTCAACATCCGCGGGCCGGCGCAATGGACCGTAGCGACCGACTACGTTCCGCAGATGATCGAATTCGCCAAGGGCATCGCCGAAAAGCACTGCTACGAACTCGACAGCGGGCTCTATTTCGATGTCTCTACCGTCGCGGACTACGGCCGCCTCGCCCGCGCCAGCACCGACGAGGGTGAAAGCCGGATCGACCCGGTGGCAGGCAAGCGCAACGCGGCCGACTTCGCCATCTGGCGCAAGACCCCGAAGGGCGAGACGCGGCAGATGGAGTGGGACAGCCCCTGGGGCCGCGGGGCGCCCGGCTGGCATCTCGAATGCAGCGTGATGAGCGGGGCACAGCTGGGCTTTCCCTTCGACATCCACACCGGCGGGATCGACCACCGCGAAATCCACCACCCCAACGAGATCGCCCAGAATCAGGCGCACTGCCATTCAGATGCCAGCGGGGCGAACATCTGGATGCACAACAACTTCCTCGTCGACCGGACGGGCAAGATGTCGAAGTCCTCAGGCGAGTTCCTCCGGCTGCAACTGCTGATCGACAAGGGCTACCACCCGCTCGCCTACCGCATGATATGCCTGCAGGCGCATTATCGCAGCGAGCTGGAGTTTTCTTGGGAGGGGCTGGGGGCGGCGCTGACGCGATTGAAGCGGTTGGTGATGGCAGTGGAGAAGTTAAAGCAGGTCGCAGGGGACTCCTTGCATGATCGCTCGAGCGTCAGCGTGATCCGATCGCAGTTTGATCTTTTCGAAGCCGCTATTTGCAATGATCTAAATACTGCCGAAGCACTCTTATGGGTTGAGTCCCTGCCGGCCCTGAAAGTCATCGGACCGGTAGAAAAGTACGTCGGTATTCAGAGGATGGACGCCGTCCTCGGCCTCGATCTCATCAACCTCACCCGCGCCGACCTCCGCATCCGCCCCAAGACCGCTACGATCAGCGAAGCCGAGATCGAAGCTGCGCTCGCCCGCCGCAAGGAAGCGCGGGCCGCAAAAGACTTCGCCACCTCCGATGCCATCCGCGACGAGCTTACCGCCAGCGGCGTCGAGGTGATGGACGGCGACCCGCTCGGCTGGGAGTGGAAGCTCGACCACGCATGACCAAGGCCCTGCTCTCCGCCCTGATCCGCCCGCTGGCGGAACCACGTCTGCCGGAATGGGTCGAGCCGCTGTGGTTTGCCAACAAGGACGAGGCGCTGGCCCTTGCACCCGAGGCGGAAATCGGCTGGTTCGACCTTAACGAGAAGGAGCCGATGATCGAGATCGCGCGGGCCGCGACCCGTCTCAAGTGGCTGAACTCGATCTACGCCGGGCTGGACTTCATGCCGCTGGACCTCCTGCGCGAACGGGGCGTCGTGGTGACCAACGGCGCAGGCATCAATGCCATCACCATCGCCGAATACGTCGTCATGCTGATGCTTGCCCATGCCAAGGGCTACCGCGAGGTAGTGCGCGCGCAGGATCGGCGCGACTGGCTGCGCGACAGCCCGGGCAAGCGCGAATTGTCTGGCGAGCGAGTGTTGCTGCTGGGGCTCGGCGCGATCGGGCGGCTGGTGAAGACCCGGCTCGAAGCCTTCGACATGACCGTGGTGCCGGTACGGCGCTCGGGCGGCGCAGGCGCTTTGCGGCCTGCCGAGTGGCGCGCCCGGCTGGGCGAATTCGACTGGGTGATCCTCGCCGTTCCCTCGACTGAGGAGACGCGCCACATGGTCGGCTCGGCGGAGCTTGCCGCGATGCGTCCCAACGCCGTGCTGGTGAATGTCGCGCGCGGGGATGTCGTCGATCAGGCGGCGCTGGTCCGCGCGCTGCAAGGCCGGCAGATCGAGGCCGCACTGCTTGATGTGACCGATCCCGAGCCGCTTCCGCCCGAGCATCCGCTGTGGGCGCTCGATAACGCGCAGATCACCATGCACCTTTCGGGCCGGGCGCAATCGAAGATGTTCGTGCGCTCGGCAACACGGTTCGTGGAGAACTGCCGCCGCTATCTCGCGGGCGAGCCGCTCGCGCCGATGTTCGATCCGGCGCGGGGGTATTGAACCGGCGCGATGTTACAAGACTCGCGCGCGGGCGGTTGCTAGGCTGCCGGCTTCCGGTCGCAGGGGGAGTGGCGGGATGGAAGGCAAACGCAAGGCGTCGGACCTGTTCGTCGAGTGCCTCGAGGCCGAGGGCTGCGAATACATCTTCGGCGTGCCCGGCGAGGAGAACCTCGACTTCCTCGATTCGCTCAGCCGCTCGGACAAGATCGAGCTGATCCTCACCCGGCACGAGCAGGGCGCCGGGTTCATGGCCGCGACGTATGGCCGGCACACCGGCAAGACCGGCGTGTGCATCGCCACGCTGGGGCCGGGCGCGACCAACTTCGTCACCGCCGCCGCCTACGCCACGCTCGGCGGGATGCCGATGATGATGATCACCGGGCAAAAACCGATCAAGAAATCGAAGCAGGGCCGGTTCCAGATCCTCGACGTCGTGGCGATGATGGACCCGATCACCAAGTACACCCACCAGCTTGCCTCGGCGGATAACATTCCCAGCCGCGTGCGCGAGGCGTATCGACTGGCCGAGGAGGAGAAGCCCGGCGCGGTCCATCTCGAGCTGCCCGAGGACATCGCCGAGGAGCCGACCGATGCCCGTCCGATCGCCCGCTCGGTCGCCCGCCGCCCGTCGGCCGAGCCAAAGGCCGTGCGCCAGGCGGTGCAGGCGATCGAGCGCGCCAAGGCGCCGATCCTGGTCATCGGCGCGGGCGCCAACCGCAAGCTCACCGGTCGCATGCTCGAGCAGTTCGTCGAGAAGACCGGCATCCCGTTCCTGACCACGCAGATGGGCAAGGGCGTGATCGACGAGCGGCACCCGAGGTTCCTCGGCTGCGCGGCGCTGTCGGCCGGCGATTTCGTCCACCGCGCGGTGGAGGACGCGGACCTCATCATCAACGTCGGCCACGACGTGATCGAGAAGCCGCCGTTCTTCATGAAGCCGGGCGGCGCGTGCGTGATCCACGTCAGCAACCGCACCGCGGAGGTCGACCCGGTCTACTTCCCGCAGATCGAGGTAATCGGCGACATCGCCAACGCGATCTGGCAGATCAAGGACGACATCACGCCCAACCGCTCGTGGAATTTCGACCACATGCTCGCCTACCGCCGGGCCGAGCTCGAACACACCGGCAAGCTGGCGGCCGACGCGCGGTTCCCGATCTTCCCCCCGCACCTCGTCGCCCAGGTCCGCGAGTGCATGCCGCACGACGGGATCATCTGCCTCGACAACGGGGTCTACAAGATCTGGTTCGCGCGCGGCTATTGCGCGTTCCTGCCCAACACCGTGCTGCTCGACAACGCGCTCGCCACAATGGGCGCCGGGCTGCCCAGCGCGATGATGAGCGCGATGCTCTATCCCGGCCGCAAGGTGATGGCGATCTGCGGCGACGGCGGGTTCATGATGAACAGCCAGGAGATGGAGACCGCGGTCCGCCTCGGGCTCGACCTCACCGTGCTGATCCTGCGCGACGATGCCTACGGGATGATCCGCTGGAAGCAGGCGAACATGGGCTTTGCCGACTTCGGGCTGACCTACGGCAACCCCGACTTCGTCAAGTACGCCGAGAGCTACGGCGCGAGCGGGCACCGCGTCGAGAGCAGCGAGCACTTGCGCGAAGTGCTCGCGCACTGCCGCGACACGCCCGGGGTGCACCTGATCGACTGCCCGGTCGATTATGCCGACAACGATCGCATCCTCAACAACGAGATCAAGCAGCTGAGCGCGAAGCTCTGATCCTGTTCGTCATTCCCGCGAAAGCGGGAACCCAGCAGGGCGCCGCTGGCGGTGACGATTGAACCTGAGCTGTCGGGCTGGCAAATCGGGGAGCAGTTCTGCCGACCAGCGCGGTCTGGGTTCCCGCTCCTGCGGGAATGACAATGGGGAAAGCTGATGAAGCTTAAGGACGTCTATCCGCTCTACCTCAACAATGAGGGCGTGCAGCCGAACACCGATCTGGAGGTGACGGACAAATATACCGGCAAGGTCGCGTTCCGCACCGCGCTGGCGACGCCGGACATTATCGAGAAGAA
>NZ_JBHWMI010000053.1:0-35927 GCF_043423005.1 Qipengyuania sp. | reverse complement strand
CCTGTCGGCGGAGGGGCGCGGGTCCGGCGCAGGCGGCGGCGGGGGTGCGACCGTGGACGGCACGCAGGCGGCAAGGGCGAAGGTTACGGCGAGCGCACCTGCAAGATGAGCATAGATCGGTTTCATCCGCTTACAATGGCCGCTAACGCCGCGCATTCCAATGCCGAACAAGCTGCGCCTCGATCAGATGCTCGTCGACCGTGGGCTCGCCGAGAGCCGCACGCGGGCGCAGGCACTGGTCATGGCGGGCCTCGTCTTTTCCGGCGAACGCAAGCTCGACAAGCCGGGGCAGCAGCTTTCCGCCGATGCGCCGCTAGAGGTGCGCGGGCGCGATCATCCCTGGGTCAGCCGCGGCGGGATCAAGCTGGCCCATGCGATCGAGCATTTCGCGCTCGACCCGGCGGGGGCGGTGGCGATGGATATCGGCAGTTCGACCGGGGGCTTTACCGACGTGCTGCTGCAGAACGGCGCCGCCCACGTGTTCGCGGTGGACAGCGGCACCAATCAACTTGCCTGGCAGCTGCGGCAGGACCCACGGGTGACGGTGCTCGAACAGACCAGCGCCCGCATCCTTACGCGCGACATGATCGACCGCCCGGCAGACTGGGTCGTGTGCGATGCCAGCTTTATCTCGCTTGCCAAGGTGCTCGAACGCCCGCTCGCGCTGGCGGCGCAGGAATGCCGGGTGGTCGCCCTGATCAAGCCGCAGTTCGAAGTCGGACGCGAGGAAGTGGGCAAGGGCGGGGTGGTGCGCGATCCGTCGTTGCACCGGCGTGTGTGCGACGAGGTGCGCGCATGGACCCAAGAGCAAGGCTTCACCGTGCAGGGCATCGTCCCCAGCCCGATTACCGGGCCGCAGGGCAATGTCGAGTTCCTGATCAGCGCCTTCCGCGATTGACGCTGGCGCGCCGCGCGCTCTAGGCGAAGGGTGGCCGATCACGGACCACCAGCTGGAGAGAGTATGTCCGCCAATATCGCCGAGATGGAACGTCGCCGCGAAGCTGCCCGCATGGGCGGCGGCGAGAAACGCATCGCCGCGCAGCACGCCAAGGGCAAGCTGACCGCGCGTGAGCGGCTGGAGGTGCTGCTCGACGAGGGGAGCTTTGAGGAGCTCGACACCTATGTCGAACATGATTGCGCCGATTTCGGGATGGAGAACCAGAAGATTCCCGGCGACGGCGTCGTCACCGGCAGCGGCACCATCAACGGCCGGCTGGTGTTTGTTTTTAGCCAGGATTTCACCGTCTTCGGCGGCAGCCTGTCGAAACGCCATGCGGAAAAGATCTGCAAGGTGATGGACATGGCGATGAAGGTCGGCGCGCCGGTCGTCGGCCTTAACGACAGCGGCGGTGCGCGCATCCAGGAAGGCGTCGCCAGCCTTGGCGGCTATGCCGAGGTGTTCCAGCGCAATGTCCTGGCGAGCGGCGTGGTGCCGCAGATCAGCCTCATCATGGGCCCGTGCGCGGGCGGGGCGGTCTATTCGCCGGCGATGACCGACTTCATCTTCATGGTCGAGAATTCGAGCTACATGTTCGTGACCGGGCCCGACGTGGTGAAGACAGTCACCAACGAGGTGGTGACGCAGGAGGAACTGGGCGGGGCCAAGACCCACACCACCAAGACCAGCGTGGCCGACAACAGCTTCGAGAACGACATCGAGACGCTGCTGGCGACGCGCGACTTCTTCGACTTCCTCCCGCTGTCCAACCGCGAGGCGGTGCCCGAACGCCCGACCAGCGACCCGGTCGATCGCGAGGAACCCAGCCTCGACACGCTGATCCCCGACAACGCCAATCAGCCCTACGACATGCACGAAGTCATCCGCAAGACGCTGGACGAAGGCGATTTCTTCGAGATCCAGCCGAACCATGCGGGCAATATCCTGTGCGGTTTCGGCCGCATCGAGGGACGTACCGTGGGCGTGGTCGCGAACCAGCCGATGGTCCTTGCCGGCGTGCTCGACATCAATTCGAGCAAGAAGGCAGCGCGCTTCGTGCGCTTCTGCGATGCTTTCGACATCCCGATCCTGACCTTCGTCGACGTGCCCGGCTTCCTCCCCGGCACGGCGCAGGAACACAACGGCATCATCAAGCACGGCGCCAAGCTGCTGTTCGCCTATGCCGAGGCGACCGTGCCCAAGATCACCGTCATCACCCGCAAGGCCTATGGCGGCGCCTACGACGTCATGGCATCCAAGCACCTGCGCGGCGATCTCAATTACGCCTGGCCGACGGCCGAGATCGCGGTGATGGGGGCCAAGGGCGCAGTCGAGATCATCTTCCGCGGCATGAGCGCGGAGGAACAGGCGGAACGGACCAAGGAGTACGAGGACCGCTTCGCCAACCCCTTCGTCGCGGCGCAACGGGGCTACATCGACGAGGTGATCTACCCCCACTCGACCCGCCGGCGAATCGCGCTGGGGCTGCGCAAGCTGCGCGGCAAGCAGCTCGAGAACCCGTGGAAGAAGCACGACAACATCCCGTTGTAGTGCCGGCGGCGGCTCTCATTCGGATGCTCTCAACGATCAGCGCTGTTATAGATGGACAACACACCCCTCGAACGGTAAATCGCTCCTGATAAAACAGGAGGATTGCCATGAAGAAGGTCGCGATTGCCGCTGCGCTGCTGGGCACGGCGATGATGCCGGGTGCCGCATACGGCCAGGAGAACAGCTTGACGCAGCACGAATTGATCGACCGGGCATCGCTGTTCGGTAATCCGGTGGCCTCGCAAGGGCAGATCAGCCCCGATGGCAAATGGGTCAGCTGGATCGCGCCCGACGAAGGCGTGATGAACGTGTGGGTCGCCCCGGCCTCCGACCCGACCAAGGGCAAGGTCATCACCAAGGATCGCCACCGCGGCCTGTCCAACCATTTCTGGAGCACCGACAGCCGGTTTGTCCTCTACGTCAAGGACGATGGCGGGGACGAGAACTTTCGCGTCTATGCGGTCAACCCGGCAACCGCGGAAACCCGCGACCTCACTCCGGTCAAGAAGGGGGCCAAGGCCGATATCCTCGGCGTCAGCCGCGATCGGCCGGGGGTCATCCTCGTCGGCCTGAACGAGCGTAATCCGCAGATCAACGACCTTTACGAGGTCAACATCGAAACCGGCGAGCGCAAGCTGATCGCCGAGAATCCCGGCTATGCCGCATGGATCACCGACAATCTCTATGCCCCGCGCATGGCGATGGTCCCGCAGCCGGATGGCAGCATGCAGGTCGTCAGTCTAGGCGCTGATCTGAAGCCCGCCGGGGTCTTCGCCGCCATCCCGAGCGAGGACCTGCTCAGCACCGGCGTCGTCCAGTTCTCGCGCGACAACAAGACGGTCTACATGATCGACAGCCGCGGCCGGAACACCGCCGCCGCCGTCGCGGTCGATCTGGCGAGCGGGAACAACCGTGTCATCGCCGAGCCGGCCAAGGCCGATCTCAGCAACATCCTGGTCGATAACGAGACCTACGAGCCGATCGCCTATTCCTCGAACTATCTGAAGGAAGAGTGGACCGGCCTGACCGACACGGCGAAGGCCGAACTGGCCTTCCTCAAAAGCAAGCTGCCGGGCGAATTTTCGATCACCTCGCGTTCGCAGGATGATCGGTACTGGATCGTCACCGGAAGCGATGCCGATGCGCCGGTGCGCTATTTCGTCTATGACCGCGAGGCCGACAGCCTGACCCCGTGGTTCGAAACCCGTCCCGATCTTGCCGACGCGCCGTTGCAGCCCATGCACGCGCTCGAACTGAAGGCGGGGGACGGCAAGACGCTGGTCTCCTATCTGACCCTGCCGCCGGGGTCCGATCCCGATGGCGACGGCCGGCCCGACAAGGCGGTGCCGATGCTGCTGTGGGTCCACGGCGGGCCGTGGGCGCGCGATGCCTACGGTTACAACAGCGTCCACCAGTGGATGGCCAATCGCGGCTATGCCGTGCTCAGCGTCAATTATCGCGGCTCGACCGGTCTCGGCAAGGAATTCACCAATGCGGCGGTGGGCGAGTTCGCCGGCAAGATGCACAGCGATCTCACCGACGCGGTGGACTGGGCCGTCGCACAGGGCATCGCGCAGAAGGACAAGGTGGCCATCGGCGGCGGCAGTTACGGCGGCTATGCGACACTGATCGGGGTCACTTTCACGCCCGACAAGTTCGCCTGCGGGGTCGATATCGTCGGCCCGTCGAGCCTGGCGACGCTGATCGAGAGCTTTCCCGAGTACTGGAAGCCGTTCCTCGCCGGAACCTGGTTCCGCTATGTCGGCGATCCGTCCGATCCCAAGGCGCGCGAGGCGATGATCGAACGCTCGGCCATCAGCCGGGTCGATCAGATCAAGGTGCCGCTGCTGGTGGGCCAGGGCGGCAACGATCCGCGCGTTACCAAGCCCGAGGCGGATGCGCTGGTCGCCGCGATGCAGGCGAAGAACTTGCCCGTGACCTACATCAACTATCCCGACGAAGGGCACGGATTCCAGAAGCCGGAGAACCGCCTCAGCTTCTTCGCCGCGATGGAAGGCTTCCTCGGCAGCTGCCTGGGCGGACGGGTCGAGCCGATCGGCGATGCGTTCGAGGGTTCCTCGGCGCAAATCCTTGCGGGGGCCGAACACGTCGAAGGATTGCCCGAGGTGACGTCGGGCGGTTGATCGAGCGGCCCGGCACGATATGACGGCGGCGCGGCACCATCGGGCGCCGCGCCGTTTTTCTTGCGCTACCGGAGCCTCTGTCATGCAACTCGGCCGTCTCAACCACATCGGCATTGCCACCCCGTCGATCGAGCAGTCGATCCGCTACTACCGCGAGGTCATGGGGGCGACGGGGTTCCATACCCCCTTCGATCTCGAGGCGCAGGGGGTGAAGGTGTGCTTCGTCGATACCCCGGGCGAGAACGGGACGCACGGCACCCAGATCGAACTGATCGAACCCCTGGGGCCCGACAGCCCGATTGCAAAGTTCCTCGAAAACAACCCGGCGGGTGGTCAGCATCACCTGTGCTACGAGGTCGACGATATCGAAGAGGCCCGCAACTGGTTCGAAGGCCTGGGCAAGCGCATTCTCGGGCCCACCCGGATCGGTGCGCATGGGACACCGATCTTCTTCCTTCACCCCAAGGACATGATGGGCCAGCTGACCGAGATCATGGAAACCCCCCGCGGCGAAACGCACTGGTCGAACTGACGCGCCGCGCCGCCGCACGTTGGCGCGCGCCGCATGGTGCCGTATCGATGGACCGGCAAGAGGATGCTAGACAAAGCCTATGACTGACACGCCCCGCATCGAGCAGAATGCCGGCGAAGACCCCGGCGTCGCTCCAACCGACCACGGAGCCGCGCCGCCCCCGCAATCCTCGCCCGCGGACTATGACGCATGGCAAGCCCTCGCGGCGAAAGAGGTAAAGGGCCGCGACCTTACCTGGGACACGCCCGAGGGGATCGCGGTCAAGCCGCTGTATACCGCACAGGATACCGCGGCACTCGATCGCGAGGTTCATGCGGGCGTGCCCGGTATCGCGCCGTTCACGCGCGGACCCTATGCGAGCATGTACACCGGGCGCCCGTGGACGATCCGCCAGTATGCCGGCTTTTCCACGGCCGAGGAATCGAACGCCTTCTACCGCCGCAACCTCGCCGCGGGGCAGAAGGGCCTCTCGGTCGCCTTCGACCTTGCCACCCACCGAGGCTATGACAGCGACCACCCGCGCGTGGTCGGCGATGTCGGCAAGGCGGGCGTCGCGATCGATACCGTGCGCGACATGGAAATCCTGTTCGACCAGATCCCGCTCGACACCATGAGCGTTTCCATGACGATGAACGGCGCGGTGATCCCCGTGCTGGCGTTCTACATCGTCGCGGCCGAACGGCAGGGGGTGAGCGAGGACAAGCTTTCCGGAACCATCCAGAACGACATCCTCAAGGAGTTCATGGTCCGCAACACCTATATCTATCCGCCCGAACCTTCGATGCGGATCGTTTCGGACATCATCGCATATACCTCGGCCATGATGCCGAAATTCAACAGCATTTCGATTTCCGGCTATCACATGCACGAAGCCGGGGCGACGGCGGTGCAGGAGCTTGCCTTCACCATTGCCGACGGCAAGGAATATGCCCGCCGGGCGATGGAGGCGGGGCTCGCGATCGACGATTTCGCCCCGCGCCTCAGCTTCTTCTGGGGTATCGGGATGAACTTCTTCATGGAGATCGCCAAGATGCGCGCCGCCCGCGCGCTGTGGCACGATGTCATGACCGAACTCGGCGCGCAGAACGAGAAGTCCAAAATGCTGCGCACCCACTGCCAGACCTCGGGCGTCTCGTTGCAGGAGCAGGACCCCTACAACAACGTCATCCGCACCACGATCGAGGCGCTGGCGGCGGTGCTCGGCGGGACGCAATCGCTCCACACCAATGCCCTCGACGAGGCCATCGCGCTGCCGACCGATTTTTCCGCCCGCATCGCGCGAAACACGCAGCTTGTCTTGCAGGAGGAGACCGGGATCACCCGCGTCGCCGATCCATTGGGCGGAAGCTATTACGTCGAGAGCCTTACGGCGGCGCTGATCGAGGAGGCCCGCAAGCTGCTGGCCGAGGTCGAGGGGGCCGGCGGGATGACCGCCTATGTCGCCAGCGGCCAGCCCAAGGCGCAGATCGAACAGGCCGCCGCCGCCAAGCAGGCGAGCGTCGACAAGGGCGAAACAGTGATCGTCGGCGTCAACAAGTATCGCCTGCCGCGAGAGGCCGAGATCGACACGCTCGACATCGACAATCATGCCGTGCGCGCCAGCCAGATCGCGCGCCTGCAGGCGGTGCGGGACGGGCGGGACGAGGGGGCGTGCCGCGCTGCGCTCACCGCCCTGAGCGAGGGCGCCCGGGGCGGCGGAAATCTCCTCGCCCTGGCGGTTGAGGCGGCCCGCCACGACGCGACCCTCGGCGAAATTTCAGCTGCGATGGAGGAGGCTTTCGGTCGCTACGACACCATGCCGAAGCCGGTGCGGGGCGTCTATGCGCAGGCCTATGCGGACGACCCCCGCTACGCCCAGGTGGTCGAGGGCGTGAAGGCGGTCGAGCGCCGCCTTGGCCGCGCGCCTCGCCTGATGGTCGCGAAGATGGGGCAGGACGGCCACGATCGGGGCGCCAACGTGATCGCCAGCGCCTTTGCCGACATGGGTTTCGAGGTCGTCAGCGGCCCGCTGTTCCAGACGCCTGCCGAAACGCGCGACATGGCGCTGGAAACGCAAGTCGACGCCATCGGGGCGAGCAGCCTTGCCGCGGGCCACAAGACCCTGATCCCAGAACTGATCGGCCTGCTGAAGGACGCGGGCCGCCCCGACATCAAGGTGATCGCCGGCGGTGTCATCCCGCAAAAGGATTACGACTTCCTGCGCGACGCCGGGGTGCAGGGCATCTACGGCCCGGGCAGCAACGTGGTCGAATGCGCGGCGGACGTGCTGCGCCTGCTCGGTCACAACATGCCGCCTGCCGGTGAGAATCTGGACGAGGCGGCGGAGTGATGGACTGGGCGCTCCTCCGTGCGCTCATTCTTTTGCCATTCTGGCTATTTCTCACCTACATGATCTTAGGTTTTCTAGGCGGCGGGGTCGCAGATTTTGCCGGCCTAAAATCGAAGAATGCGGCCTATGCAATCACCCTATTGTTTTTTCTGGCCTACTTCCCCGTGGCCATATGGATTTATCGCCGGAAAGGCTCTGATTTGAAATGACCCAAATCCGCACCGACTGGACCCGCGAGGAAATCGCGGACCTTTTCGACCTTCCCTTTACCGAGCTGCTCTTCCAGGCCGCCACCGTCCACCGCGAATTCCATCCGCCCGAACAGGTGCAGCTCTGCACGCTGCTCAGCATCAAGACTGGCGGGTGTCCGGAGGATTGCGGCTATTGCTCGCAATCGGTCAAGGCGGACAGCGGGGTCGAGGCGACCAAGCTGATGGATGTGCAGGCGGTGCTCCAGCGCGCGGCGCAGGCCAAGGACAATGGCAGCCAGCGGTTCTGCATGGGCGCGGCCTGGCGCAATCCCAAGGACCGCGACATGCCCGCGATCGTCGAGATCGTGAAGGGCGTGCGCGCGATGGGGCTGGAGACCTGCATGACACTGGGGATGCTGACCCCGCGCCAGGCCGACATGCTCGCCGAGGCGGGTCTCGACTACTACAACCACAATATCGACAGCAGTCCCGAGTATTACGAGCGGGTCATCACCACGCGCACAATGGGCGAGCGGCTCGATACGCTGGCGAACGTGCGCGCGGCGGGGATCAACGTGTGTTCGGGCGGCATCGTCGGCATGGGCGAGACGCGCGCCGATCGCGTCGGCTTCATTCACACCCTCGCCACCCTGCCGCAGCATCCCGAGAGCGTGCCGGTCAACGCGCTGGTGCCGGTCAAGGGCACGGTGCTGGGCGACATGCTGGCCGATACCCCGCTCGCGAAAATCGACGACATCGAGTTCGTCCGCACCGTCGCGGCGGCGCGGATCACGATGCCGCTTTCGATGGTGCGCCTCTCCGCCGGGCGCGAGAGCATGAGCGAGGCGACGCAGGCGCTGTGCTTCCTCGCCGGCGCGAACTCGATCTTCACCGGCGACAAGCTGCTGACCGCGCCCAACGCGGGCGACGACAGTGACGCCGCGCTGTTCGCCAAGCTGGGCCTGACGGCGCTTAAGGGCGAGGAGCCGTTGCGGGCGTGCGCGCGGGCGAGCAAAGTGTCGGTGACTGTGGAATAAGGTGGAGGCATCATGAAGGGCAAAGATAACAAGCACCTCATTGCGTTTCAGGCTTCTAAGTTGAAGCCTGGTGAAACGGTTCAATCCCACCTCGAGGGCTGGATCGGCGACATGATGGGGAAGGGTAAAGACGCCCAGCACAATGGTCAGTTCATTCTGACAAACCAGCGGGTTTGCTTTTATCGAAAAGGAGTTTTTGGGGAGGTTTTCGAGACCATTCCATTGGGGAAATTGACCTCGGTGGAATGCCTTTCGCGCATGGGATATCGTGTCATGCGGCTTCACACATCGCATGATGAATTGGCTTTCAAGACCTTCGAAGCGAAAGAGATGTTCGACGAGGTCTACGATCGCTTGGAGGCAAGCCGACATGGCGATACGTCAACGGAAGCGCCCCAAGCTGGGGTCAGCGAAGCTTTGGACATTCCGGATCAGCTGCGGAAGTTGGCTGAGTTGCGTGAACTTGGAATTTTAGACGAAAGCGAGTTCGCCGCTAAGAAGACAGAATTGCTCGCCCGACTCTGAAAGCAGGTTACAAGTCCATGTTCTCCAAAATCCTCATCGCCAACCGGGGCGAGATCGCTTGCCGGGTCATCAAGACCGCGCGCCGGATGGGTATCGCGACTGTCGCGGTGTATTCCGATGCCGATGCCCGCGCGCCGTTCGTGCGGATGGCGGACGAGGCGGTGCATATCGGCCCCGCGCCGGCGGCCGAGAGCTACCTCATCGCGGACAAGATCATCGCCGCATGCAAGCAGACCGGCGCCGATGCGGTTCATCCGGGCTATGGATTCCTCTCCGAACGCACCAGCTTCGCCGAGGCGCTTGCCGCCGAGAACATCGCCTTCATCGGTCCCCCCGCCAATGCCATCGCGGCGATGGGGGACAAGATCGAATCCAAGAAAATCGCCCGCGAGGCGGGGGTCAACGTCGTCCCCGGTTTCGTCGGCGAGATCCAGGATACCGAACACGCGGTCCGCATCTCGAACGAGATCGGCTACCCGGTGATGATGAAGGCCAGCGCCGGCGGCGGCGGCAAGGGCATGCGCCTTGCCTACAGCGAGACCGACGTGCGCGAAGGCTTCGAGAGCGTGAAGCGCGAAGGGCTCAACTCCTTCGGCGACGACCGCGTCTTCATCGAGAAATTCATCGAGGATCCGCGCCATATCGAGATTCAGGTGCTGGGCGATCAGCACGGCAACATCGTCTATCTCAACGAACGCGAGTGCTCGATCCAGCGCCGCCACCAGAAGGTCGTGGAAGAGGCACCTTCGCCTTTCGTCACGCCCGCGATGCGCCGGGCGATGGGCGAGCAGTGCGTGGCGCTGTCGCGCGCGGTGGGCTATTACAGCGCGGGCACGGTCGAGCTGATCGTGAGCGGCGCGGACCCGACGGGGGAAAGCTTCTACTTCCTCGAAATGAACACCCGTTTGCAAGTCGAACATCCGGTCACCGAGGCGATCACCGGCATCGATCTGGTCGAACAGATGATCCGGGTCGCCGCCGGCGAACCGCTGGCTTTCTCGCAGGACGATATCGGGATCGACGGCTGGGCGATCGAGAACCGGGTCTATGCCGAGGATCCCTACCGCGGCTTCCTGCCCAGCATCGGCCGTCTGTCACGGTATCGCCCGCCGGTGCAGCCATGGACGGACGACGGCGATGCCAACGGCCGCCGCGGGCTTGGCGGGGTGCGCGTCGATGATGGCGTCTACGAAGGCGGCGAGGTGTCGATGTTCTACGACCCGATGATCGCCAAGCTGATCACCTGGGCGCCGACGCGCGAGGCGGCGGCGGACCTGCAGATCGCCGCGCTCGATGCATTCGAGATCGAGGGGCCGGGCCACAATATCGACTTCCTGAGCGCGATCATGCAGCACCCCCGCTTCCGCTCTGGCGAGCTGACCACCGGCTTCATTGCCGAGGAATATCCAGAAGGCTTCCACGGCGCCCCCGCCTCGCCCGAATTGCAGCGGCTGCTGGCAGCGGTCGGCGGCGTGATCGCCACGGCCGATGCCGACCGCGCCGGGCGGAGCGATCAGCGGCTCGACGACGAGCATTATGCGACGGGCGACTGGACGGTGCGGATAGGCGAAAGCGAGGAGGAGTCGTCCACCTTTACGGTCGAGCTGAGCGAGGATGAGATCCTCGTCGATGGCGAAGCCGTAACGCTGGAAATGGAATACACCCCGGGACAGCGGACCTTGTCGGTCCGGCACTTCGCGGGGGGAGAAGAGGACGGGGAAGGCGAAATCGTCACCCTGCAGCTCGCGCGCCGGCGGACCGGCTATGTCGTCACCGCACGCGGCGCCCGCCATACCCTGCGCATCCTGCCGACGCGGATCGCGCCGCTTGCCGGGCACATGATCGAGCGCGAGCCGCCCGACCTGTCGCGCATGCTGATCTGCCCGATGCCGGGGCTGCTGGTGAAGCTGCACGTCGCGCCCGGGGAGACGGTGCAGCCCGGCCAGCCGCTCGCGACGGTGGAGGCGATGAAGATGGAGAACATCCTGCGCGCCGAAAAGCAGGGCACGATCGCACGGATCAACGCCGCGGAAGGTGACAGCCTCGCCGTCGACGAGGTCATTCTCGAACTTGAATGATTGGCGGGCGCGGGCGCCTAGCTGCCCGTCAGCTGCTCGTCCAGAAAGCGCGCGACATCGTCCGGATCGATGTCGCGGGCCACGAATGCAGTGCCGATGCCGCGCAGGAGGATGAAGGGGAGGGTGCCCCCTTCCATCTTCTTGTCGTGCCGCATGTGATCGACCAGCGCCCGCCCGTCGCAATTCAGCGAGAGGTCGGCCAGCACCGCCGGCAGGCCCGCCTCGGCAATGGCGCGGGCCGCGCGTTCAGCCTCAGCCGCCGGCAGGAGGCCAAGCCGCGCAGAGTAGCGTGCGGCCAGCACCATGCCCATGGCGACCGCCTCACCGTGCAGCAGCCGCTCGCCGAAACCGGTTTGCGCTTCCAGTGCATGGCCGAAGGTATGTCCCAGGTTAAGCAACGCGCGGCGCCCGGTACGCTCGTGCTCGTCCTCAGCAATGATCGCCGCCTTGGCGCCGACGCTGGTGGCGACAGCATGCTCGAGCGCCGCGCGATCGCGAGCGAGGACTGCGGAGCCATCGCGTTCCAGCCAGGCGAAGAAAGCGGCATCGCCCAGCAGCCCGTATTTCAGGACTTCCGCATAACCGGCCCGCATCTCGCGCATCGGCAAGGTATCCAGCGCGCCAAGATCGGCGATCACCATCGCGGGCTGGTGGAACGCCCCGACAAGGTTCTTGCCCGCTGCAGTGTTGATCGCGGTCTTGCCGCCGACCGAACTGTCCACCTGCGCCAGCAAGGTGGTGGGAAGTTGCACCAAGCCGCAACCGCGCTTCACGATCGCGCAGGCGAACCCCGCAAGGTCGCCCACCACGCCGCCGCCCAGTGCCAGCACGTGATCGCCGCGCTCCACCCCCTGGGCGAGGAGCCAGTCGACCAGCGCGGCCAGCCCCTGCCAACTCTTTGCCGCCTCGCCCGGGGGGATGTCGTACCACGAAGGTTCGAGGCCGGCAGCAGCAAGGCCCGCCGCCAGCCGTTCGCCATGCAGCCGCCGGGCATTGCCGTCGACGACGACCGGGACAGGCCGCCCGCCCGCGCGATAGCTGTTCAGAACATCGCCGGCGAGATCGCCTATCCCCTCGAGAAGGCGGTCGCCAACGTGGACGCAATAGGCCCGCGCGCCAAGTTCGACCGGGATCAAAGCCATTCCTGCAACCTTTCGAGGATCCGGGCGAGCGTCGCCTCGTGGGGGGAATCGTCGGTCATGATGTGCACCGGCGCCTCGGCATAGGCGGGCGCGCGGCGATCCTTGAGTTCGGCGAGGATCGTCTGCGGATCGCCGCTGCGCAGCAAGGGCCGCGTATCGCGCCGAGCGGTCCGCTTGACGAGGGTCGGCACATCGCAATCCAGCCAGACCGCGATGCCCTGTTCAAGGATAAGCGCACGGGTTTGGGGGTCGACGAAGGCGCCGCCGCCGGTGGCGATCACCCCGTGGCGCTCGTCCATCAGGCGGGCGATCACCCGTCGCTCCCCGGCGCGAAAATAGGCTTCGCCATGTTCGTCGAAGATTTCCCCGACGGTGCGTGCGGCCGCCCGCTCGATCTCCTCGTCGGCATCGACGAACGAGCGGCCCAGCAGCCGGGCAAGGCGCCGTCCCACGGTCGACTTGCCGACGCCCATCAGCCCGACCAGCACGATCGGGCGGTCGATCCGCGGCGCAATCGTGCGCGCCTGTTCGGCAAGGGCAGGGGAAACCGCATCGGACATTGCCGCTCTGCCTATAGATGGGCTAGAGCGCGGGCAACCTATGGGACAGCGTGGACGGGACGTGACAAAGGCAGCGAGGATTTCCCCGCGGATCGGTTGGATAGCGACCGCCGTTCTGGCCGTGGTGCTCATCGCCGCCTGGATCGACGGCGGGGAGGAACCCTTGCGCGAGATCAGCCAGCCTGTCGACCTGACAGAGGTGGCCCGATGACGCGCGGCCTGCTTCTGGCAGGGGCGTGCCTCGCGCTAACTTCGACCGTGGTGGCGGCGCAGCGGGCGCCCGAAAGCATCCTGCCGCCCGGTTTCACGCAGCCGGCCCCTTCGCCCAGCCCGACGGCATCCAGCAGCAGCGCCCCTGCCACCCCGCGCCCGCCGGCGTCACCGGGGGACGAGCCTCCCGCGCGCGCCCCGGGCGATACCGCGGCGACGCCGCAGGCGGGCGGACCGCCGCCGCCGCCCTCCCAGATCGAGGCCGATCTCGCCAGCCTGCCCTCCATCCAGGAGATGGAGCGGATGAATACCGACGAGCTCGACGAATTGCTCGGTCTCAAACCCAAGGTCGATATCCCATCCGCTGCCCAGCGTCCGCTGGACAGCATCGGGGTCTTGGGGATGGAGGCCGGCGGCCTGCCGCAGAACGGCCTTGCGCAGCAGCCTGCAGCTTTGGTCCGGGCGGCGCTGACCGCGCTCGACGGGCCGCTGGTCTCGCGCTGGGGGCATATCCTGCTGCGCCGCACGCTTGCCAGCCGTCTGGCCGCGCCCGGCGGCATGGACCCGGTCGACTTTGCCGCCCTGCGCGCCCGCGCGCTCAGCCGCATGGGCGAACACGATGCGGCCCGGGCGCTGGTGCAAAGCGTCGACAACGACGATTACAACGCCGCGCTGACGGATGCCGCGATCGATGCCTATGTCGGCACGGCGGACATCGTCGGCGCCTGCCCGGTCGTCCGGCGCAATGCGGGCGAGCGCGACACGCCGCAGTGGACTGCCCTGCGCGCCATCTGCAACGCCTATGCCGGCGAGGAAACCCGCGCCCAGAACGATCTGCGTCGCCTGCTCTCGCGCACCAGCGAGGACCGCATCGACGTGTTCCTGGCCCAGCGTTTTGCCGGGGCCGCCGGGCGGGGGCGCCGGGCGGTGACGATCGAATGGGACGGGGTGGACACCCTCACCCCATGGCGGTTCGCGCTGGCCAATGCCCTGGGCGAGCCGATCCCCCAGTCGCTCAGCGAGGGGATGGGGGAAGACTACCTCATCGCCTCGGCGACGCTGCCGATGCTCAGCGCGGAGGACCGCCTGCGCGGGGCGGCGGTCGCGGCGGAGGCGGGGGTGCTTTCGGCGCAGGCGATGGTCGACCTGTATAGCCAGCTTTACGCCGATCAGGCCGCGTCCGGCGCCGAACGCAACACCGCCGCCGTCCGCCTGCGCGAGGCTTACATCGCCCCGGCGCCGGCGGAGCGGGTCGCCGCGATCCGGCAGATCTGGGGCGAGGGCGATGGCTTCGGCAATCGCATCCTCACCGCTTATGCCGCTGCCCGGGTCACGCCCGCCGACGCCTTTGCCCAGGACGCCGGCGAACTGATCGGTTCGATGTTGACGGCCGGGCTCGATCGCAATGCGGCGCGGTGGCAGAACGTGGTCGAGGAAGGCACGCTTGGCTGGGCCCTGCTGGCGCTCGCCAATCCGCGCGGCGCCGGCGGGATCGGCACGGGCGAAGTCGACAGTTTCATCGACAGCGATGCGTCCGCCGGTCAGGCGAAGGCGAAGATGCTGGTGGCCGGGCTGGCCGGACTCGGCCGCCTGTCGCCCGAGGATGCCGCCGAGTACAGCGCCGACATGGGCCTCAACCTCAATGCGCCGACGCGCTTTACCGCAGCGATCGACCGGGCGGCACAGCTCGACAATACCACGCTGGTCGCGCTGCTGGCGGGGCTGGGCATGCGCGGCGACGGGTGGGACGAAATGACTGCCCGGCACCTTTATCACATCGTCGCTGCGCTCAACCGGGTGGGCCTCAACGCCGAAGCGCGGATGATTGCAGCCGAGGCGGTCGCCCGCGCCTGATTCGCCGCGCGATGGAGGGACGGTGATGGACGCTGCCGATCGCTTCCTCGCCATGCTGGCTGCCGAGCGCGGGGCCGCGCGCAATACCTTGCTCGCCTATGGGCGCGATCTGGCGCAGGCGGCGGAAATTCTCGGCTGCGCGCTCGAACTGGCGGACCGGGCGCAGGTGGCGCGCCTTTCGTCGATATGGGGCACGCTCGCCCCGGCGACCCAGGCGCGCAAGATCTCCGCGCTGCGCCAGTTCTACGGCTTCCTGATCGACGAAGGCGAACGCGAGGACGACCCCAGTTCCGCGCTGCCCCGTCCGGTCCCGCGGCGACCGCTTCCGCGAATCCTCTCGCATGAAGAGATCCAGGCGCTGTTCGAGGAAGCGGAGACTCAAGCCGCGGCCGACGATCCCGATGCGGTGCGCCTGCTGCTGATGCTCGAATTGCTGTACGGTTCGGGGTTGCGGGCGAGCGAACTCGTCTCGCTGCCGATTGCCGCGATGCCGCGCGATGCGCCGTTCCTGACGGTCACCGGCAAGGGCGGGGTGACGCGGATGATCCCGCTCGGCAGCCGTGCGCGCGCGGCGCTGGCCCGGTGGCTGGCCCTGCGCCCGCCGGGATCACCGTGGCTGTTCCCCTCGGCCAAGGGCCACCTCACCCGGGTGCGGCTGTTCCAGCTGCTGAAAGCGCTCGCAACCCGCGCAGGCCTGCCGGCAGACAAGCTCAGCCCCCACGTCCTGCGGCACGCGTTTGCGACCCATCTGCTCGAAGGGGGGGCGGACCTGCGCGCGCTCCAGACCTTCCTTGGCCATGCGGATATTTCGACCACGCAAATCTACACCCAAGTTGACGCCCGCCGGCTGGTCGCGCTGGTCAACGAGCGGCATCCCCTTGCCCGCGCGGCTGCATCCGATTAGCGCGCGCTGATGATTTCCTATCTCGATTTCGAAAAGCCGGTGGCCGAGCTTGAAAAGCGCATCGCCGAACTGCGCCAGGCGGCCGTCACCGACGATATCGACATCTCGAACGAGCTGCAGCGGCTCGAGCAGAAAAGCGCCGACTTGCTGGCGAACGCCTATCGTGAACTGACGCCGTGGCAGAAGACCCAGGTCGCGCGGCATCCCGCTCGCCCGCATTTTCGTGACTACGTCGCCCTGGCGTTCGACGAATTCATACCGCTCGGCGGCGATCGCAACTTCGGCGACGACGAGGCGATCCTCGGCGGCTTCGCCACCCTCAGGGGGCGGCGGGTCATGCTGATCGGGCACGAGAAGGGCAACGATACCGCCAGCCGGCTGCGGCACAATTTCGGCATGGGCAAACCCGAAGGCTATCGCAAGGCCATTCGCCTGATGGAGATGGCGGGCCGTTTCGGGCTGCCGGTGGTGACGCTGGTGGATACCTCGGGCGCCTTTCCGGGGGTCGAGGCCGAGGAACGCGGACAGGCCGAGGCCATCGCCCGATCGACCGAGGCGTGTCTTGGCCTCGCCGTTCCCATGGTCGCCGCGATCGTCGGCGAAGGCGGTTCGGGCGGCGCGGTGGCACTGGCCAGCGCAGAGCGGGTGCTGATGTTCGAACACGCGGTCTATTCCGTGATCTCGCCCGAAGGGTGCGCCTCGATCCTGTGGCGGACGGCGGAAAAGGCTCCCGATGCGGCGCAGGCCATGAAGGTCACGGCGCAGGATCTCGAAAAGCTGGGGGTGATCGACCGTATCGTCCCCGAACCGGTCGGCGGCGCGCACCGCGATCCGGCAGCAGCAGCGACCGCGCTCGGCGATGCGATCGACGACGAGCTTGGTCGCCTGTCGCAGATGGCCCCGGACGAACTCAGGCGCCTGCGCGAAGAACGCTTTCTTCACATCGCCGGCTGATCCCGGCGCCCGCGCCGAACGGGAACAAACCCGGCGGCCTCACGGTTTTGACGCACAGAACGGCCGCACGCAGGTGGGATGCTGCGCGTCCGGTGCAACAGACCTTGGGGAGATTTTCATGCGCCGAATCACTGAACTGAAGGTCAGGACGCTTGCCGTCTCGACGACTGCCGCCCTCGCGCTGGCGCTGGGCGGATGCGCCGGGCTGGGCGCACCGATCCCTGATGCGTCGGCGCCGATCACCCAGACCGAGGCCCAGCAGGGCGCCGAGGCGAACCCGCAGATCCTCGCCGAATTCGGCGGCGCGATGTCCGGCCCGCAGGCCCAGTATGTCGAGCAGGTGGGCAAGAACATCGCCATGCAATCCGGTCTCGGCAATGCACGCGACAGTTTCCAGGTCGCGCTGCTCAACAGCTCGGTGAACAACGCCTTCGCCATTCCGGGGGGCTACGTCTACACCACCCGCCAGCTCGTTTCGCTGATGAACAACGAGGCAGAACTTGCCGCGGTGCTCGGCCATGAGGTCGGCCATGTCGCCGCCCGCCACTCGCAGCGGCGCCAGCAGACGGCGCAGCGCAACACCTTGCTGGGCGCTGCCGGGGCGATCCTGTCCGGCGTGCTGCTGGGCAATTCGGGCATCGGCCAGCAGATCGGACAGGCCGCACTTCAGGGATCGCAGCTGCTGACGCTGTCGTTCTCGCGCAGCCAGGAACTCGAAGCGGATAACCTCGGCATCCAGTATCTGCAACGCGCCGGCTACGATCCGCGGGCAATGGGCACGGTGCTGGCAAGCCTTGCGGCACAGAATTCGCTCGACGCCCGCCTGATGGGGCGCGGTGATGCGAAGCTGCCGGAATGGGCTTCGACCCACCCCGATCCGGCCAGCCGCGTGCAGACCGCGCTGAGCAAGGCGCAAGGGATGACCGGGCGGACCGATCGCGACGTCTTTCTCACCCGGATCGACGGGATGCTTTACGGCGACGATCCGGCACAGGGGGTTATCGAGGGGCGGCAGTTCATTCACCCCGAAATGCGGCTGTCCTTCACCGCGCCGCAGGGTTTCTACATGGTCAACGGCACACGGGCCGTTTCAATTCAGGGGCAGGGCGGGCAGGCCCAGCTGACGCTGGCGCAATACAATGGCGACCTGCGCGCCTATGTGAACAACGCCTTCGCCGGTCTGAGCCAGCAACAGCGCATTACCCCGCAGGCGATCCAGACGACCACCGTCAACGGGCTGCCGGCGGCCTATGGAACGGCGCGGGTCAATTCGGGCAACGGCCAGGTTGACGTGACCGTCTTTGCCTACGAATTCGCCAATAACCGCGCCTATCATTTCCTGGCCATCACCCCGGCAGGGAACGCCGGCACGTTCAACCAGATGTTCAGTTCGATGCGGCGCATCTCGACGCAGGAAGCGGCCGCCGTGATCCCGCGCGTCATCGACATCGTGACGGTGCGTCCGGGCGATACCGTGCGGACCCTTGCCGCGCGCATGGCCTATACCGATGGCAAGGAAGAACGCTTTCGCGTGCTTAACGCGCTGTCCTCGAACGAGGAACTGCGCGCAGGTCAGAAGGTCAAGCTCGTCGTTCGCGGACGCTGAGCCTAAGCCGGTTCGCAAAAGAAAAGCGGCGGGGTATGAACCCCGCCGCTTTCTTGCGTGAAGAGAGCCCTTCAACGATTAGGGAGTCGTGCGTTTCGCATTAGCTGACGTAAGAGATTCGTCGACACCTTGGAAGGTGGTCGAAAGTTCGCTGCCGAGGCCCTGCATGGCGGTAATCGCGGCGACCGCGATGAGGGCGGCGATCAGGCCGTATTCGATGGCGGTGGCGCCTTCTTCGTTGCGACGCAGCGTCTTGAGAAATTTCATATCGTGTCTCCTGGTTCAGTCTTCGTCCCGACTCCGGCACGGGGCCCGAGTTCATCCCATATGCGATCAACGAATTGACAAATCGCTAATGTCCCTACGGCGCCTTGTTCATCGCGGCGCTGACAGTTTCGTCGATCCCTTCCCACATATCCCCCGCTGATTGGCCAAATGCCTGGACAGCACCGACCAGGGCGAGAAAGATAAGCGCAAGGATCAGCCCGTATTCCACGGCAGTTGCCCCCTGATCGTCATTCTTCAATCGAGTAAGAAAGCCGATCACCAGCGGTGCTCCCGTTTGTTCGTAGCTGATAGGCTGCTTCTACGGAGCGAGGTCTTAAGAAGTTCTTTCCGGGATCGATCGAATTGAAAAACTTTCCGACATGGCTGCCGGTCGTCGCAATCGCGCTGTCCGATGGGGCAGGGCGGTGGCTCCTGCATCGCCGCCCCGAGGGCAAGCAGCATGGCGGGCTGTGGGAGTTTCCCGGCGGCAAGGTGGAGCCTGGCGAAACCCCCGCTGCCGCGCTTGTCCGCGAGATTCGGGAGGAACTGGGTATCGGGTTGGCGGCACCAGATCTCGCGCCTGTGTCCTTCGCGCAAAGCGACGCTCGTGCCGGGGGCTTGCCGATTGTCATTCTTCTTTACAGCGCGCGGCGCTGGCAAGGCCGGCCCGCCGCGCTCGAGGGCGGGGCGATCGGCTGGTTCACGCCGGCCGAAGCACGCAACCTCGCCAAGCCGCCGCTGGATGAAAAGCTGCTCGACGCGCTTGTCCGGCTTGCCGGGGATTAGCGCTTGCCATGCCCGCTGTCGCTGCTATGTGCGCCGCTCCAGCGCGCCCGTAGCTCAGCTGGATAGAGTACCTGACTACGAATCAGGTGGTCGGAGGTTCGAATCCTTCCGGGCGCGCCAAACAGCCCACTGCCCCAGCCGGGGCGGTGGGCTTTTTGGTTGGGGCTGCCATCAAGCGCACCCTGACCGCAGCAGGTGATGCGACCAGCGCCCTATCCGGCCTGATCCTCGAGCCAGTGCATATCGTCGTCGCTGAAGCCGAAATGGTGCCCCGCCTCGTGGATCACGACGTGCCGGACGAGCGCGTCGAGATCGACGCCGGTTTCCTCCCATTCGGCGAGGATCGGCTGGCGGAACAGCCATATCCGGGGCGGCATCCGCCCGCTTTCCCATACCGACTGGTCCGGGACCGGTTGCCCTTCGTAGAGCCCGCTCAGTTCCCACTCGTCGTCCATGTCGACTGCGGCAAGCTGTTCGCGCGTCGCGAATTCGGTGACGCGCAGGACGATGTCGAGGGTCTGCTGGCGCAGATGGTCGGGCAGTTCGGCCAGCGCGCGCTCGGCCATGCGTTGCATCTCGTCGAGACCGGGTTCGCGGTTTTCCGTCATTGTCCCTTAGTATGTGTTCGCCTAGGCAGTCCGGCAAGGCAGGACAGTCACCGCTGCCGGATGAATGTCACGCACCGATAAGGGGGGGCACTTGGCGCACGCAGGCGAGACACAGGCACAAGACCGTGGCCCCGGCATCGAGGATGGCGCCTCGCCCAGTGTCTGGCGCTACGCCCGGGCCAGCCGCGCGGCGGTGCTGATCGATGCGGCGGATTATTTTTCCGCGATGCAGCAGGCGATGCTGAAGGCCCAGGCGCGTATCTTCCTGATCGGCTGGGATTTCGATACCCGCATCTATCTCGACAATGGCGCCCCCGGCCACCCGCGGGGCGAGGGGGGGCAGTCCTATCCGCCCCGCCTCGGCGCGTTCTTCTCGTGGCTCGTCGAAACCCGCCCCACGCTTGAGATTCGCATCCTCAAGTGGAGCTTCGGGATGTTCAAGTTCGTGCTGCGCAGTTCGATGTGGATGGATCTGCTGCGATGGGCCCGGCATCCGCGAATCGATTTCATGTTCGACAGCGCGCATCCGGTAGGATGCAGCCATCACCAGAAGATCGCGGTGATCGACAATACACTCGCGGTGTGCGGCGGGATCGACATGACGGTGAAGCGCTGGGATACCCGCGATCATCCTCCGGTCAATCCGCGGCGGCGGCTGCAACCGCATGGCGATCATCACGATCCGTGGCACGATGCCTCGATGATCATGGAAGGGCCGGTCGCCGATGCGCTGGCCGAACTGGGCGAGGATCGCTGGGAACGGGCGGGCGGCAAGCCTCTGGCACCGATCGCGGCGAGAACCGAGAGCATCTGGCCCGACGGGCTGCATGTCACCTTCGAGGACGTCGAGATCGGTATTGCCCGCACCCGCGCCGGATACGGCGATTGCGAACCCGTCAACGAGATCGAGCGGCTGTTCCTCGAACATATCGGACGGGCGAAGAAGTTCATCTACGCCGAGAGCCAGTACTTCGCCTCGCGCAAGGTGGCCGAGGCAATCATTGCCCGGGTGCAGCAGGACGATTGCCCGGAAATCGTGATCGTCCACCCGGCCAATGCCGACGGGTGGCTGGAACAGCAGGCCATGGACCACTCGCGCGCCGAGCTGGTCAGGCTGATCAACGCGGCGGACCGCAAGGATCGCTTCTCGATCTGGTCGCCGGTGAATGACGCGACCCATATCTACGTCCATGCCAAGATCATGATCGTCGACGACGAAATCTTCCGCATCGGCTCGGCCAATATCAACAACCGCTCGCTCGGGCTGGATAGCGAATGCGATGTCTTCGTGGACACTGCCCGCCCGGTCAACGCCCATGCCGGTCCGGCGATCACCGCGATCCGCCACTCCTTGCTGGCCGAGCACCTGGGGCTTGCGGAAAAGGACATCGGCGGCCTTCTCGAAAAGCATGGTTCGATGCGGGCGCTGATCGATGCCGCGATCACCGAAACCGGGCGCAACCTGCTGGAATACATCCCGCCCGAACTGAACGAGGTGCAGCAGACGCTTGCCGAAAGCGCCCTGCTCGATCCCGAGAAACCCGATGACATGTTCGAACCCTATGCCCGCGGCGGAATGTTCCGTGCGGGGAGCCGCCTCAAACAGGTGCGCGACAGGTTCAGGAGAAGGCGCAAGAGATGAGCAGTCTGGTCGGACCCGACGAGGACAACCCGCGTGGCAAGCCCCCGGTGCCCGAGGAGGTACAGGAAGCCATCCGTACCCTGATCCGCTGGGCCGGGGACGATCCGACCCGAGAGGGTCTGCTCGACACCCCTTCGCGCGTGGCGCGGGCGTGGAAGGAATACTGTCTCGGCTACGAGGAAAATCCGGCGATCCATCTCGACCGGGTGTTCGAGGAAGTCGGCGGCTATGACGAGATCGTGCTGCTGAAGGACATTCCGTTCCAGTCGCACTGCGAACATCACATGGCGCCGATCATCGGCCGCGCCGCGATCGCCTATCTGCCCCGCGAACGGGTGGTCGGGATATCGAAGCTTGCCCGCGTGCTGCACGGCTTTGCGCGGCGTCTGCAAGTGCAGGAGCGGCTGACCGCGGAGGTCGCCAAATGCATCTGGGACCATCTCAAACCGCATGGCGTGGCCGTGGTGATCGAGGCAAGCCATGCCTGCATGACCGCGCGCGGGGTCCGCACCCCCGGGGTGGCAATGGTCACCAGCGAGATGCGCGGCGTCTTTCGCGATGACGAGCGCAGCCGCAAGGAAGTGCTCAGCCTGATGGGCTATTGATCCCGGTCTTGCGGACCTAGCGCGGCAAGAGGCGGGCCATCAGACCCCGCCGCCGCCGCGGGGCGGGAGCTGTCTCGCCCGCCAGCTGATACAGGTAATTGCCCAGCTGGACCGCCTGCTGCTTGGTCAGGAAATAGCGGAACTCGCGCACGTCCTCGCTTTTCTCGACCACCTTGCGGGTGCTTTGCAGCTTCACCGCAATCCTCGTACCGGCTGGCTCCGCGATCCAGCCCAGGAGGATGCCGAAATCGATGTCGGGATTGCGCTCAGGATCAGTCATGGGCGGGATGGATGCGCCCCGCCGCGGTCCGGTGCAAGCCGGGGCGGGGCGCTGTCCGCAAATGGCGCAGCTGCGCCGGCTGCCGGGTCAGAGCTTGCTCAGCAAGTGATCCGCGCTCGAGACCGAGAAATCGCCCGGCTGCTCGACATTGAGATCTGCCACCACGCCGTCGTCGACGATCATCGAGAAGCGCTGTCCGCGCGTGCCCATGCCGAAGCCCGAGCCGTCCATGGTCAACCCCAGCGCCTCGGCAAAGGCGCCATTGCCGTCGGCAAGCATGGTGATGTCGTCCGCGCTGTTGGCGTTCTTCCACGCGCTCAGCACGAAGGCGTCGTTGACCGCGGTGCAGGCGATCTCGTCGATGCCCTTGGCCTTGAGTTCGTCCGCTTTCTCGACGAAGCCGGGCAAGTGCTTGGCCGAGCATGTCGGCGTAAAGGCGCCGGGGACGGAGAACAGCGCGACCTTGCGCCCGGCAAAGTAATCGCCCGACTGAACCTGTTCGGGGCCGTTCTCGGTTGCCTTGACGAGGGTTACGTCCGGCACCTTGTCGCCAACGGAAATTGTCATCGCGTATCTCCTTGGATTGAGTGCCTCGCATGTAGAGCGCGTATTCGCGGCTGCAACCTTCGCGTGGTTAAGAGCGGTTTACTGCGCAGCTTTTAGATTTCGTAAAGCGAATCGCGCACCTTCGATCCGGCAAGCTCGGGAATGCTTGCGGGGGAGACAGGGACATGGGATCACGCACGATACTGGCAACGATGGCAGCGCTCGCCGCGGCCTTCACCGCACCGCAAAGCGCCGGGGCTGGCGACCTTTCGCAGGACGAACAGGTCCGCCGCCTCGACATCATGCTGATGGTGACGTCGCTGCGCTGCCGCATGGGGGCGGACGATTTCCAGCCGGCCTATCGCCAGTTCACCGCCGCGCATCTCACCGCGCTCAACGCCTCGGCCCGGCGGCTGGAACAGAGCATGGTCGCCCGCTATGGGGCAAGGGGGGCCAAACGCGCGCTCGACCGGATCAGCGTGGGCATGGCGAACGAATACGGGCAGGGTCACCCCTGGCTAAGCTGTGCCGAACTCAAGCAGGTCGCCGGCGATCTGGCGCGGAGCCGTGATCCGCAGGCGTTGAACCTCGCGGCATCGGAACTGCTCGGCAGTATGCCACGCAGCGGGAGCCGTTGGGCTCGCCGCTAGACGCCATCATCGTCACGCCACACCGGGAGGCATGAACGGGGGCGGCAGGGGCGGTTGCCCTTGCGGCGGCCAAACGCTAGGGGCGACGCGTTCGAGGCGTCGCCCTTTCAGCTGTCGGCGCCGGTATTCCCCTTAAGCTTGCATAAGGACCGCCCGTGGCCGACTTCACCGATTACGTCATCAAGGACATTGCGCTCGCCGATTACGGCCGTGCCGAGATTGCCATCGCCGAAACCGAGATGCCGGGCCTGATGGCGACGCGCGCCGAATACGGTGATGCCCAGCCGCTCAAGGGTGCGCGGATCACCGGCTCGCTGCACATGACGATCCAGACCGCGGTGCTGATCGAGACGCTGACCGCCCTGGGCGCCGAAGTCCGCTGGGCGACCTGCAACATCTTTTCGACGCAGGACCACGCCGCCGCCGCGATCGCGGCGCAGAATATCCCGGTGTTCGCGATCAAGGGCGAAAGCCTGGCCGATTACTGGGACTATGTCGGCCGCATCTTCGACTGGTCGAGCGAGGGCGATCCGGACCAGACCGCCAACCTCATCCTCGACGATGGCGGCGATGCGACGATGTTCGCCCTGTGGGGTGCGCGGGTCGAGGCGGGCGAGGAACTGCCCGAGCCCGGCAATGCCGAGGAGATCGAGTTCCAGCGCGCGCTCAAGGCCTTCCTGAAGGCGCGGCCGGGCTATCTCACCCGCACGGTCAAGGCGATCAAGGGCGTGTCGGAAGAGACCACCACCGGCGTTCACCGCCTCTACAGCCTCGCCAAGCAGGGCAAGCTGCCGTTCCCTGCGATCAACGTGAACGACAGCGTGACCAAGTCCAAGTTCGACAACCTCTATGGCTGCCGCGAATCGCTGGTCGATGCCATCCGCCGGGCGACCGACGTGATGCTGTCGGGCAAGGTCGCGCTGGTCGCGGGCTATGGCGATGTCGGCAAGGGCAGCGCACAGTCGCTCCGCAACGGGGGCGCGCGGGTGCTGGTGACCGAGATCGATCCGATCTGCGCGCTCCAGGCGGCGATGGAAGGATACGAGGTCGTCACGATGGAGGACGGGGTCGCGCGGGCCGACATCTTCGTCACCACTACCGGCAACGAGGACGTCATCACCGCCGAACACATGAAGGCGATGAAGCCAATGGCGATCGTCTGCAATATCGGCCACTTCGACAGCGAGATCCAGATCTCCGCGCTCGACAATTACGAGTGGACCGAACTCAAGCCCGGCACCGACCTGGTCAAGTTCCCGGACGGCAAGGAAATCATCGTGCTCGCCAAGGGGCGGCTGGTGAATCTCGCCTGCGCCACCGGGCATCCCAGTTTCGTGATGAGCTGCTCGTTCACCAATCAGGTGCTGGCGCAGATCGAGCTGTGGCAGAACACCGCCGAATACGAGAACGACGTCTATGTCCTGCCCAAGAAGCTGGACGAGAAGGTCGCCGCGCTGCATCTCGACAAGCTGGGGGTCAAGCTGACGAAGCTGAGCCAGACGCAGGCGGACTATATCGGCGTGCCGGTCGACGGTCCGTTCAAGCCCGAACATTACCGTTATTGATCGCTCGCATGGCATGCCGCCCTGCCGGTGGGGCGGGCGGCAAGCTTTGCGTTGCATCGCCGGCAGGGGGCGCATAGCGCGAAGGCAATGGAAGTGTCGCCCTCTCTCCTCGTCCTGATCGGGGTGCTGCTCGCGCTGTGGTCGGCCGGGGCTATCTGGTTCATGCTGCGCGCCGGCAGCCGCATGCAGGCGGCGGATTCCCATCGCAAGATCGCCCGCCGGCTGTCGCGCATGATGGAGGAAGGGCCGGCTCTCCCCCTGCTGGTGCGCGCGGACGGCCGGATCGAGGCACCCGAGCGGTTCGCCCGCTGGATCGGGCTGGACAAGGTGCCCGACTATCTCAGCGAACTCGCCGGGCCGGGCGGACAGGGGCTTTCGGAAGAGCAGGTCGACGAGCTTAGCGCCCATGTCCGCCGCACGCAGAAAAGCGCCCGGCCGTTCCAGCTCGCCCTGCGCCCGCCGGCCTCGCGCAAGACGCTGGCCTTGCGCGGGGCGCTGGCCGATCCGGCGGTCTCGCCCAGCGGGGCGGCGCTCGTGTGGGTGTTCGACTTCACCGAAACCGAGGATGAACTTGCCCGCCTGCGCGAGGATGCGGCGCGGGCGAAGGACGATTTCGGCGCGCTCGTCGGGCTGATCGAAGCCGCACCCATGCCGATGTGGTTCCGCGGGGCGGACATGCATTTGCGGCTGGTCAACAAGGCCTATGTCGCGGCGGTCGGTGCGGAAGGCGCGGACCAGGTCGTCGCCAGTCAGATCGAGCTGGTCGAAACGGTCGGCGGGCGCACCGCCGCGCAGGTGGCCCAGCAGGCGGCGGACCGGCGCCAGCCGATCGAGCGCATCGTTTCGGCGACGATCAACAACGCCCGCCGCGCCCTGCGCGTCACCGACCTGCCGCTCGCCGGCGAAGGGATCGCAGGCTATGCCGTCGACATCGAGGAGATGGAGGAACAGGCGCGCGAGTTCCGGGCCTTCCGCGAAGCCCAGCGCTCGATGCTCGATCAGCTGTCGATCGGCGTCGCGCAGTTCGACGCCCAGCGCCGGATGACCTTTGCCAACCGGCCGTTCCACCGGGTCTTCTCGCTGCCGCCGGGGACCGCCAACGAACGCACCAGTTTCGAGCAGATGCTGATGATCGCGCGCGAGAACGGCCGCATTCCCGAGGTCCGCGACTTTCCTGCCTGGCGCAAGGAGTTGATCGGCTGGTTCACCTCGGACGAGCCCGAGGAGGTCAACTGGCCGCTCCCCGACAGCACGCACCTGCGCGTGGTGGCCCAGCCGCTGCCCGATGGCGGGCTGGTGATGATCGCCGAGGACCGGACCGAGCAGCTGGCGCTGTCGGCCACGCGCGATACCCTGCTGCGCACCCGCACCGCCACCTTCGACAGCCTGTTCGAAGCGCTCGCGGTGTTCGCGCCCGACGGACATCTGGAATTGTGGAACCGCGGCTTCCCCGGTGCCTGGGGGATCGATCCCGAGGTGCTCGACGGGCATCCGCAGGCGGAAGACCTGCTGACCGCGATCGAAGGCAATCTGGCCGATCCCAAGGCCATCGCCGTGGTCAACACGGTGGTCCGCGCCGCCACGCTGGATCGCAAGAAGCGCGATGGGCGGGTCGAGTTGTCGGACGGCCGCACGCTCGATTTCGCCGGAGTGCCGCTGCCCGACGGCAACGGCCTGCTGACGGTACTCGATGTCACCGCCTCGCGGCAGGCCGAGGATGCCTTGCGCGAACGCAACCGTGCGCTCGAGGAAGCCGACGCGGTGATGACGCGTTTCCTCGCCAACATGTCGTACGAGTTTCGCACCCCGCTCACCTCGATCGGCGGCTTTGCCGAACTGCTGGCGAGCGGGGTGGCCGGCGAGCTCAACCCACAGGCGCGCGATTATGTCGCGGCGATCTCGCAGTCGGTCGCCAAGCTGTCGGAGCAGGTCGAGAACGTGCTCGACCTCTCGCAATCCGAAGCCGGGCTGATGCCGCTGCGCACGACCAGCATCGACCTGCTGGAGTTCGTCACCGAAATCGTCCGCAGCCGCGAAGAGGCGCTGGCCGCCAAGTCGCTCTCGCTCGATCTCAAGGGCAACAGCGGGAAGAAGATCCGCGCCGACGCCCAGCAACTGCGCCGCGCGGTGGGCCATCTGCTCGACAATGCGATCGCCCACACCGACGAGGGCGGCCGGATCCGGGTGGAAATCGCCAAGCAGCGCGGGCTGAACCGGCTGGCGATCGCCGACAATGGCCGGGGCATGTCGCATCACGAACTCGCCCGCGCGCTCGAAGGGATTCGGATGAGTGCGGACGGCAAGGGCATCGAGCGGCGGCAGGGACTGGGCATCCCGCTCGCCCGCCAGATGATCGAGGCCCACGGTGGCAGCTTCGATATCCAGAGCCGCCGCGGTTCGGGCACGACGGTCACCATCCTGCTGCCGTGAGAATCGCCTTGCCCGATCTGCCGGCGATGGATGCCTTCGGCGCGCGTATCGCAGCCTGCCTGCGGCCGGGCGACGTGATCGCGCTTTCGGGCGGGCTGGGCGCCGGCAAGACCACGCTGGCGCGGGCAATCCTCGGCGCATTGGGCCATGAAGGAGATGTGCCGTCCCCTACCTTCACGCTGCTCGAAAGCTACGATGCGCTGCGGGTGCCGGTGGTCCATGCCGATTTCTACCGCCTCGAAAGCGTCGACGAGGTGCGCGAACTGGGGCTCGACGACTATCGCGAAGGCGCGGTCCTGCTGGCCGAATGGCCGGACCGCGCCGGGGGCTTCGATACGGAACCGGCGTGCCTGTCGATCCGGCTCGAAACGGTGGGCGACGGACGGGAGGCGATTGTCGAAGCGGGGCGCGATTGGCTAGGCCGGATGCCATGATCCAGCCGTTGCCCGATGGCCTGCACGCCTTTCTTGCCGCAACCCCCTGGCAGGGGGCCGAGATCGCGCCACTGGCGGGCGATGCCTCGTTCCGGCGCTATTTTCGCCTGCGCCATGATGGTGCCACCGCGATGCTGATGCACGCGCCGCCGCCGCACGAGGACCCGCGGCCGTTTCTCGATGTCGCCGGGTGGCTGGAGGCGAACGGATTGCGGGCGCCGCGCATCCTGCTGGCCGATCCGGCGGCGGGCTGGGTGCTGACCGAGGATTTCGGCGACGTGCGGGTGAAGGAACGGCTGGATGCGCATCCGCACGAGGAACAGGCCATCTATAGCGGGGCGGTCGATGCACTGATCGCTCTTCGTGCGGTGCCCCCCGGGCCGTTCGCCGCGTACGACATGGCGGCGTATCTGCGCGAAACCGCGCTGTTTACCGAATGGTTCTGCCCCGCTGCCGGGCTCGAGGTCGACGGGGCCGGCTGGCACGCCGCCTGGGAAGAGGTGCTGAGCCCGCTGCTCGCGCGGCAGGCACCCGGCGTCACGGTACTGCGCGATTATCATGCCGAGAACATCATGCTGCTTGCGCCCGGAGATCCGCGGGGCGAGCAGGGACTGATCGATTTCCAGGACGCCCTGGTCGGCCACCCGGCTTACGATCTGGTCAGCCTGTTGCAGGATGCGCGGCGCGATGTCTCGCCGACGACCGAGCGGGCGATGCTCGAGCGCTATTGCGCGAACACCGCCGCCGGGGACAATTTCGAAGCGGACTACCTGCGCCTCGGCGCGCAGCGCAACGCCAAGATCGTCGGCATCTTCACCCGTCTCGCCCGGCGCGATGGCAAGGCGCGCTATCTCGACCTCATCCCGCGGGTATGGTCGCATCTCGAGCGCGACCTTGCACACCCCGCGCTCGCCCCGGTGGCGCGGTGGTTCGATGCGAACGTGCCGTCGGCGGTTCGCGCGGCACAGGGCGACTTTCGGGCCTTGGCGCATGGCTAAACTTGCCTCGGACACCGCGATGGTGATGGCGGCGGGGCTGGGCAAGCGGATGCGCCCGCTGACTGCCGCAACGCCAAAGCCGCTGGTCCGGGTCGCCGGACGCTCGCTGCTCGACCGGACGCTCGACCGGTTGGCCGAGGCGGGGATCGCGCGGGCAGTGGTCAACGTCCATTATCTCGCCGATGCGATCGAGGCGCATGTCGCGCCGCGCGCCGCCCCGCGGGTCACGATCTCGGACGAGCGCGAGGCGCTGCTGGAAACCGGCGGCGGGCTGGTCAAGGCCGACGCCGCGGGCCTGCTGCCCGATCCCTTCTTTGCCTGCAATGCCGACAGCATCTGGCTCGACGGGCCGGTCGGCGCTTTTGCCGACCTGTCGGCCCATTGGGACGCGGAGAGAATGGACGCCCTGCTGTTGGTGGTGCCGCACGCCCGGGCGCACAATTTCGATGGTGCGGGGGATTTCTACATGGACGGCGCGGGACGGCTGCGACGCAAGGTGGCGGGCCGGATCGCCCCGTTCATCTTCACCGGCATCCAGCTCGTCAGCCGCCGCCTGCTGCGCGATGCGCCGCCGGGCAAGTTCTCAACCAACATCCTGTGGGACCGCGCGATCGCGGAAGGACGCCTGTTCGGAACGGCCTTTTCCGGGCAATGGTACGAGGTCGGCACGCCGCAGCATATCGCCCCCACGGCACAGGCGCTGCAGGGTGGCTGACCGCCCGCCGGCTTCGCGCCGGATGCCGAAGGTCTATTCGATCGCGGCGCATCGCGGGTTCGCCGACGCGCTGGTCGCCGGGCTGGTGCCGCGTTACGAGGACCCCGGCCTTGGTCTTGCAAGATTGACCTTGCTCGTCCCCAGCAGCCGCGCGCGTCGCACCATCTCCGAAGCGTTCGTGCGCCACGCGGGCGAGCGCGGTGCCGCCGGGTTGCTGATGCCGCGCATGGCGGTGGTGGGCGACCTCGATCTCGACGAGGCGCTCGGCCCCTTGCTCGATCCTCTGGGTGCGGACGATGTGCCGCCGGCGGTCGATCCCCTGCACCGGATGTTCGCGCTGGCGCGGATCATCGCGGAGGAACTTGGCGAGGCCGCCCCCCGCGGGGCGACGCTGCTGCGGCTGGCGCGCGAAACCGGGGCGACGATGGATCGGCTGCTGGTCGAGGACGTGCGACCGGAAGACCTGCTGGGGCAGGCGGTGCTGGATCTGGTGGGCGATCTTGCCGGGCACTGGCAGACTTCGCTGCGGCTCTTCGCCCGCGTCCAGCAGCGCTGGCTCGCCATGCTGGATGAGCGCGGGCTGCTCGACGCCGCGGCCCGCCGCAACCGCCTGTTCGACCGTGCCGCCGAACGCTGGCGCGCCGTGCCCCCGCAGACCCCGGTGATCGCCGCCGGCGTCACCAGCGCCGCGCCGGCGCTGGCGCGGATGCTGCGCGTGGTGAGCGAACTCGATCAGGGGGCGGTGATTCTGCCCGACTTCGATCTTACCCTTTCGCCCGATGTCTGGGACGAGCTCGGAACCGCGGGCGCCCCCGGCGAACCGGGCGAGCCGTTCTTCGCCCCTGGCGATGCGGTGACCCATCCGCAATATCATCTCAAGCTGCTGCTCAACCGCATGGCGGTCGCCCGCGAAGAGGTGCGCCCCTGGCACCGCCGCGGGATGACCGCCGCTCCCCCGGAACGAAGCCATGCACTGGGTGCGCTGTTCCTGCCGCCCGAGGCAAGCAAGAGCTGGGCCGGATTGCCGCCCGAACGGCGCCGGCTGGCGGGCGTGCGGATCATGCAGACCGCCAATCCGGAAGAGGAGGCGCAAGCCATCGCGCTGCTGGTGCGTCAGGCGGTCGAACAACCGGGTCGCCGTGTCGCCGTCGTCACGCCCGATCGCGGGCTGGCCCGGCGGATCGTCCATCACTTGGCACGCTGGAACATCGAAGCCGACGATTCGGCCGGGCGTCCGCTGTCGCACACGGCAGCCGGGCGCGCGTTCCTGCTGATCGCCGAGGTGCTGGCGCAGGAGGCGTCCTCGGTCGAACTGATGGCGCTGCTCGGCCATCCGCTGGTTGATGGCGGGATGGACCGTGGGCGGTGGCTGACCGAGCTGCGAAGGCTGGAACTCAAGCTGCGCGGCCCGCGGGTCCGGCCCGGCCTGTCCCCGGTGGACGGGGCGGTGGCGGGGCTGGGCGACAGCGCAAGCGAATGGTGGGCGGTGGCGCGCGCCGCGCTCGCCCCGCTACTGGCGGCGGGCGAGGCGGACAGTGCTGATCTTGCCGGTCTCATCGATACGCTGATTCGCGCCGCCGAGGCCTTGTGCGGCGATGCCATCTGGGCGCGCGAGGATGGCCGCGCCCTGGCCGCGTTGCTCGATGACGTGCGTCTCGCAGCCGGCGAGGCGGCGTTCTCGCTCCCGCCCCGCGACGTCGCCGACCTGCTGCGGGCCGAGCTGGAGGGGATCGCCGTGCGCCCTCCTTACGGCAGCCACGCCCGGGTGCAGATCCTGGGCCTGCTGGAAAGCCGCATGAACCGCGCCGATCTGGTCATCTGCGCCGGGCTCAACGAAGGGGTATGGCCCGGTGCAACCCGCACCGATGCCCTGCTGGCCCCGCCGGTGCTGCGCGCGCTGGGGGTGCCGGGCGGGGATTTCCGCATCGGGCTTTCGGCGCACGATCTGGCGGGGGCCCTGGGCGCACCCGAGGTGGTGCTCAGCCGTGCCGCGCGCGACGATGGCGGTCCGACGATCCCGTCCCGCTTCCTGTTGCGGGTCCAGGCGCTGGTGGGTGACTTGGGGAACAGGGACCGGGAGACCGATGCCGTCGAATGGGCCAAGGCGATCGGAAGTGCCCCGGAAGCCACTCCCTACCCGCGCCCTCGCCCGATGCCCTCGGCAGAGCAGCGCCGCGTCGCGATCTCGGTCACCGGGCTCGACCGGCTGCGCGGCGATCCCTACCAGTTCTATGCCGCCCAGATCATGCGCCTGCGCGATCTCGACGCTCTCGACGCGGACCCGTCTGCTGCGTGGCAGGGCGAAGTCGCGCACGAGATTCTCGAACGCTGGCACACCGCGCGTCTGGCGGGGCAGTGGGTCGAAATCGCCGGGGTGATGGACGAGGTCCTGACCGAACGAAACATCCACCCGCTGATGCGCGGCCTGTGGCAACCGCGGCTCGCCTGCGGGCTTGCATGGGTCGAGCGCGAGGTCGAAACCGGCCTTCCCGACCGCGTGCCCAAGTTCATCGAGGCCGCAGGAAAGATCGAAGTCGACGGGGTGACGGTCCACGGCCGCGCCGACCGGATCGACCGCCTGAGCGATGGCACGCTGGCGATCGTCGATTACAAGACCGGCGCCGGCCCCCGCGTCGCGATGGTCGAGGCTGGCTACGCGCTCCAGCTTGGCGTACTCGGCCTTATCGCCGATCGGGGCGGGTTCGACGGGATTGCGGGCACTCCGACCCGGTTCGAATACTGGTCGCTGGCCAAGGACGGAGACGATTTCGGCAAGATCACCTCGCCGATCAAGCGCAGCAGCCGCGAAGGCGGGATCGCGATGGACGAATTCCTGCCGATCACCGCCACGTTTCTGCAAAAGGCGATTGCGGACTGGGTCACCGGCAGCAAGCCGTTCACCGCCCGGCTCAATCCCGACCTTCCCGATTACGGCACCTACGACCAGTTGATGCGGCTCGACGAATGGCTGCCGCACATGGACCGGGAAGAGGACGAGCCGGCATGAGCGGCATCGTGCACCCTCTCGCCGGTCATCAGCGCGACGCGGTCGACCCGCAGGAAAGCGTCTGGCTGTCCGCCAGCGCCGGCACCGGCAAGACCCAGGTGCTCTCTGCGCGGGTGCTGCGCCTGTTGCTTGAGCCCGGTGCCGATCCCTCGCAGATCCTTTGCCTTACCTTCACCAAGGCCGGCGCTGCGGAGATGGCGGTGCGCGTGGGCGAAGTGCTGGCCCGCTGGGTGCGGCTGAAGGACGAGGCGCTGGCGATCGATCTCGCCAACCTCGGGGCACCGATCGACGAGGTCACGCTGGCACGGGCCCGGTCGCTGTTCGCCCGGGTGCTCGATTGCCCGGGCGGGGGGCTGCGGATCGATACGATCCACGCCTTTGCGCAATATCTCCTCGCCGCCTTCCCGGCCGAAGCGGACATCCTGCCCGGCAGCCAGCCGATGGACGACCGCGAGCGCGACCTTCTCAGCCGCGAGGTGCTGGCAGAATTGCTGGCCGATGGCGGGGGGGCAGCCTTCCGCGAGGCGGTGGCGGAGATGAGCCGGCGCAAGGGGGCCGATTGCGTGCGCCGCTGGCTGATGCGCTGTGCCAGCTATCCGGAACTGTGGTATCGGCCCGAATGGCAGCATTCGCTGCACCAGCCCGTGCGGCGCCTGCTCGGCATGCCGTCCGACGCCGATGAGGCATGGGTGGCGCAGGCATGCGGCGACGGAATCTTTCCCGTCGGCACGCTGCGCGCCTGCGTCGCCGTCCTCTCGCGCTGGACATCGCAGACCTCTGACAAGGCCTGCGCCTTCGTCCCCGACTGGCTGGCGCTGGACGAGGGGGGGCGGCTGGCAGCGCTCGGCGGGTTCGAAGCCTTGCTCAAGAAAGACGGCGAGCCGCGCAAGATGGCCGGCGCCGAAAAGCTCGATGCCACCTTTGCCGACAAGCTGGATGAGATCGCCGCCGCCGTGCGGGCGGTCAGGGAGCGGCAGGGCCTGCTCGAACTGGCGGACTACCTCGTTCCTCAGCTGGAGGCCGGGCGCACTTTCGCCCGGGCCTGGCACGAGGCGAAGGAGCGCGAGGGGCTGGTCGATTTCGATGACCTCATCGCGCGTGCCGCCCGGCTTCTCTCCGATACCGCGATGGCCGACTGGATCCGCTACAAGCTCGACCGCAGCTTCGATCACATCCTGATCGACGAGGCGCAGGATACCAATCGCGCCCAGTGGCAGATCATCGAGGCGCTGACCGACGATTTCTTCAGCGGCGAGGGCGCCCGGGGTCAGCGCATCCGCACGATCTTCACGGTCGGCGATTTCAAGCAGGCGATCTTCGGTTTCCAGGGGACCAGCCCGCAGAACTTCAGTGCCGCGCGCGATCGCTATGCCGCGCGGATGCGCCGGACCGCCGATGCCGCAGGCGGCCTGCGTGGCGGCCCCGATCCGCGCTATCTACGCGAATACGGCCTGGGGCAGAGTTTCCGGACCTCGGAAAACGTCCTCGATTTCGTCGACCGCGCCATCGCCGCCATCGGTTCGCAGGCGATGGGGCTCGACCGCGAGGCCGAGGCCCACGCAGGCCAGCCGCGGCCCGGTCTGGTCGCCCTGTGGAACGTCGTCACCGCCGACAGCGGGAGCGAAGACGGCGCGGCGGACGAAAGCTGGCTGGGCAAGCACGATCGCCAACTGGCCGACCGGATCGCGCGGCAGGTGCGCCACTGGATGGACCCGCGCGGGCCGGGCTTCCCCCTGGTGAAGGGCAAGACCCCGCGCCGCGCCGGTCCGGGCGACGTGATGGTCCTCGTCCGAAAGCGCCGCGATCTGGCTTCGCTGATCGTTGCCCGGCTGCATCGCCACGGGGTGCCGGTGGCCGGGATCGACCGTTTGCGGCTCGGCAATCCGCTGGCGGTGAGGGACCTCATGGCGGCCCTGCGTTTCGCGGTGCAGCCGCTCGACGATCTGACGCTGGCCGAGCTGCTGGTCTCGCCCCTGTTGGGGTGGAGCCAGGAGGATCTGCTCGAGCATGGTTATCGCCCGCCGCGTGTCTCGCTGTGGGAGCACCTGCGCCGCAGCGACGCGCCGTTGGTCATGGAGACCCTCGATTCCCTGCGCGACATTCTACGCCGTGCCGATTTCGACAGTCCGCAGCAATTGCTCCACACCATCCTCACCGGACCGCTCGACGGGCGACGCAATCTGGTGGCGCGGCTGGGGCGGGAAGCCAACGATCCGATCGATGAGCTGCTCAATGCAGCCCACGCCTATGCCCAGAGCCACGTCGCCAGCCTGCAGGGCTTCATCCGCTGGTTCGATGCCGGCGAAGGCGAGTTGAAGCGCGAGGCGGGTGAGGGCGGGCATCAGGTCCGGGTGATGACCGTGCATGGCGCCAAGGGGTTGCAGGCGCCGATCGTGATCCTGGCGGATGCGGCGCTCGGCCCCGATGCACCGGGCGATCTCGAGCTCGCCGGGCAGGCACCGGGCGACGAGGCGCCGTTTTGCGTGCCGCTCCCGCCCGTGCGCAAGGACGAGCGCGTCGGACCGGTGGCGGCGGCCCATGCGGCGGCGGCCGCGGCCGACCTCGAGGAGCACTGGCGCCTGCTCTATGTCGCGATGACCCGCGCCGAAGAGGCGCTGTTCATCACCGGCTCGCTCGGCCCGCGCGATGCCCGCGGCGGCCCGCATCCAGATAGCTGGTACGCCCGGCTGCTGCCGCTGTTCGACAAGGACGCGGTGGAAGACGATGTCTGGTTCGCGCGCCGCGAATGGGGTGCCCTCGCAGGCGTCACGGTCCCGCCCGCCGCCCCGCCGACCCAGCCTCCCGCAGCGCTTCCCGAATGGGCGAACCGCCCCGAGTTC
>NZ_JBHWMI010000006.1:0-41662 GCF_043423005.1 Qipengyuania sp. | reverse complement strand
GAACTTGACGCCGCAAGCTGTTCTCGATCGTCTCAGGGAAGGCAATCGTCGTTTCGTTGCAGGAGAAGTGACTCTCCGCGACCACACCGAACAGGTGCGCAAGGCGGCAAGCGGCCAATTCCCCAAAGCCGTCATCCTTTCATGTCTGGATTCCCGTATTCCAGTTGAAGATGTGTTTGACTGCGGCATCGGCGATTTGTTCGTCGCTCGAGTGGCCGGAAATTTCGCCAATACCGACATCATCGCCAGCATGGAATTCGCATGTAAGGCCGCGGGTGCGAAGCTTGTCCTCGTTTTGGGCCACGGCCTTTGTGGCGCCGTAAAAGGTGCTATCGACCAGGTAGAGCTGGGCCATCTGCCTAGTCTCTTCGAGAAAATCGAACCTGCCGTCGAGCGTGCGTTGAAAGACGCGGGCGACCTGAACCGCAGCAGCGAAAATGCCATGCTGGTTCAATCGGTTGTCGAACATAACGTCGATCTGACCGTGGAGTACATCCGGAAAAACAGCGAAGTTCTTCTGGCTATGGAACAAGATGGCGACATCGCGATAACCGGCGCAGTCTATGATATGGAGACCGGCGAGGTTCTGTTCCGCTCATGACACGGCAAAGGGCAATCGGTGTCGAGCGATGTCCTAGCAAACGCTTTCCCGACTGTCGCGCAACTCTGCCCGACCAGAACGCTTCGAATACACGTCCGCTTTCGGGCGTGACGATCAGGTCACCGAGTGACCGAGATGGGGCGCGAAGCTGACGCCCAAGGTCAGGCTCCTGCACGACGGGTCCTACCTTATCAGCAGTCATGAGAGAGGGGGCGTCGCGATCTCAAAAGTGGCCATCGCACGCCACGGCCGTGATCGGACGCTCACCATCTCACGCTTCTTCGTGCAGAAACCGAGCCAAAAAAAAGCAATGCAGATGACTTTCGGAATCATCGGTGCGATAGTGAATGCAGTGTCGCGAAAATGGCGGCTTGGAGCTTGGTAACTCCATCTGACGACTGAGGCTTGGTCAGTGCAACTGGCCGGGTCGCTGTCGTGTATGTCCAAGGCCCTGCCTAAAGACGGCAGCGCGTTCGGACTCAGTCGCGGATGTTACCAAGGCCCGGCTTGAGGACCAGGTTAAGGTGCAGGACAAGTGCGCGTAAGATTACACGGAGGCTATCAACCGCACGAACTTCTCGATGCGATGGATGCTATCGTACAGACGCTAGTGCAGAATGGCGTCCAAGAATTTCGCGCGAGCTACTTCTACTTTCAACCTTACCGCGAAGGCAGGCAGCTCAATTTTGGCGATCAGGAAACAGGAGCGCCGTTCAGGTTGCTGGAATTTAACGGCAAGTGGCAGCCGAAAGCATTCAAAGTTTGCTCCCCGCGGCTTCGTCCCGGTTCAGAGGAGCCACCTAATACGTGAAGTTCGGCGTTTATGCTGACGAGCAAGAATATTGAATGAACGGCATCGCGAATTGCAGAAGCACTCCAGCTTCGCGCGAGGTCTCGCCGAGATTATGTCGACACTATCAGCTGTAACATATTGTAATTGCAAACTTTGGAGAATGTTGTCAGCATAAGATCGAACTACACATAATACGAGCTGGGGCACAAGATCACCGCGCTGGGCGGGAAGACCCGGTTCATCAGGATGCGCACCCGCAGCGGGCGGCTGATCGCCACCCGCGCGTATTTCCCCGACAGGCTTGCCGCGTCGGTGCGCCAGAAGACGCGCTGGACCCATGGCATCGCCTTGCAAGGCTGGGACCGGCTGGGTTGGCATGGCGGGGGGCTGTCGCGCTGGATGATGCTGCGCGATCGTAAGGGGCCATTCGCTGCCGTCCTGCTGGCGCTGGCCTATGTCCTGATCGCATCGACCGCAGCGCTGCACGCGCTGGCCCATTTCGAGCTGGTGCGGCCCCTGCCGCTCACGCCCGTGCTGAAGGTGCTGCTGGCGTTCAATCTCGCCGGGCTCGCGTGGCGGTGCCTCTTGCGCGCAATCTTTACCGGACGCGAATTCGGCTGGCGCGAGGGAGCGATGGCGGTCCCCCGGGTGGTGGTCTCGAACATCATCGCCATCATGAGCGGACGGCGGGCGGTGGCAGCCTATCTTGCCGCACTGCGGGGCCAGCCCGTGGTGTGGGACAAGACCGAGCATCGCGCCCATCCCGCCGCCCCGCCGCGCGCCAAGGCAGCCTGACGATGCCCGGGCACTGGCATGCGCGGGGGCGGCCGCTGGTCTGTCTCTGTCTTTTGCTGGGGAGCTGGACCCTGGCCCGTGCCGCCCTGTGGGAAAGCCCGTGGCCGGCCGAGATGATTGCCGACGTCGCCAGACCGGTCGCAGTACTGGCGGACGCCGCGCCGCTACAGGTTCCGTCAGTCATCCCGAGCACGGTTCGCTTGCTGCCGCCCGCCGCGGCACCGCACGGCGCCGGCTTGCGCCGGAATGCGATCGCTGGCCACCCGGGTCGCCCCGCCTCGGCGCCGTCGGGGTTGGCGATGTTCGAAGGCTTTGCCGGGTACAGCCTTCCGCCGGTCCCGGCGACCGCGGGCGAGGCGATGGCTCGCCGCGATGCCGCCCCGCCTTACCTTACGGCCGCCGCGCGGCCTTCACGGTTGCGGGTGGATGCCTGGCTGTTCCTGCGCGAGGGATCGCGAACCGCCGCGAGCGGGCGCGTCCCGCTTTACGGAGCGAGCCAGGCGGGGGCGGTGGTGGCCTACGCGCTCGCGCCGGCTTCGTCCCGCCGCCCCGAAGTCTACGCCCGTCTGAGCAAGGCGCTGATCGCCGGCGGGGAAAGCGAAGGCGCGGTTGGCCTGCGCGCACGGCCGCTGCCCGCCTTGCCGCTTGCCGTCCATGCCGAAGCCCGCCTCACCGAACACGTCGGCGACATCGAAGTACGCCCGAGCGCCTTCGTCACCGCCAGTGTCGGCGATGTCGCGCTTCCTGCGGCCTTCGACCTCAGCGCCTATGGCCAGGCGGGCTATGTCGGCGGGCGGGACGCTAGCGCCTTTGCTGACGGGATGGCTGTGGCCGACCGCCCGCTCGCCAGCGCCGGACCGGCGACCGTGCGTGCCGGGGCCGGGGTGTGGGGCGGGGCACAGGAAGGTACGGCCCGGCTCGACCTCGGCCCTTCGCTCAGCCTCGATGTGCCGCTCGCCGGCGCCGCGGTACGGCTGACGGCGGACTACCGCGTGCGGGTCGCCGGCAACGCTGCCCCTGCCGGAGGTGCGACGCTGACGCTGTCGACCGGATTTTAGGTGAAGCCACTTCATTCCCCGCCCCCCCTCGGATAGGGCAGGGCGATGGACGTCTACCTGCCCATCGCCAATCTTTCGGTGAACGGTCTGTGGATCGTCACGCTTGGCGCGCTGACCGGCATCCTTTCGGGCCTGTTCGGCGTCGGCGGCGGGTTCCTGACGACCCCGCTGCTGATCTTCTACGGCATCCCGCCGACGGTCGCCGCGGCCTCGGCCTCCACCCAGGTCACCGGGGCGAGCGTTTCGGGAGTTTTCGCGCACGGCAAGCGGGGCGGGGTCGATTACCGGATGGGCGCGGTGATGACCGCAGGCGGGATCATCGGCGCGGGTATCGGCTCGCTGCTGTTCCGGTTCTTTCGTGCCATCGGACAGATCGATGTCGTCATCAACGCCTTGTATGTGGTGCTGCTGGGATCGATCGGCATGCTGATGGCGCGCGAGGCGATCCAGACCCTGCGCGGCGGCGGCACGCGCGTGGTGGCCCGAAGGCGGCATCACCCGCTGGTCGCCAGCCTTCCGTTCCGGTACCGCTTCTACCGCTCGGGCCTGTACATCTCGCCGCTGGCGCCCCTGATCGTGGGCGTGGTGGTGGGCATCCTCACCATGCTGATGGGGGTCGGCGGCGGCTTCATTCTGGTGCCGGCGATGCTGTACATCCTCGGCATGAGCGCGAACGTCGTGGTGGGGACGAGCCTGTTCAATATCCTGTTCGTCACCATTGCCACCACCATGATGCATTCGCTTACGACGCGCGCGGTCGATATCGTGCTGGTCGCGCTGCTGCTGCTGGGGTCGGTTTCCGGCGCGCAGATCGGTTCGCAATGGGCGGTGCGGGCGAAACCCGAATATCTGCGGCTGATCCTTGCTGCCATCGTGCTGGTCATCGCCTTTCGCATGTTCCTGGGGCTGTTCTACCGTCCGGACGAAATTTACACGCTGGCGCCGCTGTGACCCGTTCGGTCCGCCCCTGGCTGGTACTGCTGGCGGCGTTCGCCCTGATGGGTCAGCGCGATCCGGTCCTGGTGCCGGAAATCTCGCAACACGAGGTGCAGGTGCGCCAGGGCTTCACCGGGACCGAACTGCTGCTGTTCGGGGCGGTCCTCGATCCTGCCGGGCAGGCGGCGCGCGACTATGCCATCGTGGTGGTGCTGAAAGGGCCCAGCGAACCCGTCCGCCTGCGCGAAAAGGAGCGCTTCGCCGGGGTCTGGATCAACGCCGAAAGCAGCGATTTCCGTTCGGTCCCTAGTTTCTTCGCGGTCGCCTCGTCCGCGCCGATCGATACCATCGTGGATGAAAAGACCGCCGCGATCTTCGAGTTCGGCACCCGCTACATCCAGCTGTCGCCAAGTGGCTCGATCGACCCCGAGGCGCTGTCGCGATTTGCCGCAGGGCTCGTCGATCTCAAACGGCGGCAGGGTCTCTACAAGCAGGATTTCGGCGGGGTGCGGATCGTCGAGGGGGTGTTGTACCAGGCCCGCATCGCACTTCCTTCCAACGTCACGACCGGAACCTACACGGCCGAAACCTTTGCCGTGTCGCGCGGCCGCGTCGTCGCCTCGGCCACGACCGAGGTCGAGGTGCGCAAGGTCGGCTTCGAGCGCTTCGTCGAAGACAGCGCGCGCAATTACGGGCTTGCCTACGGGCTGGTGGCGGTGCTGCTGTCGGTCGGGATGGGCTGGGGCGCAGGACGGCTGTTCGCCCGCCTGTGATGCTGCCGGCGCCGCGTTCGGCGCGCGCGTTGACCCGTTCTTAACCGCCCGCTGCCATCTGACGCAGGTAGAGCGCGCTGCGCGAAGCCAAGGACAGGGCCGTCACCATGAACGACATGACCAGCCGCACATTGCGTACCTTCGACCCGTCCCGCGAAGAGGGGGCAGAGCCGCCGCAGGGCCGCAGCAGCACCCTGCGCGACCGCATCCGCCGGGCGGAATCTCAGCCGGAGCCCGAAGCGGAGCCGGTCGATCAGACGCCCCTCTCGGCAACGCCCCCCTCGGCAACGCCCCCCTCGGCAATGCCCGTTCCGGATGCCGCTGAAGCCGGCGCTTACGAAACGTCGCAGCCTTGTACCGCGCCCCTGCCCGCCGCGCCGTCCGCGCCGGCGGCGGTATCGGGCGAGGCGCCGCCGCGCCAGTCCCCCGCTCCGTCCGAACCGCCGGTGGAGGTCGTGCCGGAACCTGCCCCTCAATCCGTCAGCGAGAACGCCTCGCTGCCGATCGGCGTGGTGCTCGAGATCGCCGGGTCGGGCTCGATGATCGCAGTCGATCTCCAGCGGTTGACCGAATGCGCCGACGATGCCGATCCCGCCGTCGCGATGGCCGGGCAGGTCGGCAGCCAGATCAAGATCCGCGTCGGCAACGCCTGGCTGATCGCCAGCGTCCGCAACCAGCGGCAGGACCGCAAGGCGGGCTCGATCCTCGCCAATATCGACTTCCTGGGGGAAGGCACCGAGGAACGCGTCACCGGCCGGCTGCATGGATTCCGGCGCGGCGTCACCCGCTATCCGGTGCCCGGCGCGCTGGTCTATCCGGCCAGCACGCAGGATCTGAAGCAGGTCTACGCGAGTGGTGGACGCAGCGCCATCACCATCGGCAAGGTCTATCCCACCAAGGACATCCGCGCCGGCCTCTATGTCGACGCTATGCTGGGCAAGCATTTCGCGCTGCTGGGATCGACCGGGACCGGCAAGTCGACCAGCGCGGCGCTGATCCTTCACCGGATCTGCGAAGCGGCGCCCGAAGGCCACATCGTCATGATCGATCCGCATGGCGAATATGCCGCGGCGTTCAAGCAGACCGGCGTCATCCTCGACGTCTCGAACCTGCAGATGCCCTACTGGCTGATGAACTTCGAAGAGCATTGCGAAGTGCTGCTCACCAGCAACGGCAACGACCGCCAGGTGGATGCCGATATTCTGGCCAAGTGCCTGCTGAAGTCGCGCCAGAAAAGCCGGCTGGCCGAGAAGATGGGCAAGATCACGGTGGATTCGCCCATCCCCTACCTGCTGTCCGACCTGTCGAACGCGATCAAGGATGCGATGGGCACGCTCGACAAGGCGACCAATTCGGCGCCCTACATGCGTATCGCCACCAAGCTGGAGGAACTGAAGAGCGATCCGCGCTACCAGTTCATGTTCTCCGGCATGCTGGTGGCCGATACGATGAAGGACTTCATCTCCAAGGTCTTCCGCATGCCGGCCAACGGCAAGCCGATCTCGATCATCGATGTCTCGGGCGTGCCTTCCGACATTACCTCGACCGTCGTCGCGGTGCTCAGCCGGCTGGTCTTCGATTTTGCGATCTGGGGCCGCGAGGAGAAGACCACCCCCATCCTTCTCGTATGCGAAGAGGCGCATCGATATGTGCCGAGCGAGAAGAACGCCGAAGGCAATTCGGTCGGCACCATCCTTTCGCGGATCGCCAAGGAAGGGCGCAAGTACGGCATCAGCCTCGGCCTGATCACGCAGCGTCCTTCGGATCTTGCCGAAGGCGTGCTGTCGCAGTGCGGCACGATCATCTCGATGCGCCTCAACAATGACCGGGACCAGGATTTCGTCCGCGCCGCGATGCCCGAAGGGGCGCGCGGCTTCCTCGATGCCATCCCCGCGCTGCGCAACCGCGAATGCATCATCTGCGGCGAGGGCGTCGCCATTCCCATCCGCGTGTCGTTCGACAATCTCGAGGAAATCAAGCGCCCGGCGTCCGAGGACCCGAGCTTTATCGAGATGTGGAACCAGTCGGGCGGCGAGGAAGATGTTGTCGAACGCACGGTCCAGCGCTGGCGCAGCCAGGGCTGAGCCGCAGCCGCCGACTGGTCAGGTGCCGCGCGTATCCCCGTAGAGGTGAATGTGCAGCCGGTCGCTCATGCGATAGCCGTGTTCGAGGCATAGGGGGGCCAGCCACTGCTCGCGGGTGCGCAGGGTGGCGCTGTCGGTCCCCTCGGGCATCAGGAAGATGCGCTCGGCCGGGACGGCATGGTGCTGCTGCAATTCGCGCACTTTGGCAACGTCCTCAGGCGCGGCGATGACGAACTTGAACCACGCGCGCGGGTCGGCGGCATAGGCGTCCAACCGTTCCGGCAGCAGTGCGAGATCCGCCGGATTGCCACTGTGCGACAATTTGGGGCTGACGTTGAACTGCGCGATGCGCCGGTCCAGCGAGGGCGGCGCGGCGGTGGTGCCGTTGGTCTCGATCTCCACGGTGATATCGGGCAGCAAGGCCAGCATCCGCGCCAGTGAGGGCGCCTGCAACAAGGGCTCGCCCCCGGTCACCACCAGCCGCCCCTGGCCGAGCGCGGCGATGCGCTGCGCCACCTCGGCTTCGTCCAGCGTCACCTGGTTGGCGCGCCGCTCGTATGTCACCCCATCGCGGTGAGGGCGGTTGTCGCCCTCGAAATGCCAGGTGTATGCGGTATCGCACCATACGCAGGCGAGGTTGCAGCGCGACAGCCGCATGAAAGCGACCGGCATCCCGGCGCTCGGCCCCTCGCCCTGTAGCGAGGCGAAGATTTCCGGCCCCCCTGTGTCATCGGTGGCGAGGACTAGGGGCACGTCAACCCAGCCGCGCCAGCGCCGCCTCCAGCCGGGCGATCTCGGACGAGTGGTGCGCGTGATCGGCGCGGGCCTTTTCCACCGCCTCGGGGTTGGCCCGTTCGACGAAGGCGGGGTTGGCCAGCCGCTTGCCGAGCGCGCCGTGCTCCTTGGCGCTCGCGTCCATCGCCTTGGCCAGCCGAGCCTTCTCGGTGGCGATGTCGATCACCCCTTCGAGCGGGACGATCACCGCATCGCTCCCCGCACCGATCTGCATCGCCGGACCGGGGGGCGCGGCGCCGACATGGACGGGCGCGAGACGCGCGAGCCTCTCGACCGCTGCGCTCGCCCGTTCGAGTACCCCGGCGGCGACCGGCGAGGGCGCTTCGATCCATGCCGCCAGCTTGACGCCCGGCGCGATGCCCAATTCGTTGCGGGCGGCGCGGGTGGCGGTGGTGAGCGCGATAACCCAGTCGATCGCGGCGACTGCATCGGCGCTGACATCGGCCTGCGGTTCCGGCCATTTCGCGGTGATCAGCGGATAGTCCGCCCGGCCGCCCTGCGCGTGCCACAGCTCTTCGGTGACGAAGGGCATGAAGGGGTGCAGCATGACGAGGATCTGATCGAGTGCCCAGCCCGCGACGGCGCGGGTTTCGCTGGCGGCCGGATTGTCGACCTCGCCCTGAAGGACGGGCTTGATCAGTTCCAGGTACCAGTCGCAGAAACGGTCCCAGACGAAGTGATAGATCGCGTTGGCCGCCGCATCGAAGCGCAGGTCGGCCAGCGCCTTGTCGAGCGCGTCGACGGTCTGTTGCACCTCGCCGATGATCCACTGGTTGGCAGCGAGGCGCGCGGGCGGGGCGGCGATGGTGTCGCTCGCGCCGATGCCGTTGGCCTGGCAGAAGCGCGCTGCGTTCCACAGCTTTGTGGCGAAGTTGCGGTATCCCTCGACCCGCTTCTCGTCCATCTTGATGTCGCGCCCCTGGCTCTCCATCGCCGCCATGAAGAAGCGCAAGGCATCGGCGCCGTAACGGTCGATCAGGCCGAGTGGATCGACCACGTTGCCCTTGGATTTCGACATCTTGGCGCCATCCGCCGCCCGGACAAGGCCGTGCAGATAAAGCCGCTTCCACGGATTCTCGCCGGTGAGGTGTCGTCCCATCATCATCATCCGCGCATCCCAGAAGAACAGGATGTCGAAGCCCGAGATAAGCAGGTCGTTGGGATAGTGCTTGGCGAGCAGGCCTGCATCGGCATCGGGCCAGCCAAGGGTGGCGAAGGGCCACAGGGCGGAGGAGAACCAGGTGTCGAGGACGTCCTCGTCCCGGCAAAGAGCAACGCTTGGACCTGCCTGGGCCTGCGCATCTGCCTCTGTCATTGCGACGTAGGCCTTGCCATCCGGTCCATACCAAGCCGGAATCCGGTGCCCCCACCACAATTGCCGCGAGACGCACCAAGGCTGGATGTTCTCCATCCAGTTGAAGAAGGTCTTCTCCCAGGTCCTGGGCACGATCTCGACCGCGCCTCTGCGCACCGCCTCGATCGGGGCGGCGGCCAGCTTCTCCGCGTCGACATACCACTGGTCGGTCAGCCAGGGTTCGATCACCACCCCGCCGCGGTCGCCGAAGGGGGTGGCGATGGTGCGGGGCTCCGCATCATGCTCCGCCCCGTCCTTGTCGACATGGGGGACAAGCAGGCCGAGCTTTTTGAGCCGCGCCACGACCAGTTCGCGGGCGCCGTCCACGGCGTCGCGGCGGAAGCGGTGCAGGCCGAGGAATTCCTTCGGCACCCGCCCGTCGGCGGTCTGGCAGACGTCGCCGTTGGCATCGAGCATGTTGAGCATCTCGGCGGCCTTGATCCCGGCGCGCTTGCCCACTTCGAAATCGTTGAAATCGTGCCCCGGGGTGATCTTCACCGCGCCGCTGCCCAGTTCGGGGTCGGCGTGCTCGTCGGAAATGATGGGCACCCGGCGCCCGGTCAGGGGGAGGACGACATGCTTGCCGATCACGCTGGCATAGCGCGCATCGGAGGGGTGCACCGCCACTGCCATGTCGGCCAGCATGGTCTCGGGCCGGGTGGTGGCGACCTCGATGAAGTCGCGTCCGTCATCCAACGTGACTCCGTCCGCCAGCGGATACCGCAGGCGCCAGAAGCCGCCCTGCACCTCGCGGGTCTCCACCTCGAGGTCGCTGATGGCGGTCTTGAGCTTGGGGTCCCAATTGACCAGCCGCTTGTCGCGATAGATGAGGCCCGCGTCATAGAGGTCGACGAACGCCCTGGTCACGGCCGCGGTGAAATGCGGGTCCATCGTGAATTGCTCGCGGCTCCAGTCCATCGAGCAGCCGAGGCGGCGCAACTGGCCGGTGATGGTGCCGCCGCTTTCCTCCTTCCACTCCCAGACCTTGGCAATAAACTCCTCGCGCGAATGATTGGTGCGCTTGTCGCCGGCGGCCTCGAGCTGGCGCTCGACCACCATCTGGGTGGCGATCCCGGCGTGATCGGTCCCCACCACCCACAGCGCATCCTTGCCGCGCAGCCGTTCGTAGCGCACGACGATATCCTGCAAGGTGTTGTCGAGCGCGTGCCCGATGTGGAGCGAACCGGTGACGTTCGGCGGCGGGTTGACGATGGTGAACGGTTCGGCCTCCGGGCGCGCAGGACGGAACAGGCCGTGCTGTTCCCAGTGGGCATACCAGCGCGCCTCGATTGCGGCAGGATCGAAGGTTTTCGCAAGCTCGGTCGTCATGCATTGCCCATGCCAGTGCCCATTGTGCGATGCAACGGGCGACGCGAGGCGGCTTGCCGTGGCGGGCGTTTCCCCGCATAGGCCGCGCGAATGGCAGAGTTCGCGCATTACGAACTGGACGAGGGGGCACAAGGGGGCGCGATCCTGACCTTGGCCGGCCCGTGGCTCGTGTCCACCGTCGGCAGGGTGGATCGTGAGCTGCGCGCGCTGAACGGCCCGATCGCCCGGGTGGACCTGTCCGGCGTCAGCGAGATCGATACGGTCGGCGCCTGGGTGGCAGCCAATCTGGCCGGCATTCACGATGCCAAGATCACCGGCGCGAGCGAGCGCGCCGCACGGCTGGTGAGCGCGATCGACCGCTTCCCCAGTGACGAGAAGGTATCCGCCCTGCGCCTGCCACTTGCGCGCCGGGTTCCGGCCTCGATCGGGGAAATGATCTACAACGGGCGCAGCGGGCTGCTCGGCGTTCTCAGCTTCCTGGGCGCCCTGCTGCTGGCCGCCGGCAACGTCATCCGCCATCCGCGCCGCTTCCGCGGGCTTGCGCTGGTGCGGCAGATGGAGCTGGTCGGCGTCTCGGCCTTGCCGATCGTCGGCCTGATGAGCTTTCTGATCGGCATCGTCATCGCCCAGCAGGGGGCGGTGCAGCTGGCGCAATTCGGGGCGGAAACGCTGACGGTCAACCTCGTCGGCCGCATCACCTTGCGCGAACTGGGCGTCCTGATGACCGCGATCATGGTCGCGGGTCGTTCGGGCAGCGCCTTCGCCGCGCAGATCGGCACGATGAAGCTGACCGAGGAGGTCGATGCGATGCGCACCATCGGCATTTCGCCGATGGAGGCGCTGGTCATTCCGCGGGTGCTGGCGGCGATCATCATGATGCCGCTGCTGGGCTTTTATGCCTGCGTCATGTCGATCCTGGGCGGGGCGGTGATCGGCGACCTGACGCTGGGCATCCCGTTCTGGTCGTTCCTGCTGCGCATCCAGGAAGTGGTGCCGACCTACGATCTGTGGGTCGGGCTTATCAAGGCGCCGGTCTTCGGTCTGATCGTGGCGCTGGCAGGCTGCTATCACGGCATGAACGTGCGCAACAATTCCGAAGAGGTCGGCCTCAGGACCACGATGGCTGTCGTGACCGGGATCTTCACGGTGATCGTCCTCGATGCGTTCTTCGCGGTGTTCTTCACGCGGGTGGGCTGGGCCTGATGGCGGACGATCTGCCCCCGCCCGGCCAGCACGAACGGTTCCGCGGCGAATATCCCATCGTCGTCGAAGGGCTGATCAACCGCTTCGGCGAGCAGACGGTCCATGACGGGCTCGATCTCAAGGTCCGGCGGGGCGAGATCATCGGCGTGGTCGGCGGCTCGGGAACGGGCAAGTCGGTGTTGATGCGCTCGATCATCGGGCTGCAACTGCCGGCGGCGGGCGATATCACGGTGCTGGGCCGCTCGCTTACCGATGGCGAGCCGGACGACGTGCGCGGCGTGCGCAACCGCTGGGGCGTCTTGTTCCAGGGCGGCGCGCTGTTCTCCACCCTCACGGTGGGCGAGAATGTCGAAGTGCCGCTCAAGCAGTTCTATCCCGAAATCGGGGACACGCTGCGTCACGAGATCGCGCGCTACAAGGTCGTCCTTTCGGGCCTCGCCGAAGAAGCGGTGAAGAAATACCCCAACGAGCTTTCGGGGGGCATGAAGAAGCGCGCTGGCCTCGCCCGGGCACTGGCGCTCGATCCTGAACTGCTGTTCCTCGATGAGCCTACCGCCGGGCTCGACCCGATCGGTGCGGCGGCGTTCGACCGGCTGACGCTGGAGCTGAAGAAGACGCTCGGCCTCACCGTCTTTCTCATCACCCACGACCTCGACACCCTGCACGAGATCTGCGACCGGGTGGCGGTCCTGGCCGACAAGCGCGTGATCGCGGTCGATACCGTGCCCAATCTGATGCAGCTCGACCACCCGTGGATCCAGGAATATTTCAACGGTCCGCGGGGCCGCGCGGCGCTGACGGCGCAGGCGCTCGACGAATTGCGGCGACACATGGACCAGCCGGTCGCGGCACACGCGGTCAAAGCGTTGGACAACTTCCCCGCCACCAAGGATAAGGCATAACGAATGGAAACGCGGGCAAATCACGTGTGGGTGGGGGCGGTCACGCTGGCGATCCTCGCCGCGCTGGCGTTGTTCATCGTCTGGCTGGCGCGCCTGGGCGAGGCTGACCAGAAGGAATACGATATCTTCTTCAAGCAGGCCGTCTCCGGCCTCAACACCGGCAGCCAGGTCGCCTTTTCGGGCGTACCGGTGGGGCAGGTGTCGCAGATCGTGCTGTGGGACAAGGATCCGCAATTCGTTCGCGTGCGGATCAGCGTGAACGACGATGTTCCAATCCTCGTCGGCACCACGGCGACGATCCAAGGCAGCTTCACCGGCGTTTCCACCATCATGCTCGACGGCGCACGCAGCGGCGCCCCGCCGATCAGTTGCGAAACCACCGCCTGCGTCGAAGGAGTGCCGGTCATCCCGCCGCAGGATGGCGGGTTCAACGCCATCCTCTCCAACGCCCCGCTGCTGCTCGAACGGCTCGCGACGTTGACTGAACGGCTGACCCAACTGCTCGACGATCAGAACCAGGGCGAGATCGCCGGTATCCTCGCCAACACGAACGAGATCACCGCGGGCTTCGCCGATGCGGCGCCCCAGGTCGAGAGGACGATGGCCGAATTGCAGATCACCCTGCGCGAGGCATCGGAGGCGCTCAACGAGTTCGAAAAGGTGACCGCGTCCACCGATCGGATCATCAAGTCCGAAGGGCAGGCGATCGCCCAGCAACTTCGCGCAACGCTCGATTCGGCCAGCGGGGCGGCATCCGCGCTGCAGACCACGCTCGAAGAAGCGCGCCCCGCCACCCGCCAGCTGACCGAAAGCACGCTGCCGGCGGCCGAGGCGACCTTGCGCGACCTGCGGGCCACCAGCAAGGCCCTGCGCGACGTGACCGAAAAGATCGACGAACAGGGCGCCGGCGCGCTGCTTTCGAGCCAGCCCGTGCCCGATTACGAACCGAAGTGAGACACCCTGCCATGCCCATCGCCCGTGCCTTCGCCGCGCTCGCGCCCGCCCTGCTCCTGGCCGGTTGTCTCAGCTTCGGACCCGAGACGCCTGAAAGCCTGCTGACCCTCACTCCCACAAACACCGCGCCGGCGGGGTCGGGAGCCTCGTCGGCGGCAGGCACCCCGATCGTGCTCGGCGAATTCGAGACTACCGCCGCACTCGATGTCACCCGCGTTCCGGTGCAGGTCGATGCCACCAGCATCGCCTATGTGAAGGACGCGGTCTGGGTCGAGAAGCCTGCGCGCCTGTTGCGCCGCTTGATCGGCGAAACCATCCGCACCCAATCGAACCGGGTCGTGGTGGATGGCGACGATCCGGGCGCGCTGGCCCCGGTGCGCCTCGGCGGAACGCTGCGCCAGTTCGGCTATGATGCGCAGACCTCGTCGGTCGTTCTGGTGTTCGACGGGGTGCTGCCTGGCGAGGGCGGCGGGGTGACGACGCGCCGGTTCCAGGCCATCGTTCCCGGCATCGCGCCCGAGGCGGCAGCCATCGGCCCGGCGCTCAATCAGGCGGCCAATCAGGTCGCCCTCGAAGTGGCGCAGTGGGCCGGGTGATCGCTTGAATCCGCCGCGTCCGGGGCGGGGCGCGACGCTTGCGCTGGCCGCAGCTGTCCTGCTGGGGCTTGGCACCTCGCTCTATCTGCGCTTCGTACGGGTCGAGGGGACGGCGATCGATGCGGCGCTGGCAGACCGTCTGGCGAACGCTCCGAACGCCCCTGCTACCGGCCCGGTCGACGCCGCGGTCGTTCTGACCGTCTTCACCGATTACCAGTGCCCCGCCTGCCGCCGGGCCCATCCGGCTATGCTGGCAGCGGCGCACGAGGCGGGTGACGTTCGCATCGTTTTTCGCGATTTCCCGGTGTTCGGGCCGGTTTCGCAGGATGCCGCCCGGATCGCGCTCGCGGGCGCGCGGCAAGGCCTCTATGCGCAATTGCACGATGCCTTCATGACCGAACCCCGCAAGCTGACACCCGCGGTGATGAGGCAGATCGTCGAGCGTGAGGGGGGAGACTGGCTGCGCATCCTTGCCAGTATCAAGCAGGGCGAGCCGACCGAGCATCTTCGGGAAAACCAGCGCGACGCGATGCGGCTCGGCGTGCGCGGTACGCCGACTTACGTCATCGGGCGCACCCGCTATCTCGGCGCGCTGTCGGAAATGCAATTTGCCCGCGCCATCGCCCGGGCCCGTGACGAGGGCGAATGAACGCGCACCCGGAACGCAAGGCCCGCCTGTACCGTTCGGTTACCCGTAAGGGAAATGTCTTCCCGAAGGAGACGAACGATGGGTGAACTCACCGACAAGGCCAAGGGCATCGCCAACGAGATCAGCGGCAACGCCAAGCAGGCGTCGGACGATCCGGCAACCCGCGCCGAAGGTCACGCGCAGGAGCGCAAGGGTGAGGCGCAGAACCTGAAGGGCAAGGTCAAGGGCGCGCTGGGCGACAAGATCTGAACCGGCGGCGGGGGCAGGGCGCACCTGCTCCCGTTCAGCCTTCCTCGATGGCGCGAAGGAACCGCAGCGCCTTGAGGAAATGTCCGCGGCGGCGCTCGCGCCGGGCATCGGCATCCTCGTCACGGCCCCACAGGTCCGCCTGCCAGTCTTCCTCCAGATTGGCAGCCACCCACAAATCTTCGCCGGCCGCATCCGGCTCAAGCGCCGCCATACCGATAGCGAGCGACGCGCTGAGCGAAACGATCTGTTCAAGCGCGACGAGGCGGAACGGGTCGAGCGCCACGATCCGCCGGCGCAGTTTCGCGATGGCCTGCGCCGGCTGTGCGCGGTGAACGACCCCGCTGATCCGGTGGAGCGCGATGCCCTCACGCTGTTCGACCGCGGCCAGCAGGGGCTCCCACACCTCGTGCTGTCGGCGGAACAGAGGCTCCTCGGGGTCGGCGCGATAGCACAGGGTATCGGTCTCGCCGTAGCCTGCAAGCTTGTCCACCAATGCATCGGGATCGGTATCGACCACGTCGATGGCATAGTCGCTCATGTCGCGAAAGGCGAAGCCGCCGGGGTCGAGCTCCTCGCCCTGATCGCGCCACTCGGCGGCGAGCAGGTCGGCCAGCGCGGCGGTGGGAACGATCTGCGGCCGCCCGCCCTGGCTCTTGAGCGGCCGGCCGTCGAGGCTGACGATCCAGCCGCTGCGCGCCCCGCTGCCGCCGACCTTGGCGACGGTCACGTCGGTGTAGAACCGCTTCATTGCCGCGTCTTCCAGTGCTTGGCCATCAGCACCGGCAGGAAAAAGAAGGCGACCGCGCCTCCGATCAAGAGCACGGCCCCTTGCGCCTCGTTGAGCGGCAGCGTGCCGGCAATGGCCATCGCCCCGGCAAGGGCCATGGCCAGACCCGCCAGCCGCAGCCCCTGAAGGATGAGGAACCGGCGAAGCGTGCGCCGCTCCTGCGCGGGATCGGCGCTCATCGGCGGATCTCCTGTTCGAGTTCTTCGATCGTCTCGGCAACGCTTCCGGCGCCGGCGGCCAGCAGTTCGTCTGCCTCGTGATAGCCCCAGGCGACGCCGATGGCCCGCACCCCGGCGGCGCCGGCCATCGCCATGTCGAAGGTCGTGTCTCCGATCATCACCGCCGCCTCCGCCCCCACTCCGGCCTCGGCCAGCGCCTGTTCGAGCATGGCAGGATGGGGTTTCGACGGGTGGTGATCGGCCGTCTGCAAGGTAACGAACCGATCGGCCAGACCATGCCCGGCAAGGCACGCGGTCAGCCCGCGGTGGCTCTTGCCGGTGGCGATGCCCAGCTGCCACCCGTCATCGGCCAGACGGACGATCAGTTCCGCGATCCCCTCGTAAAGCGGCTCGTCCAGCCTGCCGGCGATGCGCCGGGCGCGGAAACTGTCTTTGTAGGCGCCGACCAGCCGGTCATGCCCTTCGGCCCCGGCGCCAGGTGCGAGGATCGCCATCGCCTGCGGCAGACTCAGCCCTACGACCCGGCGGATATGCTGACGCGAGGGGGCGGCCAGTCCGGCAGCGGCGAAGGCATCTTCCATGGTCTCGCAAATGGCGGCCTGCCCGTCGACCAGGGTGCCGTCGCAATCGAAGACCGCCAGCCGCGTCATCGCATTACCGCCGGGGCTTGCCGGCCTTGCCCGGTGCCGCCCCACGCGCCCGCCGCGGGGCGCGCTGGGCCTTGCGATATTGCTTGGCATGCTGGCGCGCTTGCTGCTTCTTCTCCTCGCGCGACTTGGGCGGGGGATCGTCACGCATCGGCGTGGCGTCGCTCTGCTTCTCGTCGAAACCGAGCTGGGCCATGCTGGCGGCGAAATGTTCCGGCAGCGGGGCCGTCACGTCGAGCTTGCCGCCCTGCGGGTCGTCGATCACCAGCCGCCGCGCATGAAGGTGCATCTTGCGACTGATGCTGCCGGTGAGAAAGGCGTCCTTGCCCCCGTACTTGCCATCGCCGACGATTGGATGACCCATCGCCGCGCAATGCACGCGCAGCTGATGGGTCCGCCCGGTCATCGGCTGAAGTTCGAGCCAGGCGACCTTGCCGCCGGCACTTTCGACCACCCGGTACTTGGTCCGCGCCGGCTGGCCGCCTTCGTGATCGACATGCATCTTCTCGCCGCCCGAGCCGGGCTGCTTGGCCAGCGGCGCCTCGATCACGCCCTGACGAATGTCGGGCACGCCGACGACCAGCGCCCAGTATATCTTCTTGGCGCTGCGCCCGGAAAAGCGGCGCGAGAAGAACGCCGCGCTGCCCGGCGTGCGCGCGATCAGCAGGACGCCCGAGGTATCCTTGTCGAGCCGGTGAACGAGCCGCGGGCGCGGTGCCTCGTCGCTGTCCATGAAGGCATCGAGCAGCCCGTCGACATGGCTGTGCGTATTGGTGCCACCCTGGGTGGCGAGGCCGGGGGGCTTGTTGAGCACCAGTGCCGCTTCGTTTTCGAAGATCAGCATGGCGCGCGCCTCGGCGATCTGATCGTCGGTCAGCGCTCGCCGGGCGGGCCGCGGGCGTCCGGGTGTGTCGCCGCCCGGAGGGACGCGAATCTGCTGCCCGGCAAGAAGGCGGTCTTCGGGCCGTGCGCGCTTGCCGTCGACCCTGATCTGTCCGGTTCGCGCCCAGCGGCTGATGGTTGCAAAACCGATCTGCGGCAGATGCCGCTTGAACCACCGGTCGAGCCGGATGCCATCGTCGTCGGACGCGACGGCGAATTGCCGGACTTCATCCGCGCCGGTCATGCAAAGGCCCTCCGCGCCGTAGCGACCCGCTGCCCGATCGGAGCGACGCAGAGGGCGAAAGGCGGAGCAGGGGGGCAGGTCGACATCGCCCCGGCCCTAGCGCGCATGGCGCACAGTGGGAAGCACCGCAAACGCTTGCCAAGGCAAATGGGCAGATGTATGTGCGCGCCGCGCGAGCCGACCCGTGACGGATTCGGCGCGTGGCTCGTTTCGTGAAGACGAACCCGGATGTAATCCGACCCGGATCGAGATATCAAGGAGGCGCACCCCGCACGATGGCGGGCTCTGGCCCGTCAAGTAAGGTTGTGTACCGTATGCAGATTACCGTTCGCGATAACAACGTCGACCAGGCTCTCCGCGCGCTTAAGAAGAAGCTGCAGCGTGAAGGCGTCTATCGCGAAATGAAGCTGCGCCGCCACTACGAGAAGCCGAGCGAGAAGCGCGCCCGTGAAAAGGCCGCTGCGGTTCGCCGTGCGCGCAAGCTCGAGCGCAAGCGGATGGAACGCGACGGCGTCAAGTAAGGCGGCCGCGCGGGCGGTTCGTAGCGGGCCGTGCGCGACACGTTAGGCGAGGGCGGCACAGGCAAAGCGCCTTGCCTCGCCCTTGCTGCTAAGCCATGAGGGCGCGGATTTGCTCCGCGCCCTTTGCGTATCAGGATACCTGTCGATGACCGAGATTACCCGCGTCCCCCTTCGCCCGATCCGCAAGGGCTCGCTCGGCAAGCTGTGGCTAGGGGTGGCGGCGGCGATGCTGGCGGCGGCGGGTTTCGCCTACGCCGCGATGCCCCGCGGGCTCGAGGTCGAGACGCTGGTCGAAGGCACCGGGGCTGCGCCTGATATCGGGCAGGTCGTTTTCGCCAAGTATGTGGGCACATTGCCAGACGGGACCGAGTTCGACCGCTCGCAGCCCAGCCCGCTGCCCCCGGGCTTGTTCCCGGACGGCACGCCCTTTCCGCTGGAGGAAGGCGGCGGACTGATTCCCGGCTTCGTCGAGGGATTGAAGCAGACCCGCGAAGGCGGCACCTACCGGATCGAGATCCCCGCCGATCAGGCGTATGGCGCCAACCCGCCCCCCGGATCGCCGATCCCGCCAAACAGCGATCTTATCTTCGAGGTCGAGGTGATCGACGTGATGCCGCTGGAAGAAGCGCAGCAGCGTTTCATGCAGTTGCAGGCGCAGATGGGCGCGCAGGGCGGTCCCGAAGCGGCCCCTGCACCCGAGGCCCCGCGCTAGTCGATCGGCATGGCCGCGGGCGCCGTGAACGAAGCGGCCAATCCATCATCGCACGGCGAGTGGGACTTGCGCCCCTGGGTGCTTGCCGGGTTGCTGGGCCTTGCAGGCTTTCTGGTCTGGCTGGCGATGCCACAGGCCTTGAATTCGTCGGAACCGTGGCGCGCGGCATTGGCCGCGCTGGCCTTTTTCGCTCCGCTGGCGCTGGCCTTCACGCTCGATCGAAGTGACTGGCGCGGCCCGCTGGTGTTTGCGGCGCTCGTCGGCGCGGTCATGGCCGGCATCGCCTGGCGTGTGGCAAGCGCCGACCCCTATCTGGACATCGGTGGTTTCTGGTTCGCCGGCGGCGTGGTGTCCTGCGCGCTGGCGCTGCCGCTGTTCCAGGCCGGCTGGCATCGCCTGCGCGGCGAAACGCCCTATCCCGCGCTGCATTACCATGTCTGGACCGACGCGATCTCCGCCGGCGGTGCGCTGGCCTTCACCGGGCTCGCCTGGCTGGTCATCCTTCTCTTGAGCGAACTGTTCCACGCGATCCGTATCGATCTGCTGCGCGACCTCATGGGCGAGGACTGGTTCGGCTGGGTCTTCTCCGGCCTCGCTTTCGGGGCGGCGCTGGGCGTGCTGCGCAATCAGCTCAAGGTGATCGGCACCCTTCAGAATGTCGTGCTGCTGGTGCTCGCCCTCATCGCGGTGCCCTTGGCGGTCGCCTTGACGATATTCCTGCTGGCGGTCGCGACGAGCGGATTGGACGTGCTATGGAGTGCGACAAACAGCGCCACGCCTTTGTTGCTGGCGCTGGCTGCGGGCAGCTTCGTTCTGGTCAATGCGGTCCTTCGCGACCGGGACGAGGCCGCCAGCGCCTCGCGCGCGATGCGTTATGCCGCGCTGGTGCTGGCGCTCGGCATCCTTCCCCTGGCGATACTGACTGCCATCTCGCTGGGCACCCGCATCCATCAGCACGGGCTGAGCCCCGAACGCATCTGGGGCCTGGTCGCGATCATCGTCGCGGTCGCCTTTGGTATCGCCTATTTCGTCGCCGCGATCCGCCGCCGGCGGAGTGGCTGGGACATTCTGCGCCGGGCCAACATCCACCTCGCCGTTGGCACGAGCGTGCTGGCCTTGCTGCTGGCCTTGCCGATCCTCGATTTCGGTGCCATCGCGACCCGTAACCAGATCGCCCGCCTGGCTGCCGGCAAGGTCGCGCCCGACACGTTCGATTATGCCGCCCTGCGCTGGGATTTCGGCGAGGCCGGACGGCGCGCGCTTGCGCGGCTGGCCAGCTCTCCCGACGAGGCGATCGCCGCCCCCGCGGCCGAGGCACTGGCGCAAAAGACCGCCGCATCGCGCTATGGGCCCGAAAGCATTGCGCCATCCGTCCGGATGGAGAACCTGCGCGTCGTGTCGGAAGATCCCTTGTGGGAGGGTCGTATCCGGCAATGGGTGCGGACGCAGGAATGGCACTGCACCGGGCTGTGCATCGCCATCGATACCGGCATCGCGCGGGGCGATGGCCGCTGGGTCCGCCTGATCGAGGGGCAGTCGGTCGCGGACTGGATCGTCCCCGCACGCAGCACTCCCAAGCCTGCTGAAGACGGGATCGTAACCGTGCCCGCCGCGCCCCGGACAAGCCCTCAGGTGCCCGAATTGCGGCCGAACTCAAAGGTCGAAATTCGCGAATGGACCGGGCGGCGGATCTATATCGACGGTCAGCCGGTTGGCGAACCGTTCGATACTCCTGCCAACGCGCTTGAAGGCGGGGGTCCGCCTCGCTAACGCGCGGTGCCATGTCAGTCACACGAGAAGATGTCGCGAAGATCGCCGCGCTGGCCCGGATCCGGATGGACGAGGGCGAGCTTGACCGGATGGTGCCCGAGCTGAACGGCATCCTCGCCTGGGTCGAACAGCTGGACGAAGTGGACACCGGCGACATCCAGCCGATGACCGCGGTGATCGAAAACCACCTGCGGCTGAGAGACGACGTGGTCGACGCCGATCCGCTGACCGCCGGTGGCAAGCGCGACGCGGTCCTCGCCAATGCCCCTGCCGCCGAACACGGCTTCTTCGGCGTGCCCAAGGTAATCGAATAGACATGACCGACCTTACCGAACTTGGCGTCAAGGCCATCCGCGACGGCGTTGCCGCCGGCGATTTCACCGCGCGGGAGGTGGCCGAGGCGTTCAATGCCGCGGTCGATGCCGCAGCCGCGCTCAATGCCTTCATCGTCACCACCCCCGATCATGCACTCGCGGCGGCGGACGCGATCGATGCCCGGCGGGCCGCGGGCGAACCGTTGGGCAAGATGGCCGGCGTGCCGATCGGGATGAAGGATTTGTTCGCGACCCGCGGGGTCCAGACGACTGCGGCAAGCCACATCCTCGAAGGCTTCGTTCCCGAATACGAAAGCACGGTCAGCCAGAACCTGTGGAATGCCGGCGCCGGGATGCTGGGCAAGCTCAATCTCGATCAGTTCGCGATGGGTTCGTCGAACGAAACCAGCTATTTCGGCAACGTCTCGTCGCCATGGCAGAAGGCGGGCAGCAATGCCGCGATGAGCCCGGGGGGGTCGTCCGGCGGATCATCGGCCGCAGTGGCTGCGCGCATCGCTCCGGCGGCGACCGGGACCGATACCGGCGGTTCGATCCGCCAGCCGGCCGCCTTCACCGGCATCAGCGGCATCAAGCCGACCTACGGGCGGTGCAGCCGCTGGGGCGTGGTCGCCTTCGCCAGCAGCCTCGATCAGGCCGGGCCGATGGCCCGTGACGTCACCGATTGCGCGATCATGCTCGAGGCGATGGCCGGTTTCGATCCCAAGGACGCCACCAGCCTCGACCTGCCGGTGCCCGAATGGGAAGCCGGCCTCGATCCGGATCTCAAGGGCAAGCGGGTCGGCATTCCCCGCGAATATCGGCAGGACGGCACCGACGATGAAATCATCGCCAGCTGGGAACAGGGCAAGGCGTGGTTGCGCGATGCCGGGGCCGAGATTGTCGACATCTCGCTGCCACACACGAAATATGCGCTGCCGGCCTATTACATCATCGCGCCCGCCGAAGCATCGAGCAACCTCGCCCGCTATGACGGCGTGCGGTACGGCTTGCGCGAGCTGCCCGAAGGGGCGGGCCTGCAGGACATGTATGCCGCCACCCGCGCAGCCGGCTTCGGCGACGAGGTGAAGCGGCGCGTACTGATCGGCACCTATGTGCTGTCCGCCGGCTTCTACGACGCCTATTACACTCAGGCGCAGAAAGTCCGCGCGCTGGTGGCGCAGGATTTCGCCCGGGCCTTCGAGCAGTGCGACGTAATCCTTGCGCCCACCACGCCCACCGCCAGCTTCCCCCTCGGTTCGCTGAACGAGGACCCGCTGACGATGTATCTGAACGACGTCTTCGCGGTGCCCGCCAGCCTCGCCGGCCTTCCAGCGATGAGCGTGCCGGCCGGCCTCAACCGCGACGGGCTGCCGCTGGGTCTGCAAGTGATCGGCCGGCCGTTCGACGAGCAGAGCGTCCTCAACGCCTCCCTTGCGATCGAGCAGCGGGTGGGATTCGCTGCCAAGCCCGACAGGTGGTGGCAATCCTGAAAGGCGCGGCGCTCGAAGGCGCGAAGGACCTGCTTCGCGGCGGGGTGCGATTTTTCGGCGGCGCGCTGGGCAAGCGGTCGATCGATACCCGCGGCGGACGGATTGCGCTGCGCCCCGGAACGAGCGACCTCGAGGTCGTCCGCCAGGTCTGGCGCGACACGCAATATGCGATCGTTCATCCCCCCATCGCCGAACGCCTGACCGCATTCGAAGCTGCGATCCGTGCGCGGGGCAGGGTGCCGGTAATCGTCGATGCGGGGGCCAATATCGGCGCCTCGGCGCTGTGGCTGGCGCGCAAATGGCCGCATGCCAGGATCATCGCGGTGGAGCCCGACCCGGCCAATGCGGCTAGGGCCCGGCACAATTGCGCCGATCACGCCGCGATTACGGTAGTGGAGGCCGCCATCGGCGGTACGCCCGGGTTTGTCACACTTGACCCCGCTGCCGGGGCCTATGCGATCACCACCAGCCGATCGCCGCGAGGATGCCCGATCATGACCATCGCGCAGTGCCTTGCCTTGGTCGATCACGGCGAACTGTTCGCGGTGAAGATCGACATCGAAGGTTTCGAGGACGATCTTTTCGCCACCGAAACCGCCTGGCTCGACGAGGTCGCCCTCCTCTACATCGAGCCGCACGACCATCTCTTCCCCGACCGCGCCAGCAGCCGCACGTTCCAGCGCGAACTGGGCCGGCGCGATTTCGATCTCGTGATCAGGGGCGAGAACCTCGTTTACGTAAGGCGCGCGTCCACGATCGAACAAGACCGTTAAAACAAGGCTCTGCGTAACCGCCCGACATGCGGGCGGGTTACGGAACAGGAGGCCGATCAAAGGTTGCGTTCAATGTAATCATTAGTAACATATTGGAATACAAGGTTCGATCATTGTCGATATTCTTACGGGAAGATCGCGAACGAAGGGGCGTGCGTGGTCAATCGTGTAGGACCCAATCAGGAACGGTATCTGCTGGCGGAAACGACGACCGCGCCGGTTTACATGATGCCGCTTGCCTATCGGATCCGCGGGCCGCTTGATCGCGATCGGTTGCGGCACGCGATTCAAGCAGCCTGCGATCGTCATGACGTGCTCCACATGCGGTTCGAGCGCCTTGGGACGAGACAATTCGTCGCAGTGCGCGATCCGCGCCCGATCCACCTTGAATATCTCGACGCCGACGGATCGCAGGATGATGAGGCCCTGCGGGCACGGATCGTGCCTTACGTGATGCGCCAGCCCGACCTTTCCAACGCCTCGATGCAGCGTTTCCTTCTCACCCGCCTGGCACCCGATGATCATCTGTTTATCCTGGCGCAGCACCACTCGGTATCCGACGGGGTTTCGCAGCAGCTGTTCGCCGCACAGATTTTCGCAGCTTATGACAGGGCGCCGGGCGGGGAAAAAGCGGCGCCATATTCCGCTTTCCATGTCTCTGACTGGGACCAGACCCAAGAGTATCGCGAAGCGCTGGATTACTGGAGCCGGCGTGTTTCTTCGGTCGGCGCGAGCCAGCGGATGCCGCGCGATATCGCCATTGGGTGGAGCGGCCCCCCGTCGGGCCATGTCGATCTGGCTGTCCCGGCCGCGGTCGAAGCTTCGGTGCGCGCTGCGGCGAAGAATCTCGGCGTGTCGACCTTCACCTTCATCTATGCAGCGACGACGGTCCTGATGGGCCGGGCAACGGGCTCGAATGACGTTGCCTCGACATTTCAAAGCAACGGTCGGCGGGCCTTGCCCGGTTCGGAACTGACGGTCGGCCCGTTCTCGAATGCCCTGCTGGTCGGCGAAGACGTTTGCCCCCAGCGGGGGTTTGCCGATCTCGCCGCGTCGCTGAAGCGCCATATCGCCGATGCGATCGCCAACGAGGTGGTGCCCTTTCATCGCATCCTGCAACTGAGCGAGGTTCAGCCGAGCTTCGGCATCAACAGCTATCCCAGGCTGTCCGCGCCGCAAGCCGCGGGCCTCGCCATCGACTATGCCGGGATGGTCGTTCGCGAAAGCGACTTCGACATCAATTTCCGCTTCTTTCTCGAACCCGGCAGCATGTCGTTCACCGTCTACTATGATGCGACAGGGTTCTCACGCGACCGGATCGCGTTGATGAGCGAACAGCTGGTGGCGTTGCTCGGCGCATTCGCGGCTGCGCCCCTCGCCCTGATCGGAGACGTTCCCACGCCCGGCCCGCGACGATCCCCGGCGCCCGATAGTGCGACCCCGGCTATTGAAGGCGCGATCCATCAGCGGTTCGTCGAACATGCGCGGCGCACGCCCGACCGTATCGCTCTCGTGACGCGGGCACGCGACTACACTTATGGAGAACTTCTCCGATGGAGTTCGGCAGCGGGCGCCATTCTTGCAGGGGCCGCCGACGGGCCGGTCGGCATCCTTGCGCCCCGTGGCCCTGCGCTGATCGCCGCGATGATCGGTGCAGCGCGCTGTGGCAGGACCTTCGCGGTGCTCGATCCGGACTATCCGGACGAGCGCCTGTCTGCTTTCGCCAGGAAGGCTGGCCTGCAGACGGTGCTGGCGCATGGAACTTTGATCGCGCGAGCGGAACAGCTTGTACGGGGGACCGGGGCAGGATGGCAGGAAATCCCGGAACTGCCGGATGAAGAGGCGGAACTGCCGCCCACTCATCCTGCCGACCAGACGGCGTATCTGCTTTTCACATCCGGATCGACCGGGGAACCCAAATGCATCGCCACCGGCCATGAGCCGCTGGTCAGATTCATCGCCTGGCAGGCGGAAACCTTTGCCATAACAGCCGATGATCGAGTGACGATGCTATCGGGTCTTGCGCACGATCCGGTCATGCGCGACATCTTCCTGCCGCTCAGCACAGGCGCACAGCTCGCCATACCGGAGGGTATCGATTTCCTGCGCCCCGGCGCGCTGGGTGAGTGGCTGGCCGAAACCCGCCCGACCGTCGCCCATCTGACCCCGCCTCTCGGTCGGCTGCTGGTCCAGAGTGCGGGCGAAGGGCATGCGGTCCCCTCGCTGCGTTGGCTGTTCTTCGGCGGCGACGTTCTGACCACGGGGGCCGTGCGCGAGATGCAATCCCTCGCCCCTGCTGCCCGCGCGGTCAATTTCTACGGATCTACCGAAACCCCGCAGGCGATCAGTTACAGCATCGCCGATCCTCATGGCGATGCGCACGCGGTGCCCCTGGGGACCAGCGTACCCGGCTTTGCCGTAGAGGTCGAAGACGAACGCGGCGAACCCCTCGCTCGTAACGAACAGGGCGATATCGTCGTCCGCTCAGCCTATCTCAGTCTCGGCTATGTCGAGCAGGGCGAGCTTCGCCCCCATCCGTTCGAGGCGGATGGGACCAGGTATTACAAGACTGGCGACCGCGGCTATCTGATGGCGGACGGCGGTTTGCAGATCGTCGGCCGAAGCGACGATCAGGTCAAGATTCGCGGGTTCCGCGTCGAGCCGGCCGAGGTGGCCCGCGAGATTGCGCAAGGCACTGGGGTGATGGGATGCAAGGTCCTGTCCTTCCGGAACGGCAAGGCTGAAGGGCTCGCCGCCTTCGTCGTAATGTCGGCCGAGCGTTTCGATCCCGACAGTCTCAGGGCGGAGGCGGCAGAACGGCTTCCGGCGTATATGGTGCCGGTTCGCTGGTACCGCCTCGATACGTTTCCGCTGATGCCCAACGGCAAGCTTGATCGGACCCAGCTGCGCCAGATCATCGAACAGGATCGTCAGGAACGGGCGGCAGCGGTTCCGCAGGGTTCGGTCGGTGGTCTGGAAGGCCGCATCATCGAGCGCTGGCGCGACATTCTTGGTTTGTCGGCCATCTCCCCCCGGCAGAACTTCGCGGAACTTGGCGGGGATAGCCTTTCATACGTGGAGGTGTCGCTGGCCACGGAGCAATTGCTGGGCACCCTGCCGGAACGGTGGGAGACGATGGCGATCTGCGACCTCGCAGCCCTGAAGCAGCGCAAGTTGCCAGGATTTCTGACCTATATCGACACGCCGATGATCCTGCGGGCGCTGGCCATCGCACTGGTGGTGGCTGGCCACTTCCAGGTATTTTCGTACGGCGGCGGCGCGACCACCGCCATGTTCCTGGTTGCAGGCTTCCTGATGGGACGACTGCAGATCCCCGAGGTCATGCGCCGCAAGACCGTCGAGCCGCTGCTCAGCCTGCTCGTCAAGGTGGTTATCCCGGTCTGGCTCTACAGCCTGGCCCTGTTTGCCTCGCGCATCTTCACGTCCCAACCGCCAAGCCCGTTCATGATCCTTCTGCTGGAGGATTTCGTCGACTATTCGCAATACACCGACAGCTATCGCGGCGGGCATGACATGTTCCTGTGGTACGTCCATTGCTTCCTCCAGATGATCGCCTTCGTCGCTGCTCTGGCGTGGCTCAATATCCGCGGCGGCATCGTGCGGCACGGGCCGATGCAGTTTGCGTTGGCCCTGCTGTGCCTGGGGGTGATTGGACGCTTCTTTCTTCCCGCCATGTGGGTGGATGACTTCTGGGCCAACGGCGTCGCACCCCAGAAGATGGAGAATTACCTGCCCACGACGCATCTCGGCACATTGGCGATCGGAATGATCTGCGCGCTCGCCAGCCGCCGCAGCTTGCGCACCCGGCTGCTTGTTGCTGCTCTCGTGATTGTCTTCGGCGGGTTGAGCCTCGCGACCTATCCGTCGGGCGGATGGATGTTCCTCATCGGTTTCGGCCTTGCGTTGCTGTTTCTCGAGCGATTGCCGTTCATGCGCGTATTCCAGCGACCGCTGATGATGCTCTCTGGCGCGACACTGTTCATCTATCTTACCCATTTCCACTGGCGCGTGGTCATGCAGCGGTTGGGCGTTCCCGATATTCCGGAAGTCTACTTCATCGGCGCCTTGCTGGGCGGGATCCTCGTGTGGGCGTTCTGGCAAAGGCTTCAGAGGATCGTGCGCAAGGCCTTGATCGCTCGCCGTGCGCATCGCAGTTCGAACGTGTTCGTCGATATCGGGCCTGCGTGATCGTCCCCTATTTTCAGACGATGCCGATGGGGCTAGGCCGCAAGGCATGAACCAGCAGACGGCAAACTACCACATCACGGGCGCAACGGGTGAATGGGAGGTCGTCATCGGCCTCGAGGTCCATGCCCAGGTCACGTCGAACGCCAAGCTTTTCAGCGGCGCCAGCACTGCGTTCGGGGCCGAGCCCAATTCGCAGGTCAGCCTTGTCGACGCCGCGATGCCGGGAATGCTGCCGGTGCCCAATCGCGAATGCATTCGGCAGGCGGTCCGCACCGGGATGGCGATCGAGGCCGAGATCAACCGCTGGAGCCGGTTCGATCGCAAGAACTACTTCTATGCCGATCTGCCGCAGGGCTACCAGATCAGCCAGCTCTTTCACCCGCTGGTAGGCGAGGGCGCCCTGACGATTGAGGCCGACGAAAAGGCCGGGATCGCCGCGGACAAGGCGATCGGGATCGAACGCATCCACGTCGAACAGGATGCCGGCAAGCTGATGCACGATCAGCATCCGACGATGAGCTATGTCGATCTAAACCGCAGCGGCGTGGCATTGATGGAAATCGTCAGCCGGCCCGACATGCGCTCGCCCGCCGAAGCCGGCGCCTATCTGCGCAAGCTGCGCAGCATCCTGCGCTATGTCGGCAGCTGCGACGGCAACATGGAGGAAGGCTCGATGCGAGCCGACGTCAATGTCAGCGTGCGCCGTCCGGGCGAGGACTTCGGCACGCGCACCGAGACGAAGAACGTGAACTCGGTGCGCTTCGTCATGCAGGTGGTCGAATACGAGGCCCGCCGGCAGGTCGAACTGATCGAAGACGGCGGGGTGGTGGTGCAGGAAACGCGGCTGTTCGACCCCAACAGCGGCACCACTCGGACCATGCGCAGCAAGGAAGACGCGCATGATTATCGCTATTTCCCCGATCCCGATCTTCTCCCGCTCGAACTGGACGAGGGGTTTCTGGCCGAATGCCGGGCATCGCTGCCCGAACTGCCGGATGCCAAGCGCCGCCGCTACGAAACCGAACTCGGGCTGACCCCGTACAACGCGCGTGAGCTGACCGCCGAGGTCGAGACCTTCGCCCGCTTCGAGACGCTGCTGCGCACGGCCGCCGAGCGCATCGGCAAGCCCGAGGCGGCGGTGGCGACGCAGGTGGCGAACTGGGCCTTGTCGGTCGCGCCCGGCGTCATGAAGGCGCTGGGTCCCGATGCCGTCACGGCGAACGCGACGGCAGACGCGCAGGCCGCGATCCTCGCCATGCAGGACAAGGGCGAGATCTCTGGCGGTCAGGCCAAGGAAATCTACGAGATCGTCCTGCGCGATGGCGGCGATCCCGAAGCCATCGCGGATGCCCGCGGGCTGAAGCAGGTAAGCGACAGCGGCGCGATCGAAAGCGCAATCGATGCGATCCTCGCCGCCAATGCCGACAAGGTCGCCGAATACCGCAGCGGCAAGGACAAATTGTTCGGCTTTTTCGTCGGCCAGACGATGAAGGCGATGCAGGGCAAGGGCAACCCGGCGGTAGTCAACCAGTTGCTGAAAGACAAACTCGACGGCTGAACCAGACATGGGGGCGCACGTGATCGTCGCATTGAAGGAGCGGTGGGGGCGACTGCGCCAACGGCTGCTGCCGCAAGGCGAGTAACCATCGCGTGACGTCGATCGTCCTCGTCCATCCGGAAATTCCCGGCAATACCGGCGCCGTCGGGCGGACCTGCGTTGCGCTCGATCTCGAACTGGTACTGATCCACCCGCTGGGGTTCGACATCAGCGACCGGCGGGTTAAGCGCTCAGGCCTCGACTACTGGCAGCATATCCGCCTGTGCGAATTCGCCAGCTGGGATGCGTTTGTCGATGCGCGGCAGCCGCGCGAGGACCAGCTGTTCCTGTTCGAGGAATATGCCTCGCGCAGCTTCTACGCGCCGCATTATCCTGCCGACGCATACCTGGTGTTCGGGCGCGAAACGAAGGGGCTGCCGGCCACCATCGTCGAGCGTCATGCGGGCAGTCTGGTGTCACTGCCCATGCGATCGGACAAGGTGCGCTCGCTCAACCTTGCCAATACGGTCGCCGCCGCAGCCTATCAGGCCCTGCGCGAGCAATTCACCGACTAGAACGACGAAGGGCCGCCCGGTCGCCCGGACGGCCCTGTCTGACATGCAGGCTTGCGCTCAGCCCTGGCGCTGGCCGGTCAGCGGCATGTCGCCGAACGCGCCGGCGTTGACCTTGCCGGTCAGCTGGTCGCCGTCGACCTTGGCTTCGCAGTTCAGTTCCATCGGCATCGGGACGGTCATGTCCATCTTCCACTTGAGCGTATCGCCGTCGATCGTGCCGTCCTTGACGGTCATCGAGCCCATGCCGCCCGCCATCGAGCCGGTGAAGGACTGGCCGTCATCGCCCGGAACGACAGTGAAGGTCCCCTTCTGGTCGCCCATCGGGCTCTTGACGGTGGTTTCATACGTGCCGGCTACCGACATTGCTTTCTCCTTTGAATTGATGCCCGCCGCCTTCGGGCGTGCTGACATCGTTGTCAATAAGTTCACTGGGTGAGGGTTCGTTCCTCGACCGTCAGGCCCAGCCGTTCGAGCTGCGGACGCACGACCTTGGCATCGCCCACCACGACATAGACGAGATCGCGTTCCGCAAAGGTCTTGCGGGCGATCGCGTCGAGTTGGGCGGCGGTCAGGCCCTCATAGGTACGGCCAAGCGTTTCGTAGTACGTATCGGGGCGGTTGTAGCGCACGATGTACTTGAGGCCGGCCAGCACATCATCGGCGGTTTCGAACCGGCCCGGCAGATCGCGGATGTTGGAATTGACGATCCGTTCCAGTTCGGGCGCCTGGACCCCGCGCGTGCTGGTGAAATCACCGATCTCGCGGCGGATCTCGGCGATGGCCTCGCCGGTGCGGTCGGCCTGGACCGGGGCCTGAAGGCCATAGTAGACGCGGTCGAGCGCGGTGCCGACCCCGCCGCCCGCACCATAGGACCAACCCTTGTTCTCGCGCAGGTTCATGTTGATCCGCGACAGGAAGCCGCCGCTAAGCGCCTCGTTCGATGCTTGCAAGAGGGTAAGGTCATCGGTCTGCCCGCGCAGGTCGAGAACCTGACCCGCAAGGATCACCGACTGGGGCGAATTGGGCCGGTTGATGAGAACGATCCGCTGGTTCGCGGAAGGGATCGCGGCATCGTATTCGCGCGTCGGCGCGGGGGTGCCGGGGGCCTGCCAGTCGGCAAAGCTGGCCTCGAGCAGGCGGGTGACTTCGGCGAGCGAGGTATCGCCCACGACGTAGATGCGCGCCATATCGGGGCGCAGCCAGGTCTGATGGAACCGCCGCAGGTCCGCCGGGGTCAGCCCCTCCAGTGTTTGAGCAGAACCGAGGCCCGAGCTGGGGAGGCTGTAGGGGTGTTCCCCGTAAAGCGTTTCGCGCAGGGCCCGCTCGGCGATCGAATTGGGATCCTTGAGCTCGGCGTTGAGGGCGTTGAGCAATTGCACGCGCTTGCGAGCGACGTCGGCCTCGCGGAAGGCGGGGCGGCGGATGTAATCGGCCAATAGCTCGAGCGACGGGGCAAGATTGGGCGCCAGGGCGTCGAGGGCGAAGGTCGTCCAGTCGGCATCGAAGCCGTTGTACACCTGCGCGCCGAGGCGCTCCTGCGCCTTGGCGAACTCGCCGGCGGTCAGTTCCTCGGTGCCTTCGTCCATCGAGTTCAGCATCAGACGCTGGGTGCCCAGCGTCGCCCGGTCCTCTGCCGCGCGCCCGCCATCGAATTCCACCGCCACCGACACCGTCGGCACCGCGTCGCGGCGGGCGAAATAGACCTCCATCCCGTTCGACAGCGTGGTGCGTTCGATGGCCGGGAAATCGAGATTGGTCAGCGGCGCCAGCTCTGGCAGCGTCTCGCGGCTTGCCTGGGCGAAGGTGCCAAGGGCCATCTGATCGCACTGATCGGGCTGGCAGTAATTGGCCTGTGCGATGTTGCCCAGGGTGTCGGCCCCGGCGATCGCGCCACCGCGGTTCTCGCCGCCTTCGAGCCGCTCGCCCGGGCGAAATTCAAGCGCGAAGACCGGGCGGGTCAGCCATTGCTGCATCAGCGAGCGGACCTGTTCGGGCGTGGTTGCAGCCATCTGCTCGAGCTGCTTTTCGATGAAGCCCGGATCGCCCATGAACAGTTCGCCGCCCGCCAGCTGCGGGGCCTTGCCGCCGAAACCGCCGACCCGTTCCAGCCCGCGGATGACGCTTGCCATGGTGCTGATCTTGGCCCGTTCGAGCTCGTCGGCATCGGGGCCTTCGCTGATGAAGCGGGCGACTTCGGCATCGAGCTTGGCGCCCACCGCGGCGGGGTCCATTCCCGGCTTCACATCGGCCTGGACGATGAAGACGCCGGCATCTTCCATGGTGAAGTTGAACGCGGCGACGCTGACCGCGACCGGATCCTGGCGCACCAGCGCCTCGTCGAGCCGCGAACTCGCCAGCCCGCCAAGCACGGTCGATGCGAGGTTCAGCGGAACCGATTCGGCGGCATTCTCGCCCGGCACGGTCCACATGCGGTAGATCCGGGTGGTCGAGATATCGTCATTGACGACCTTGGTCCTGGCCGCCTCCAGCGTGGGGACGGTCACCTGCGGATGAACCACCTCGGGCCCGCGCGGGATCGCGCCGAACCATTGCTGCACCTTCGCGCGCGCGGTGGCGGTGTCGATATCTCCGGCCAGGACCAGCACCGCGTTGTTGGGTCCGTAGTGGTCCTTGAACCAGCGTTGCACGTCCTCCATCGAGGCGGCATCCAGATCGCCCATCGAGCCGATCGTGGAATGATGGTAGCGATGACCCTTGGGGAACAGGTTCTCGAAAATCTCGTAGCGCAGCAGGCCGAACGGCTGATTGTCGCCCTGGCGCTTTTCGTTCTGGACCACGCCGCGCTGGTTATCGAGCTTCTGCTGGGTGACCGCGCCCAGCAGGTGGCCCATGCGATCCGATTCGAGCATCAGCACCCGGTCGAGCGCACCGGTCGGCACGGTCTGGAAGTAATTGGTCCGGTCCGGGTTGGTCGTGCCGTTGGTGTCGGTACCGCCCATCTGCTGGATATATTCGAACCAGTCTTCCGGTGCGTTCTCGGTGCCGTTGAACATGAGGTGTTCGAACAGGTGGGCAAAGCCCGTCTTGCCGACCGGCTCATGCTTCGAGCCAACGTCGTACCATACCGAAACCCCGACCAGCGGGGCCTTGCGATCCTCGTGGACCACGACCGTAAGCCCGTTGTCGAGAGTGAACTTGTCATAGGGCAGGTTCACCTCGCTCGCCAGTTCATCGAGGCTGGCGGGGCGGGGGGCGGCAGCCGGCACGGCGGTATCGGCGCGGGCGACCGCAGCGCTGGACGAGGTGTCGCCCATGCTGGTGCAGGCCGATAGGGCCAGGGCCATCAGACTGACGGAGGCAAAGACTGCGCGCATGATCGGTAAATCCCTGTTTGTAATAAGCCGACAGAGCCTAATGCGCCTTTTGTTGCCCGTCACTGCCTTTCGTCGTCTCGGGGCGATTTGTCCGGGGGGAAGCCGGCTGGGCAAAACTACCGCACTCGCGGTTCGCCCGCCGGCAAACGCCCGCTAGGCAGGGCGGGTGAAGCCAAGGATAACCATCGGGAACGACGCGAGCGGCCAGCCGATCGACTTCGACATCGCCGAACTGCTCGCCACGCGGTTGCTGGTGCAGGGCAATTCCGGCAGCGGGAAATCGCATCTGCTGCGCCGGTTGCTCGAGCAAAGTGCCCGGCTGGTGCAGCAGGTCGTGATTGATCCCGAGGGGGATTTCGTCAGTCTTGCCGATCGCTTCGGTCATGTCGTGATCGACGGTTCGGCCTATTCGCCAGCCGAGATCGAGGCACTGGCGCGGCGCATTCGCGAACATCGCGCCTCGGTCGTTCTCGCGCTCGAGGGGCTCGAGGTCGAACAGCAGATCCGCTGCGCCGCGCAATTCCTGACCGCCCTGTTCGATGCCCCGCGCGAACACTGGTATCCGGCCCTGGTAGTGGTGGACGAGGCGCAGATGTTCGCCCCCGCCGCAGCGGGCGAAATGGCGGAAGACACCCGCCGCCTGACCTTGTCGGCGATGACCAATCTGATGTGCCGCGGACGCAAGCGCGGGCTGGCCGGGATCGTCGCCACCCAGCGGCTGGCGAAGCTGGCGAAGAATGTCGCGGCAGAGGCATCCAACTTCCTGATGGGTCGCACTTTCCTCGATATCGACATGGTCCGTGCCGCGGATCTTCTCGGCATGGAGCGACGGCAGGCGGAACGCATCCGCGAACTGGAGCGGGGCCATTTCCTGGCGCTTGGTCCGGCGATCAGTCGCCGGCCGGTCGCCGTGCGGATCGGTCCGGTGGAGACCGGGGCGCAGGTCCGCAGCGAAGGCTTGCTCGCCATGCCCGAAACCGCGCCGGCGGACATGGCCGATCTCCTGACCCGCGACCTTGCCGACGAGGTGCGCGAACCGGCGAGGCCGCCGTCGCCCCCGCCCGCGCCGCCGGTGGACGCCGTGGTCGATCGGATCGCCCGGACCGACATCGCGCCTGCCGCCCCGTCGGCGGATGATCAGCCCGCCGGATCCTCGCCCGCAGAGCGGATCGATGCGATCATAGCCGCCCTCGCCCAGAGCGAGGATGCGGCATTCCAGAGTTCCAGCGCGCAATATCAAAGCTTTCTTGCCCGATGCCGGCAGGAACGGGTGATCGGCCCGATGCCCGATATACGCGCCTTCCGCCGCCGCTTTGCCATCGCTGCGGCAGGGCTTGACCGGATCGACGGGCGGATGCGGGATCGCATCCTGTCGCTGGCCGCGGGGCTGGACGACGATCTGCTGGCGCCGTTCCTCGTCCTCGCCATGGATGCGCAGGCGGGCGGGGCACCGGTGGACGAGGGCCGGATCGGGCGCGCCTACGGGTCGCATTCGCCCGGGCGCATCCGCCGTCTGCTCGATCATCTCGAACGGCAGGGGCTGATCGTCATCCGCGAGGAATTCGGCGGCGGGCGCAGCGTGCTGGTTCCCGGGCTCGACACCGCAACGACCGACTGACGGGGGCGGGTCCAGCGCTCCCTTGGCCCGCGCGCCAGGACATGGTTGAATCATGACAGTCAGCGGTTAAACCTTACCGCATCTTGTGTTGCGAAAGGGCAACACCATATCGCTGGCACGCAATCGACATGGGGCTAGGGACACGATGAATCTCGAAAAGTTTACCGACCGCGCCAAGGGCTTTCTGCAAAGCGCGCAAACCGTCGCCATCCGGATGAGCCATCAGCGGATTTCGCCGCTGCATATCCTCAAGGCCTTGCTCGAGGACGAGCAGGGCATGGCCGCGCAGCTGATCCAGCGGGCCGGCGGCAATCCCGGGATCGCCATTACCGAGGTCGATGCCGGGCTGGCGCGGATACCGGCGGTGTCCGGCGGCGGGGCGCAGCAAACCCCGGGGCTCGACAATGATGCCGTGCGCGCACTCGATCAGGCGGAGCAGCTGGCCCAAAAGGCGGGCGACAGCTTTGTCCCGGTCCAGCGCCTGCTCCAAGGCCTCGCGCTGCTGGCAGACAATCCCGCCAGCCGCGCTCTCAAGGCCGCGAATATTGATGTCCAGGCCCTCGAAGTAGCAATCCAGGAAGTCACCGGCGGTCGCAGCGCAGACAGCTCGGGCGCGGAGGACAGCTATGATGCGATGAAGAAATTCGCGCGCGATCTCACCGCCGCCGCGCGCGAGGGCAAGCTCGATCCGGTCATCGGACGTGACGAGGAAATCCGCCGCACGGTTCAGATTCTCGCCCGGCGCACCAAGAACAATCCCGCGCTGATCGGCGAGCCCGGCACCGGCAAGACCGCCATTGCCGAGGGCCTGGCGCTACGCATCGCCAACGGCGACGTGCCCGACAGCCTGAAGGGCCGCACGCTGATGGCGCTCGACATGGGCGCGCTGATCGCCGGGGCCAAATACCGCGGCGAGTTCGAGGAACGGCTGAAGGCCGTGCTCGACGAAGTAAAGGGCGCCGAGGGGCAGATCATCCTCTTCATCGACGAGATGCACACCCTGATCGGCGCCGGCGCGAGCGAGGGAAGCATGGACGCCGGCAACCTGCTCAAGCCCGCATTGAGCCGCGGCGAGCTGCATTGCATCGGCGCGACCACGCTCGACGAATACCAGAAGTATGTCGAGAAGGACCCCGCGCTCCAACGGCGCTTCCAGCCGGTCTATATCGACGAGCCGAGCGTCGAGGATACGATCAGCATCCTGCGCGGCATCAAGGACAAGTACGAACTGCACCACGGGGTGCGCATCACCGACGGCGCGATTGTCGCCGCGGCGCAGCTTTCCCACCGCTACATCCAGAACCGCTTCCTGCCTGACAAGGCGATCGACCTGATGGACGAGGCCGCCAGCCGCATCCGCATGGAGGTCGAATCGAAGCCCGAGGAGATCGAGGCGCTGGACCGGCGCATCATCCAGCTGCGGATCGAGGAGCAGGCGCTGCAGAAGGAAAGCGACGAGGCCTCGCGCGATCGTCTGGCCAACCTGCGGCGCGAACTGGCCGAGCTCGAGCAGCAATCGGGTGAACTCACCACCCGCTGGCAGAACGAGCGTGACAAGATTCACGCCGAGGCGAAGATCAAGGAAGAGCTCGACGCGGCGCGGCTCGAACTGGAACAGGCACAGCGCACCGGCGACCTCGCCAAGGCGGGCGAGCTCCAATACGGGCGCATTCCCGAACTGGAAAAGCGGCTCGACGAAGCAGGCGCGCAGACCGGCAACGTCCTGCTCAAGGAAGAGGTCACCGAGGACGATATCGCCGGGGTGGTCAGCCGCTGGACCGGCATCCCGGTCGACCGGATGATGGAGGGCGAGCGCGAGAAGCTGCTCGACATGGAGAACATCCTCGGCAAGCGGGTGATCGGGCAGGCGCAGGCGATCGAGGCGGTCTCTAAGGCGGTGCGCCGTGCCCGTGCCGGCCTGCAGGATGCGGGGCGGCCGCTGGGCAGCTTCCTCTTCCTCGGCCCCACCGGCGTCGGCAAGACCGAGCTCACCAAGGCGCTCGCCGGGTTCCTGTTCGACGACGACAGCGCGATGGTGCGCATCGACATGAGTGAATTCATGGAGAAACACGCCGTCGCCCGGCTGATCGGCGCGCCTCCCGGCTATGTCGGCTACGAGGAGGGCGGCGTGCTGACCGAGGCGGTCCGCCGCCGGCCCTATCAGGTCGTGCTGTTCGACGAGGTCGAAAAAGCCCATGCGGACGTCTTCAACGTGCTGTTGCAGGTGCTCGACGACGGGCGGTTGACGGACGGGCAGGGCCGGGTGGTCGACTTCAGCAACACGCTGATCATCCTCACCTCGAACCTCGGCAGCCAGTATCTCGCCCAGCTGGAAGATGGCCAGCAGGTCAAGGATGTCGAGCCGCAGGTGATGGACGTGGTCCGTGCCCATTTCCGGCCGGAGTTCCTCAACCGGCTGGACGAGATCATCCTGTTCCACCGGCTGGCGCAGGAGCACATGGCCCCGATCGTCGATATCCAGGTGGCGCGGGTGCAGAAGCTGCTGCGCGATCGCAAGATCGTGCTCGACCTGACCGATGGCGCGCGCGCCTGGCTTGGCCGGGTGGGTTACGATCCGGTCTACGGCGCACGCCCGCTCAAGCGCGCGGTGCAGCGGTATCTCCAGGACCCGTTGGCGGAAAAGCTGTTGCAGGGCGAAGTGCCCGATGGCTCGCGCGTCCATATCGAGGAGGGCGAGGGCGAATTGGCGATGCGGGTGGAATGAGGCTGCCCTAAGTCGTTCTCCGCCACCCCGTGCCGAGCATAAAAAAAGGCCCCGGTTTCCCGGGGCCTTTTCGTTGTGCGGTCCTGCGGATCAGAACTTGAAGGCTGCGTTCGCGAAGAACTGACGTCCAACGTAATCGAACCCGGAATAGAGCGGCGCGTTGCCAACCGTGTTCACCGCTGCCGAAATCCGCGGCGGCTGAGTGTCCAGCAGGTTGCGAACGCCGACCGTGAATTCGAACTCGTCGGCAACGTCGAACTGGACCGATGCCGAGTGGAGGAAGTAATCGTCCACTTCGAGGAGGTAGAAGTCGCGATAAGCCTGAGCCAGCGCCTCGTCGACCTCGCCGATCGTCTCGTCGAAGGCGAACAGTTCGTAGGTGCCGCTGCTGCCGTCGATCCAGTCGAGGCCGTAACGGATCGTCACGCTGTCGATCGTGTAGGTGGCATCGAAATTGCCGACCCAATCCGGCGTCACATAGGTCCCGTTGGCGTCCGTCAGGAACTCGTCGGGGAACAGGCGGCTGGATTGTTCGGTGTACTTGGTGACGTTCGCATTCAGGACGAGCCGGTTGTCGAACAGGAGGTCAGTGGCGAAGCGGCCATTGAACTCGTAACCCTTCACGATGTCGGTCGCGAGGTTCACGTACCCGTTGTTGACGGTCAGGATGTTGTTCTCGTCGCGTTCGATAAGACGGCAGAAGCCGGCCTCGGGTGCAAACGCCGGGTCCGAATAGCAACGATTGAGGATGTTGCCCGCACCAAGCTGCGACACGCCGTTCGATACCTTGATGTCGAAGTAATCGAGCGCAAGGCTGAGCGAACCGACCGATTCCGGGATCGGCGGGTTGACCACGACGCCGACAGTCCAGTTGGTCGAGGTTTCGGCCTCGAGACCGAACTCCGATCCGCCCAGGCTGAACGTCGTCACGCTGCTGTTCTGGTTGAAGGTGGCGACATCGAGACCGATTGCGGCACAGTTGGCGGCGATGGTCTGCTGCCGCGGTGAATAGCCAGCCGGGTTGGGCTGCCCATTGACCCGCGGGAAGTTGTCGAGGTCGCACGGATCGGACGCCGCGCCAAGGAAGCCGCTCGTCGCACCCAGGAACTGCTCGGCCAGGGCAGGTGCCCGGAACGACGTGCCGTAGCTGCCGCGAATACCGAAGCCGTCGAAGAACTCCCACTCGCCGGCGATCTTATAGGTCACGTCGCTGCCGTACGAACGATAGTCGGTATAACGAACCGAGCCGTTCAAGGTGAGGTTTTCGAAGAACGGACGATCCGCCAGCAGCGGAACGGAAATTTCCGCGTAGGCTTCCTTGACGCTATCCGAACCACGGGTCGGGTCGGACGTGGTCAGGCCGTAGAGGTTGCCGTTGATGGCATTGATGTCCGGCGTGTCATCGATCCGCTGCTTGCGGTATTCCGCACCGACTGCGAGCTGCACGTCACCACCGGGCAGCGTCATGATCGGACCGTCAAGTCCCACCGCGAAGGTTGTTTCACGGAAGATGTTGGTGCTGATGGTGTTGGCGAGGATGTAATCGCGGAATGCCTGCGGCAGACGGCCACCGATGGTGTCGGCGTTGAGCACCGGTGCGGCAACGCAGGACGGGTTGCTGGCTGCGCTGGCGCAGCTGAACGTGCCGTCTTCGTTCTGGACTACGTTGAGCGAATTGGCCAGGCGATCGGTCAGGAACGATTCGATCTGGGCTTCGCCATCGGTCCACGACTTGCCGACGTAGATGTCGTAACGCCAGTCGGACAGGAAGAAGTTGCCGCGAATACCGCCGCCGGCACGCACGTAGTCGACCTTCTGCGACGAATCGGTGAGACCGAAGCCGATGAAGGCGCGGGCCGCCACGATCTGGCCGCTCGACGTGCTGTTGGGTGCAAGAAAGGCGCCGTTACGGAACTCTTCGGGGATCAGCGGGCTGCCCTGGAGATAGTCGAGCGAAAGCTGGCGATAGAGCGGCGCTTCCGACTTGCGACGGGTGGCGAGCACTTCCCCATAGATTTCCGCCTGGCCAAGCGAGTCGATATCGTAGGATGCCTGCAGGAACCCGGTGTAGATCTTGACCGGAGTGACGAGATATTCCTGCTGGCTGGCCGGATCGAACGTGTCGCGGTCATACGTGCCGACGCCGAGGAAGCCCGGAGTCGGGCCGTCGACGTTGCTTGCATCGGGGACGAAGCGATTGAACGATCCGGGAAGGCCGCTGGTGCGACCGACGCCCAGACGGGTCGGCAGGCCGAGCGTGTTGATCGTCACGCCGCCATTGTCGAGCGTGAAGCAGTTGCGCGGATCGCCGATCGGGAATGGATCGCCGGATCCGAATTCCGAACCTTCGCCGTCGAGATAGCCCGGAATGGGGCAGTTGAACCAGTCCTGGTCGTTCAGCCGGAGGCCCTGACGCTGACGATATTCGAGCGAGCCGATGACATCGAGGCGATCGTTGCCGAAGCCGAACGTGGCGGCAACGCGGTAGTCCGTACCGGCGCCGACTTCGGGTACATTGACCTGCGCTTCGAGCGAAAGGCCGCGGATCTGGTTGTCGGTGATAATGTTGACTACGCCGGCGATCGCGTCCGAACCGTAGACCGACGAGGCACCGGCCTTGAGGATTTCGATGCGCTCGACGATCGCGGTCGGCAGGACATTGAGGTCGGCCGAAAGCACGGCGCCGCGCGTCCCGGCGGGCGCCAGGCGGCGGCCGTTGAGCAGGATCAGCGTACGTGCCGGGCCGAGGCCGCGCAGACCGAGCGTGTTCGCACCGGTGCCGCCATCGGTCACGAAGCCCGCATAGTAATTGTTGATCTGGCCCGAACCCTGCGTGACCGCACCGCTCTGCAACGCGTCGGTCGCGGAGTTGAAACCGGCCTGGGTGATTTCCTCGGCGGTGATGACCGTGATGGGCTCGACCGTCGAATATTCGTTGCGACGAATGCGCGAGCCGGTGACGACGATCGCGTTCGGCGTTTCGGCGCTTGTATCGGCATTGCTCAGCGTCGATTCATCGTCGCAGACGCCGTCGTTGTTTTCATCGGGGCAGTCCGGCGGATTGTCGCCGGCGCTCTGTGCCGCCGCGGCCGGCGCAAGGCTGAACGCAAAGAGGCCGGCACCTGCCAGCAACCCAGCGCGCAGCGTGGTGAGAAGTGAAATCTGATTCATATTGGCCCCTTGTCTGGTCCGCCGAGGCGGTACGCCGAGATTGCGATCCAGGTCCGCCCGCTCGATGCCGCGGTTACTCACTGGAAGGGGCCGGATAATTCATTTTCGAAACGGGAAAGCAACCTCGAGCGAAAGAATTGAACAATTGGCCGGCAGGTGGTGCCATTTGGACACACCTTGCTTTTGGGCCGATCGGCCGGTCATTCGACCCTGCGGCCCTTGACCCCGGTCGTGCCGTCCACCCTGATCCAGAACGAGCCCATTGCCGCTCGCTCGATCTCGACCGTGCTTCCGGCCCTCGGACGGAAACGCTGGGGAGCATCGCCGACGCGCCAGACGCTGCCTTCCTCGATGGTGATCAGCCATTCCTCGCGGCCGACCCGGCGAGCCTGGGTGATGGTGCTGGTGATAGCCGTTTCCTCGGCCCCGCCGTCGCCGCCGAACAGGCCCGTGCGCGGCAGGCTGAAGCCGAACAGGCCGCGGCGCGTCTTGCGGATATCCTCGCGGCCGACGACCTGAACCTCGCCGCTTTCGCTGGCCGCGACAAGAGCCGCCGAGGCGCGGTCGTAACAGGCCAGCCGCTCTTCCGCAGCAGAGACGGAGCGACACGCGGCGAGGGCGTCGACGAGCCCGGCGGCCGCGCTGTCCTGCGCACCCGCGGGCGAAGCCGTGACGACCAGCAAGGGCGCGGCGATGACGGCGAAGGTAGCGCGCTTATGGAATGAGGCGGGGAAGATCATGGTCGGTTCGATCCTTGTGCTCGCGGAAATTGACAGGGCGAACCTAGCGGCACGCGTCCCGAAGCGCGAGCCGGCTAATGTTTCAAGAATGCAACACTCGGGGATATACGCAGGCAAAACCGCCCGCGCATCATTGCGCGGACGGGTCTCGTTTGCCAAGAGCGCGCCTAATCGGAAGAAGTTCCGGTATTCGGGGGGTGCACCGTCGCTCTCGCATCAAAGGGGACAAGCATGTCTTATCAGTTCAAGAAGACCGCGCTGCTCGCTAGCACGGTGATGGCTGGCGCGCTCATCGCCACGCCGGCGTTCGCGCAGTCGGACGAGCAGATCAACGAACCCGGCACCGAGCCGGCGGCCGCCAC
>NZ_JBHWMI010000045.1:0-2778 GCF_043423005.1 Qipengyuania sp. | reverse complement strand
GGCCTGCACTTTACAGATGAAGTGATCGCAGAGGTGAGGGCGCGTGGCGTCGATTTCACCTCTGTAACGCTACATGTGGGACTTGATACGTTCAGGCCGGTAACGGCCGAGTACGCCGAGGACCACGAGATCCACAGCGAGTGGTGCTCGGTGTCAGAAGAGGCATGGGAGAAGATCAGGGAGACAAAGGAGCGGGGTGGGCGAGTGGTGGCTGTAGGTACGACCAGCGCCCGAACCCTGGAATCCCTCGGCCAGCGAGTTCGCGATGGCCAGCCGGGTCCTTTCGATGCCTTTACCCGCATCTACATCACGCCGGGGTACCAGTGGACAATGGTGGACGTTCTGCTCACCAACTTTCACTTGCCAAAGTCCACCCTGTTGCTGATGATCAGTGCACTTGCCGGCAAGGAGAATGTGTTGGCGGCGTATGAGGAGGCGATCCGGACAGAATACCGGTTCTTCTCGTTCGGCGATGCGATGCTGATTGTGTGAGGTGGTATGAGCGATTTTCCAGAACTGAATGGTAAGACACGGGGTGACGCGTGGGCCCTGGTGACCGAATGGATCACCAGCGACAGCCTGCGCAAGCATTGCCTGGCAGTTGAGACCGCGATGCGTGCCTATGCTGAAAGGCTCGGCGAGCCGGTTGAAGCGTGGGGCATGCTTGGGCTGCTGCATGATTTCGATTACGAACGCTATCCGACCGTCGAAGATCACACCAAGGTCGGATCGGCGTATCTGCGGGATAACGGGTGGCCTGGTTGGCTCGCGGATGCACTGCTCGCCCACGGGTTCGACGAGAACTACCCTCGAACCACGCTATACGACAAGGCCTTGTTCGCCGTCGATGAGCTAACCGGGTTCGTCTCGGCGGTCGCGCTGGTACGGCCGTCGAAGTCTGTCAGGGACGTCAAGGTGAGCTCAGTCACAAAGAAGATGAAGGACAAGGCCTTCGCTGCTGCGATCCATCGTGATGAACTGCGACAGGGTGCCGAGGAGTTTGGGGTGGACTTCAACGAACACGTTGGCGTTATCATTGAGGCGATGTCCGCCAATGCCGAGGATCTCGGCCTGGCCGGCACTCCGATGAGCCAGGAACCTGGCCATTGATGATCGGTGCAGGCGATGGTGCCGGCACCAGAACAGAAAGGCAAACCATGGCAAAGCAGTGGAAGCAGCCATTTGAGATGTCGCTCGACGACAACACCACGTACACCGCCACACTGGAGACCAGCCACGGCTCGATGGACGTTGAGTTCTTCGTGGAGGACGCTCCCAATACAGTCAACAACTTCGTGAACCTCGCGAAGGAGGGCTACTACGACGGTACGCCGTTCCACCGCATCATCAAGGGGTTCATGTTGCAGGGTGGCGATCCCACCGGCACGGGCATGGGCGGCCCTGGCTACAAGTTCAACGATGAGAAGGTGAGCAAGCCGTACTCCAAGGGCACGCTGGCCATGGCCAACGCCGGCCCGAACACCAATGGCAGCCAGTTCTTCATCATGCACGCCGATTACCCGCTGCCACCGAACTACACCATATTCGGTAAGGTGACGAGCGGCATGGATGTAATCGATGCTATTGCAAACGTGCCAGTCGGCGCTTCCCGCAGTGGTGAGCGCTCCACCCCGCTCGAGCCAGTCACGCTGCAGAAGGTAACGATCCACGAGTCCTAAGGCCCACCGGTCCTGAAAACCAAGAAGACGCCGTTCCCCGCAGGGAACGGCGTCTTCGTTCTTAGGCAGCCTGCTGGCGTGCCCGATATTCCTCTTCGTACTCCCGCAGCAAGCGCAGCCAGTGCTCCTCGAGAGCCCCGATCGGCTTGTTGTCCGCGCGGAGCTGGTTGATCATCGCTTCACCGTGGTTAAGGCGATCAACCAGGTCGTCGAGCGCTGAACGCTTCTCGACGACAGCGGTAGATGTGGAAACAACTCGCATAGTGGCTCTCCTCCCTTAGGACGCGCGCTGGCTAACTGGTCGACGAGCCTCGAGCATATCGATAACACCGCTCGCCTGGCGCTTGTTCATGTTCATAAAGTCTGTACCGGTGTGCTGCTGGATCAGCGCACTCAGCTCTTCCGGCTGCAGCTGCATTTCTGCGGCAAGGCGCTGGATGCGGGACTTCTGCGGAGCAGTTGCCAGGAACGCACTCGACTGGTTGAAGTGCTGCGGCTCTGGCTGACGATGGAAGGTTACTTCCGGCTCACCATCATCGTTGTCAGCAGCGGGTGTGCCATATCCCAGCGCCGTGAGCGCGCGGCCGATGGACTTGGTCTCGGCCTTTTCGATGTAGTTCTCAAAGTTGGCAGCGGTCTCGCTGCCCCAGCCGGTGGCACGTCCACCGCTGGGCAGAACCACGCTGGCGCGCATGATCGCGCGGCCATCGGCGTGGGATACCAGCTCAGTCTCGACGACGGCCTCAGGGTGTTCGCTGCGCATCCATGCGATGCGGTGCTTCACTTCCAGGTAATCCTGGCCCTTGACTTTGCTGAGGAACTGGTTTGGATCAAAGGGTTGCTGGGCCACAGTTCGTCTCCTTGCGGGCGGTTGAATCACGGGCGAACCCATGCAGAACACTTGTTCGTATGTGCCTATTCTAGAACTTCTGTTCTACAGTGTCAACCCCTGGAGATGGCGATTTCTCCGATGCATCCACGGCATTTTCGTGCGACAATACGAAAAGAAAGTACTGTGCATACGTTGCCAGTGAACGCCTATACGGCCCTGGTGGTCAGGTGCCGCTCAGTCATTCATACAAAGTGAGGTGGCCACAGT
>NZ_JBHWMI010000094.1:0-5324 GCF_043423005.1 Qipengyuania sp. | reverse complement strand
CCGCCGCCGCGCAGCCGGTCCGCCGTTGGGGCATCGATCGGCAGGGGCGCGGCGCGGTAGACGATGGCTTCCGTCATCTCCACACCCGCCGGCAGGGTCAGCGGGACATGAGCCTCGCCCGCCAGCCGGAAGAGCCGCAGGCGCCGGCCCTCGCGTGCAAGCGTATCGAGCATCGCCTGCAGCCCGCCTGTTCCGGCGCGGCTGACGGTCAGCCCCGCCCCCCGGGCGACCCGGGCGCTTGCCTCGCCCACCGCGATCACCGGCAGATGTGCAAGCCGCCGCAGCGCCATGCCGCCATGGCGCACGGCATTGGCGCTGCCAATCAGCAGCGCGTCGAACGATGCATCCGGCGGCACGTCCCAGGCGACCGGTTCGATGGCAAACAGCGGGCACGCCGCCGCCTCGAGCCCGCGGGCGCGGACAGCGGCAATTGTCCTGGCGAGCCCGGGTTCCGGGCGCAGCACGAAAACCGGCCTAGCGATCGGAGCCGCCGAAATGCACCGCAACGTGATCCGGCGCGCGGGCCAGCAAATCGGCCGCCAGCGCGGCGACCGGAGCGGGATCGTCGGGGCGGAACGTGGCCTCGCCATCGATGCGCGAGGCGCCGTCGGGGCTGAAGATGGCCGCGGCCATGTGCAGCTCAGCACCCTTCCGGCGGGTCAGGACCGCGATCGGACTGTGGCACGATCCGCCCAGCCCCTCAAGCAGGTGCCGCTCGGCCAGGACCTCCTCGCGGCTGTCGCCGTGGTCGATTGCGGCAAGCAGGCCGCGCACCCGGACGTCATCCTGGCGGCATTCGATCCCGATCGCCGCCTGGGCCGGGGCCGGGAGCCAGGTTTCGGGATCGAGCCGGGTGCCGACGCCGGTCTCGCCCAGCCGCTCAAGCCCGGCGGCGGCAAGAAAGGTCGCATCCGCATCGCCGGCCTGCAGCTTGGCAAGGCGCGTGGCGACATTGCCGCGGATGCCTACCACCGTCAGGTCGGGGCGCTCGTTCAGCAATTGCGCGGCGCGGCGCGGTGCGCTCGTCCCGACCCGGGCGCCAGGTGGAATGGCGAACACCGAAGCCGCGCCGATCAGCATGTCGGCCTTGTCCGCCCGCGGCAGGATGGCGGCGATGGCGATCGCCTCGGGCCGGCGAGTCTCGACATCCTTCATCGAATGGACCGCGGCATCGATCCGCCCTTCCATCAGCCAGATGTCAAGCTCGCGCGTCCACAGCGCCTTGCCGCCGATATCGGCCAGCGGGCGGTCCTGGATCTTGTCGCCGCTGGCGATCACCGGAACCAGTTCGATTGCCTCTTCGGCGCAGCCCAGCGCCGCGCACAGGCGGGCGCGGGTTTCGCGGGCCTGCGCCATCGCCAGCGGGGATTGCCGGGTGCCAAGTCGGAGAAGCGGTGAGGTCGGCATCGCGTCGCCTTGCCCTAACGGCGCGGGGCGTTAAGGGAAAGCACCAATGACATTGGTCCTCGGCATCGAATCCTCCTGCGACGAAACCGCCGCCGCGCTGGTCGACGGGACCGGGCGCATCGTCGCGCAGCATATCGCCTCGCAGGACGAGGCCCACGCGCCCTATGGCGGGGTTGTGCCCGAAATCGCCGCCCGCGCCCATGCCGAGCGGCTGGGCCCGATGATCGCCGCAGTGCTGGACGAAGCCGGCATCCACCTGCGGCAATGCGATGCCATCGCGGCAACGGCCGGGCCGGGCCTGATCGGCGGGGTGATGGTCGGCCTCGTCAGTGCCAAGGCGCTGGCGATGGCGGCGGAAGTGCCGCTGATCGCGATCAATCACCTCGAAGGGCATGTCCTGAGCGCGCGGCTGGCCGATCCCGCGCTGCGCTTTCCCTACGCGCTGCTGCTGGTTTCGGGCGGGCATTGCCAGATCCTGCGGGTCGATGGCGTGGGCCGCTATCGCCGCCTTGCCACCACGATCGACGATGCGCTGGGCGAGGCGTTCGACAAGACGGCCAAGATCCTCGGCCTCGGCTTTCCCGGTGGCCCGGCGGTCGAACGGCTGGCGGCTGAGGGGCGGGCGGATGCCGTTCCGCTCCCTCGCCCGCTCGCCGGCAGCCGCGAACCGCATTTCTCCTTTGCCGGCCTGAAGAGCGCGGTGCTGCGCGCCCACGAGAGCGGGCAATACGCGGCACCCGATATTGCGGCGAGTTTCCAGCAGGCGGCCATCGATTGCCTTCTCGACCGGCTGGGCGTTGCATTCGCGCGGATGGACGACGTGCCCGCCCTGGTCGTCGCCGGCGGAGTGGCCGCCAACAAGGCGGTGCGCGCGGCGCTGGAAGGGTTTGCGGCGCAGCGCGGCCTCGCTTTCAGCGCACCTCCGCCGCAGCTGTGCACCGATAATGCCGCGATGATCGCCTGGGCGGGGATCGAGCGGCTGTCCCTGCCTGATTTCCGTCCCGATCCCCTGTCCATTTCGGCCCGTCCGCGCTGGCCGCTCGATCCTTCGGCCGAACCGGTGCGCGGCGCGGGGGTCAAGGCATGAGCAGGGTCGGCGTGCTGGGCGGCGGGGCCTGGGGCACCGCGCTCGCACAATCGCTGGCGAGCGACGGCCGCGAGGTGCTGCTGTGGGCGCGCGAGGCCGAAGTGGTGGAGGAAATCAACCACGCCCGCCGCAATTCCGCATTCCTGCCCGGCATCGCGCTCGCGCCGACCATCCTTGCCACCGACGATCTCGCCTTACTCGCCGAACTCGAGGTTCTGCTGGTCGTCACCCCGGCGCAGCATACCGCCAGCGTGCTGGAGGCAATGCCGCGGCATCCGGCGCATCTGGTGCTGTGTTCCAAGGGGATCGAGGCAGGCAGCGGGCGGCTGATGAACCATGTCGCCCGCGATGCCGCACCCGGCAGCGCGCTGGCGGTGCTGTCCGGCCCGACCTTTGCCCATGAAGTCGCCGCCGGCCTCCCCACCGCCGTTACCCTCGCCTGCTCGGGCGGGGAAGCGCAATGGGATGTGCTGGCCCCGGTGATCGCGCGGACCGCCTTTCGCCCCTATTACAGCGACGATGTGACCGGGGCGGAGATCGGCGGGGCGGTGAAGAACGTCCTCGCCATCGCCTGCGGCGTGGTCGACGGGCTGGCGCTGGGGCAGAACGCCCGCGCCGCCTTGATCGCCCGCGGCTATGCCGAAATGCTGCGTTTCGGCGAGACCCTCGGCGCGCGGGCCGAGACGCTGGCCGGGCTGTGCGGCCTCGGCGATCTGGTGTTGACGTGCTCGTCCACCGCCAGCCGCAATTTCTCGCTCGGCAAGGCGCTCGGCGAAGGACGCAGCGCCGCCGAACTGATGGCCGATCGGCGCACGGTGGCAGAAGGCGCCTTTACCGCGCCGGTCCTGGTGGAGCTTGCCGCGCGCCACGGTGTCGCGATGCCGATCGTCAACGCGGTCTACAGCCTCCTCGGCGGGCAGCCCGCCCGCGAGGTGGTTCAAGATCTGCTCGCCCGGCCCCTGCGCGCGGAGCAGGGGGCGCCGGGGTGACCACGGCCAGCGCCGATGACGATCTGGCGGTGCTGGCGAAGGGAGGGCAGCAGAACTTTCTCGGCTTCCTGCTCCGCCTGCTGGCCCGCCTGCCGTTCCTGTTCATCGCCGGCCGGCTCTACGGCAGCGCAGCGCTCGGCACTTTCGCCTCGGCGCTGGTGGTGGTCGAACTGGTCGCGCTGGTCTGCGCGCTGGGGGAAAAGCGCGGCCTCGCCCAGCGGCTGAGCGCCGGCGAGGGCGAAGGTCCGCCGGCCAACCTCGTCTATGACGGGATGCTGCTGGCCCTGCTGGCAAGCCTGCTGGCAGCGGGCATACTTTATTTGTTCCCCGCCCCGCTCTTCCCCAGCGGCCAATACACCGCGCTCGATCAGCTGATCGTCCTTGCCATACCCGGATACGCCCTGACCGAGATCGTGCTGGCGGCGCAAGCCTATCGTTATGACATCGCCACCACCGTGCGGGCGCGTGCGGTGGTGGAGCCGTGGACCATCTCGATCCTGGCCGGCGCGTTCTATTTCGTCATTCCCCAATCGGGGCTCGAAATGGCCTATCTCGCCTCGATCTACGCCGGGCTGGCGGCGGCGCTGTGGCCTTTTGTGCGCAGTTACGGCGCCCCGTCGGGATGGCGGCCGCATCCCGTGAAAATGGCGCGCATCGGGGTGCAGGCGCTGCCGCTGGCCACCGCCGATGCGATCGAATGGGGGACCCGGCGGATCGACATTTTCATCCTCGGCCTGTTTGCCGCGCCATCGGCGGTGGGGGTCTATTACATCGCCCAGCAGGTCGCCAGCCTGCCGCAGAAGCTCAAAACCAGTTTCGAACCCATCCTCGGCCCCGTCATCACCCGCAACCTCAAGACCGGCGATCATGCGGCGATCGCGCGGCAGGTGTGCCAGGTGGGTTTCTGGATCGTCGCCATGCAGGCCGGTATCGCGCTGGCGCTGGGCATTCCGGGCGAAGCGGTGATGGGGCTGGTGGGGCCGGCCTTCGTCGGCGGGACCGGGGCGCTGGCGATCCTGCTCGCCGCCGAGGTCGTCGCGGCCACGGCGGTCATATCCGAAGCCGTGCTGGTCTATGTCGCGCGGGTGCGCAACCTGTGGGTTTCGATCGCCACCATCGCGGTGCAGGCGGGGTTGACGGCCGGGCTGATTCTGCTGGTCGACCGGCTGGGCTATGACGAGCCATTCAAGGCCGCCGCGGCGGCGCTTGCCCTTGCGCTCGCCCTCGGCATGGCCAGCTTCATCAAGGCGCGCATGCTGTCGCGCTTTCTCGGCCATCCGATCAACATCTTCCGCTGGCCGCTGGTCTATGCCGTTGCTCCCGCGGTGCTGGTGGGATGGCTGGCGACCTTTCTCCCCGAATGGGCCGAGCTTGCGCTGGGTGTGCCGGCGATCCTGGCGGTTTACGGCTTCGTCATCTGGACCCGGGGGTTCGGGCCGGAGGACCGCCTGCTCCTGGGCCGAAAGGGCGGCGCGGCGCGGGCGGAGACACCGGCCACGCCTTTGCAAGACGATGTCCGCTAGCTAACAGCCCTCCCATGGCCATCCGTCCCCCGCTCGCACTTGCCGCTGGCGCGGTCCTCGTCGCGGGGACCGGCTATGGCGTCGCGCGGGCCGGCGGGGACGAGCTGGCATCGCAGCTGGAGCGCGAAAGCGCCGCCGCCCTTGCTGCCGTCGGCGCGGGCCCGATCAAGGCGCGCTTCGTCACCCGCTTCGGGTCACCCACCCGCCATCCGCTGCTGACGGGCGGCGAGGGGCTGGACGATGAAACCCGCGTACGGGCGGCGCGGGCCGTTGCCGCCGTGCCGGGGGTGGGCGGGGTCAGCTGGGCCGACGGGACCC
>NZ_JBHWMI010000056.1:0-4022 GCF_043423005.1 Qipengyuania sp. | reverse complement strand
CCTGTGCGGCGATGAAGCGATCCTTCGAGTCGCGCTCGGCGAGCATCGAGCGGCGCTCGGTCATCGAGATGTGTTCGGCGATCCCGGCAAGCTCTGCCACTTCATCATCCGTCTGCCCATCCTTGCCGAGGCCGAGACCCGCGATCAGCGCGCGATGCACGGTAAGATCCGCATAGCGGCGGATGGGCGAGGTGAAGTGGGCGTAGCTGCCGAGCGCAAGGCCGAAATGCCCGGCATTGGCAGGGCCGTAATAGGCCTGCGTCTGGCTGCGCAGCACCGCTTCCATGATCAGGGCTTTTTCCGCCGGGTCGGCGATGTCCTTGATCAGGCGATTGAACAGGCCGGGGGTGATGACCTGTCCCATCGCGAACTTGCGCCCCTGCGATTGCAGGTAATCCCGGAAGGTCAGCAGTTTCTCGCGGCTCGGCGTCTCGTGGACCCGGTAGACCACCGGCGCGCTCTTGGCCTCCAGCGCCTTGGCCGCGGCGACATTGGCGGCGATCATGAAATCCTCCACCACGCGGTGCGCGTCGAGCCGTTCGCGGATCGCAATCTCGGCGATCTTGCCCTCGTCGTCGAGTTTCACCTGCCGTTCGGGCAGTTCGAGATCAAGCGGATCGCGCGCCTCGCGGGCGGCGAGCAGCAGCTTCCATGCGCCCCACAGGTTCTGCAGGGTCTGGTCTGCAGTTCCATCGTCCACCGCCTGCTGCGCATCCTCATAGGCGATGTTCGCGGCCAGCCGCACGACTGCGCGGGTGAAGCGCCATTCGGTGACCTTGCCTTCAGGCGAAATGTTGAGATGGCAGGCCATCGCCGCCCGGTCCTCGCCTTCGACCAGCGAGCAGATGTCGGCGCTGAGAATTTCCGGTAGCATCGGAACGACGCGATCCGGGAAATAGACCGAATTGCCGCGCTTCCTTGCCTCGCGGTCGAGCGCGCCGCCGGGGCGGACATAATGGCTGACATCGGCAATGGCGACGATCGCCCGGTAGCCGCCCTTGCCATCGGGCTCGGCCCAGATCGCATCGTCGTGATCGCGCGCGTCGGCAGGGTCGATCGCGACGATCGGCACCTCGCGCAGATCCTCGCGCCTGTCTGTCCCCAGTTTCAGGTCTGCCGCGCGCTGGGCTTCGGCCAGCGCCTCGCCGGGAAAGATGTGGGGGATGCCATGCTTGGCGATGGCGATCAGGCTGAAGCTCTTCGGCGCCAGCGGATCGCCGATCACCTCCACCACCTTGACTGCCGCACGGGCGGACTTGCCGGCGCGTTCGGCCAGCACGAGGTCGCCTTCCTCAGCCCCGCCGAGGTCGGCGATGGGCGATGAATTGCGCACCCGCTTGTCGACCGGGGCCAGCCAGGCCTTGCCCGCGCCATCCATCTCGACGACGCCCATCAACCCTTCGGTGCGGGCGGGAAGCTTCTTGATCGGCTGCGCGATCCATCCGCGCGCGCCTTCCTCGGTCCGAGCAAGGACGCGGTCACCGCGTTTGAGCGCCGCTACCTTCTTGCTTTCGCGAACGATCAGCCGAGGGGGTTCGCCCGCCTCGTCGGCCTCCCAGCTTTCCGGAACTGCAATGGCCTCGCCATCGTCGATCTCGACGACCTTGAGCACCGTCACCTTGGGCACGCCGCCCATGCGGTGATAGGCGGTCCGCTTGCCGTCGATCAGGCCTTCCTCGGCCATGTCCTTGAGGCGCTTCTTGAGAGCGATCTTCTCCTGCCCCTTGATGCCGAAGGCCTTGGCGATTTCGCGCTTGCCGGCGGGGGTGGGAGAAGTCTGAATGAATTCGATGATCTGTTCGTTGCTCGGCAGTCCCTGCGGCTGCCGCTGCTTGTCTTGTCTTGTCATGGCGGGACATATGGGGTGCCCCGCCTTCCCTGTCATCCTCTCGCTGCCCCGCCGTCGCCTTCAATAGGCCTTGGCAAGGAGGATACGTTCGACCGCGGGCTCGCCGGTGAACAGGCACGCGCCATCGGCAGGCGAGGCATCCTGCGGCACGTTGCGGATGGTCAGCTTGTGCGCCTTCAACCGCTCGACCACCTGATCGAGCGCTGCACCGGTCGGGCGGGACCATTGCACCTCGAGCCAGCCGGGATAGCGCGAGGCGGTGAAATGCCGTTCGACCTCGGCGAAATCGGCCACTTCGCGGGTGATGTTGGCATCGCGCCGGGCGCGCGCCTCGTCCAGCAGGACCGCCTGCATATCCTCGAGTATGCCGGGGATGGCCGCCGTCGCTTCATCCCGCGACGGCGTCTGGAAGGCGGGCTTGCCACTTGCCTCGTCCCACAGCCGGTCACGCCGCAAGAGCGAGACGACCCCGTTGTCCATGTCGCGCCCGCCCACCTCGACGATCGCCGGGGCGCCCTTGCGCACCCAGTCCCAGCGCTTGGCCGCGGCCTTGCCGGGGCGGCTGTCGAGTAGCACGCGAACCTTCTCGCCCAGCGCCGCCTGCGCCGCCAGCGCAGCCCGCAGTTCCTCGCAATAAGCGAGCAAGGGGGCATCTTCGGGACCGTCACGCAGCATGGGCAGGATGACGACCTGCTGAGGCGCGATGCGGGGCGGCAGCCGCAACCCGTCATCGTCGCCATGGGTCATGATCACACCGCCGACCATGCGGGTGGAGACGCCCCAGCTTGTCGTATGCGCCAGCGTCTCGCCACCTTCGCGGTCCTGATACTTGATCCCGCTCGCCTTGCTGAAATTCGTGCCGAGGTAATGGCTGGTCCCCGCCTGCAACGCCTTGCCGTCCTGCATCATCGCCTCGATCGACCAGGTTTCGACCGCGCCGGGAAAGCGCTCGTTCTCGGGCTTTTCGCCGGCAATCACGGCGAGGCTCAGATCCTCGTCGGCAAAGGCGCGGTAAACTTCCAGCATGGTGAGGGTGTGCGCCTTGGCCTCCTCGGCATCGGCGTGCGCGGTATGCCCTTCCTGCCACAGGAACTCGCTGGTGCGCAGGAACATCCGGGTGCGCATTTCCCAGCGCACCACGTTGGCCCACTGGTTGAGCTTCAGCGGCAGGTCGCGCCAGCTTTGCACCCAGCGCGCCATCGCATCGCCGATGATCGTCTCGCTGGTGGGGCGCACCACCAGCGGTTCTTCCAGCTTCGCCTCGGGGTCGGGCATCAGCCCGCCATCCTTGCCGGCGATCAGCCGGTGATGGGTGACCACCGCCATTTCCTTGGCGAAGCCTTCGACATGCTCGGCCTCGCGCGCGAAGTTCGACAGCGGGATGAAGATCGGGAAATAGGCGTTTTCGTGGCCGGTGGCCTTGATCCGGTCGTCGAGCAGGCGCTGCATCCGCTCCCAGATCCCGAAGCCCCATGGACGGATAACCATGCAGCCGCGCACGCCGCTTTCCTCGGCCATTTCCGCAGCCGAAATGACCTCCTGATACCAGGCAGCGAAATCGTCGGCGCGCTTGACGTTCAGCGCATGGCGGATCTGGGCCACGTTGGGTGTTCCTGTATGCTATGACGGCCGGGCGGCCGGGATGCGCGGGCCGATGGCGCTATTTGCCAAGCTCGTCGAGCTTCTTCTGCATCGCCGCGAGCTGCGCGCGCATTTCATCGAGCGCATCGGGCGAAGCGGTTTCGCCCGCCGCAGGATCGCCTGCGGACGGCTTGGCCGCGCCGGCGGGCATGAAGGCTTCGGCGGCCCTGCGCATCATCCGCAGGTTGGTTTCCGCGATCGTCGCAAAGGGATTGGCGCCCATTCCCTTGTGAAAGGCCTGCTGCAACTGCTCGCGATTGCTGCGGAAGGCGTTCATGCTCGCCTCGAGATAGGTCGGCATCATCGCCTGCATCGAATTGCCGTACATGCCGATAAGGTCGCGCAGGAAGCTGACCGGGAGCATCTGCGAGCTGCCGCTGGCTTCGGCCTCGACGATGATCTGGGTGAGGATCGAATGGGTAATGTCCTCGCCGCTCTTGGCGTCGACCACCTTGAAATCGACATTGGCGCGGACCATCGCGGCAAGATCGTCGAGCGTGATATAGCTGCTGGTATCGGTGTTGTAGACTAA
>NZ_JBHWMI010000034.1:0-11070 GCF_043423005.1 Qipengyuania sp. | reverse complement strand
TAGTGAGCGGCAGCCAGGTGCGCTCCTCGCCGGGGAACCCGGCGGTGAACCCTTCCGTGGCGCGGATGATGATCGTCGCCCGAACGGTGCCGCGGTCGGTCGCAACGCGGCCCTTCTCGAAGCCGGTGACGGAGGTGCCCTCGAAGATCGCAACGCCGAGGTTCTCCACCACCCGGGCGAGGCCGCGCACCAGCTTGGCCGGCTGCACGCGGGCCATGTTCCGGATGACGAAGGCGCCCTTCACGTCGGCGATGCGGATGCGCTTTGCCGCTTCCTCGGCCGAAAGCATCTCGATCCTCTCGGCCGGCATCTGCCAGTCGAGATAGAATTGGTATTCCTCGCGGGCCCGGTCGAGCTGCGGCCGGTTGGTGGCGACGGTGAGGTTGTCGACGCGCAGGATGTCGGCGTCGATGCCTTCCGCCTCCGTGACGCGGATCACCTCGTCCACCGTGCCGGCCATGGCGCGCTGCATGTCGATGACGGCGCCGCGGCTCGAGGTCTTGAGGTACTTCTCCCGCGACCAGCCGAAGCCGCCGGAAAGCCACCCGCCGTTGCGTCCCGAGGCGCCGAAGCCGGCGAATTCGCGCTCGACGACGACGATGTTAAGGGAAGGATCGGCCTTCTTCAGGTAGTAGGCGGTCCAAAGGCCGGTGAAGCCGGCGCCGATGATGCAGACATCGGCCTCGCGGTCGCCGGGAAGGGCCGGGCGCCTCTGCGGAATGCCGCCGATATCGGCATACCAGAAGGAGATGTTGCCGTTGGTCTTGACGTCCATGGGATGTGCTTTCGGTTCAGGTCAGCGTCATGTCGGCGCTGGCGTCGTCGGGAAGAAGGATGAGATCGGCGGGCGAAAAGGCGATGTCCACGGCATCGCCGATCGAGAAATCGGGCACGCCGAGCGGGCTTCGCACGACGGCGACCGTGCCGTCCGTCAGCCGCGCCTCGTATTTCGAGCCGGAGCCGAGATAGATCGCCTCCGAAACCGTGCCGGACAGGCGGTTCTCGCCGGCGACGGCGTCGGCTCCGGGGCGCTTCAGCCCCACGCGCTCGGGCCGGAGCAGGATGACGGGCCGGGCGTCGCCCGGAAGGCGGCCATGCGCCACGACCTTCTGGTCGCCTATGGCCATCACCGTGTCGCCGCCCGAAACGTCGGCCATGCCGCGCAGCACCGTGGATTCGCCGATGAAACGGCCGACGAAGAGCGTCGCCGGATGGTCGTAGAGCTCGCGGCCGGTGCCGATCTGCTCGATACGGCCGCCGTTGAAGACGGCGATGCGGTCGGAGAGCACCAGCGCCTCCTCCTGGTCGTGCGTGACGTAGACGAAGGTGGTGCCGAGCTCGCGGTGGATGCGCTTGATCTCCAGTTGCAGCCATTCGCGCAGCTTCTTGTCGAGCGCGCCGAGCGGCTCGTCCATCAGGAGAAGCGGCGGATCGAAGACCAGCGCCCGGGCGAGCGCCACGCGCTGCTGCTGGCCGCCGGAAAGCTCGGCCGGGGTATGGTCGGCCCACGGCACCAGTCCCACCTTGTCGAGCGAGCGCAGCGCCGCGGCACGGCGGGACTTGGCGGTTTCGCCACGATAGAGCAGCGGCAGTTCGACATTCTCCACCGCGCTGGTGCGGGCGAGGAGATTGAACCCCTGGAAGACGAAGCCGAGATAGCGCCGCCGCAGCAGGCTGCGCTGGTCGCGGTCGAGCGCCTGGACCTCGACCCCCCGGAACCGGAACCGTCCGCTGCTCGGCACATCGAGACAGCCGAGAATGTTCATGGTGGTCGACTTGCCCGAACCCGACGGCCCCATCACGGCGACGAAATCGCCTTCCTCGATCGTCAGGTCGACGCCCTTCAACGCCTGGAACGCCGCCGCCCCTTCGCCGAAGGTCTTGGTAATGCCTTCAAGTTCGATCAGCGGGGCCGCGCTCACTGGGCGGCGGCCTCCACTCCGACCACGACCTTCATGCCGGCCTTCAGTTCGGCCGAACGCACTGCGGTGACCCGCCCGTCGCTCTTGCCGGTGATGACCTCCATCGGTTCGAGCGTGCCGTCTGCCATCAGCACGTAGATCTGCTGGCGGCTGCCTTCGCCGATGGTCGCTTGCTGCTCGTTCCTGCCAAGGCCGATCTCGGGGTTGAGGACGCCGCCCTCTTCTTCTTCGGGCGCGTCGGGCTCGAAGCGCAGCGCGCTGTTGGGGACGAGCAGCTGCTCGCCGGTCTTCTCGGTTGCGATCGTCGCGGTGGCTGTCATCCCCGGACGCAGCAGGCCGTCGGGATTGGCGACCGAGAGCCGCGCCTCGTAGCTGACCACCGAGGTTTCGGCGCCCGCCGCGGCGGCAGTGGCGCCCGATTGCTGGGCGGTGTTGGTGCTGGCCTGATCGACCCGTTCGACCAGCGCGGGGAAGCGGCGCCCGGGATAGGCATCGACGGTGAAACTCGCCCGCTGCCCTTCGTTGACCTGCCCGACATCGGCTTCGTCGACCTTCACCCGCAGCTGCATCGCGGACAGATCCTCGGCGATGATGAACAAGGTGGGCGTGTTGAAGCTCGCCGCGACGGTCTGCCCCGGCTCGACCTGGCGGGCCAGCACGATGCCCGAGACGGGCGAGCGGATCACCGCCCGGCCCTGCTGGGTCACCGCGGTATCGAGCTGGGCCTGCGCCGCACGGACGTTCGATTCGGCCGAGGCGACGGCGGCGGTATCGCGGCGCACGGCAGCTTCGGCCTGTTCCAGTTCGACCTGGCTCGGCACGCGGCCGCCCGAGGCCCGGAACACGTCGCGCAGCCGGCGCAGCTGCGCCTGGTCGACGTCGAGCGTGGCGCGCGCCTGTGCCACCTGTGCGCGGGCGGCGTTGACGCTGGCCTGGCCCTGGGTGATCTGATCGCGAATGGTGTCGGTATTGATGATCGCCAGCACCTGGCCCTGCGCCACCCGGTCATTCACATCGACCAGCACGCGGTCGATCCGGCCGGATACCTCGGACCCCACCTCGACCTGGTTGGTCGGGCGCAGATTGCCGGTGGCCGAAATCGTCAGGTCGAGCGAGCGGCTGGCGACCGTTTCGGTGATGTATTTCGGGCCTTCGTCCCCCGCCGCGCAGCGGGCGATCAGCAGCGCCAGCCCCAGGAGGATCAGCGCCGGCAGCCAGAACTTCATCGTCCGCTTCCACCGCGGGCGCGGCTTGGTGCCGAGGAAATCTTCGATCGTGTCCTCCTCGCGGATCGAGGGGGTGGCGGCATCGTTCATCGGGAAGCTTCCGTATCGGCGGTGAGGATGATCGGTGGGGGATTGACCAGAAAGTCGATGTCCGTCGGGCTCCACCCGCCACCCAGCGCCTGGGTCAGCCGGATGAAGGCATTGGCGCGCTCCGCCTCGGCGGCGGCATAGGCGTTGCGGGCAGAGAGCAGCTGGTTTTCGGCCGTCAGCAGGGTCTGGAAATCGATCAGCCCGGCCTGATACTGGCTGCGCGCGAGCAGAGCAGCGGTATCCGCGGCATCGCGCGCCTCGTCGAACAGCGCGACCCGCTGGCGCGCGGCGACCAGTTCCGCGCCGGCGGTGTCGACCTCTTCGAGCGCGACAAGGATCGTCTGTTCGTAGCCGGCTAGCGAGCCCTGGGCGACGGCTTCGGCGATATCCACCTGGGCGGCAAGGCGTCCGCCATCGAAGATCAGCTGGCTCAACCCGGCGAACAGGTTGCCGGTGATGGCATCGAACAATCCGCCGAGCCCGAACGAGGCGGTGTTGATGTTGCCGGTAAGCTGGACCAGCGGGAGCAGCTGCGCGCGCGCAAGGCCGATACGGGCCGTGTCCGCGATCAGGAAGGCTTCGGCCTGGCGCACGTCGGGCCGGCGGCGGAGCACCGCGGCGGGTATCTCGCGTGCGAAGGCGGTGGGCGGGGCGGGGATCGGTGCCGCCTCGGCTTCCAGCAGTGCGAGCACCCGGCCCGGAGGTTCGCCGATCAGGGTGGAAATGGTATTGGCGCTGGCGGCAAGATCGCTCTCGAGCGCCGGGATCGTCGCGGCTGTCTGGGCACGCTGGGCACGGGCCTGTTCGACATCGAGGCTGGAGACCAGCCCCGCCTCGCGCCGCCATACCGCGATCTGGAGGTTGTCCTCCTGTACGGCGAGCGTCTGCCGCGCGATCGCGAGCTGCACCGCAAGGGCGCGGGCCGACACCGTGATCTGCGCCACCTGCCCGACGATCAGGCGCTGCACGTCGCCGAGGCCGTACCCCGCCGCCGCCAGACCGGCGCGCGATGCGGCGACGTCATACCCCACCCGGCCGAACAGATCCGCCTCCCAGCGCACATCGCCGCCGATGGAGAAGGAAAAATCGTCCGCCGCCCGGTCGCCCACGTCGCGCCCGATGCCGGCATTGCTGTAGATGCTGGGCAGATACCCCGCGCGGGCCTGCCGCAGCCCGCCGCGGGCCTGCGCCAGCCGCGCGGTCGCCACGGCAAGATCGCGGTTCTGCGCCGCCGCCTGCGCCACGAACGAGGACAGCAGCGGATCGCCGAGCGCATCCCAGTAGCGTTCCACGTCGAGCGGTTCGCCGGGTTCGCCCGCCTGCCAAGCCTCCGGCACCGCGATCGCCGGCTGCGCGCTGTCGATCGCGCCGCGCCCGGCACAGGCCGCGCACAGGGCCACGCTGCACAGAGCGATCACGATACGCGGCTTGATCATTGTCCCCCGACCCTTTCCCGCCCTCTCATATTGTAATTCCGCGACAAGAAAAGAGCCATCCGGCACGATCCGCATATTTACTGACCGGCTTTGCGCAACATCGTTTGCCGCAAAGGGGCTTCGACCGGGCTCGCAGGCGCATTGAACCGGGCTGTGCGAACCCCTACAAGGTGGCAAATCGAAACGGAGAGCGCGACAATGACCACCACCCTCACCAGCGAGAGCGGGCAGGCCGACCGGGCCGGCCTCAAGACCTATGCCAACCTCATCGGGGGCAAGCTGGTCACGACGCAGGATACGCTCGAGGTCGTCAACCCGGCGAACGAGGAGGTGATCGCCCGCGTGCCGGCCTGCGGCAAGGCTGAGCTCGATCAGGCAGTCGCCGCCGCGCGCGAGGCGTTCAAGAGCTGGCGCAAGACCGCTCCGGCGGAGCGACAGAAGGTCGTCCTTGCCATCGCCGATGCCATCAAGAGCAATGCTGATGAACTTTATCGGCTGCTGACCAGCGAACAGGGCAAGCCCCATCAGCAGGCGCAGATGGAGATCCTCGGGGCGGCGGGGCTGTGCAAGGCGCAGGCGGGCCTGACGCTGGACGATGTCATCAATCAGGACGACGAGACCCGCCTCAGCCGCACGCGGCGGGTGCCGGTGGGCGTCGTCGGCGGAATCGTGCCGTGGAACTTCCCGGTGATGATGGCGGTGCAGAAGATCGTCCCCGCCCTGATCGCGGGTTGCACCATCGTCCTCAAGCCCTCGCCCTTTACGCCGCTCACCACGCTCAGGATCGCCGAGCTGATCAAGGACGTGGTGCCGGCGGGCACGGTCAACATCATCACAGGAGAGGACAGCCTCGGCCCGCTGATCACGCAGCACCCCGATATCGACAAGATCACCTTCACCGGCTCCACCGTGACGGGGAAGAAGATCATGGAGGGCGCCAGCGCCGACCTCAAGCGCATCACGCTGGAGCTGGGCGGCAACGATGCCTCGATCGTGCTGCCCGATGCCGATGTCGAGAAGGTGGCCGAGCAGCTGTTCTGGTCGAGCTTTTCCAATGCCGGGCAGATCTGCGTTGCGGCCAAGCGCATCTATATTCACGAGGACATCTACGACGATCTGTCGAAGGCGATTGCCGACTATGCGCGCCAGGTGAAGGTCGGCGATGGCAGCCAGCAGGGCACCGGCGTCGGCCCGATCCAGAACCGCAAGCAGTTCGAGCGGGTGTGCGAGCTGATCGAGGACGCCAGGGACAAGGGCTACAAGTTCCTCACCGGCGGGGACGTCGATCCTTCCGGCACCGGCTATTACGTGCCGATCACCATCCTCGACAATCCGCCCGAAGATGCGCGGATCGTGGCAGAAGAGCAGTTCGGTCCGGTCATGCCTTTGATGAAGTTTGCGACCATCGACGAAGCGATCGAGCGCGCCAATGCTTCCGAATACGGCCTTGCCGGCGCGGTATGGAGCAAGGATACCGACAAGGCGGTGGAGATCGCCGAACAGCTCGAGACTGGGACGGTGTGGATCAACGAATACCTGCACATTTCCCCGCTGGCGCCGTTCGGCGGGCACAAGCAGTCGGGCATCGGCGCGGAATACGGGATCGAGGGGCTGAAGGAATTCACCTATCCGCAGGTGATCACCGTCAAGCGCGACGCGAAGGTGTAGTCCTCAGGCGCGGCGGCGGAACGGGGTGACGGTGGGCGAGAGGCCCGCCAGCGCCCGGGCAAGTTCCGTCGTCACCTCGAAGCGGGTAGCCAGGGTCGCCGCACTGTTGAGCCCGATCGCCAGCCGGTAGTTGCCGGGCGTGATCGCGAAACGTCCGTCCTCGTCGAAGCGGCCGATCATCGGCGCATCGATGGTGAACTGAACCTCGGCGCTTTCGCCAGGGTTCAGCGTCACCTTGCGGAATGCGGCGAGGCGGCTGGCAGTCCGCCCTTCCGCGCCGTCGTCATCGTCGCGGGCAAGGTAGAGCTGGACCGTCTCGGTCCCGGTAAAGCGGCCGACATTGTGCAGCCGTGCGGTCGCCATCGCCTCGCGGCCATAGGTCGGCACTGCGAAGTCCGACAATTCGAATTCGCCGTAGCTCAGGCCATAGCCGAACGGCAGGCCGGGCCGCTCCCCTGCGTCCGGCATTGTCAGCGGCAACTTGCCGCCCGGCGCCGATGCTCCGGTCAGCACTTCGGCGATGGCCGCCCCGCTCATGGTGCCGAGCTGGCCGGCGTGGAGCACGCAAGGCAGCGGTCCTTCGCCGATCCACGGGTCAACCGGGAGGGTGCCGGTGGTGACGAGGACCAACCGCGGGTTCGCCCTGTACAGCGCCTGCAACAGCGCGGCCTGCGCCTCGCCCAGTTCGCCCGGCCGGCCGCTTTCCCCCACGACCAGCACCACGGTATTGGACCGCCGCGCCGCCTCGCTGGCCATGGCGATGGCGATGCGGTCGGCCTCGACCATGCTGTCGAGACCGGTATCCTCGCCGCGCAGCGCCAGACCGGCGACGTATTTGTGCGCCACGCCCAATTGTTCCAGCCCGTCGATAATGCTCACCGCCCGCCCGGGTCGGCCGGCAAGGGCGCTCGTCCGGTCCCCGGCGGCGCTGCCCACGACAAGGATGTCGCCCGCATCGGGGCCGAGCGGAAGGAGGGCGGGGTGATTGCGCAGCAGCACCGGTGACCGGCGCGCCAGCACCATCGCCCGCTCGCGGTGGGCCGCCGTGGTGGCGCCGCTGCGGGTTCCGCGCGGTTCGTCCACGCCCAGCGCGCGCCCGAACAGGCCCAGCGCATATTTCGCCCGCAGGATCCGGGCGACCGCATCGTCGAGCCGGGCCTTGGCGATATGCCCGGCCTGCACCGCGCTGATCAGCGCATCGACCGAGAGGTCCTCGAAGGTCATCCCGCCGACCGCGCCTTCGGCATTGGCTGCCAGGCGTTCCCATTCCGACAGGATGATGCCCGAAAAGCCGCCCGGCCCGCGCAGGAAGGCAAAGGCCGTGTCCATCGCCATCCGCGCCCCGCCCGACAGGCGGTCGAACGCGATGACACCGAGGTCGCCGGTCCGCAGCAGGTCGCTGGCAAGGGCAAGGCCGTCGCTCGCCTTGCGCCGGGCGCGGGCCTGTTCGCGCAAAAGCAGTCCGGCAAGGTCAAGCGTGGCGAGGATACCCGATTGCGCCGCGCCTGCACCTTGCAGGCCGCGCACCCGCGCCGCGGCGATCTGCGCCGCCAGATGGATGTCGTTGCCGAGCGACTTGGACACATCGGGACCGGCCGCATCGGTGAAATAGATTTCCGGCGACAGCGACCAGTTGAGGCCGTGAAGCGCCGCTTCGTCAGCCACCATTCCCTCGCCCTCGGCGATGGCGTCGAGGTCCCAGCTGCAGGCAGCGGCGAAATGGGTGGGCAGCAGGGTGTCGAACCCGGTATCGGTCTCGTCCGCGAACAACAGCGGGATGCCGAGGCGCGAACGCTCGGTCGCGATCTGCTGCAGGGCATCGGCCTGTTCGAGCGAGGTGATCCCCCGGACCGTGCCGACGCGCCCGTCGGCCAGTTCGCGGACCAGCGCATCGCTGGCGGAATGGCCCGCCTGGGACTTGACGTGATAGACGCCCAGCTGGCCGGCCTTTTCCGGCAGCGACATATGCGCCAGCAGGTCGCTCACCAGCCGCTCGCATTCGGGCGAATGGAAGGTGCGCATCATGGCGCTGGCCTGCAGACAAGGGCGGCCGGCGATGCACCGGGGGCGGCGATCTGCATGGCGGAACCTCCCTCGTACCCACGGCGCCGATCAGGCGCGGCGCTGAATGCCGGGCGGGCCCATCCCGCCGCGGTCACGAGAATCCTGGGAGAAAATGGTTAACGCGAGGTAACCACGATCGCGGCCATGCGGCGGATCGAGTGTTCAATCTCCGTTTACAGATATAAAAATGTCTTTATATGCGGCTGCCCGTGCGTACCGAGATGCTCTTCCGCGCCCTTGCCGACCTTACCCGCTTGCGGGTCCTGCGGCTGCTTGGGGAAATGGAGCTGTCGGTCGGCGAACTCGCGCAGGCGCTTGGGCAGAGCCAGCCGCGCGTCTCACGTCATGTGGGCATCCTGTGCGATGCGGGCTTGGCGGAACGTCGCCGCGAAGGCAGCTGGATCTTCCTGCGGACCGCCACCAGCCACGGCTCGCTCGGCCCCGAGGTGGCGGCACTGCTCGCCCGGGCCGAATCGGTCGACGACGCCTTTGCCGACCAGTGCGAGGCCGACCGGCTTAAGCTTGCGGAAATCCGGGCCTGGCGGGAAAGCCAAGCGGAAACCTATTTCGCCGATCATGCGCATGACTGGGACGAGCTGCGGCGGCTGCACTCGTCCGAGGAATCGGTCGAGGCGGCATTGTCTTCCGCGCTGGGGGAAAGGCCGCTCGGCCGGCTGCTGGACACCGGCACCGGCACCGGGCGGATGGCCGAACTGTTCGCGATGCGCGCGGACCATATCGTGGCGCTCGACAAGAGCCTTGCCATGCTCCGCGTCGCCCGGGCGAAATTGCAGCATCTGCCGCCGGGTCAGGTCGAACTGATGCAAGGCGACTTTGCCGAACTGCCTTTCGCGGATGAAAGTTTCGATACCGTCCTGTTCCATCAGGTGCTGCATTTCGCGCAGACGCCCGCCACCGTGCTGGCCGAGGCTGCGCGGGTGATGCGGCCGGGCGGGCGGATCGCCATCGTCGATTTCGCCGCGCATCAGCGCGAGGAACTGCGCGAACGCCATGCCCATGCCCGGCTGGGCTTCGCGGACGAGCAGATGGACGATCTCCTTTGCGCGGCCGGGTTCGCGCCGGCCGCCCCGGTTGCGCTCGATGGCGGGGAACTGGTGGTCAAGGTCTGGCTGGCAGCGCGGCCAGCGACCGCTTCCGCTTCGCCTTCCGCTACTCTGGGAAAGAAAGTCTCGTGACCCCTACGCTCGACCAGATGCGCGAGGCGCAGCGTGCGCTCGAAGGTCCGATGTTCGCCCGGCTCGGCGGCGATATCGAGGTGAGCTTCGAATTCTTTCCGCCCAAGAACGACCGGATGGCCGAGACCCTGTGGGACAGCGTGCAGACGCTCGCCCCGCTCGCCCCGCGCTTCGTTTCGGTGACCTATGGCGCAGGCGGATCGACCCGCGAGCGCACCCATGCGGCGGTGCGCCGCATCGTCGGCGAAACCGCGATGCCGGTCGCCGCGCATCTCACCTGTGTCGATGCGACGCGCGAGGAGGTCGACCAGGTCGCGCGCGAGTACTGGGCCGAAGGGGTGCGCCACATCGTTGCTTTGCGCGGCGATTCGCCCGATGCGGCGCAAGGCTATGCCCCGCATCCCGGCGGCTATGCCAATGCCGCGGAGCTCATAGCCGGGCTGAAGAAGGTCGCCGATTTCGAAATCTCGGTCGCCGCCTACCCGGAAAAGCACCCGGATTCGCGCGATCATCAGGCCGATCTCGACAATCTGAAGCGCAAGTTCGACGCCGGGGCCACCCGCGCAATCACCCAGTTTTTCTTCGAACCCGAATGTTTCTTCGAGTTTCGCGACCGTGCCGCCGCCGCCGGGATCGCGGGCGAGATCGTGCCGGGCATCATGCCGGTGAGGAGCTTCGCGTCGGTGCGCAAGATGAGCGGGCTGTGCGGCACTGCCATTCCGCACTGGATGGAAGGGCTGTTCGAGGGGCTCGACGAACGGCCCGAGGCGCGCCAGCTGGTTTCCGCCACCATCGCCGCCGAATTGTGCCGCCGGCTCTATGCGGGCGGGGTCCGGCAATTCCATTTCTACACCCTCAACCGCGCCGAGCTGAGCTATGCGATCTGCCACATGCTCGGCCTGCGCCCCAAGGTCGCCGCATGAGCAAGAGAGACGCGTTCGAAGCCGCCGCCGCCCAAGCCATCCTGATCAAGGACGGCCCCTACGGCACCGAGATCCAGCGCGCCGGGCTGTCGCCTGCCGACTATGGCGGCAATACCGGGCTGGCGGCTGACCAGAAGGGCAATAACGACCTCGTCAATTTGACCCAGCCGCAGGTCATCCGCGCCATCTGCGACAGCTACATCGCCGCCGGCGCGCACGTCCTCGCCACCAACACCTTCAACGCCAACCGCATCAGCCAGGCGGATTACGGGGCGGAAGGCCTGGTGCGCGAAATCAATGTTGCCGCCGCCCGGATCGTTCGCGAGGCGGTGGGCGAGGCGAGCGCGCGGGACGGGGTGCCGCGTTTCGTGGTTGGCGCGGTCGGGCCGACCAACAAGACCCTCTCGCTGTCCCCCGATGTCGAGGATCCGGGCTTCCGCGAGGTCGATTTCGACACGATCGTCGACGTCTATCGCGAACAATGCGCCGCCCTGATCGAGGGGGGCGTGGACTTCGTCCTGGTCGAGACGGTGTTCGATAACAAC